>JAFEFF010000076.1 GCA_018240745.1 Pseudomonadota bacterium
ACGGCGTGCTGTCCGGCATCGGCCGCCTGACCGCGCGCACTCTGGGATTGCCGGTCGAATACTACGACGAGGAGAAGTACTACAACGAAGTGGGCTCGCGCTGGATCGGCTGGGGGACTGCCGGCGATGTCACCAGTGCCGGTATGAGCCCGAGTATCAACAGATAAGCGGTCTGTCAGGTGCAATGGCCGCGGAGTGACGGGTGTTGGCCGTCTGTCGATCAGCCGCGTGACCATTGTGCTTGCGGCAATCGGAAGACCCGCGGTCAGGTTGGGGAACGGCTGACAATTCGACGCTCGCCGCGTTTGCTGGTGAACCCGGGACTGCAAGCATCAGCCTAGGTCTTCATCGTGGCCTTCACAGCCAGCATCACGTTCTTCGCCGAGGAGCTGGCCATGCGCTCGAGTTCATTCGCATAGCTCAAGATTCGGCTCCTGTCGGGTTCAGGCACGGCACTAGCAATGACACGAGAGCGGCGCGCTAGTTCGCGCAACTGTTCTGGGCTCTCGTGCGGCCCCTTGCGATTGACGATGCTCATGCCTCCCCCACTGGCCTCCACGACAGTGGAACTGTCGATCGACGCCTCCGGTCACACCAGCAACACACGCTTGGAAACGGCCGAAACATAAAGGCGGCCGACTCCGATGGCCACATTGTTGTTTTGGGGATTGTTCGTTGTTCGGTCCAAGCGGTCTAGCCCGTGCGACTGCATCTCGCGCGAAAGGTCAATACCAAACTGACGCGTTGATGCTTGCTCGGCCATATCGACAGCGTACCAAATGCCTCGGGCGCTATCCCAGTCCTCGGCAGTCAAACCCCAGTCGAGTCGTGCTCAATCGATGCTGTAAGCGCTCCGGCGGCGGTCGCCGAGGGCTGTGGATCGATACCAGCTTCATCACGACCAAAGCGAGAGGGTGCGCCACGACAAAGAGCACGAACAAGACCGCCCTAGAGTGACTCACTGCCTTTCGCAGCCCCATCGGACGGTGGGTGGTGTGAGGCCACGTCAATGACTGCACGACACATCCGAATGTTCGGCGTTTCCGGGTCGGACTGACCATGCCCACCCCGATCGTCGCGCGTTACCGACCGTGAAAACTACGGTGCGAAGCGATCAGGCAAATCCCGCCGATCAACGTGGAGGCCGTTATCGCTATCAGCGCGGCGACCCCCTTCGCGACGACGATGTCGTCATCCCCGTCGAGGAGCTCGGCGCGCGGGAAGACCATCGTTAGCGGCAGCGGTACCGCGAGGATCCCGTCGACCAGGAACCCCCGGCCCCATGCGCGCCGCTTGTTTTTTCCGGCGATCACGAACGCGAAGGTCGCCGAGAAGGCCGCGAGTGCGGGCCACAGGCCCGAACGGCCGCCGTCCGCAGCAAAGGCCACCAGGACAAACACAAGCAGCGCCGCCACGGCTCCTGTTACGAGGCCGGCCGCACACCTGGACAGCAGATGCCGCGCTGACGCCGTCATGGGCGGACGTAGCTCCACCCCTGTTCCTGCAGCTCCATCACCCGCACGACGCCGGACTTCACGACAGTTGCCTCCGAGATGAGCGGGATTTCCTTCTTCTCGATCCTGCTCATGTTCGCGCGCGTGTTGCCGCAGGCGATGAAGGAGACCGACGGCGAAGTCTCGACGAATTGCTTGATGCGCTCCTTTACCGGCGACGTATCCTCACGCAGCATATGGAGGCCCGGGCCGAAGGTGACGACCTGGATTTCGACCCGTTCGCTGATGCTGGTGTAGTACTGCTCCACGTTGGCCGCGTTGTTCAGCGCAAGGTTCATCGCAGCAGGGTCATTGGTATTCACCTGCAGGATAAGGCGATGCGCCTTCTTCTCGGCCGAGGGTGTCACTGCCTTTGCTGCCGAGTGGGTACTCTGGGCAATCGCCGGCAGTGCCGGCGCCAAGCACAGCGCGGCCAACACGGCCGTCGCCCGAACAGCAAGCCCAAACTTCGTCATTGCTCTCTCCGATCTTCGTTGAATCATGCGACGATTCATTGCTTTCGCGCCGCGACGGGGTCGAACTGCCACTTGCAAGCGACGGCCAGCTTTTCCCGCAAGGCTTTCAGACCGGCGAGAGAGTAGCGGCCTTCGATCCGAGGGCTCTGTGGGTCTTGGCGGCCGTTGATACGGAAGGCGATCTCGCCCTGCGCCGGCAGAGACATCAGCAGGTGAACCACATCGACCGCGACAGCAGTGCCGATACCCGCTGCAGCAGGCTTGCTCGCCACGACGACCGGCTGAGCGTCATTGACGACATAGGACACGACGGGCGGATCGTTGCCGGGCGTGAAGGCCGGAGCGTCGACCACCAGGGAGGTGCTCCCACTGCGGCACGCGATCGAAAGCTTCACGTTGCTTGTGGCCACTGCGGTGGCGATCACGACCGGAGAGTAGTCTAGAGGCGATGTGGTCTCGCTGACCACCCACCTATCGGTGGCCACCGGGGCTGCAGCGGTCGAAGTTGCCGCCGGACGATCGGACGGCGCTATTTCGCGCGCGAGCTTGTCCAGGCACTCCGTCCGCTCGGCTGAGGCGAGCGCCGAGCAGGCCCGCAGCTTATCCAAGGGGTCACCGGCCGCCTGGGCAAGCGCCGCAGCACCCACCAGCGCGAACGGAACAGTCAAACAGGCCGCAACGATCCTCATCGCTTCTCCTGCGCCGTACGGCTCCCGCGATCCAGCCACTCCTGAGCCGCAGGAAAGCGCGTGAGGCCCGGCACCGTCGCGCCCAGATTGATCGTCTTCCAGTTGGGGTCGAAGCCGGCGACCTGCAATTTTGCGACCTGGCCGAACAGTCGCTCGGTGAAGCGCGCCACCCGCAGATAGCGGTTCGTGCCGGCCGGCCACTTATACGAGACGAGGACGGTGGGCACGGCGATGGTCGAGATGCGCTCCCCTGACTTGATCAGCGCGGGATAATCACTCGACTGCAAGACCGCCGGCAGGAAATAGTCCTCGAACTTCGCCTCATAGGGTACGGGTAGGAACTTGAATCCCGGTTCCCACTGGCTGCGCAGGAAAGCGCCGACCGGCTTGGTCGTGACAAAGACGACGGCGGCCATGTCATTCTCGCCCTTGCGCATTTGCTGAAGCGCCAACTGATGCGGGATGAACGTCTTGTCGATGTTGATGCCGAGCCTGCTGAAGATGAGCGGCCCGGAGTACGCGGCGGCAGTGCCCAAGGTGTTGAAGTTCACCTTCTTGCCGGCGAGATCCTGCAGGCTCTGGATCTCAGGGCGGACAAAGACGTGCAGCTCGGACGGAAACAGGTTGAGCAGGTAGCTCACGTGCTGACCGATGTCAGGAAACTCGACCTTGTATTCGTCCAGGACGTCGGAATTGATGATGGCCAGATCGACTCCGCGCAAGTAAAGGAGCGAGTTCAGGTTCTCGACGGGACCGCGCGTGACGATCGGCAGAACGTGCATGTTGTCTCCGTCATCGACCACCCGCGCCATCTCGGCGGCCAGCCGCAGCGGCGCCCCTTCGATGCGGCCTGCCGCCAGACCGACCGTCCAGGCGTTCACCTTGTCCTGCTGCTGTGCATAGGTCGGCGCGCGGCGGGCGGGCTGGTCCTGGGCATCCGCTGCGGTGGGTCGAAGCCCAAGAAGAATGGGGGCCAATGCAGCAAACACGCCGAACAAGCGTATGACGAATCCAGTGGTCATCGACGCGCTCCCGCCTTCCTGATCATGTCACTACTCGAGCCGCTCATTTTCGCAAGGCATCCAGCCTGGCCCTGGCCTCGCCGATACCGCCGGCCAGGGCCTTTTCGTAAAGCTCTCGCGCTTTGCCGGCGTCGCTTTGCGTACCGAACGTCTGTCGCGCCGCCAGGACGACCGGATCGTACGTTTCGGCCAGTGCGAAGACCGCTTCGGGGCTGCCGGTCTCGGCCGCCCGATCGAGCATGTTACGTGCTGCAGCGATATTGCCTTGCTCCAGAAGCAGGCTGGCACGCGCCAGCAAGCGGACCGTTTCGGCGTCGGCCTGCACGGACGGCGGCGCAGGTCGTGCTGCCATGGTTCCTGAAGGCCTGTCCCCGGGCGCCGCGGCCGGGGTTTTCCCGCCACCTGGGACCGTAGCCACCACGGGCGTCGCTTGGCCGACGACTTGAGTCGGACTTTCAACCGACGCAGTCCGGTGAACGGTCTGGCTCTCCGGGCGCGACGCCAGTTGCTGCTCGAGCTGCTGCCGCCGAACACGTTCGGCCTCGGTCGCGTCACGAGCAGTCGCCGTGGCCGCTACCTCTCGCTCTAGCTTCTGCCGCAATTCCTCAAGCTGAGTCTTCTGCACTACCTCAGCTGAAGCCTTTGCTTTTGCCAGATCGTCCAGTTCGGACTTTGCGCGATCGAGTTCGCCCGCGAGCTTTTTCGCCTTTTCCTGTTCCGCCTGCAGCGCCTGGCGTCCTTCTTCAGCGGCGCGCGCGCTTGCCTCCTTCATTCGCGCGCGCTCGTCGCTCGCGGCGCGCACCTGCGCATCCTTCTCCTGGGCTATCGCGTCAACTTCGCCGCGCAGCTTCTGGGCCTTGTCCCGTTCGTCCTGCAGTGCCCGCTGCAGCTGGTCGATGGTCTGCGCATTTGCCGCCTTCGTCTTCGCAGCCTCCTCATTGGCGGTGCTTAGATTCGCCGTTTGCGTCTCAATCTCGCGCTTCGCCGAAGCAAGCTCGCCAACAAGCCGTTCGACGTTGGCGCGCTCCGTACGCAATGCTTGTCCGACCTCGTCCGAGCCGCGGGCACTCGCTTTCTTTGCCTTCGCGGTCTCGTCATCGGCCGCGCGTGCCTTTGCCGTTTGCGTCTCTATCTCGCGCGTCGCCGCCGCGAGTTCACCGCGAAGCTTCTCGACCTTGTCCCGTTCCTCTCCCAACGCCTGCCGCAGTTCGTCCGCAGTGCGCGAACTCGCCTCCTTTGCCTTTGCTGCCTCTTCCTTGGCGGTGCGCGCACTTGCTGCCTGCACCTCCGTCTCGCGCCCGGCCGCAGCGAGCTCGACGCGAAGCTGTTCGGCCTTGCCAACCTCGGCCTGAAGCGCTTGCCGCAACTCGTCGATGACGCGGTCACCCGCCTCTTTTGCCTTCGCGGCCCGGTCATCGGCGGCGCGGGCTCGGGCCGTCTGCGTTTCGATGTCGCGCTTTGCCGACGCGAGTTCACCACGAAGCCTGTCGACTTCATCTCGCTGAGCACCTTCCGCCGAGCGTGTTCCCGCGTCTACCTGGCGTCGCGATTCTGCAAGATCGCCGGCCAGTTTCCTGATCTTTTCCTCTTGCTCACGAAGCGCCTGCCTCGCCTGCGTCAGGGCATTGTCCGTCACAGAGACGAAGAGTCGGTCGCAGAAATCGGCAATTTCACCCCGGTATGACCAGCCGCCTACCAAGGCGACGATACCCAGGCCCGCAACGACAACGGGAACGCGGGATCGCCCTTGGACCGCGGTCAGCGTCGTCCGCCACGATTGCAGCCTCGTCCGAATCCGCGCGCCCGCCCCGGAAAGGCTTGCCCTCACAGCGGCGAAGCGTCTCGTCGGAGGCCGTTCTGGGCGAGGAGATCGAACGTGGCGCAGAGCGGCACGATGAGCGCGCACAAGCGCCTGTCCCGCCTTTGCGCTTGCAGCTCCTAGCTCGTCGGTCGCTTCGGAGATATAGCCGCCAGAATTGAACGGTTGCCAATGGGTTGGGTTCAATCCGCAGGGAGTTCCGCCCTCGTCCACCCACTCAGCCGCATCGGACGACCAGCGAGCGATCGCGTACTTACCGATTCCGTCATCCTCCAGGATCACGAAGTCGCCATTCTTCGGGACGGTATCGATCCCCTTCCGCATGCACTACCGCGCCAGCCCCAGTGCCGGTGAGACCAAGCGCCCCCAAATAAAAGGAATTCCCGCAGCCATCGTGACCTACCCAGCGCAGCAGGCTATTGGAGAACCACAACCTCCGTTCTTTCCTTTCCCGACCCAATTTCCACGAGAATCGTGTTTACCAATCGACGATCCGACAGCATTGGAGCGAATGCGACCCAAAGTGGCTTTGGAGATGAAAACTGCTGCCGGACTCTACCGTGCCCAGCCCGGCACTGCGCCAGCCGGCGGTCCATAATCGCGTCGCAGGTCTCATTTTCCCGCGGTCAAGGTGGCGAGGTTGGGGCGCGCTTGCGGATGAACTTGCCCATGACCGATACCCGGGAAGGCTTGCCCCGCGGGGAAGTCCGGTTGATCCGTACTGCTGCAGACAACCTGTGTCCGTAAGCTCGACGGCGCATCAATCGGCACTGGCTCGCACGAAATGCCTTGCTGCCGCAGGACCTTCTCGAATCACCCCACTTTTGCTCCTCCGCTGAAGCGGCCGGGGCTCCCTGTGCACCCGGCTGTGCACCCGGGTGAAGCCCGCCGCCGGGGTGTGGGAAGGGGGCGGCGGGCTTCGAGGGTGTGCTTCCGGGGATGGTGGAAGCACGTCGCAAAAATAAGGCAGTACGGTATTGTCGCAATCGGACTTCGGCGCCCCGGCTGCAGTCATTCAGTTACCCTACCGACAGCGCCATCATGGTGGGTGACGCATGTCCTGCATGGTCATTTTTCGCCGATAGCTTTCCCCCGGCGATCGGACTGAACATCTCGGCGCTGGTGATGGATATGCCGGGGCTCCGCGCAAAGATTGACTAGCGGAGAAGGGGCATGCACCTCGTCAGCACCATCGAGGGTATGCCCGTCCGGCTGGTGGGAAGAGTCGGACGGGTTTCCCGCGACGCGGGTAGTTGCCCAAGTAGTCCGCTCTGTCCTCCAGCCGCTGGATCGGCAAAAGTGGCCGAGTCGCGTCTCCGCGCGCGGCTGCTCCGATGTTCACTGAACGGTTACTGACTTCGCGCTCGTCTTCGCGCTGGCCTGCAGCCAGGCATGCTCATGTGAATGTGCAGAAGACGTCGGCAGCCTTGTGAAACTTCAGCGCTGCCGCCCCTGACCGCACCCCCCGAGTTTGATGGCACTTGAGGCACGGGTTACCCAAATCCAGTGACTGGAGCACCGCCGCGACTCTAAAAACACATCCGGTGGTGGAGGTACCATTGGGGAAGATTTCGCCCTTCGCGGCTTTTGCCGACGAGAGGAGCGCGCATCGCTATCTGGAAGAAGTGCTATGGCCAAATGGCACCGTCTGTCCGTACTGTGGATCGAAGCGTGTCGTGAGGCTCATCGGCAATTCCCTGCGCACTGGTCGCTTCAAGTGCCTTGCCTGTCAAAGCGGATTTTCTGCCACGCACCGTACCCTCTTCGAGGACACCTCTGTTCCGCTGCGCAAGTGGCTCGTCGCCGTCTACCTCACGCGAGGCGGCAACGCCCGGGTTTCCCCTCAGCACATCGCCCGAGTCGCGAAGGTCTCGCCGCTCGTTGCGGCCAAGATGCTCCGGAGATTGCAGCAGGCGGCAAATCTAGCGCCACGGGTGTCGAGTTCCTCCCGGCCGGATATCCTTGCCGCGATCCTGGTCAGCTTCACTCAGGCACTTCCTTAGGCGGCACGGCACTGCAGGATAACAGTGCGCTTTGGTCAGCCGATCAGCTTGGCGATTTGGGAGAGCGTCGCCAACGCCGCTTTGCTCATCGACGCCAAGGCTTCTTGCGCTTGCTTGTCGTCCTTTTCCTCGGCAGTGATGGCTTTCTGGGCATCTGCGACTTGCTGCGCCAAGTCCTTGTCGTCGCCGATGACCCGCTTCAGGGGCGCGCTCTTCAACACCGATGCGAGGTCCGAGCGCTCGGCCGCTCGAGCCGCAGCGTCAGTCTTCAAGTCCTGCGCCAAATCGTCCAGTGCGCCTGAAACGACCGTACTGAAGTCGGCCAGCGGGATGACCTGCGGGGAAGACGATGCGGAGGCTTTGAACGCCGGTACATCCGGCACGAAGAGCACCGTGCCGGCGGGGATCTTCTTCGGATCCACGTGTGGATTGAGCTCTCTAAGTCGCTCGATCGCTGCGTCCGATTGCGTACCGCCGAACCGGGCGTCGAGAAGGATCGAGCCGACCGACTGCAGGTCAGTGGCCTGCTTTACGACGAGCGTTCGCACCATGTCTCTATCCCTCCTTGGTCCTGTTCACGCCCGAACATTGAGAGCATCCCATGGCGCCGGAAGACCGGTACCTCCAAGCGATATGGCGCCGGTGGTGACGTTGCCAAGTACCGTCGCAGACTTAGCGTTCGCTCCGGTAATCTGGATCGACATCTCGTTGCCAATGACACGGTTGGCATTGACGATCGCAACCGGCGCCGCCAGCGCGACCGCAATCTTCTGGTTCAAACGGGCGTCGACCCGATTGTCGCTGAACAGGCACTCTGCCGCCGTGACCTGGACGGCGGGAGAATCCCCGCGCGAGACGAGAACATTGCCCAGAATGGAGCCCTTCGCGCCGGGGGCCTTCGCATCGATTGCCGCCTGAGACAGGAAGGGGCGGCCTGCTCCCAGAACCAGCTTGCGTCCCGCGTCCACTTGAATCACGGCGATTTTGCCGGCCTGCAGGACGCCGGTCGTCTCGAGCACGGCAAGCGCTTCCCAGTCTCCATTGCTCCTTTGCGTGCTGGGCGTCGCATCTCGTTCCACGTGATTGTGCACCGTCTCGAAATCGACCAGCGGCGCCATAAGCAGAATACCGGCTGCACGACCGACGAAATCACCCGGCGGCGCAAGATCGCTGACTTCGTTTCCCAAAATCCGCGCCCGGTCGACCCCGACGCCCGAGATCCCGGCCCGGAGCTGCGACTGCACCGCGGCAACACCGAGCCGGCGGATCGTGTTACCGGCTATGGTCGCCGAAGCAGCCCGGACAACGCCGATTCCGACAACCATCCCGGTCGTCCCTTCGCGGCCTGAATCGATATTGCGCAAGTGATTGTTCTCGATCGAGATCGAATCGGCCCGAACGTTGTCAGCGCAGAGGATGCCGTTGCCGCAGTTCTCGATGATGTTGAGCTTGATGATCAAATCGCGTACCGGTGCACCGACCAGCATGCCGGCGGAGCCAAATCCCGCGATCTGGTTGGCAAGAATCTGGCACTGCGTCGGGCCACTCTTGCCAAGCCCCGGGACAAGTGCGATGGCCGTCGACTGGTTCGGAACAGCCGTGTTGACCAGCTTGTTCTCGTCGATCCATGCGCCCCCAACTGCGCAGCGTACGCCGTCACCGGCAATGGAGAAATTGTTGCGGCAAACCGCTATTGTTGCGCCGGCTGCGGCCAGACCGGTCGCACTGACTGCCTGCTGAGCACAGGCGACGACATCGTTACCCACGATTCGCGTGTCGAAGAGATGCAGCACGCTGCCGTCGAGCGCAATCGCCTGGCGACGGCACCAGAGAACGTTGTCCTCGATCTCGAGTGCGGCCGCGACCAGAAAGGGAGTCTGGTTGGCGTTTTCCTCCTGCGGCGCCGTTGGATCGTTGGCCAGGATGCCGACCGAGGCGAATACGGCGTTATCGGCGATGGATGCGCCCGCGACGATGCCCTGCAGCGCTATGCCTGAACTGTTGCTGTCGGCCGTGCCGATCACGGCCATGAGGAGTTGCCGGAGGACGAGGCCTATCGCGGTTTGCACCGTGATCGCCGGCTGCCGGCCGAGTGACAAGATGGCCATGTTCTCAATGCCGATCGCCGCGCCGTTCGTGACCGCGAACACACTGCCGGCCGCAACGATCGTCGTCGCGGCCCCTTGTCCGCGGATGCGGACCCCGCGCACGCCGTTCAGCTGGACGGGCGCGCGAAGCGCATATTGACCCGGCCCTAAACAGACGGTGCCGCCGGTCTGAGCGACTTTATTCACGGCGTCTTGGATCGTGAACTGGCCGCTCGCATGCGACGCCGCTGTCACGCAGGCGGTGCAACTGCAATCCACCCCTTCCCCCGCCGCCGGAGGCCAGGGATGGCGGCAGTCGGTGACGGTTCCAGCGCCAACATCCCAGATGGCTAGCCGTGCGAAGTGGTGGTGGATACCCCGCGGGGGTGCGCGATGGAGGAGTTCGACCGAGGCGTCGGCGGTCCGTGCCACGAAAACCCAGTAATCGCCTGCCTTGAAGCCCTTTGCGCCGGTCGAATCGAAGGAGACCGTCACGCCGTTCTCGAGCAACAGGCTGGTGGTTGCCGTAGGCACGGCGATGACGCCGTTCGATCCAGCCGCATCGAGATCCTGGACCTGGACGGGCTTGCCGCTGACGTCCGTTCGGAACACGGGCCCGTGCTGATCCCAGCGTCGGACCCGCAAATTACGCGCTACCGGAAACGCGCTGTTGGGAAAGGTGCCCGGCAGCATGCTCGCAGGCAGCGCCGGCGTGAATTGGATGCGGCGCGTCGCTTCGACGACGGTCACTTTGCGCATCTGGCCGGGCACCTGGGAGAACTCGACGGCGTCGTCGATGATTTCGACCCAGTCCCCCGTCTTGAACGACAAGACGTCGTCACGGCCCAGGGTGACGAGTTCCAGCTCGGTAGCGGAGACCATACTGGCCACGCGACTGCCGACGCTCGCATTCTCGCGCGACCACTTGAAGGTGGCGCTGCCGCCCGGTTGGCCCGGATCGTGAATCTCCACCCGGTAGAGCTGGTTCTCCAGTCCACGATAGCCGCCGGTCGGCGGCAGCTCGCACGGATCGTCGACCGCTGCGACCTCGAAAGTGCCGGTCGTCAGCACGCCGGTCGACGGCGCGATGATCGCAGGCCATCCCGGCAGGTCGCCATCCGGCGACGCGCAGGTGGACGCTGTGCCTGCATCCTCCGCAACGGCCCTCACCTGCCATACCGTCTGGATGCGCGACGTGGCATCCACTCCTACCGCGCTCTCGACCAGATCGGGCTGCTCGAGGTAGGTCACCTCGCGATTCCAGACGTCGAGATAGACGAGATGGCGGCCGGTCGTCGGCAGGGCCGGTGGATTGGGAAGATAGGGCTGCGCGGTATAGGGGATGGGATCGGCGAATTGCGACTCCGCCATCAGCGCGTCGAAGACTCGCTTGGCCGGATCGTTGGAGACAGCCCCGTGATTCTCGGCGAGCAGCCCGTCGACATAGAGCCGCCCACGTCCGATCGTTAGCGCAGTCCCGGAGACGCCGACCTTGAAGGCGTCGACGGTCGTCGAGGAGACCGTGGCGCGGCCCAACACGTCGCTGGCCAGCGCCCGCAAGCGCCTGTCGAGGATGTCGACCAGCTCGTTGGCATCAGCGTCGATCAGCACACCGCCCTGCTTGAGTTCGACCCCGGCGTAGTCGAGCAGGGGATTGAGGCGGACTCTCGAATAGTCGGTGGCCATGGTGCTCTCCCCTATTCCCGTCAGCTCGCGTAGAAGAATCCGGCGTGCAGGCCGAAACGCAGATATTCGTCAAGACGCGTGCGCAGGTTGGTCTCGCGCTGCGGCTGGAAAAGCGCATGCAGCACGCCCATCTCACCGCCGTCGTCGGCGCCGGTGCGAATTGCGAGGTTGGTCACCTGGCGAAGTTGGCCGTAACCCGGATCGCCATAGCGCAGCGAGGTGAAGTGCGGCAGGACGTCAGGATGATCCGCGTCCGGAAGGCAGCGATAACGGCGCGGTGTGACCGAGCCCGAGGGCACGAAGGAGAAGCGCATGCAGCCTTGTTGCCGGCGCTCGGCGACGATGGGAGCGCTCCAGGTCTCACCCGGCTTGGACCCGAGTTCAGCGAAGAAGATGCAGTTGGAGGCAAGCTCGATCACCTTGGCGTGGGCCTTGCCGACGAAAGTGCATTCCTTCGCCGTCAGCGTGCCGCCGGGACCGCCGGATGCATCAAGGGCATAGGCAACACTCTGAGGGCCGCCGGCATCGACGATGCAATCGGTGAGCGTGATGCTGGCCTCGGTGTCGATCTGGATTGGACCGGTGATACAGCGCTCGAGCGTCACTTTCGCGAAAGGATGCCTGATGACGAGGCTCGGTATGCCAGGCGCGGCCGCGCTGCCGTCCGGGTTGAGCTTCTGACCCGGCACCAGTGTGCAGTCGCGCAGCACCAGCTCGCGCGGCTCGTCGTCCGCGGCCGCACCGAGCGTAAGTGCGCCGCCCGAGAACACCAGGCCATCGATCACGAGGCTGCCGCGCGCGCCGATCGCCAGCGAGACGTCACCCCCGGCCAGCACCAATGGCCGCGCCGGATTGCGCGCAGCGACGACGACCTGAAGCCCCGGAGCACCAGATGCTGTGACACCGGTCACCTTGAATATCGGGGTTTGCGCATAGGTCAGGCTATCGCCGATGGTGAGCCGGCCCCCGCCGGCAATGGCGTCGAGTGCGGGCTGCAGTGGGCCGCTGTTGGTCACGGCCTGCTGGGTCGAAAGATCGTCGCCCTGCGGGGCGCGCTCGTACTCGCCGCCGCCGAACTCGCGCACCGATCCGTAGTGGAAGGTGGCGAGCAACGGCCCGTCACCCGGCGCGCCCAACAGCACACGGCCCCGCTCCGGATCGACGCCGATCGTACCGGCCGGCACTGTCGCTTCGTGGTTCCAGCCGACGACGGTGCCGCCGCTATCCACGACATCGCGCAAGTCGCAGATCCGCATCTTCTCGACTGGCACCGGCGTGGGCGGATTCCCGGGATGAAACAGCATCAGGCTTTCGCCATCGCCATAGTCGTCGTCGAGGACGGCGTTCGGTGCCGGGACGATGCTGGCCTGCGCGGCCTTTACGGCGAGCGCCATCAGCCGCACCGACAAGGGCTCGGGCACGTTGATCGGCTCGGCGAGATGGCTGATGTTGTCCTCGGTCCGGGGATGGCGGAACAGCTTGAGGTCCGCCCCCAGCGGGTTGACGCGGAATTTCCGGCCCGTCGAGTCACCTGGATGCGGAACGAGGGGCAGCGCCGTCAGCTTCAGTGAGACCAGGCGCCACAGGAAGATGCCGATGTTGGGGATATTGTAGCGCCCCGCCCCGGCCTCTGGCCGCCGCATCTCGGGTGTGTGCGCAAAGCCAGTGAACGCCCCGCCTTCATGGAAAGCAGCCTGCAGGTCCCGCAGGTTGGCGGTCGCCGGCGCCTGCCGTCGGACATGCTTCATGTATTGCGTCGTGGTGAGCAGTTGAAAGAATTCCACCGCATGCGCCGGCCAATCGGTGACGTCCTGCGCCAACTGCTCCAGCATCAGCGCCGTGCCCTTGCGCCGGCGATAGGCAATGGTGTTGGCGACCTCGGCTCGCGGCGAGGCGACCCTGGGCGCCACGCCATGCAGTGGCCGGTAGCCGATCAAGTCGCCGATGTAGGGCGCAACCCAGGCTGCGCAGGTCTCGATGAACTGGTCGTCGTAAAGCTGCTCGACATTCTCTTCCAGCGCGGCGAATTGCCGGGCGAAGGCCGCGATGAGCGCGCGCAGCGGTTCTCCCTGCTCGGCATCCCTGAGGCGATAGACGGCTGGGAGCAGCGCATAGAGGCGCTCGGCCGTGAGCGTGCTCATGTCATCTTCTCCAACTGGTCGAACGGCGCGGGATCGAGCGTAAGGAGCTCGGCGGGCTTCGCCACACCACCTTCGGCCCGCATGCGCGATGCGAGCAGTCGAACCAGGGGCTGAGGCGAGGCCACTGTCTGCGCGACCGGGAGTGTCCCCCCATAAAGCCGTGTCAGATCGACCGCGATGACGCCGGGAACCGCCTGCGCTACGGCGATCACGTCGGATTGCTGCACCGGTACACCAAGATCTCGGGCGTCGAAGGAGAAATGCGCCCGCAGCGCAGCTTCGACCTCAGCCAGGACGCTGGCGCTCTCATAGTCCGGGTCGGGTTTGACCTTCAGGCCGAGATGGAAGGTGCTGGCCTGATAGGCCAGCAGGGTCACCGCGACATGCGGGTCGCCGCTTGCCTTCAGTTCGGCCAGAAGGTTCTTCCAGACTGGGCTGGTCTCGTTGAGCGGTTGGCCGTTCGGGACGGCAAGCGTTATCGCGACCGTCGTGCCCCCGTGCACCTGCAGCACCGCGGCCTGCGCCTTGGCGACGCCGCTGAAGGCACGCGCGAAGTCCTCGTAGTCGAGCACCGAGACGGCTCGTCCCAAGGTGCGTGTCGTCAGCGGAATCGTACGACGAGCCGCGTTCGCCGATTCGGGATCGGTCCCGGCTTCAGCCGCCAGCGGATTGCTGACGCTCTTTAGTCCCAGCGGCCGGGTCATGAGCTGTGTCAGACTGCCGGCAGCGACATTGCCAGCGATGCCGATACCCTTGCGGTAGGTTGCCTGGACATTGTTGGTGCCGCTCGGCAGGCGAGCGCCGCCTGCACCGTCGCCGAAGCCGACGAACATCCGGCCCTGCTCGTCGGTCGTCAGCGCATAGACGCGGTCGGCAGGCCTCGCACCATAGAGCGTCGGCCGCTCCTTCCAAGCCACACCACCCACACGCACCGTCAACTCCGCGGCCGCACCGATCTCGTTCCTCGCGGCGCGGTACGTGAGGGGAAGCTGCTTCAGCTCGAACTTCTGGAAGCTCTGGCCGGCATTGCCGGCACCCAGCACCTGGGTGACCGACTCGCCGTGCGAGGCGAGCGCCACGTTGCCGTAAACGACGACGCTCTCGCGGACGAGCGCTTCGGCCAGCGCGGGCTTTATCTCGAGCTCCGAGCGTTGCTCGTCCACGACATGGGCGGCAACCAGCATGGCCTGCACGACGACCGGCTTGCCGTCGCGCACCCGGGTCCCGCGAACGATGATCCGGCGACCGGCGGTCAGGTCGGTGGCAGGTGCATTGACCGGAATCCGGTCGCCGCCAACCGCCGTAGTGACGGGTCGCTGCGCCAGGGTCAGCTGCTCCGACTTCGCGAAGACCGACGTCTCGCGGACTTTGCCGAAGAACGCTGTGTCGAGATGCGCGCCTGCGAGATCGAGCCGGGTCACCTTGCCCGACAGCGCGAAGGCGGCGCGCGACACCTCGGTCGTGCCGGTCACGCGGTAGAGCTCGACAAAGGTCCCGCTCGGAAAATTCTCGTCCGGGCGGTTGAAGCCACCCTTTGCGAGAACAGCGAGGCTGCGCCGCGTCACATCGCCTGGGACGTCGGCCGCGATCTCGGATTGGAGTTGGTCGAGGTCGACCGAGCCGCCGCTGGCGCTGGCGCCAATTTCGCTCACATGGAAACCGGGCCATTCGGAATCGCTCGCGCTACCCCCGAACCGCGCCACATAACCGGCCCGGAAGGCATCATCCATGCTCCGCCACACCGGCGCGTTGTTGCCGAACACTGCCGAGCGCTTGCGCAGGGCAAAGACATACGGCTTCGCGGCCGGATTAGAAAAGGGATCCGATGCGCCGAGCCCTCTTGCCCAGGTGACGCGCGTGCGGTTGTTCGCCGAATCCGGCTCGACGGCGGTGAGAAGGCGGAAATCCCACCTGTCGCTCGTCGCGTCGGCGAAAAACTCGTCGCCGACGAAAAGCAGCGCGTCGCCCGCCTTGAGGTTGGTGGCGACGCCGGCAAGCCAGGCTTGCCGGTCGCCGCGCGCCGGGATGTGGACCTCTCCGAGCCACGGGCCCATGGCGTTCCAGATGGCACGCGCGTCAGCCAGTGTCTCGACGAGCTCGAAAGTCTGCGGCATCTCGCCAGGACCGGGGACGCTCTGTACTTTCGTTCCGATGTCGAGCTTCAGGCTCGCCGGCACGCCTGTAACGAAATTCCCGGGTTCTGGTGCAAGTGTCGGAGGCGCCACGGGCGGCGTGTCGAGCGCAAAGGCAAGCCAGGTCTCCGCTGCCACGCCGGGCCGCAGACGATAGCCGACGAGCTTGCCCATCTCCTGCAGCGAGACGCGCTCCACCGCGGTGCGCAGCCAGGATTCGTTGGCGATCCGCTCCTGATAGAAGGTGACGACATCGGCCGAGCAGGCGAAGGCGTCGATCAGGCCTATGGTGAAGTCGTCGTTGTCGCGCGTGGTCAGTCGCGGGAGCGGCGTCAGGGCGGAGGAGGACAGTGCCGCTTGCAAGCTG
>JAFEFF010000077.1 GCA_018240745.1 Pseudomonadota bacterium
CGCCCTTATGCGGTGAGCGCAGCGGCGGCGGTAAACGGCCCGGCAACTCTGGTGTCGTGCCGCGGACCCGACAGAAAAGAGCCAATTATTACAAGGCGTTACAAGGGATTATGGCGGAGAGGGTGGGATTCGAACCCACGGTACGCTTGCACGCACAACGGTTTTCGAGACCGTCCCGATCGACCACTCCGGCACCTCTCCGAGGGGGCCGCTTATACGGGTCGGCAAGTCGCGGGGCAATGCGTCTTAGGGCGTTGACTTGCAAGGCTTCCTGCGTATATTCCGCGCTCCTTCGGCGGGTCCTTCAGGCCCGCCGCGCTCTTTCATGCCCTCCGGCATCTTGGGCCAGAACCTTGGAATACCCCTAGGGGTAGTAGGGTGGCTCGGATCGGCGGGCTTCAGTCAGGTGAAGTCATGATCGCCGTCATCCGTACCGGTGGAAAGCAGTACACCGTCGCCCCCGAAGAGACCCACGAGATCGAGAGGATCGCGGGCGAGGCCGGCGCGACCGTCGAGTTCACCGACGTGCTGATGGTCGGCGACAAGGTCGGCACGCCGACGGTCGCAGGCGCCAAGGTGGTGGCCTCGATCGTCAAGCAGGCGCGCGGGCCGCACCTGATCGTCTTCAAGAAGCGGCGCCGCCAGAACTCGCGGCGCAAGAACGGCCATCGCCAGGATCTGACGGTGGTCAAGATCGAGCAGATCGTCGCCTGAGCTGGAGCGACCGGAGAATATAGAGATGGCACACAAGAAAGCAGGCGGCTCCTCGCGCAACGGCCGCGATTCCGACGGCCGGCGCCTCGGCGTGAAGCGCTTCGGCGGCCAGAAGGTCCTCGCCGGCAACATCCTGGTCCGCCAGCGCGGCACCAGGATGGATGCGGGCACCAACGTGGGCGTCGGCCGCGACCACACCCTGTTCGCCACCGCGGACGGCGTGGTTTCCTTCCGCACCCGCTCGGGCGGCAAGGTCGAGGTGAGCGTGAACCCGGCGCCGGCCCAGAGCCCGGCCAAGATGGCCGCCGAATAGCCGTTCCCATCCGACAGGATTGCCAAGGGGGAACGGTCGCCGTTCCCCCTTTTCGTTTCCAGAGCCCCAACCCATGAAATTCCTCGACCAGGCCAAAGTCTTCATCCGCTCCGGCAACGGCGGCGCGGGCTGCGTCGGCTTTCGGCGCGAGAAGTTCATCGAGTTCGGCGGTCCGGACGGCGGCGACGGCGGGCGCGGCGGCGATGTCATCGTCGAATGCGTCGACGGTCTCAACACGCTGATCGACTACCGCTATGCCCAGCACTTCAAGGCCGAGACCGGCCATCACGGCATGGGCAGCCAGCGCACCGGCGCCAAGGGCAAGGACATCGTCCTGCGGCTGCCGCGCGGCACGCAGATCTTCGAGGAGGACAACGAGACCCTGCTCGCCGATCTCACCGAGGTCGGCCAGCGGATCGTGCTCGCCAGGGGCGGCGACGGCGGCTACGGCAACCTGCACTACAAGAGCTCGACCAACCGCGCGCCGCGTCGCGCCGACAAGGGCTGGCCCGGCGAGGAGCGCTGGATCTGGCTCAGGCTGAAGCTGATCGCCGATATCGGCCTGGTCGGCCTGCCCAATGCCGGCAAGTCGACCTTCCTGTCGGCGACTTCCAACGCCCGACCCAAGATCGCCGACTATCCCTTCACGACGCTGCATCCCGGCCTCGGCGTGGTGAAGGTCGGCACCCGCGAGTTCGTCATGGCCGACATTCCCGGCCTGATCGAGGGCGCGCACGAGGGCGCGGGGCTGGGTACACGCTTCCTCGGCCATGTCGAGCGCTGCCGCGCGCTGCTGCACCTCGTCGACGGCACGCAGGACGACGTCGCCGCCGCCTACAAGACCGTCCGCGCCGAGCTGCGTGCCTACGGCGGCAATCTCGCGCGCAAGAAGGAGATCGTGGCGCTCAACAAGACCGACGCCATGACGGCCGAGGACATCGAGACCAAGCGCGCCGCCCTCGCCAAGGCCAGCCGCAAGACCGTGCACATCATCTCCGGCGTGTCGGGTGCAGGCGTGCAAGCCCTGCTGCATGAGCTGATGAAGCTCGTCGACAGGCAGCGCGATACGGCGAAGGAAGCCGCCTGATGTCCCGAGCTGGCACGATACCCGCCAGCTCCAAACGGCTGGTCGTGAAGATCGGCTCTTCGATTCTCGTCGATGAAACCCAAGGCCAGATCCGCCGCGACTGGCTGGAGGCGCTGACCGGCGATGTCGCGCGCCTGCATCGCAACGGCTGCGAGGTCGTGCTGGTCTCGTCGGGCGCGATCCGCCTCGGCCGCACCTATCTCAAGCTGCCCGCCGGCGTGCTCAAGCTCGAGGAGAGCCAGGCCGCCGCCGCGACCGGCCAGATCCAGCTCGCGCATGCCTACCAGGAGTCGCTGGCGCGGCACGGCATCACGGTGGCGCAGGTGCTGCTGACGCTCGACGATTCGGAAGCCCGCCGTCGCTACCTCAACGCGCGCCAGACCATGGGCACCCTGCTCGGCCTGGGCGCGATCCCGGTGATCAACGAGAACGACACCGTCGCGACCGACGAGATCCGCTTCGGCGACAACGATCGCCTCGGCGCGCGCGTCGCCGAGATGATCTCGGCCGACACGCTGATCCTGTTGTCCGACATCGACGGCCTCTACACCGGCGATCCGAGAAGCGATCCGGCCGCGAAGCACATCCCCGAGATCCGCGAGATCACGCCGGAGATCGAGGCGATGGGCGGAGCCGCCGCGTCGGAGATGTCGAACGGCGGCATGGCGACCAAGCTGATGGCGGGCCGCATCGCCATGGCGGCGGGTTGCCGGATGGCGATCGCCGATGGCCGCCCGGTCGGTGCGCTGGGCGCCGTGATCGACGGCAAGGCGCGCTGCTCGTGGTTCCTGCCGGAAGCATCGCCGCTGTCGGCCCGCAAGAAATGGATCAAGGGCTCGCTCAAGACCGCCGGCAGCCTGATCGTCGACGACGGCGCGGTACGGGCGTTGTCGGCCGGCAAGAGCCTGCTGCCGGCCGGCGTCACGGCGATCGACGGCGAGTTCCGGCGCGGCGACGTGGTCGACGTGAAGGACAGGCGCGGCCGGGTGCTGGCGCGCGGGCTGGTCGCCTATGCCGCCGAGGATGCCCGTCGCATCGTCGGCCGCAAGAGCGTCGAGATCGAGAAGCTGCTGGGTTTTCGCGGCCGGGACGAGATGGTCCACCGCGACGACCTCGTGGTCGAGTGACATACTGAGGCCGACATGAACGTCCAGACCAAGCCCCCCTCGGAGCAGGGCCCAGACGCCGCGCGGATCGTAGCCGACCTCGGCCGGCGCGCGAAGGCTGCCGCCATGACGCTGCGCAACGCGACGACGGCCGCCAAGAACAGGGCGCTGACCGACGGCGCACGCCTGATCCGCAACGAAAAGGCCGCGATCCTCGCCGCCAACGCGCGCGACCTCGAGGCAGCCAGGGCGGCCGGCATGTCGGGCGCGCTGCAGGACCGCCTGCTGCTGAACGACGCGCGCATCGAAGGCATGGCCAAAGGCCTCGACGACATCGCGGCCCTGCCCGACCCGGTCGGCGCCGAGATCGAGCGCTGGCGGCGGCCGAACGGCCTTGAGATCAGCCGCGTGCGGGTGCCGATCGGCATCATCGGCGTAATCTACGAGGCGCGGCCCAACGTGACCGCCGACGCCGGCGCGCTCTGCATCAAGTCGGGCAACGTCGTGGTGCTGCGCGGCGGCTCCGACAGCTTCCATTCCTCGCGCGCGATCGTCGACTTGCTGCGCCGCGCGCTGGCCGGTGCCGGCCTGCCCGAGGATTGCGTCGCCCTCGTGCCGACCACCGACCGCGCCGCCGTCGGCGAGATGTTGAAGGCGATGGACTGGCTCGACCTGATCGTGCCGCGCGGCGGCCGCTCGCTGATCGACCGCGTCACCGTCGAGAGCCGCGTGCCCGTGCTGCGCCACTACGACGGCATCTGCCACGTCTATGTCGATCGCGACGCCGACGTGGCGATGGCGCGCGATGTGGTCGCCAATGCCAAGATGCGCCGCGTCAGCGTGTGCGGCGCCGCCGAGACCCTGCTGATCGACCGCGCCGCGCTCGACACGCACCTGGTGCCGGTCCTGGCCAGGCTGCACGAGCTCGGCTGCGAGGTGCGCGGCGACAGTGAGGTGCAGAGGCGCGATCCCAGGGCCGTGGCGGCGAGTGAGAAGGACTGGCGCACCGAGTATCTCGAGCCGATCATCTCGGTCGCGACGGTCGATGGCGTCGAGGGCGCGATCCGGCACATCGCGACCTACGGCAGCCAGCACACCGAATCGATCGTGACGAACAACGCCGCGACCGCCGACCGCTTCCTGCGCGAGGTCGACAGCGCCATCGTCATGCACAACGCCTCGACCCAGTTCGCCGACGGGGCTGAGTTCGGCCTGGGCGCGGAGATCGGCATCTCGACCAACCGCATGCATGCGCGCGGGCCGGTCGGGCTGGTCGAGCTCACGACCTACAAGAATATCGTGCGCGGCAAGGGCACGCTGCGACCTTGATCTCCGCTCATCACCCGATGCCGGGCGTGCCGCGCGATACGCGCCGCCGTATCGGTCTGCTCGGCGGGTCGTTCAACCCCGCGCACGAGGGCCACCGGCATGTCAGCCTGGAAGCGCTGAAGCGTCTCGGCCTCGACGAGGTGTGGTGGCTGGTCTCGCCGCAGAACCCGCTCAAGAGCGGCAACGGCATGGAGCCGCTGGCGACGCGGCTTGCCCGCGCCAAGCAGCTCGCCCATCATCCGCACATCCGCGTCGAGGCGCCCGAGCTGCTGCTCGGCACCCGCTTCACGCTCGACACGGTGCGGGAACTGAAGCGCATCTATCCGCAGGCGCACTTCGTCTGGCTGATGGGTGCCGACATCCTGCCCCAACTGGTGCAGTGGGCGGGCTGGCGAGACCTCTTCGCGGCGATCCCGATTGCGGCTTTCGCGCGGCCCGGCTGGAGCTATGCTGCCCTGCAAGCGGCAGCCCCGCGCGCCTTCGCCCGTTATCGACTCGACGCCGGCCAGGCCCGGCGGCTGCCGACCGCCGATGCCCCGGCCTGGTGCTTCATCCCGAGCCGGCTCGACAGTCATTCCGGCACGGCGATTCGCGCCGTGCGGTCCAAGCGTTCCAGAACGAAAGGAAAAGCCATTTCCGACCAGACGCGCGTGCTTCCCGACCGAGGCAAGCCCACCGCCGACCAGCTCGAGCTGGTGCGCCGATCGCTGGAGGACGACAAGGCCGAGGACATCGTCGTCATCGATCTCGCCGGCAAGTCCTCGTTCGCCGACTACATGGTGATCGCCACCGGCCGCTCGAACCGCCAGGTCGTCGCCATCGCCGACCATCTCGAGGAGCGCCTCAAGCAGGCCGGCTACCGCCACGTCTCGTCCGAGGGCAAGCAGGGCGGCGACTGGGTACTGATCGACAGCGGCGATATCGTGGTCCACGTCTTCCGCCCCGAGCCGCGCGCCTTCTATGCACTCGAGAAGATGTGGGCGCTGGAGAGCGAGGCGGCGCCCAAGCCGGCGAAGACCAGGCGCCGCAAGAGCGCCTGACGCTCGCGCCTTGAAACTCACGATCGCCTGCATCGGCCGCGCCGGCCGCGGCCCCGAACGCGATCTCTACGAGCACTATGCCGGCCGCATCCGCTGGCCGCTGACACTCCGCGAGCTCGACGAAAAGAAGAAGCTGCCCCCCGCCGAGCTGGTCCGCCGCGAGGGCGAGCTGTTGCTGGGTGCGGTTCCGGACAGGGCCGTGCTGGTCGCGCTCGACCGCCGCGGCAAGGTTGTGGACAGCGAGGCCTTCGCCCGGCGGATCGGCCGCTGGCGTGACGATGGTGTTGCAGACCTCGCCTTCCTGATCGGCGGCGCCGACGGCCACGGCGAGCCGCTGCTGCAAAAGGCCTCGCTGGTGGTGTCCTTCGGCGCCATGACGTGGCCCCATCTGCTCGCCCGGGCGATGCTGGCCGAGCAGATCTATCGGGCCCAGCAATTGCTCACCGGTCACCCCTATCACCGGGCCTGAGCGGCGATTTTGCCTCTGTTCTGACGAAAAACCCGGACTACATTGGGGGCCATGCGGATCCCCCTCCTGCGACTGGCAGCCGCCGCTGCCGGCTTGGGCTTGGCTGCCCTGGCCACCTCCGCCACGGCCCAGACGCCGCCCCGGACTCCGGCGGCCGACACGCCGGCGGCCAAGCCGATGCGCAGCATCCCCTATGTCTCGATCACCGGCGATGACGGCCGTCAGCGTCACTATGAGACCAATGCCATCCCGCTGCTGTTCAACCGCGCCTGCTTCGGCTGGCGGATGTATCTCGGCGGGCCCAACCGCACGGTCAACCTGACCGAGGTGCTGACGACCTCCCAGCCGGCCGAGCAGGTGATCGCCGGCCCCGAGACCGTGGTCAGCCCGGACAAGACCAAGGCCACCACCCACATGCGCGAGGTGGTGCAGGACGGCGTGCTGCAGCGCTCGTGGTGCATCATCCCGGGCGATCCGCCCGGCACCTACACCTACGACATCTCGATCGACGGCGAGCCGCGCGGTGAATTCGTGTTTTGCGCCATCGAGGTCCCCGACCAGAACCCCAACATCGATCCCCGCGACCTGAACTGCCCGAACAAGTTCAACTCGGTCGATCGCCGGTCCTTCTCTCCGATCCCGCGCAAGGCCTCGTAATGGCTCCGCGTCCCGCCGTCCTCTGCATCCTCGATGGCTGGGGCCACCGGCCGAATCCCAAGGACAACGCCATCCTCGATGCGCGGACGCCCAACTACGACAAGCTGATAGCGACCTGCCCGCAGGGCCTGATCGACGCTTCCGAGACCTTCGTCGGCCTGCCCAAGGGCCAGATGGGCAATTCCGAGGTCGGCCACATGAACCTCGGCGCCGGCCGCGTCGCCGTGCCCGACATGCCGCGCATCGACAAGGCGATAGAGGACGGGTCGCTGCCGAGGAACCCGACCCTGACGAAGCTGATCGAAACCCTGAAGAATAGCGGCAAAGCCTGCCACCTGATGGGCCTCTGCTCGCCGGGCGGCGTGCACGCGCACCAGGACCATCTGATCGCGCTCGCCAACGCCATCGCCGGCGGGGGCGTCAGCGTCTGGATCCATGCCTTCCTCGACGGGCGCGATACACCGCCGCGCAGCGCCCACGAATATCTCGAGCAGATCGCCAACGGCCTGAAGAAGGGCCTGCCGATCAGGTTCGCCACCGTCAGCGGCCGCTACTACGCCATGGATCGCGACAAGCGCTGGGACCGGGTCGAGAAGGCCTACGATGCCCTGGTCGATGCCAAGGGCGAAAAGGCCGGCACGCCGAAGGAAGCCGTCGACAAGTCCTACGCAACCGACAAGGACGACGAGTTCGTCCTGCCGACCGTGCTCGACGGCTACAAGGGCATGCAGGACGGCGATGGCGTGCTGATGTTCAACTACCGCTCGGACCGCGCGCGCGAGATCCTGACCGCGCTGCTCGATCCGATGTTCGACGGCTTCAAGCGCAACCGGCTCGTCAGGTTCGCCGATGCCGTCGGCATGGTGGAATACTCGGCGGCACTGAACGAGTTCCTCGAGACTCTCTTTCCGCCCGTCACCATCAAGATGGGCCTGGGCGAAACCGTCGCCCGCGCCGGCCTCAAGCAGCTGCGCATCGCCGAGACCGAGAAGTACGCTCACGTCACGTTCTTCTTCAACGGCGGCGAGGAGCGGCAATTCGACGGGGAAGACCGCATCCTCGTCCCTTCCCCGAAGGTCGCGACCTACGACCTCAAGCCGGAGATGAGCGCGCCGGAGGTGACCGGCAAGCTCGTCGAGGCGATCGGGTCGGGCAAGTACGACCTGATCGTGGTGAACTACGCCAACACCGACATGGTCGGCCATTCCGGCATCCTGCCGGCGGCGATCAAGGCGGTGGAGGCGGTCGATCGGTGCCTCGGCCGGCTGATGGAGGCCGTGAAAAAGGCGGGCGGCGTCATGCTGATCACCGCCGACCACGGCAATGCCGAGCAGATGTACGATGAGGAAACCCATCAAAAGCACACCCAGCACACGCTGAACCGCGTGCCGGCGCTGCTGTTCAACGGTCCGGCCGGCGTCCGCTCGCTGCAGGACGGCAAGCTCGCCGACGTTGCACCCACCATGCTGGCGCTGATGCAGGTCAGGCAGCCGGCCGAGATGACGGGCCATTCCCTGCTGTCGCAGAATGCCCGTCCGGCGGTGCTCGAGGCCCCCAGGCCCAGGGCTGCGACGGCCTCCGCATGATTGTGATCCGGTGTCCGAGGCGCCGCCTTGATCCTGCCAAAGACCGCCGGGTATTCTCGCGTTTGACGCCTAAAAACCTCCGCAAAGCCGTGGCGAGTCTCGTCCGGGTTCGTACTGCAAGGGCAATCCCATGACTCGTCTCAGTCTCGCTACCACCGCTGCGATCCTGGCCTTCGGCGCCGGCGTGGCCCTGGCCCCCGTGCTGGCCCAGGAGAAGACCGAGCACAAGGCGCCATCGGACAAGAGCGAGCTCTACCAGCAGCTCAACCTGTTCGGCGACGTGCTCGAGCGGGTGAGGCGCGACTACGTCGAGCCGGTCGACGAGAAGACGCTGATGGAAAATGCCATCCAGGGCATGCTCGCGTCGCTCGACCCTCACTCCAGCTACATGAACCCGAAGGTCTACAAGGACATGCAGGTCCAGACCCGGGGCGAGTTCGGCGGGCTCGGCATCGAAGTCACGATGGAGAACAGCGTCATCAAGGTGGTGTCGCCGATCGACGACACGCCGGCCTCGCGGGCCGGCATCCAGTCGGGCGACCTGATCTTCGCGCTGGACGGCGAGCCGGTGCAGGGCCTGACCCTGCAGGAGGCCGTCGACAAGATGCGCGGCAAGGTCGGCTCCTCGATCAAGATCTCGCTGCGCCGCGCCAACGTGAAGGATCCGATCGACATCACGCTGACGCGCGAGACCATCAAGGTGAAGGCGACCCGCTATCGCCTCGAGGGCGACGTCGGCTACATCCGCGTCACCTCGTTCACCGAGCAGGCGACCTCGGGCGTGACCGACGCGGTCGAGAAGATCAAGAAGGAGGCCGGCCCCAAGCTCAAGGGCTATGTCCTCGACCTGCGCAACAATCCGGGCGGCCTGCTCGACCAGGCGATCTCCATGGTCGACGCCTTCCTCGACAAGGGCGAGATCGTCTCGGTCAAGGCGCGCAAGGCGGAGGACGTGCAGCGCTGGAACGCCAAGCCGGGCGACATCGCCAACGGCCTGCCGATCGTGGTGCTGATGAACGGCGGCTCGGCCTCGGCCTCGGAGATCGTGGCCGGCGCCCTGCAGGATCATCGCCGGGCCATCATCCTCGGCACCCGGTCGTTCGGTAAGGGCTCGGTGCAGACCATCATGCAGGTGACCGGCGGCGGCGCGATCCGCCTGACCACGGCGCTCTACTTCACGCCGTCGGGCCGCTCGATCCAGAAGGAAGGCATCAAGCCCGACATCGAAGTCGAGCAGGCCAAGGTCGAGACGATCCAGCAGCGTGCCGGCTTCCGGGAGGAGAACCTGCGCGGCTCCATCCTCAACCCGAACGCCAAGCCGACCGACCCGGGTGCCAAGAAGACCGACGACAAGACCTCGCAGGCCAAGCCCGACGCGAGCAAGGGCGACAACAAGACGACGGCGGCGACGCCGGCCTCGACCGATCCGGACGAGCCGCCGAAGGACGCCGTTGCCGACTACCAGCTGTTGCGCGCCGTCGACCTGATCCGCGGCATCTCGCTCTACAGCAGCCGCGGCAACTAGACCAGGCGTGGGACGAGCGCCATGGCGCCGGGGGTTACGGGCCGCCGACGCCTGCCGCGCTTTCTCCGGAACGGCTACGCCCGCGCCTATGCCCTGATCCTCGGCGTGGCGATCGCCTGCGCGGCGATGGTGCACGCCGGCCTGCCGGACGCGCCAGCGCCGGCCCCCGTCGCCGACAATGCGCCGCTCCCTCCGCCGAGGCCGCGCGCGACGGGATCGCTCAAGCTGCCGCCGGCGTCGCAGCTCAGGGTCGACTTCCGCAAGATCCCGCCGGCCGACCGCGCCGACATGAGCGAGGTCGTCGACGGCCAGCGCCTGCCGAAGATCTCGGCCAGCGGCTGGATGCCATGGATCGCCTACGCGCGTCGCTTCGATCCAGCCGGGCCGGCGGCCCGCGTCGGCCTGCTGATGATCAATCTCGGCGCCGATGAGGCGTTGACCAGCCGGGCCATCGACGAGCTGCCCGGTGAGATCAGCCTCGCCTTCCTGGCGGGCACGCCCGACCTCCCGCACTGGCTGCAACGGGCCCGGGATCGCGGCCACGAGTGTTACCTGATGCTGCCGGTCGAGGATCCGTCGGGTCCGGCCGAGCGCGGCATCCGTCCGATCGAGGGCAATGCCGACCCGGCCGAGAACCTGCAGCGGCTGCGCACGGCGATGTCGCGCGGCGCAGGGTATGTCGGCTTCGTCGTGCCCGGCCCGAGCGTGGTCTCGCGCTCCGACCTGATCGCCCGGCCGCTGATGAAGGAGCTGGCCGACCGCGGCCTCGCGCTGGTCGAGATCAGCCCCAACGGCGTATCGGCCATGTACCACCTCACCGTCGAGCTCGGCATGGGCTACGCCCGCAGCTCGACCGTGCTCGACTACAAGCTGGCGGGCCAGGGCAACGTCGACAGCAACCTCGAGCGCCTCGTCGACTGGGTGAGCGAGCGCACCAACGAAAAGGCGGCGCGGCATGATTTCGGCGTGCTGCAGCCGGACAACGCGGCGATCGATGCGATCGTCGCCTGGCGCCAGCGGCTCGCACACCAGAGCGCGGTATCGCTGGTGCCGATCATCGGCCACTTCGAATGCCGCGAGGCCTGCATGGCGCGCCTGCGCAGGCAACCGGCACAGCTCAAGCCATGAAGCTCGACGTCCCTCCCCGATTCTACCGGCCCAATGTCGGGCTGATGCTGATCGGGCCCGGCCGGCGCGTGTTCATCGGCCGGCGGCTGAACCAGCCCGACGCCTGGCAGATGCCGCAGGGCGGCGTCGACAAGGGCGAGGCGCCGGTCGAGGCGGCGTGCCGCGAGCTCGGCGAAGAGGTCGGCACGACCAAGGCGCTGCTGCTGCGCGAGAGCCGGGACTGGGTGACCTACGACGTGCCGCCGGCGATGCATCCGCCGCACTGGAAGGGACGCTGGAAGGGCCAGGCGCAGAAATGGTTCGCCCTCGCCTTCACCGGCAGCGATTCCGACATCGACATCACCGCGCACGACCAGGAATTCGCCGCCTGGCGCTGGGCCGAGGCGAACGAGCTGCTGGGGCTGATCGTCGACTGGAAGCGGCCGGCTTACGAGGCCGTGCTGAGGGAGTTTTCGGATCTCGTCTCATAGCGGACCGCGCGCATCCTGCTCGCTCAGGAGCGGGCTGGAAGCCCGCGG
This sequence comes from Pseudomonadota bacterium, assembly GCA_018240745.1. Taxonomy (GTDB): domain Bacteria; phylum Pseudomonadota; class Alphaproteobacteria; order Reyranellales; family Reyranellaceae; genus Reyranella. Next base: position 11,473 of record JAFEFF010000077.1, read on the forward strand.
TCCAATGACTAAGCGCCCTGCTCGGCGTACTTGGCGGCGCGGCTGCGCAGGAACCACAGGCCGGCGCGGGTCATCCAGGCGTTGAGGCGGCCCGTCGTATCGAGGCCGACAGCCTTCAGCACCATCGCCATGGCACGCTGGACGTGGAACGGCCGGTACAGCGGAAAGGCGCGACGGGCGTAGGCGCGGCGCGCCTTGACCCGGTCGTAGGGCGCATCCTGCGGCTCGTTGGCGGCGTAGTAGGCATAGGACAGTTCGTCGTCCTCGCTCTCGGCCAGGCGCCCCCAGCCGATCCACAGCCGGCGCAGCTTGCTGAGGCGATCTCGCTCGAGGCAGCGCTGCATGTGATCGTAGAACAGCTTGTAGTGACGGAACTCGTCGGCGGCGATCTTGCCGCAGATCTGCTTCAACACCGGCTCCTCGGTCGCGTCCTGGAGCGCGCTGTAATAGGAGCTGGTGCCGGTCTCGACGATGCAGCGGGCCATCATCTCGCCGGCCTGGCTGCCGCGCACCGATTCCATGGCGTCGAGGGGCAGCTTATAGCCCTTGCGGAAACGCTCGAAGGCGACGTCGAAGTCCCACGACGGATCGGCCATCTGCGCCCATCGTCCGAGCGCCATGCCGTGCTGGATCTCCTCGCCGGACCAGCGCTTTATATCCCCGACGAAAGCAGGGTCGTCGGCGAACACGCGGCTGAGGTAGATGCCGTAGTCGCTCCCGTTGCGCTCCACCATGGCCGCGGCCTTGATGTTGCGCAGAATCTCAGGATCGACTTTCGACCCATCGAACCGATCCCAAGCGATCGTGTCGAGTGTCCAGGTACCCATCTCGTCGTCTCAGCAGCCCTTGGCGACAGAACTCTAGTCGCGAAAAGCGACAGTCGCATAACCGTAATAAAGCGACCCCCGCGCCGGGTTTCAATGCCCGGGCGGGGGATCATTCAGTGCGGATTTCGTACTGACTGAAACTCGGATCAACGGCTGGCGTAGTAGGCCTGCGCGCGCCGCAAATCCTTGGCTATGGCGAGATTCTTCTGTGCCGCCGCCCGCTCGGCATCGGTCGCGGCATCGGTCAGCTCTTCCTGGGCGACCCGCTCGCGATCGGCCAGTTGCTCGGCGGTTACCTGCTCGAACGGCTCGGCCTCGTCGGCCAGCACCGTGCAGCGCTCGGCCGTCACTTCGGCGATGCCGCCGACGACGAGGAAGCGCTGCTCCACCTTGTTGCCCTGGAGGACCTCCAGCACGCCCGGACGGACGGTCGAGATCAGCGGCGCGTGGCCGTGCAGGACGCCGAAGTCGCCTTCGCTGCCCGGCACCACGACCATGTCGGCCTCGGTGGCGAGCAGCTCGCGCTCCGGCATGACCAGCCGAAAGGACACCTTCGCCATCGGCTTAGGCCGCCTCGCCGGCGAGCTTCTTGCCCTTGGCGACCGCCTCGTCGATCGTGCCGACCATGTAGAACGCAGCCTCCGGCAGGTTGTCGTACTCGCCCGCGACGATGCCCTTGAACGCCTTGATCGTATCCTCGAGCTTCACGAACACGCCGGGCGTGCCGGTGAACACCTCGGCGACGTGGAACGGCTGGCTGAGGAAGCGCTGGATCTTGCGCGCGCGCGCCACGACCAGCTTGTCCTCTTCCGAGAGCTCGTCCATGCCCAGGATGGCGATGATGTCCTGCAGCGACTTGTACTGCTGCAGCACGCGCTGCACCGACAGCGCCGTCTGATAGTGCTCCTCGCCGACGACGCGCGGATCGAGCATGCGCGAGGTCGAGTCGAGCGGGTCGACCGCCGGGAAGATCGCCATTTCGGCGATCGAGCGGCTCAACACGGTCGTGGCGTCGAGGTGGGCGAACGAGGTCGCCGGCGCCGGATCGGTCAAGTCGTCGGCCGGCACGTAGATCGCCTGCACCGAGGTGATCGAGCCCTTCTTGGTCGAGGTGATGCGCTCCTGCAGGGCGCCCATGTCGGTCGACAGGGTCGGCTGATAGCCGACCGCCGACGGGATGCGGCCCAGCAGCGCCGACACTTCCGAGCCCGCCTGGGTGAAGCGGAAGATGTTGTCGACGAAGAACAGCACGTCCTGGCCCTCGGCGTCGCGGAAGTACTCGGCGGTCGTCAGGCCCGACAGCGCGACCCGCGAGCGCGCGCCCGGCGGCTCGTTCATCTGGCCGTACACCAGCGCCACCTTCGAGCCCGGGCCGTCGAGCTTGATGACGCCCGACTCGATCATCTCGTGATACAGGTCGTTGCCCTCGCGCGTGCGCTCGCCGACGCCGGCGAACACCGACACGCCGCCGTGCGCCTTCGCGACGTTGTTGATCAGCTCCATGATGGTCACGGTCTTGCCGACGCCGGCGCCGCCGAACAGGCCGATCTTGCCGCCCTTGGCGTAGGGCGCCAGCAGGTCGATGACCTTGATGCCGGTCACCAGGATCTCGGCTTCCGTCGACTGCTCGACGAACGCGGGCGCGGGGCGATGGATCGGCAGGGTCTGCTTGGCGTTCACCGGGCCGCGCTCGTCGACCGGCTCGCCGATCACGTTGAGGATGCGCCCGAGCGTCTCGGGACCGACCGGCATGGCGATCGGGCCGCCGGTGTCGACCGCCTTCTCGCCGCGCACCAGACCGTCGGTCGTGTCCATGGCGATGGTGCGGACCTCCGACTCGCCCAGATGCTGGGCCACTTCGAGCACCAGCTTGCGGCCGTCGGTGTTGACGTGCAGCGCGTTCAGGATGTTCGGCAGTTCGCCCTCGAAGCGAACGTCGACGACCGCGCCCGTGATCTGGGTGATCGTGCCGATGTTGTTGGAAGCCATGAAAGTTCCCTTTCCTTGAATTCTCTAGACGGCTTCGGCGCCGGAGATGATCTCGATGAGCTCCTTGGTGATCGAAGCCTGGCGCGAGCGGTTCATCTGCAGGGTCAGCTTCTTGATCACCTCGCCCGCGTTGCGCGAGGCGTTGTCCATCGCCGTCATCTGCGAGCCGTAGAAGCTCGCCGCATTCTCGAGCAGCGCGCGGAAGATCTGGACGGTGAGGTTGCGCGGCAGCAGGTCGGCCAGGATATCGGCCTCGTCGGGCTCGAACTCGTAGATGGCGCCGCCCGTGGTCGCCGGCGCGCTGTCCTGCGCCGGAGGCGGCGGCGGAATAAGCTGCTGGACGGTGACGACCTGGGTCATCGCCGACTTGAAGCGGTTGAAGACGACCGTCGCGACGTCGAACTCACCGGCATCGAACAGCTCCATGACCCTGGCCGACACCTTCTGGGCGTCGCCGAAGGAGAGCCGCGGGCGGCCGAGATCGGTGATGGTGTCGATGATCAGCGAACCGAAGTCGCGGCGCAGCTGGTCGCGCGCCTTGCGGCCGATGCACAGCACCTTGACGGCCTTGCCCTCGGCCAGCATCTGGCGGATGACGCGGCGCGCCTCGCGCACGATCGAGCTGTTGAAGGCGCCGCACAGGCCGCGGTCGGCGGTGGCGACGATCAGGAGCTGGACCTTGTCCGAACCCGTGCCGGCCAGCAGCTTCGGGCCGGTGCCCTTGAAGCTCTGGCCCAATGCGGCGAGGACCTTGTCCATCGCCTCGGCATAGGGGCGGGCCGCCAGGGCCTGCTCGTGGGCGCGCCGCAGCTTGGCGGCAGCCACCATCTTCATGGCCTTGGTGATCTTCTGCGTCGACTGGACGCTTCGGATCCGGAGGCGGAAGGACTTGAGGCTGGGCATGAATGCGCGCCGTGGGCCTTAGGCGAACTTCTTGGTGAAGTTGTCGAGGAAGCCCTTCAGCTTCTCGTCGGTCTCCTTGGTGATCTCGCGCTTGTCGCGGATCGCCGCCAGGATGGTGCCCTCGGCGCGCAGCGCCTCGAGATAGCTCGACTCGAACTCGCTGACGCGACCGACCGGCAGGCCGTCGAGATAGCCGCGGGTGCCGGAGTAGATCGACGCGACCTGCTCCTCGACCGGCATTGGGCTGTACTGGCCCTGCTTCAGCAGCTCGGTCAGGCGCTGACCGCGGGCCAGCAGGCGCTGGGTCGTGGCGTCGAGGTCGGAGGCGAACTGCGCGAACGCCGCCATCTCGCGATACTGCGCGAGCTCGAGCTTCATGGTGCCGGCGACCTGCTTCATCGCCTTGATCTGCGCGGCCGAGCCGACACGGCTCACCGACAGGCCGACGTTGATCGCGGGCTTGATGCCGGCGTAGAACAGCTCGGCCTCGAGGAAGATCTGGCCGTCGGTGATCGAGATCACGTTGGTCGGGATATAGGCCGAGACGTCGCCGGCCTGCGTCTCGATGACCGGCAGCGCCGTCAGCGAGCCCGAGCCGTTCTTCTCGTTCAGCTTCGCGGCGCGCTCGAGCAGGCGCGAGTGGAGATAGAACACGTCGCCGGGATAGGCCTCGCGGCCCGGCGGGCGGCGCAGCAGCAGGGACATCTGGCGGTAGGCGACCGCCTGCTTGGAGAGATCGTCGTACACGATCACGGCGTGCATGCCGTTGTCTCGGAAGAACTCGCCCATGGCGCAGCCGGTATACGGCGCCAGGAACTGCATCGGCGCCGGATCGGACGCGGTCGCGGCGACGACGATGGAGTATTCCATCGCGCCGTTGTCCTCGAGCGTCTTGACGATCTGCGCCACCGTCGAGCGCTTCTGGCCGACGGCGACGTAGACGCAGTAGAGCTTGCGGCTCTCGTCGGTGCTCTGGTTGATGGTCTTCTGGTTGAGGAAGGTGTCGATCACCACCGCGGTCTTGCCGGTCTGGCGGTCGCCGATGATCAGCTCGCGCTGGCCGCGTCCGACCGGCACCAGCGAGTCCAGCGCCTTCAGGCCCGTCTGCATCGGCTCGCTCACCGACTTGCGCGGAATGATGCCCGGCGCCTTGAGCTCGACGAGGCGGCGTTCGGTGGACTGGATCGGGCCCTTGCCGTCGATCGGGTTGCCGAGGCCGTCGACCACGCGGCCGAGCAGGCCCTTGCCGACCGGCACGTCGACGATGGCGCCGGTACGCTTGACGGTATCGCCCTCGCGGATCGTCGTGTCGTCGCCGAAGATCACGACGCCGACATTGTCGCGCTCGAGGTTCAGCGCCATGCCCTTGATGCCGCCGGGGAACTCGACCATCTCGCCGGCCTTGACGCTGTCGAGGCCGTAGACGCGCGCGATGCCGTCACCGACGCTGAGGACCTGGCCGACTTCGGCGACCTCGGCTTCGGCGCCGAAGTTGGCGATCTGCTGCTTCAGGATCGCGGAGATCTCGGCGGCACGGATATCCATTAGGCAACTCCCTTCATGGCAAGCTGCAAGCGCTGCAGCTTGCTGCGGATGGACGAATCGAACAGGCGCGAGCCGACCTTCACGACGAGGCCGCCGAGAACATCCGGGTCGACATGCGCATCGATGGAAACCTTGGCGCCGCCCAGCACGCCGCGCAGCGCATCGGAAAGCTGCTGCATCTGCTGCGCGGTGAGCGGCACCGCCGAGGTGACGATGGCGCTGGTCTCGCCGCGGCGGCGCGCCAGCTCGGCGAGATAGGCAGCGGCCATCGCCGGCAGCTCGCGCGCGCGGCCGTTGGCGGCAACGGTGCCGATGAAGTTGCGTGTCAGGCCCTTGATGCCGGCGGCATCGAGCACCGCGAGCAGCGCCCTGCCTTGCAGCTCGCGGCCGACGACCGGGCTCGCGATCAGGCGGGTCAGCTCCGCACTCTCGGCGAGAAGCTTCTTGAAGGTGTCGAGATCCTGCGCGACCTGGTCGAGAGCCTTGGCATTGTCCGCCAGCTCGAAAAGGGCGCTGGCATAGCGTCCGGCAACGCCGGTCGTGGCGGATGTTGACACGATACGAGCCTCTCCCTGCCCAAACCGTGGGCCGGCAAGTCCTTGAATTCCCCGTGCTTTTTCCGGGAGACAGAATGACCCCTGCCCGGAAAAGCGCGCGTTGCTACCATGCGTCCCGACCGCGCGCAAGGTTGCTAAAAGCCCGTATTACCTGCCTTTTCAGCGCGTTCTGTCACAGGAAGGAATAGGGATCGACATCGATCTGCAAGCGGACTGAACCGGGCAGACCAATCTGCGCCAGCCAGGCATGCAACAGCGGCTGCACAGCGGTCTCCCGGCCGGTCTTCAACAGAAACCGCCGCCGGTGCCGGCCGCGGAGCAGCGACATCGGCGCCACCGAAGGGCCGAGGATCGTGACCCCGTCCCGATGGGGCGCCCGGCGCGCGATGGCGGCGCAGACATTGTCCACAGCCGCCGGATCGGGGCCGGAAACGATCAGGGAGGCCAGCCTTCCGTAGGGCGGCATGCCGGCCCCCGACCGCCCCGCCAATTCGGCCGAAACGAAGCGGTCACGGTCGTTGGCGACCAGGGCCTGCATCACCGGGTGCTCGGGCGTATGGGTCTGGATCAGCGCCCGGCCGGGTCGCTCGTGCCGCCCGGCGCGCCCGGCGACCTGGTAGAGGAGCTGGAAGGTCCGCTCGGCCGCCCGCAGGTCGCCCCCGTTGAGGCCGAGATCGGCGTCGACGACGACGACCAGCGTCAGATTGGGGAAGTGATGGCCCTTCGCCGCCATCTGGGTGCCGATCAGGATATCGATCTCGCCGGCCTCCATCCGCTCGACCGCGGCCGTCGCCTCCTCCCGGTTCATCAACGAGTCGGAGGTGAAGAGTTCGACGCGCGCCTCGGGAAAGAAGGTGTGCGCCTCCTCGGCCAGCCGCTCGACGCCCGGACCGCAGGCCACCCAATTGTCGGCCGCACCGCAGTTCTTGCAGGCCAGCGCCGGCGGCTCGGTGTAGCCGCAATGATGGCAGACGAGCTGGCGGCGGAAGCGATGCTCGACCAGCCACGCCGAGCATTGCGGGCATTCGATGCCCTTGCCGCAGGAGCGGCAGAGCGTGATCGGCGCATAGCCGCGGCGATTGAGGAACAGGAGCGTCTGCTCGCCGGCCGCCAGGGTCTGCTTCATCGCCTCGAGCACGGGCGGCGACAGCCAGTGGCCGCGCTCGGGCGGATAGCGCTTGAGGTCGACGGCCGAGATGGTCGCGAGCTGGTTGCCGCCATGCCGTGCCGGCAGGTGCAGCGCGCCGTAGCGGCCCGCCGTCACGTTCATCACGCTTTCGAGCGACGGTGTGGCCGAGGCCAGCACGATCGGTGCACCAACCAGGCGGGCGCGCACCACCGCCATGTCGCGGGCGTTGTAGCAGACGCCGTCTTCCTGCTTGAACGAGGTGTCGTGCTCCTCGTCGACCACGATCAGGCCGAGATTGGCGAACGGCAGGAACAGCGCCGAACGGGCGCCCACCACCACGCCGATGCGGCCCTCGGCGACCGCCCGCCAGGTCTCGCGCCGCTCGAGGCTGGTCAGGCCGGAATGCCAGGCCGCCGGCGTGCAGCCGAAGCGGTCCTCGAAGCGCCGGAGCCACTGTGCGGTCAGCGCTATTTCGGGCAGCAGCACCAGCACCTGCCGCTTCGCCGCCAGCGCCGCGGCGATCGCCTCGAAATAGACCTCGGTCTTGCCCGCGCCCGGCACGCCGTCGAGCAAGGTGGCCGAGAAGGCGTGCGCCTCGACCTTGGCGATCAGCCCGTCGGCGGCGGCCTTCTGCTCGGCCGACAGGCTCGGACCCTCGCGCGCGCCGTCGGGTTGCGGGAACGACCGCCGCATCGGCCGCTCGATCGCTTCGAGCAACCCGGCCGACGCCATGGTCTTGATGACCGACGTGCCGACGCCCGCGATGTGCGCCAGTTCGGCGGCCGGCATCGCCGGGCCGTCCTTCAGCGCCTCGAGCACGCGCCGGCGCGCGGTGGTCAGCTTCAGGGTGTCGGCCGCGGCGTCGACGGCCGGGCGATAGACCAGTTCCGTACGCGGCGCCTCGAGCGCCGACGGCGAGCTCATCGCCATGCGCAGCACGGCGCCAGGCGGCGACAGCGTGTAGGCGGCGACCCAGTCGACGAACCGGCGCAACGCATCGGCCATCGGCGGCGCCGGCAGCACGCCGGCGACATCGCGCAGCTTGCCTGCGGCGACCTCGCCGGTGCCCTCTCCCCACACCACGCCCAGGGTTTCCCGCTTGCCGAGCGGCACGATGACGAACTGGCCCGACGCAACGCTCAAGCCCTCCGGAACGCTATAGTCATAGGCGTCGGCCAAGGGCAGCGGCAGCAAGATACGCACCGTGCGCGGTGCGGCTGCTTCTGCTAGACATTGTGCGACGGACGCCTGCGAACCACCGGCCATTGGGAAAGCTTATATGAAGTTCTTCGTCGATACCGCCGACGTGGCCGAGATCAAGGACCTCGCAGCCTCCGGGCTGCTCGACGGGGTGACCACCAACCCCTCGCTGATCATGAAGTCCGGCCGGCCACTGCTCGAGGTGATCAAGGAAATCTGCGCCATCGTCCCCGGTCCGGTCAGCGCCGAGACGGTCTCGACCGACCACAAGACGATGCTGGAGGAAGGCAGGAAGCTCGCCAAGATCGCCAAGAATGTGGCGGTAAAGGTCCCGCTCACGCCCGACGGGCTCAAGACCTGCAAGGCGCTGCGCTCCGAGGGCATCATGGTCAACGTGACGCTCTGCTTCTCGGCCGCCCAGGCGCTGCTGGCGGCCAAGGCCGACGCCACCTTCATCTCGCCCTTCATCGGCCGGATCGACGACAACGGCCATGACGGCGTGCAGCTGATCGCCGAGATCATGACGATCTACCGCCAGTATCCCCACTTCAAGACCGAGGTGCTGGCGGCCTCGATCCGCCACAGCCAGCACGTCGTCCAGTGCGCCAAGCTCGGCGCCCATGTCGCGACCGTGCCGCCCGCGGTCCTGCGCAGCCTGTTCAAGCACGTGCTGACCGACAACGGGCTGAAGGCCTTCCTCGACGACTGGAAGAAGACGGGCCAGTCGATCCTATGAGGGCGGTTCCATGAGTGGCGACGGCATCGTCACCGCGCCGGACGGCTCGGGCCGGCAGGTCAAGCTGATCACCGCCGACGACGTGGTGGCGTATCTCAGGGCCCATCCCGACTTCTTCGAGAAGAACCAGGAGCTCGCGGCCGAGCTGGCGCCGCGCGCGCAGGGCCCGGGAGTGATCGACATGCAGCAGGCGATCCTCAAACGCCTGCGCAGCGAGATCGATCGCCTGAAGAGCGAACGCACCGAGATCATCGCCAACTCCAAGCAGAACCAGATCGTCCAGAACCGCATCCAGGCGGCGGTCATCAGCATCATCCAGGCGACCACCTTCGAGAAGATGATCCACGTGGTGACGCACGAGCTGCCCGAGCTGCTCGACGTCGACTTCATCACCATGGCGATCGAGGCCAATGCCGACGCGCCCAAGCGGGCGCCGGTGCGCGGCGTGTACGTGCTGGCGCCGGGCGCGATCGATGCCGCGCTGGGGCCGGAGAAGCATGCCCGCCTGCGCAGCCACATCGCCGGCGAGGAGGCGTTCTTCGGCGACGTCGCCCGCTTCGTGAAGTCCGACGTGCTGATGCGGCTGCGCGTCTCGTCCGGCTCGCCCGACGGCGTGATGTGCTTCGGCGCGCGCGATCCCGAGGCTTTCGGGCCGGAAATGGCGACCGAGCTGCTGTTCTTCCTGGCCAAGGTGCTGGAGAACACGATCCGGGCCTGGCTGGATCTACCCGAGTGACCACCGGCCTCGCGGCCGCGCGCGAGGCCTGGCGCGACTGGCTGCGCAGCGAGCGGCGCCTCTCCGCCCACACCCTCACCGCCTACGAGCACGACGTCGCCGAGTTCGTCGCCTTCCTGACGAAGTATCTCGGCGCGCCGCCGACGCTCGCCCAGCTCGGCAAGCTGAAGCCCGCCGAGTTCCGCGCCTGGCTGGCCGATAGAGCCCACCAGGGGCTGGCGCGCACCTCGACCGCGCGCGCCTTCTCCTCGGTGCGCTCCTTCTTCCGCTTCCTCGACAAGCGCGACCTCGCGCACAACGCCAGCATCGCCGCCATCCAGACGCCCAAGCTGCCGCGCTCCATCCCCAAGGCGCTCTCCGAGCGCGACATGGAGGAGCTGCTGGAACAGCCGGCCGCGCCCGGGCGGGACGGCTGGATCGAGCGGCGCGACACGGCGATCCTGCTGTTGCTCTACGGCGCCGGCCTGCGCATCGGCGAGGCGCTCGGCCTCGCCAAGGCCACGATCGACAGCCTGCTCGACCACGGCGCCAATGGGGGGCAGGACACGCTCGACATCACCGGCAAGGGCAACAAGACGCGGCTGGTGCCGCTGCTGCCCGCGACGCTCGAGGCGCTCGCCGCCTATCGCGATGCCTGCCCGTTCATGAAGGCGCTCGGGCCCCGCGATGCCTTCTTCCTCGGCGCGCGCGGCGCCCCGCTCGATCCGGCGATCGTGCAGAAGCGGGTGCGCGAGCTGCGCCGCGGGCTCGGCCTCGCCGACTCGGTGACGCCGCACGCGCTGCGCCACTCCTTCGCCACCCACCTGCTGGCGGCGGGCGGCGACCTGCGCACCATCCAGGAGCTGCTGGGCCACGCGAGCCTCTCGACCACCCAGCGCTACACCGACGTCGATGCCGCCCGCCTCAGCGCGGTCTACCGGGCGGCCCATCCGCGGGGCGAAGGTCCGAGGCTAGCGCGACTGTCATCGACTGCCACGCGCCGTGGCAGAGGTTCGTTTCAAGCGGGCCAACGTTTTCGGCCCTTCCTGCCACTCTGCCCGCACCCCCACCCCCGGGGTAAGATTTACCCCTCCCGGCGGAGGCAAGCGCGCCTGCAGGCGGCGTTTGGCCGGAAGTCGGTCGGCGCAGATAGGGCATCATGGCGGGGCCACCCTGCACCAACTCGCTCCCGAACACCTATTACGGGCAATGGCCGCGATTTTTCGCCCCGGAAACACGGGCGCGACTCGCGAGCCAATGCCCATAATGAGACTCCGTTCGACCGGTTCTCCACAGAGTTATCCACGGAAGCGATGCGCTTGTTGCCGACCTCCGCGATACGGCGCCAATACTAGGCGACAACAACTGCGCGTAAGGGTGAGCCCGAACTAACAATGCTTGCAAAGGATTGAGAGGAGAACCGTGGCAGAAAAAGCCGATATTCCCTGGGAAGGCCGCTGCCTTGAGGCGGCAAGTGCGTTTGGCGCGCACTGTGTCGAACTGCGAGCTACCAATCCCTATGGCAG
>JAFEFF010000078.1 GCA_018240745.1 Pseudomonadota bacterium
CCCCTTCGCCTCGTTCAACGGCACCGTCGAGGACGTCGACGAGGAGCGCGCCCGTCTCAAGGTCGCGGTATCGATCTTCGGCCGCTCGACCCCGGTCGAGCTCGACTACGCCCAAGTCGAGAAGCTTTAGGATCAGGGCGCGGGAAAAGCGCCGCACAAACGCCATAATTCGGGGGTTGTGCGCCGCGTCGGGAGTTGCTACATCCCCCGCCCTTGGAAGGGCTGGCTTTCGCGCCGGCCTTTTTGTCTTGAGTAGTCGCGACTGATCGGGTGTGGGAGGCCGGCCATGGCCGAACCACGCCGCCCAACTGTGTAATAGAGGGGCATCAATGGCCAAGAAAATCCAGGCCTACGTCAAGCTGCAGGTGCCTGCAGGCAAGGCCAATCCGTCCCCGCCGATCGGGCCCGCGCTCGGTCAGCAGGGCGTCAACATCATGGAATTCTGCAAGCAGTTCAACGCGCGCACGCAGAAGATGGAAGCGGGCATGCCGATCCCGGTGGTGATCACCGTATTCCAGGATCGCAGCTTCACCTTCATCACCAAGACGCCGCCGAACACCTATTTCCTGAAGAAGGCGGCGGGCATCGAGGCGGGCGCCAAGACGGTCGGCACGCAGACTGTCGGCAAGGTGACCAAGAAGCAGATCGAGGAGATCGCCAAGCAGAAGATGCCCGATCTCAACTGCGATTCCATCGAGTCGGCGATGGCTCAGATCATTGGTTCGGCCCGCTCGATGGGCCTGCAGGTGGTGGACTAAGCCATGGCCCAGGGAAAGCGTTTCAAGGCTGCCGTCGCGGCGGTCGACCGTGAGAAGACCTACTCGCTCGATGAGGCGGTCAAGCTCGTCAAGGCGAACGCCAAGGCGAAGTTCGACGAGACCATCGAGGTCGCGATGAACCTCGGTATCGACCCGCGCCACGCCGATCAGGCGGTGCGCGGCATGGTCGAGCTGCCGAGCGGCACCGGCAAGACGGTGCGCGTGGCGGTGTTCGCCCGCGGTCCGAAGGCCGACGAGGCCAAGGCGGCCGGCGCCGACCTGGTCGGCGCCGAGGACCTCGCCGAGAAGATCAACGGCGGCGAGATGAATTTCGACCGCTGCGTCGCCACGCCCGACATGATGGGCGTGGTCGGCCGGCTCGGTAAGGTGCTGGGCCCGCGCGGCCTGATGCCGAACCCGAAGCTCGGCACCGTGACCCAGGACGTCACTGCCGCCGTGAAGGCCGCCAAGGCGGGCTCGATCGAGTTCCGCGCCGAGAAGGCCGGCATCGTCCATGCCGGCGTCGGCAAGGCTTCGTTCAGCGAGGACGCGATCGCCGCCAATGTGCGGGCACTGGTGACCGCGATCAATCGCGCGAAGCCCTCCGGCGCCAAGGGCACCTTCATCAAGAAGGTGTCGATCAGTTCGACCATGGGGCCGGGCGTGAAGCTCGACCCCGCCACCGCGATCAACGCCTAGGACGCGCGGAGGCAAGTCCAAAGAGTTTCGCCGTTTCCTTCCGGGGGACGGCGGAAAACCTGTCCGAGACCGCCGGTGCTTCGCCCCCTACCGTCAAAAGGGCCGGGGGCAAGCGTAATGGGGAGACCCGCCAGCGCAGACGGGGGCAAGGGAATTTCTCCCCGCATTCACGTGCGGGGCAGTCAGTCCCGAACTTCCGGGGCAGGCGAGCAAGGCCATCGGTCTTCGTTCGCGTGAACCGCCAACGGAGGCTGTGGTCTTAACGCAGCCGGTCCGGTCTGGGATCCCAGGCCGGGCCTTAATTGGAGAAAGCCGTGAATCGTTCGGAAAAGGCCGAAGCGATCGTCGAGCTGAACCAGATCTTCAAGGACGCGAACCTGATGGTGGTCACCCGCCAGTCCGGTCTCACCGTCCAGGAAGTGACGGACCTGCGCCGCAAGGTGCGGGCAGCCGGTGCGAGCTACAAGGTCGCGAAGAATCGACTCATGCTGCGTGCCCTCGAGGGCACGTCCTTCTCGGCGCTCGGGTCCCTGTTCAAGGGTCCGACCGCCATCGCCTACTCCAAGGATCCGGTCGCTGCGGCGAAGGTCATCTCGGCCTTCGCCAAGGACAACGAGAAGCTGACCATCGTCGGTGGGGCGCTCGGTGAGAACACGCTGGACGTCGCAGGCGTCCAGGCCCTCGCCACGCTGCCGTCGCTCGATGCTCTGCGCGGCAAGATCATCGGTCTCATCCAGGCTCCGGCGACGAAGATCGCGGGCGTCCTGGCGGCACCGGCGGGTCAGGTCGCTCGCGTGTTCGGCGCATACGGAGCCAAGGAAGACGGCGCGAAGGCGGCATAGGTCGCGGTTCGTATCGACATCACGTTTCAGAAGTTCGGGATACTAGGAGATAGAAATGGCCAATCTGGAAAAGCTGGTCGAGGAGCTCTCGGCCCTGACGGTTCTCGAAGCCGCTCAGCTCAGCAAGTTGCTGGAAGAGAAGTGGGGCGTCAGCGCCGCCGCTCCGGTCGCGGTCGCCGCCGCTCCGGGTGCCGCCGCTGCGGCTCCGGCCGAGGTGAAGGACGAGTTCACCGTCGTGCTGGCCGCGGCCGGCGACAAGAAGATCAACGTCATCAAGGCGGTGCGCGAGATCACCGGCCTCGGCCTCAAGGAGGCCAAGGACCTGGTCGAGGGCGCGCCGAAGCCGGTCAAGGAAGGCGTGCCGAAGGCCGACGCCGACAAGCTCAAGGCCAAGCTCGAGGCCGAGGGCGCCAAGGTCGAGCTGAAGTAAGTGGATACCGGGCGGGCTGGCGCGCGCAGCGCCGGTCCGCCCGGGCCCCTTTTCCAAGCGGACTTTCCGGTCCGCTTCGACAAGTGGCCCTCTGCAATGGATGGGACGAGCGGCTTTGGCGGGCCGTGAGTTCCGAGACAGCAGCGGGTAGTTCGCCTGCCTTGAACCCTATCGAGGACGCAGGATGGCCACGGCCTTCAATACGCGCAAGAGAATCCGTCGTTTCTTCGGCCACATCGAGTCGGTGGCCCCCATGCCAAACCTGATCGAGGTCCAGAAGAGCTCCTACGAAAACTTCCTCCAGCGCACGATCTCCCCGGCCAAGCGGACGCCGTCGGGCCTGCAGGAGGTCTTCCGGGGCGTCTTCCCGATCAAGGATTTCGCCGAGCGTGCCAGCCTCGAGTTCGTGAAGTACGAATTCGAAGAGCCGAAGTACGACGTCGAGGAGTGCCAGCAGCGCGGCATCACCTACGCTGCCCCGCTCAAGGTCACGCTGCAGCTCGTGGTGTGGGACATCGACGAGGAAGCCGGCTCCCGGTCGATCCGCGATATCAAGGAGCAGGACGTCTACATGGGCGACATGCCGCTCATGACCGACAACGGCACCTTCATCGTCAACGGCACCGAACGCGTGATCGTCAGCCAGATGCACCGCTCGCCGGGCGTCTTCTTCGACCATGACAAGGGCAAGACCCACAGCTCGGGCAAGTACCTGTTCGCCGCCCGCATCATCCCGTACCGCGGCTCGTGGCTCGACTTCGAGTTCGACGCCAAGGACCTGATCCACGTCCGCATCGACCGTCGCCGCAAGATCCCGGTGACGACGCTGCTGCTCGCGCTCGACAACGACGCGACGGCGAAGAAGCGCGCGTCGGCCATCGCCAAGGGCCAGGTGCTCGATCCGACCGAGGCGCAGGGCCTGTCGCCCGAGGAGATCCTCGCCGCGTTCTACGGCCAGGTGGTCTACAAGCGCGACAAGGACGGCTGGAACACGACCTTCGACGCCGAGTCGATGAAGGGCGTGAAGCTCACCCACGACCTGGTCAACGCCAAGACCGGCAAGTCGGTGGCCGAGGCCGGCGCCAAGATGACGCCGCGGCTCCTGAACCGCCTCAAGGAGGCGGGGCTCAAGGAAATGCGCGTGTCGCCGGAGGAGCTGATCGGCCGCTACGCCGCGGTCGACGTGATCAACGACAAGACCGGCGAGATCTACGTCGAGGCCGGCCAGGAGATCACCCAGGCGGTGCTCGACCTGTTCGACGAGAACGAGATCGACGTGCTGCCGACGCTGGCGATCGACCACACCAACGTGGGGCCGTACATCCGCAACACCCTCGCGGCGGACAAGAACTCCAACCGCGAAGAGGCCCTGCTCGACATCTACCGCGTGATGCGTCCGGGCGAGCCGCCGACGCTCGAGCAGGCCGAGACCCTGTTCAGCGGCCTGCTGTTCGACATCGACCGCTACGACCTGTCGCCGGTCGGCCGCGTCAAGATGAACATGCGGCTCGAGTTCCAGGGCGTGCCCGATTCCCAGCGCACGCTGCGCCGCGAGGACATCCTCGCCGTCGTCAAGGTCCTGCACGACCTCAAGGACGGCCGCGGCGAGATCGACGACATCGACCATCTCGGCAACCGGCGCGTCCGCTCGGTCGGCGAGCTGATGGAGAACCAGTATCGCGTCGGCCTTCTGCGCATGGAGCGGGCGATCCGCGAGCGCATGAGCTCGATCGACATCGACACCGTGATGCCGCACGACCTGATCAACGCCAAGCCGGCGGCGGCGGCGGTGCGCGAGTTCTTCGGCTCGTCGCAGCTCTCGCAGTTCATGGACCAGACCAACCCGCTGTCCGAAGTGACGCACAAGCGTCGCCTGTCGGCGCTGGGACCGGGCGGCCTGACCCGCGAGCGCGCCGGCTTCGAGGTGCGCGACGTGCATCCGACGCACTACGGCCGCATCTGCCCGATCGAGACGCCGGAGGGCCCGAACATCGGCCTGATCAACTCGCTCGCGACCTACGCCCGCGTGAACCAGTACGGCTTCATCGAGAGCCCGTACCGCAAGGTCCACCACGGCCGCGTCAGCGACGACGTGATCTATCTCTCGGCGATGGAGGAGGGCCGCTACACGGTGGCCCAGGCCAACGCCGAGATCGACTCGAAGGGCAAGTTCGTGTCGGAGCTGGTGCAGTGCCGCAAGGGCGGCGAGTACATCCTCGCCCGACCCGAGACGATCGACTTCGTCGACGTCTCGCCCAAGCAGATCGTGTCGGTCGCCGCGGCGCTGATCCCGTTCCTCGAGAACGACGACGCCAATCGCGCGCTGATGGGTTCGAACATGCAGCGCCAGGCGGTGCCGCTGATCCAGGCCGAGGCGCCGCTGGTCGGCACCGGCATGGAAGAGGTGGTTGCCCGCGACTCGGGCGTGGCGATCGCCGCGCGCCGCACCGGCATCGTCGACCAGGTCGACGCCATGCGCATCGTCGTGCGCGCCACCGACGACGTCGGCCCGAACCGGCCGGCGGTCGACATCTACAACCTGCTGAAGTTCCAGCGCTCCAACCAGAGCACCTGCATCACCCAGAAGCCGCTCGTGAAGGTCGGCGACACGGTGAAGAAGGGCGACATCGTGGCCGACGGTCCGTCGACCCGCGATGGCGAGCTGGCGCTCGGCCGCAACGTCCTCGTCGCGTTCATGCCGTGGAACGGCTACAACTTCGAGGACTCGATCCTGCTGAGCGAGCGCATCGTGCGCGATGACGTCTTCACCTCGATCCACATCGAGGAGTTCGAGGTCATGGCCCGCGACACCAAGCTCGGCCAGGAGGAAATCAGCCGCGACATCCCGAACGTCGGCGAGGAGGCTCTCAAGAACCTCGACGAGGCGGGCATCGTGTATATCGGCGCCGAGGTGAAGGCGGGCGACATCCTGGTCGGCAAGGTGACGCCGAAGGGCGAGAGCCCGATGACGCCGGAAGAGAAGCTCCTGCGCGCGATCTTCGGCGAGAAGGCCGCCGACGTGCGCGACACCTCGCTGAAGGTGCCGCCGGGCGTCGAGGGCACGGTCGTCGAGGTCCGCGTGTTCAATCGCCGCGGCGTCGACAAGGACGAGCGCGCGCTCGCCATCGAGCGCGACGAGATCGAGCGCCTCGCCAAGGATCGCGACGACGAAAAGGCGATCCTGGAACGCAGCTTCTACAGCCAGCTCCAGGAAATGCTGATGAACCAGGTGGTGGCGGGCGGCCTCAAGGGCCTCAAGCCCGGCACCAAGATCGTCGACAAGGTGCTGGGCGAGTTCACGCCGGGCCAGTGGCGGCAGATCACCGTCAGGGGCGACCGGCGGCAGGGCGAGATCGAGGCGGCGAACAAGCAGTTCGACGAGTCGATGAAGCGCCTGCAGGACCGCTTCGACAGCAAGGTCGACAAGCTGCAGCGCGGCGACGAGCTGCCGCCGGGCGTGATGAAGATGGTCAAGGTCTTCGTCGCGACCAAGCGCAAGCTGCAGCCGGGCGACAAGATGGCGGGCCGCCACGGCAACAAGGGCGTGATCTCGCGCATCATGCCGCTCGAGGACATGCCGTACCTCGAGGACGGCGGGCCGGTCGACATCGTGCTGAACCCGCTCGGCGTGCCGAGCCGCATGAACGTCGGTCAGATCCTCGAGACGCACCTCGGCTGGGCCGCGGCGGGTCTCGGAAGGAAGATCGGCGAGATGCTGGACGGCGCCCGCGAGGCCACGGCGGCCCAGGTCAGGAAGCACCTGCGCGAGGTCTACGGCGAGAAGGCCTTCAAGGCCGAGATCGCCGACCTCGACGACGAGGCCACGATCGAGCTCGCCCGCAACCTCGCGAAGGGCGTGCCCTTCGCCTCGCCGGTGTTCGACGGCGCCCACGAGGGCGACATCGTCGGCATGCTGGAGATGGCGGGTCTCGACAAGTCGGGCCAGGTCACCCTGGTCGACGGCCGCACCGGCGAGCCGTTCGATCGCAAGGTGACCGTGGGCTACATCTACATGCTCAAGCTGCATCACCTGGTGGACGACAAGATCCACGCCCGGTCGATCGGCCCGTACTCGCTCGTCACCCAGCAGCCGCTGGGCGGCAAGGCGCAGTTCGGCGGCCAGCGCTTCGGCGAGATGGAGGTCTGGGCGCTCGAGGCCTACGGCGCCGCCTACACGCTGCAGGAGATCCTGACCGTGAAATCGGACGACGTCGCGGGCCGCACCAAGGTCTACGAGGCGATCGTGCGCGGCGACGACACGTTCGAGGCGGGCATCCCCGAGTCCTTCAACGTGCTGGTCAAGGAGCTGCGCTCGCTGGGCCTCAACGTCGAACTCAATCAGGGGGCCCAGTAAGGGCCTCCTCCCTCTCTTCGCGATCTAGTCCAACGAACCCCCCATCAGGGAAAAGTAGGGACCCATAATGACCGACCTGATCAACGTACTGGGCCAGCCCCAGGGCACTCCCACCTTCGACGAGATCCGCATCTCGATCGCCAGCCCCGAGCGCATCCGCGCCTGGAGCCATGGCGAGATCAAGAAGCCGGAGACCATCAACTACCGCACCTTCAAGCCGGAGCGCGACGGCCTGTTCTGCGCCCGCATCTTCGGACCGATCAAGGACTACGAGTGCCTGTGCGGCAAGTACAAGCGCATGAAGTTCCGCGGCATCACCTGCGAGAAGTGCGGCGTCGAGGTGACGCTCACCAAGGTGCGCCGCGAACGCATGGGCCATATCGAGCTCGCCTCGCCGGTGGCGCACATCTGGTTCCTGAAGTCGCTGCCGAGCCGCATCGGTCTGTTGCTCGACATGACGCTGCGCGACCTCGAGAAGATCCTCTACTTCGAGAACTACGTGGTGACCGAGCCGGGCCTGACCCCGCTCAAGTACCGCGAGCTGCTGAACGAGGACCAGTACCTCAACGCGCTCGACGAGTACGGCGACGACGCCTTCCGGGCCGACATCGGCGCCGAGGCGATCCGCGCCATGCTGGTGGCGATCGACCTCAACGAGGAGCGGCCGAAACTGCGCGAGGAACTGCGCGAGACCACCTCGGAGGCCAAGCGCAAGAAGCTGGTCAAGCGGCTGAAGCTGGTCGAGAACTTCATCGAATCGGGCGCCCGTCCCGAGTGGATGATCCTCGAGCTGGTGCCGGTGATCCCGCCCGAGCTGCGGCCGCTGGTGCCGCTCGACGGCGGCCGCTTCGCGACCTCGGATCTCAACGACCTCTATCGCCGCGTCATCAACCGCAACAACCGGTTGAAGCGCCTGATGGAGCTGCGCGCCCCCGACATCATCGTGCGCAACGAGAAGCGCATGCTGCAGGAGTCGGTCGACGCGCTGTTCGACAACGGCCGCCGCGGCCGCGTCATCACCGGGGCCAACAAGCGCCCGCTGAAGTCGCTCTCCGACATGCTGAAGGGCAAGCAGGGCCGCTTCCGCCAGAACCTGCTCGGCAAGCGCGTCGACTACTCGGGCCGCTCGGTCATCGTGGTCGGCCCGGAGCTCAAGCTGCATCAGTGCGGCCTGCCGAAGAAGATGGCGCTCGAGCTGTTCAAGCCGTTCATCTACTCGCGGCTGCAGAACTACGGCATGGCCAACACCATCAAGGCCGCCAAGCGCATGGTCGAGAAGGAGCGGCCGGAGGTGTGGGACATCCTCGAGGAGGTGATCCGCGAGCATCCGGTGCTGCTGAACCGCGCCCCGACGCTGCATCGTCTCGGCATCCAGGCCTTCGAGCCGGTGCTGATCGAGGGCAAGGCGATCCAGCTCCATCCGCTGGTCTGCACCGCCTTCAACGCCGACTTCGACGGCGACCAGATGGCGGTCCACGTGCCGCTGTCGCTGGAAGCCCAGCTCGAGGCGCGCGTGCTGATGATGTCGACCAACAACATCCTGTCGCCGGCGTCGGGCAAGCCGATCATCGTGCCGTCGCAGGACATCGTGCTCGGCATCTACTACATCACGCTCGAGCGCGAAGGCGAGGCGGGCGAGGGCTCGCTGTTCTCCGAGATTGGCGAGCTCGAGCACGCGCTGCACAACCGCTCGCTGTCGATGCATGCCAAGATCAAGGCGCGCCTCGAGGCCTACGACGACAAGGGCGTGCTCGCCAACCGCGTGGTCGAGACCACGCCGGGCCGCATCCTGCTGGCGCAGATCCTGCCCAAGCACCCGAACCTGCCGTTCTCGCTGATCAACCGTCTTCTCACCAAGAAGGACCTGCAGAACGTCATCGACACGGTCTATCGCCACTGCGGCCAGAAGGAGACGGTGATCTTCGCCGACCGCCTGATGGGCCTCGGCTTCTACCATGCCTGCCGCGCCGGCATTTCCTTCGGCAAGGACGACCTCGTCATCCCGGCCACCAAGGTCAAGCTGGTCGCCGCGACGACCAAGGAAGTGAAGGAGTACGAGCAGCAGTACCAGGACGGCCTGATCACCTCGGGCGAGAAGTACAACAAGGTCGTCGACGCCTGGTCGCGCTGCTCCGATCGCGTCGCCGAGGAGATGATGAAGGGCATTTCCACGCCGCAGCCGGGCAAGCCGGTCAATGCGGTGTGGATGATGGCGCACTCCGGTGCGCGTGGCTCGGCCACCCAGATGAAGCAGCTTGCCGGCATGCGCGGTCTGATGACCAAGCCGTCGGGCGAGATCATCGAGACGCCGATCATCTCGAACTTCAAGGAAGGCCTGTCGGTGCTCGAGTACTTCAACTCGACCCACGGCGCCCGCAAGGGCCTGGCCGACACCGCGCTCAAGACGGCGAACTCGGGCTACCTGACCCGCCGTCTGGTCGACGTGGCCCAGGATTGCATCATCGTCGAGGAGGATTGCGGCACCGAACGCGGCCTCACGATGCGCGCGGTCGTGGACGGCGGCGACGTGATCGAGCCCCTGTCGGAGCGCGTGCTCGGCCGCTCGGCGCTCGACGACGTGGTCGATCCGCTGAACGGCAACGTCATCGTCAAGGCGGGCGAGCTGATCGACGAGGTCGGTGTCGAGCAGATCGACAAGGCCGGCATCGAGGAGCTGCGCATCCGCTCGGTGCTGACCTGCGACAGCAAGATCGGCGTCTGCGGCAAGTGCTACGGCCGCGACCTCGCCCGAGGCACCAAGGTCAACATCGGCGAGGCGGTCGGCGTCATCGCCGCGCAGTCGATCGGCGAGCCGGGGACGCAGCTGACGATGCGTACCTTCCACATCGGCGGCGCCGCGCAGCGTGGCGCGGAGCAGTCGAACATCGAGGCGAGCCACGACGGCACCATCCAGGTGCGCAACCGCAACGTCGTCATGAACAGCCAGGGCGTTCCGGTCGTGATGGGCCGCAACACCGAGCTGGTGCTGATCGACGGCGCCCAGCGAGAGCGTGCCAAGCATCGCGTGCCGTACGGCGCGCGGCTGCTGGTCGACAACGACGCTCCCGTGACCAAGGGCCAGAAGCTCGCGGAATGGGATCCGTACACCCTGCCGATCATCACCGAGAAGGCCGGCAAGGCGGTCTATGTCGACCTGGTCGAGGGCGTGTCGATGCGCGAGGTGATCGACGAATCGACCGGCATCTCGAACCGCGTCGTCGTCGACTGGAAGGGCCAGCCGCGCGGCGGCGACCTGCGTCCCCGCATCGTCATCCATGACGAGGCCGGTCAGCCGATCATGCTGGCCAACGGCCAGGAGGCCCGCTACCTGCTGTCGCTCGACTCGGTCCTGTCGGTCGAGAACGGCCAGGAGGTTCATGCCGGCGACATCCTCGCGCGTATCCCGCGCGAGGGCGGCAAGAACCGCGACATCACGGGCGGTCTGCCGCGCGTGGCCGAGCTGTTCGAGGCGCGCAAGCCGAAGGACTTCGCGATCATCTGCGACATCGCCGGCCGCATCGAGTTCGGCAAGGACTACAAGAACAAGCGCCGCATCCTGATCGTGCCGGAAGGCGAGAATGCGGAGCCCGTCGAGTACCTGATCCCGAAGGGCAAGCGCATCGCCGTCCAGGAAGGCGACTACGTCGAGCGCGGCGACCTGCTGATCGACGGCAACCCGGTGCCGCACGA
Source organism: Pseudomonadota bacterium (assembly GCA_018240745.1). Taxonomy (GTDB): domain Bacteria; phylum Pseudomonadota; class Alphaproteobacteria; order Reyranellales; family Reyranellaceae; genus Reyranella. Next base: position 10,774 of record JAFEFF010000078.1, read on the forward strand.
CATCCTGCGCGTGCTCGGCATCGAGAAGCTGGCCGAATATCTCGTCAACGAGATCCAGGAGGTCTATCGACTGCAGGGCGTGAAGATCAACGACAAGCACATCGAGACGATCGCGCGCCAGATGCTGCAGAAGGTCGAGATCACCGACGCCGGTGAGTCGACGTTCCTGATCGGCGAGCAGGTCGACAAGGGCGAGTTCGATGCCGAGAACGCCAAGCTGATCTCCGAGAAGCTGAAGCCCGCCAAGGCGGACCCGGTGCTGCTCGGCATCACCAAGGCCTCGCTGCAGACGAAGTCGTTCATCTCGGCGGCCTCGTTCCAGGAGACCACCCGCGTGCTGACCGAGGCGGCCGTCAGCGGCCGCGTCGACAACCTGCAGGGCCTCAAGGAGAACGTCATCGTCGGCCGCCTGATCCCGGCGGGCACCGGCGGAGTCGTGAACCGCCTCAAGGCGATCGCCGCCCAGCGCGACCGCGCCATCCTGGCGGCCGGCGCCGACGGCGAGGACCAGCCGGTCCCGACGCTCGAGCAGGAGCACGCCGCGGACGACTGAGCGTTCGAGGTTCGAAGATCGGAAGGGCCGTCGCTCCAGGGCGACGGCCTTTTCTTTTGCTGGGGCCGCGCCACTCCCGTGGCGCTCAGGGTCTTTGGACCGCGCGCTTCGTGCCCGCTCACGATCATGAGCGGGCTGGAGCCTTCGGCTCCGCTCAGGCCAGGAGCCCGCGGTCCAACGAGCGCCACGGATCAAGCCGCCTGCCGGCCGACCCAGTCCTCGCGGTCGAGCAGCCAGACCATGCGCGTGGCCTCGCCGCTGACGAAGCGGCCGATCTTCATGTCGACCAGCCTGGCGCCCTGCTTCTCCTTGATCCGGCGCGAGGCGTGGTTGTCCTGCGCGTTGCTGAGCCACAGGCAGGGCCAGCCGAGCTTGCCGAAGGCGTAGTCGGTCACCCGGTCGGCCGCTTCGGTCATCAGGCCCTTGCCGTGGAAGGCGGGGTCGAGCCAGAAGCCGCGCTGATCGTGGGTCTCGCCGTCGTCCGGCCGCAGGCTGATGATGCCGATCAGGTCTGCCGGACCCCTCTTCGGCACGAGCGCCCAATGGGCGGCCTCGCCCCCGGCCATCTCGGCCAGGCAGGCATTGACGAAGTTGGCGGCACCGTCGGCCGGGTAGGGCCACGGCACTTTGGCGTCCAGCCAGCGCACGACTTCCCACGTCGCGAACCGCTTCTGGATGACCGGCGCATCCTTGGTGCGCAGCGGGCGCAGCACGAGGCGCGGCGTCTGGAGCACCGGGGTCGAAGGCATTCTGGACGAGGAAGACATTATCGGTCTCGCTTCCGTTCGCCGGAGGGCGGGACCTGTTGCGTGACCCCGTCCTGGCGGCGGGGTCGGGGTTGTCGGTCGGCTGCTAGCTCAGACGATCGCGCACAAATCTCCCGCCCCAAAGGTGGTACCTTTGGCGGCCCAGGTGACTCGGTTGGCGCGGCGCAACATGGAACCCCCTTTAGCGCGTGCCGCCTGCAAAGTAAATCATGGTGTCGGGGTCGCGACGGACCCCCAATGGGTGGTGATAGAAAGTTGCGCGCGACCCGCTGTGCGAGTCAGGAACGAGTCGCTGAAGCGACGCCGGAAATCAGCAACGAAATCAAAGAGAAAAGCGTTCCGCCGCGCTTGACGCCCACGTAACGCAGCAATATAAGCGCGCCACTTCGGCGAAAGGCTGGTGGTAGGCGAAAAGCCTAGACGCAGCCGGACGTCGAGGACCGCTACAAGTAAGGCCTCCTGGCCGCACAGCATACTATCGCGCGGGCGCTGCGCTCTTGCCGCTATGCCCGCGCTTTCGCTTTGCGCCGATGCCTTATCTGGGCGGACCGAACACGGCAAAGGAAACCGGAAAGTCGAATGCCGACTATCAACCAGTTGATCGCCAAGGGCCGCCGCCCGCTGACCTCGCGCAACAAGGTGCCCGCGCTGCAGGCCTGCCCGCAGAAGCGCGGCGTCTGCACCCGCGTCTACACCACGACGCCGAAGAAGCCGAACTCGGCGCTGCGCAAGGTCGCCAAGGTGCGCCTCACCAACGCCTACGAGGTGGTGAGCTACATCCCCGGCGAGGGCCATAACCTGCAGGAGCACTCGGTGGTGATGATCCGCGGCGGCCGCGTGAAGGACCTTCCGGGCGTCCGCTACCACATCATCCGCGGCACCCTGGACACCCAGGGCGTCAAGGACCGCAAACAGCGCCGGTCGAAGTACGGCGCCAAGCGTCCGAAGTAAGGCGAGGGAGGAGAGCTCATGTCCCGCCGTCGCGCTGCCGACAAACGCGAAGTCCTGCCGGATGCCAAGTTCGGTGACGTCGTCCTGTCCAAGTTCATGAACACGCTGATGGAGCGTGGCAAGAAGTCGGTCGCCGAGCGCGTCGTCTACGGCGCCCTCGACGAGATCGAGTCCAAGCTCAAGGCCGATCCGATCCCCGCCTTCCACGAGGCGCTGGAGAACGTGAAACCGGCCGTCGAGGTCCGCTCGCGCCGCGTCGGCGGCGCCACCTACCAGGTTCCCGTCGAGGTGCGCCCCGAGCGGCGCCAGGCGCTCGCCATCCGCTGGATCATCCAGGCGGCGCGCGATCGCTCGGGTCACAGCATGAAGGAGAAGCTCTCGGCCGAGCTGCTCGATGCTTTCAATCGCCGCGGCAACGCGGTGAAGAAGCGCGAGGACACCCACAAGATGGCCGACGCCAACAAGGCGTTTGCGCATTACCGCTGGTAGTCGGCCCGGCCCCCTCCATCCAGAAAGCCCCAACCATGGCGCGTACCACCCCGATCGCTCACTATCGCAACATCGGCATCATGGCCCACATCGATGCCGGCAAGACGACGACGACCGAGCGCATCCTCTACTACACCGGCAAGTCGCATAAGATCGGCGAAGTCCACGACGGCGCTGCGACCATGGATTGGATGGAGCAGGAGCAGGAGCGCGGCATCACCATCACGTCGGCCGCCACGACCGCCTTCTGGAAGGTCGAGAGCGGCCCGTATGCCGGTCCGTCCTACCGCGTGAACATCATCGACACGCCCGGCCACGTCGACTTCACCATCGAGGTCGAGCGCTCGCTGCGCGTGCTCGACGGCGCGGTGTGCGTGTTCGACTCCGTCGCCGGTGTCGAGCCGCAGTCGGAGACCGTGTGGCGCCAGGCCGACAAGTACGGCGTGCCGCGCATCTGCTTCGTCAACAAGATGGACCGCACCGGCGCCAACTACTGGCGGACCATCGACATGATCGTCGACCGCCTCGGCTCCAAGCCGCTGGTGACCCAGATCCCGATCGGCACCGAGTCGGAGTTCAAGGGCCTGGTCGACCTCGTCTCGAACAAGGCGATCATCTGGCTCGAGGAGACGCTGGGCGCGAAGTTCGAGGTCGTCGAGATTCCGGCCGACCTCAAGGAGCAGGCCGCCGAGTATCGCACCAAGCTGATCGAGACGGCCGTCGAGCAGGACGACGTCGCCATGGAGAAGTATCTCGAGGGCGAGGAGCCGGACTACGACACGCTGATCAAGTGCATCCGCAAGGGCACGATCTCCTACGCGTTCGTCCCGGTGCTGTGCGGCTCGGCGTTCAAGAACAAGGGCGTGCAGCCCATGCTCGACGCCGTGGTGAACTACCTGCCGGCGCCGATCGACGTGCCGGACGTCAAGGGCATCAAGGTCGGAAGCGAGGAGACGATCACGCTGCCGTCGAGCGACGACGCGCCGCTCAGCGTGCTCGCGTTCAAGATCATGACCGATCCGTTCGTGGGGTCGCTGACCTTCGCGCGCATCTACTCGGGTGTGCTCGAGTCGGGCACCGGCGTGGTGAACACCACCAAGGGCGAGCGCCGCGAGCGCATCGGCCGCATGCTGCTGATGCACGCCAACAACCGCGAGGACATCAAGGAAGCCCGCGCCGGCGACATCGTGGCGCTGGCCGGACTCAAGACCGTGACCACGGGCGACACGCTGTGCTCGCCGGACTTCCCGGTCATCCTGGAAAAGATGGACTTCCCCGATCCGGTCATCGAGCTCGCCATCGAGCCGAAGTCGAAGGCCGACCAGGAGAAGCTGGGCCAGGCGCTGGGCCGCCTGGTGCAGGAGGACCCGACCTTCCGCGTCTCGACCGACCAGGAGACGGGTCAGACCGTCATCAAGGGCATGGGCGAGCTCCATCTCGAGATCAAGGTCGACATCCTGAAGCGTACCTACAAGGTCGATGCCAACGTCGGCGCTCCGCAGGTCGCCTATCGCGAGACGCTCGGCCGCAAGTCGGAGATCGACTACACCCACAAGAAGCAGTCCGGCGGTTCGGGCCAGTTCGCCCGCATCAAGCTGGTGTTCGAGCCGGGTCAGCCGGGCTCGGGCTACAGCTTCGAGAGCAAGATCGTCGGCGGCTCGGTGCCGAAGGAATACATCCCGGGCGTCGAGAAGGGTCTCGAGGCCTCGCGTGAGACCGGCGTGCTCGCCGGCTTCCCGGTGATCGACTTCAAGGTGACACTGGTCGACGGCGCCTATCACGACGTCGACTCGAGCGTCCTGGCGTTCGAAATCGCCGCCCGCGCGGCCTTCAAGGAAGGCCTGGCCAAGGCGCAGTGCAAGCTGCTCGAGCCGATCATGAAGGTCGAGGTGGTGACGCCGGA
>JAFEFF010000079.1 GCA_018240745.1 Pseudomonadota bacterium
CGGTGCGCAGCTTGTCCTCGATCTCGGCGTCCTTCAGCGGATTGGCCACGCTGCCACGCGCGGCCCCGGTGGCGAGCGTGTGGGTGCGGCCGTCCGATGTGACGACGTCCATCTCGGCGGCGACGGTCGGGAGGCGGGGCGCGGCCATGACCTCGACCTTGCGGCGCATCGCCGACACCTCGGGATCGGCAACCGAGACGTCGGTGAACTCGGCGAGCCCCGCCCGGCCCCGCACCAGCGCCGCGGCGACGGCGTGCTGCAGGCTCACCTGGGCCTCGCGGCCGGTCTTGATATCGGGCCGGTCGGCGCGCTGCAGCAGCAGCGGGTTGCCGCGCGCGCGGACCTTGTCGACCGCCGCACCGGGGTTGGCGCGCCGCCAGTCGAGGGCCAGGTCGAGCAGCGGATGGATGACGAAGCCCGAGGGGTAGGGCTTGATCGAGTTGTTGGCGACCTGCCAGCTCTCGCCCAGCCCGTCGAGCAGCCCCGGCCAGTCGACCGGCTCGTCCATCACCGCGAAGAAGCCCTGGGCGCCGGCGAGCGGCTCGGGCGGCCCGGCGAAGCCCTGCGCCGCCAGCAGCGCCGACCACAGGCCGTTGCGCGCGGCGTTGCCGACGCTGACGCTCTTGGCCGGCCAGCCGAGGCACTCGCACAGGCCGGCCGACTGCGTCGCCGCCGTGCCGAGCGCCCACACCATCGGCTGCACGCCGAGCCGCAGCAGCTTGCCCGCCGCCGCGGCCGCGGCAAACACGCCGCAGGTCGAGGTGATGTGCCAGCCCTTGGGATAATGGCCGGGCGAGATCGCGGCGCCGATCCGGCATTCGATCTCGAAGCCCAGCACGAAGGCGGTCAGGAACTCCGGGCCGGTGACGCGCTGCAGCTCGGCCATCGCCAGCACGGCGGGCGCGAGCGGCGAGGTCGGATGCACGACCGTCGGCAGATGGGTGTCGCAATAGTCGAAGACGTTGGCGCCGGCGGCGTTGAGGAAGGCCGCACTCAGCGCATCGATCCGCTCGCGGCGGCCGACCACGGTCGCCTCGCGACCGCCGGAGAATTGCGACAGCGACTTCAGCGCCATCGCCACCGGCTCGGTGCGACAGCCCGCCAGCGCCACGGCGAAGAAGTTCAAGAGCGCGCGCTTGGCCTCATGCCGCACCTCGGCGGGAATGTCGTCCCATTTCGTCTCGACGACGAAGCGGGCGAGAGTCTCGGTGGTTCCGGGTCGGGGCTGCATGGCCGTCTGATGCGGCAAGGCAGCGAGGTTGTCTACACCGTCGTCCCGACCGGAGCGCGTAGCGCGAAGTGGAGGGACCTCTTTTGCCGACGCATCAGCAAAAGAGATCCCTCGGCTTCGCTCGGGATGACGGCTACGCCGTCACTCCGCCGGCTGGAAGACCTCGAGCTCGGAGGTCATCTCCTTGCCCCTGGTTTCCGGTCCGAGCAGGATGAAGATCACGACCAGCACCGAGAAGCCCATGGTGCTGACCATCATCGGCAGGGCGTAGCCCATGTGCATCTCGTTGGCGAAGTAGCTCAGCACCGGCGCGATCAGGCCGCCCCAGATCGCCCCCTGGTGATAGACGAAGCCGGAGGCCGTCGCCCTCACCTCGGTCGGGAAGCGTTCGCAGAGATAGCTCGGGTTCTGGCCGTAGATCGAGCCGAGGAACAGGCCCTGCAGGATGAAGCCGCCGACCACCCAGGTCGGATCCTGGGTGTTCAGATAGAGCGGCGTCACGAAGATGCCGATGATCGCCGGCACATAGATGGCGGGCCGGCGTCCGAACTTGTCGGCGACGAAGCCCCACAAGGCGCTGCCGCCGAACACGATCAGGTTGGCGGCGAACACCGGCACGAAGACCTGGGCCGGCGTCCAGTGCAGCTCGCGCTGCAGGTAGGTCGGGAACAGCGCCCAGATCGAGTAGTAGACGCAGAACGCCGAGGCCATCCAGAACACGCCGGTCAGCGTGTTGAAGATGTACTTGCGCTTGAAGATGGTGAACAGCGGCAGCGTCACCTCGGTGTTCTGGGCGGTCTGCTGGCGCTTGTTCTCGGCCCACACCTCCGGCTCCTTGACGAAGAAGCGGACGTAGACCACGGCGAGCGCCGGCAGGATGCCGATCCACAGCAGGCCGCGCCAGCCGAACTGGCCGGCCAGCGCCCAGTTGGCGCCGGCGGCGAGCGCGTAGCCCAGCCCCCAAGAGCCCTGCAGGATGCCGCTCATGAAGCCGCGCGAGCGGGTCGGCCAGGATTCCATCGCCAGCGCCGCGCCGGCCGGCCATTCGGCCCCCATCCCGATGCCCAGCAGGGTGCGGAAGACCAGCAGGAACATGAAGGTCGGCGAGAAGCCGGCGATCAGGTTGCAGAACGAGTACCACAGGATGGAGATCATCAGCGGCCAGCGCCGGCCGATGCGATCGCCCAGCCAGCCCGCGGCGGTCGCGCCGAGCAGGCGCATCCACAGCGTGAGCGTGAACACGATCGTCACCTCGGTGACCGGGACTTTGAACTCGTCGGCGATCGGTCCGATGATGAAGAGGAAGACCGTGAAGTCGAACGCATCGAGCGTCCACCCGAGCCAGGCGGCGCTATAGGCGTACCATTGGTCCTTGGTAGGCTCTTTGTACCAGGGGACTGACGCGGAAGCAGTGGACGCGGACATCGGCTAAACCTCCCTGTTCATGGGTACGAGGTTTACGCTGAGCGACTCCGGGTACTGACTGAGGGCCGCGAGTGTCCGCTTTCCGGACGAGGCTGGCAACCCCGGGAGATGGCCCGGGGAAGGGCCTGAGAGATGGCCCCAGGAAGGGCCCGAGGGATGGCAGGGACCGGCATTTGTTGGCACACTAAATGCTTCCGTCTTCGCAGTTCTCGAGTGGTGTTCCTATGACGACGACCGCACGCAAGCTGCGCTTCGGCGCGTTCATGAGCGTGCCGAGCTGCCATCCCACCGGGTGGCGCCATCCCGACGCGGTGCCCGAGACCGATCTTTCGCCCAAGCTGCTGCTCGACATGGCGCGGACCGCCGAGCGCGGCCTGCTCGATTGCATGTTCTTCCAGGATTCGGTGGCGATCCCCGGCAGCACCGCGGTCTATGGCGGCCAGCCGTTCCGGGTGAAGAGCGGCCGCCAGGCGCACATCGAGCCGATGACCGCGATCGCCGCCATCGGCGCGATCACCAGGAACCTCGGCCTGATCTCGACCTGCACCACGTCGTACAACGAGCCCTACAACGTCGCGCGGCGCTTCCTCACCATCGACCATATCAGCGGCGGCCGGGCCGGCTGGAACCTCGTGACCTCGCAGGCCGAGGACGAGGCGGTGAACTTCGGCCGCGACCAGCATTTCGAGCACGGCATCCGCTACGAGCGCGCGTCGGAGTTCCACGACGTCGTGGTCGGCCTGTGGGATTCGTGGGAGGACGATGCGTTCCTGCGCGACAAGGCGTCGGGCCGGTGGTTCGACTACGACAAGATGCACATCCTCAATCACCATGGGCGGTACTTCAACGTGCGCGGGCCGCTCAACGTCGCGCGCTCGCCGCAGGGCCGCCCGGTGGTGGCGCAGGCCGGCTCGTCGGACGTCGGCATGGAGCTCGCCGCCCGCACCGCCGACCTGATCTTCACCGCGCAGGACACCATCCCCGAGGGCCGCGCCTTCCGCGACAGCATCCATGCGCGCATGGAGAAGTACGGTCGCCGGCCGGACGAGATCCGCGTCTTCCCGGGCATCCAGCCGATCATCGGCCGGACCATGGCGGAGGCGCAGGAGAAGTACGAGGAGCTGCGCGCGCTGGTCGACGACGGCGTCGGCATCGCCGCGGTCGCGCGGCTCGCGGGCGGCGTCGACATCTTCTCTCTGGATCCCGACGGGCCGCTGCCGCCGCTCAAGCCCAGCAACGCCGCGCGCGCCCGCCAGGACCGCATCGTCGCCATGGGCAAGCGCGGCATGAGCATCCGCGAGATCGGCCGCGTGCTGGCGATGAGCCAGACCCATCGCGTGATCTGGGGCACGCCGCAGTCGATCGCCGACGACCTGACCGAATGGCTCGAGCAGGGCGCGGCCGACGGATTCAATCTCCTGTTCGCGCACTATCCCAGGCCGCTCGAGGAATGGGTCGACATGGTGATCCCCGAGCTGCAGCGGCGCGGCCGGTTCCGCACCGAGTACGAGAGCAAGACCTTCCGCGGCAATCTCGGCGTGCCGATCCCGCAGAACCGGTTCGCGAAGAACCGGGTGAGCGTCCAGGTGACGGCCCCGGCGGTGGCGGCGTCCAATGATTGAGACTCATTGCTGGGAACGCGCCACTCCAGTGGCGCTCTTCCTCCGTGTTGCAGCACCCCATGAGCGCCACGGGAGTGGCGCGCTCCCAGCAAAGACTCCGAACCATGTCTTCTAAGCGCATGCTCCATCTCGGCGGGTTCTTCTCGGTGCCGGGCAACCATCTCGCCGGCTGGCGCCATCCCGACGCCATCCCGACCTACGACATGGACTTCCGGGGCTACGCCCACATCACGCAGGTTGCCGAGGCGGCGAAGTTCGACTGCATCTTCTTCCAGGACACGGTCGGCGTGTCGGGCAGCCGGCAGCTCGCGCGTGGCGAGCGGGCGCGGTCCAAGCTCTCGCGCACGGTGAAGCTCGAGCCGACGGCGGCGCTGGCCGCGCTCGCCATGGTGACCGAGCGCATCGGCCTCGTGGCGACGGCGACCACGACCTACAACGAGCCCTACAACATCGCCCGCCGCTTCATGTCGATCGACCACATGAGCGGGGGCCGCGCCGGCTGGAACCTCGTCACCTCGCAGATCGAGGACGAGTCGGAGAATTTCGGCTTCGACCGGCACATGCCACACGCCGAGCGCTACGAGCGCGCCGCGGAGTTCTACGAGGTCGTCACCGGCCTGTGGGATTCGTGGGAGGAAGGCGGGCTGATCCGCGACAAGAAGAGCGGCCTCTACATGGATCGCGACAAGGTCCATTTCCTCGACCATGTCGGCAAGCACTTCAAGGTCAAGGGCCCGCTCAACATCACCCGCTCGCCGCAGGGCTGGCCGGTGATCGCCCAGGCCGGCTCCTCCGAGGCCGGCCGCGAGCTCGCCGCGCGCACCGCCGACGTGGTGTTCACCGCGCAGACCAGGATCGACGAGGCCAGGGCGTTCTACGCCGACATCAAGCAGCGCGCGGCGAAGTACGGCCGCGCGCCCGACGACATCAAGATCATGCCGGGCCTGACGCCGGTGCTCGGCAGGACGATGGACGACGCCCGAGCGAACTACGACTACCTGCAGTCGCTGATGCCGGACGACGTGGCCTTGTTGTCGCTGACGCACATTTCCGGCGGTCTCGACCTGACCAAATTCCCGCTCGACGGGCCCCTGCCCGACCTGCCGCCCAGCAACGCCGCCAAGGCGCGCCAGGCGCTGGTGGTGAAGACGGCGCGCGACAACAACATGACCTTGCGCCAGATTGCGCGCCACACTGCCGCCGGCACCGGCCATCGCGTGATCGTCGGCACACCCGAGTACATGGCCGACGAGATGGAGAAGTGGCTCACGGAGGAGGCGGCCGACGGCTTCAACGTCGTCTGCAACCACTACCCCAGGCCGTTCGAGGACTTCTGCACGGAGGTCGTGCCGCTGCTGCAGCAGCGCGGCGTGTTTCGCAAGGAGTACGAAGGCAGGACACTCAGGGATAATCTCGGGCTCAAGATTCCGGAGAACCGGTACACCAAGGCCCGCTTGAAGGAGGCATCATGAAGAGACGGACGATGATGGGCACGGCGGCCGCGGCGGCCGTCGCCCCGACCGGCTTCGCGAAAGGGGCCCTTGCACAGAGCGCCAACGAGAAGATCCGCAAGATCAACTTCTACACCTGGCCGCAGGCGGCGCTGCCGCAGGCCTACCAGGCGTCGCAGCTCATCGCCCAGGAATGGCGCAAGCTCGGCCTCGACATCGACGTCAAGCCGCTGCAGCGCCAGGCGCAGACCGCGCTGATCTGGTACGGCCGCGACAAGTGGGACACCACGATGTGGCGCATGGTCGGCCGGCCCGAGCGCTCCGACCCCGACGAGTTCGTCTACTCGCTGTTCTATTCGACCCTTGCCGACAAGGGCTACGACTTCGTCGGCTACAGGAACCCCGACTACGACAAGCTGGCCGAGAAGCAGCGCACCCAGATCGACAAGGAAGAGCGGCGCAAGACCATCTTCGCGGCGCAGGAGATGATCAACCGCGACCAGCCCTACGCCTTCCTGGTGCATCCCAAGTACCCGATGGCCTTCAACAGGAAGGTCTTCAAGGAGGACACCGTCGTCAACCAGACCGGCATCGGCATCCGCAACATCTGGACCTTCGTCGCGATCGAGCCGCTCGGCGCGCAGAAGGACCTGATCATCAACAGCTCGGAGTCGCTGAACGCCTGCAACCCGCTCTACATAGGCGGCGCGGTCGATAGCTGGATCACCGACCTGGTCTGGGACCGGCTGATGCGCATCGGCCCCGACGGCCAGCCGCAGCCCTGGTCGGCCGAGAGCGTCGAATGGAAGGACGACAGGACGATCGCCATCACGCTGCGCGCCGGCATGAAGTGGCACGACGGCCAGCCGGTGACGATCGACGACGTGATCTTCTCCTTCACCGCGCCGGCCGGCGACAAGGCGCCGATGTACAAGCCCTTCGTCACCGAGATCGTCGCGATGGAGAAGGTGGGCGACAGGGGCCTCACCATGAAGCTCAAGGCGCCCAACGCCGCCTTCTTCACCGCCTCGCTCAGCAAGATCAACCTGATCCCCAGGCATGTCTGGGAGCCGGTGCTGAAGGACCTCGCGGGCAAGCCGGAGAACGCCGAGCAGATCAAGGACGTCAACCGCACCGGCTCGGGCCCGTTCAGGATGGCGCGCTGGCAGCCCAACGAGGAGGTGGTGCTCGAGGCCTTCCCCGACCACTTCAGGGCGCCCAAGGTGGCGCGCTGGATCATGCGCATCGTGCCCAACGCCGAGGCGACGCTCGGCATGCTGAAGAGCGGCGAGCTGAACTTCCTCGGCTTCTTCGGCGGCGATCCCGAGGTGCTGGTCAAGTTCGCCAAGGAGAATCCCGACATCGTCGTCAAGAGCGAGACCGACGTCGGCTTCGAGTTCGTCGCCTTCAACTGCCGCCGGCCGCCGTTCGACGACCCGGCCTTCCGCCGCGCGCTGTCGTTCGCGATCGACCGGCGGCTGATGGTCTCGGCGGCGTGGCAGGACTTCGCCGTGCCGTCGAACAGCCACGTCTCGCCGGTGCTGAGCTACTGGCACGACCCGTCGGTCGACAATCCCAAGACCGGGCTCGCGGTCGCCAAGAAGATCCTGGCCGACGCCGGCTACCGGCTGAAGGGCAACAAGCTCTACTACCCGGCCGGCAAGCAGGAAAAGCTGACCACCGAATGATCATGGTGGCGTGGATGAACTCCCCCTCCCCCGTCTTCGGGGGAGGTGTCGGCGTCTTACGCCGACGGAGGGGTCGTGAATGGCGGAGGCGCATGACCCCTCCGTCGCGGATTACCGCGCCACCTCCCCCGAAGACGGGGGAGGGCGTGCCCCCATGAAGCTCGTGCTCGAACGCTTCCTCCACAACACGCTGGCGTTGCTGGCCGTCATCACCATCCTGTTCTTCATGTTCCGGCTGATGCCGGGCTCGCCGCTGGCGGCCTTCATCAACGACAACCTGAACGAGGACCAGCAGAAGGCGATGCTGCAGCAGTTCGGCCTCGACCGGCCGATGTGGCAGCAATACCTGATCTACCTCGCCAACCTCGCGCGCGGCGAGATGGGCCTGTCGTTCTTCCAGCGACGGCCGGTCACCGGGATCCTGCTCGAGGTGCTGCCGAATTCGTTGATACTCACCCTGAGCTCGCTGATCGTCGCCTATGTGTTCGGCGTGCTGGCCGGCGCGTGGCTCGCCTGGAAGCGCGGGAGCTGGATCGAGCGCGCCGCCGTGCCGGTGGTGCTGGCGACCCGCGCCGCGCCCGAGTTCTGGATCGGCATGGTCCTGCTCGCGCTGCTGTCCTTCAAGCTCGGCTGGTTCCCGTCGGGCGGCGCGAGCAGCCCCGGCGAGGCCTACACCAGCAACTGGCAGCGCATCTTCTCGCTCGATTACCTGCAGCACCTCGCCCTGCCGGTGATCACCCTCGCCCTCTACCTGCAGGGCCTGCCGCTGCTGCTGATGCGCTCCAACATGCTCGAGGTGATGCACGAGGAGTTCGTCACCATGGCGCGCATGAAGGGCCTCTCCGAATGGCGCATCGTCATCGGCCACGCCGCCCGCAACGCCTTATTGCCGGTCGTCACTGCTTTTGCGCTCGGCGTCGGCCTGTCGATGGGCGGCAACGTGGTGATCGAGACGGTGTTCTCCTGGCCCGGCATCGGCCGCATGCTGGTGCAGGCCGTGTCGGTGCACGACTATCCGCTGGCGCAGGGCGCCTTCCTGATGATCGCCGCGGTGCTGGCGGTCATGAACTTCGTTGCCGACCTTCTCTACATGACGCTCGATCCGCGGGTGAGCCATGGCCGAGCGGGCTGAGGAGCGCGGGGTCATCCCCGCGCAGCTTGCCGCGCGCCGGAGCTGGCGCCTGCCGCCGATCGTGCAGCGGCTCCTCACCATGCCGTTGCGCGACCCGTTCGCCTTCGTCGGCATCGTGATCTACCTGCTGTTCCTGCTGGTCGCGGTGTTCGCCGACCGGCTCGCCACCACCGATCCGACCGAGATCCTGTTCCTGTCGACCGGCAAGGTCGCCGCCAACATGCCGCCCGGCGCCGAGTACCCGCTCGGCACCACCAACCTCGGCCGCGACATCTACGCCCAGCTCGTGCACGGCACCGAGAGCGCGCTGGCCGTCGGCCTCTCGGCGGCGCTGATCGTCGCCCTGGTCGGCACGGTGGTCGGGCTGGTCGCGGGCTACTTCGGCGGCTGGATCGATGCCCTGCTGATGCGCATCGCCGACATGGCGCTCAGCCTGCCGTTCCTGCCCTTCGTCATCGTGCTGATCGGCTTCCTCGGACCGGACACCTCGAACGTCGTGCTCGCCGTGGTGCTGCTGCTGTGGCCCAACAGTGCGCGCGTGATCCGGTCCCAGGTGCTGAGCTTGCGCGAGCGCTCGTATGTCGAGGCGGCCCGCGTCACCGGCGCCAGCCAGGCCCGCATCCTGTTCGTGCACATCGCGCCCAACATCCTGCCGCTCTCCTTCGTCTACGCCGCGATCGCGATCGGCTGGGCGATCATCACCGAGGCTTCCGTGAGCTTCCTGGGCTTCGGCGATCCCGACAACGTCTCGTGGGGCATGATGCTGCAGGACGCCTTCGCCTCGCAGGCCCTCTCGCGCGGCCAGTATGCGTGGTTCGTGCCGCCCGGCGTCTGCATCATCCTGGTCGTCGTCGCCGGCTTCTTCATCAGCCGCGGCTACGAGGAGGTCTTCATGCCGAGGCTCAGGCGATGATGCCCCGGCCGCTTCTGGCCGTGGAGGATCTGCAGATCCACTACGCCACGCGCGACGGCACGGTGCGCGCGGTCGACGGGGCGACCTTCGCGGTGCCGGAAGGCAGGATCGTCGGCCTGGTCGGTGAATCGGGCTGCGGCAAGACCACGGCGGTGCGCGCCATCATGGGCGTGCTGGCCGAGAACGGCCGGCGCGCCGGCGGCCGCGTGTGCTTCAGGGACCGGCCGATCGACGCCGGCAGCACCCGAGCGCTGTTGTGGCGCGAGATCGCCTACGTGCCGCAAAGCGCCATGAGCTCGCTCGACCCGGTCTACACGGTCGGCGCGCAGATCGAGGAGGTGCTGCGCAAGCGCGGCGGCGCCTCGCGTGCCGCGGCGAAGGCGCGCGCGGCCGAGCTGTTCGAGCTGGTCGGCCTGAGCGACCGGCGGCTGGTCGACTATCCGCACCAGTTCTCCGGCGGCATGCGCCAGCGCGCGGCGATCGCCATGGCGCTGGCGCTCGAGCCCAGCCTGCTGCTGGCCGACGAGCCGGTGACGGCGCTCGACGTGATCGTGCAGCGCCAGATCCTCGACATGCTGCGCACCCTGCAGCAGCGCCTGAAGCTGTCGATGGTGATGGTCACGCACGACATCTCGGTCGTCGCCTATCTCTGCGACGAGGTCGTGGTGATGTATGCCGGCCAGGTGGTCGAGAGCGGCCCGGTGCGCGAGGTGCTGGGCCGGCCGCGCCATCCCTACACGATGGGCCTGCGCAATGCCTTCCCCGACCTGCTGTCGGACGCGATGGCGCTGGTGCCGATCCACGGCGGCCCGCCCGACCTGCGCGAGACGCTGACCGGCTGCCGCTTCGCGCCGCGCTGCCCGTTCGTCCAGCCCGCCTGCACCGCCGGCGCGCTCGCCGCCGACGTCACCGACGATCACCTCACCACCTGCCGCCGCTCGGCCGAGGCCGACACGCTGCGCACCGCCGCTCTGGATCCCGGGACATGGCAACGCGTCTAATCGGTTCATCGTCTTCCGGACCGCGAGCGGCCCACATGAGCGCCCTTGTCGAACTCCGCGATGTCGTGAAGCACTTCCCGGTGTCGCGGTCGCTGGGCGAGATCGTCCGCGGCCGGCACCCGGCCGTGCGCGCGCTCGACGGCGTCTCGCTCGAGATCGGCGCAAGCGACGCCGTCGCGGTCGTCGGCGAATCGGGTTGCGGCAAGACCACGCTCGGCCGGCTGATGCTGAAGCTCACCGAACCCAGCGCCGGCGCCATCACCTTCGACGGCACGGCGCTGGGCGGCCTCTCCGGCGCTTCGCTGCGCGCCTTCCGCCGCCAGGCGCAGCTCGTGTTCCAGAACCCGTTCGACGCGCTGAACCCGCGCTTCACCATCTACCGCGCGGTGGCCGAGCCGTTGCTCAACGCCGGCATCCCCAGGGCCGAGCATGCCGACCGCGTGGCGCAGGCCTTCCGCCGCGTCCACCTGCCCGATCTCGAGCGCTATCTCGACCGCTACCCGCATCAGCTCAGCGGCGGCCAGTTGCAGCGCGTGGTGCTGGCGCGCGCCCTCGTCCTCGCGCCGCGCTTCCTGGTGGCCGACGAGCCGGTGTCGATGCTCGATGTCAGCGTGCGCGCCGGCATCCTCGCCCTGCTGCGCGAGGTGCGCGACGACATGGGCCTGACCGCCGTCTACATCAGCCACGACCTCGCGCTGGTCCGCTATCTCTGCGAGCGCACGGTGGTGATGTATCTCGGCACCATGGTCGAGGACGGCCCGACCGCGGAGATCGTCCGCAACCCGCGCCATCCCTACACCCGCGCCCTGGTCGCCGCCGTTCCCGTGCCCGATGCCGATCAGGCCCGCGCGCCGCTGCCGATCGCCGGCAACGTCCCCGACGCCCGCGAGCCGCCCTCCGGCTGCCGCTTCCGCGACCGCTGCCCGCACGCCTTCGCGCGATGCGCCGAGGAGGCGCCGGCGCTGCGGGAGACGGCCGACGGCCATCGCGTGGCGTGCCATTTGGACAATTAGGCTGGCCGCAGCCGGCCCCTCGATTGCCCCGACATTTCCATCTTTTCCCGCGCAACACCGGCGTGGGGGACAAGGTTACTCCCGTATCCGCAACGACGGAGACAGGGATACTCCTGTATCCGCAAAAGGACGGAGCCCGACCCATGTACAAGTCCATACTCTTCCTCGCGGGGCTCGGCTCGGCGATGGCCGTCAGTGCCCCCGTGCTCGCCGGTCCGGATTCGGCGCCTCGTGTAGCACCGAGTTCGACCAATTCCGGAAACGGGAACTTCGGCGGCACCGAGATCCGGCGCGAGCAGCAGGAAGCGCAAGCTCCTGCAAACAAGCAGGAGGAAGCCAACGAGAA
>JAFEFF010000007.1 GCA_018240745.1 Pseudomonadota bacterium
CGAACCTTGTGCGGCCCGTGAGGTAGCCCAATTCGTCGTCGCCACAGAGGGAGATGTCAGGCCGCCTTGCCGAGGTCTTCGCCGGCGAGTGCGCGGTCGATCAGGCGCACCACGTTGTCGCGGCCGTAGAGCTTGATGAAGGCACCCATGCGCGGACCCTGCTCGCTGCCCAGCAGCACCTCGTAGAGGGTCTGGAACCACTGCCGCAGCTCTTCCTTGGCGAAGTGCCGCTTGCCCGCCTCGTACACTTCGTTCTGGATGAACTCGGCGCTCTCGCTCTCGGGAATCTTCCGAAGCGTCTCGGCTAGGTCCTGCAGAGCCGGCCGCTCGGCCGCCGTCGGGAGCCGGAACTTCTTCGTGCTCTTCACGAAGTCCTGGTAGTAGGCGACCGCGCCCTTCAGCAGCCCGTCGAGATACGGCGCATTCTCCGGCGTCGCGCCCGGCACGTAGCGACGCAGGTACTGCCACAGCACGTCCTTGTCGTCGGTGTGCGCCACGCTCGCGAGGTTCAGCAGCATGCCGAAGCTGACGCCGCCCGAGTGATGGTCGGCCGCCTCGCCGTTGTGGATGTGCCATGCCGGATTGTCGACCTGCTTCGCCGGCTCGTCGCTCGGCATCCGCTCGACGGCGGAGAGATAGTCGTCGATCGCGCGCGGGATCACGTCGAAGTAGAGCCGCTTGGCGCGCCGCGGCGCCTGGAACATGTAGTAGGCGAGCGATTCGGGCGGGGCGTAGCGCAGCCACTCCTCGACCGAGAGCCCGTTGCCCTTGGACTTGGAGATCTTCTTGCCCTGGTCGTCCAGGAACAGCTCGTAGTTGAAGCCCTCCGGCGGCCGGCCGCCCAGGATCTGCACGATCTTCGCGCTGAGCTCGGCCGACGGGATCAGGTCCTTGCCGTACATCTCGTAGTCGACCTCGAGCGCGAACCAGCGCCCCGCCCAGTCGGCTTTCCACTGCAGCTTGACGTTGCCGCCGGTCACCGGCGTCTCGGTGAGCGTGCCGTCCTCGTCGCGATAGACGATGGTGCCGGCATCGGCGTCGGTCCGGATCACCGGCACCTGCAGCACCCGGCCCGTCTTCGGCGAGATCGGCAGGAAGATCGAATAGGTCTCGCGCCGCTCCGGTCCGAGGGTCGGCAGCATCACCGCCTGCACCTCGTCGTAGTGCCGCAGCATGGCGAGCAGCATCCTGTCGAAGCGGCCCGACCTGTACCAATCGGTGGCCGACTGGAACTCGTACTCGAAGCCGAACGAGTCGAGGAACGCGCGCAGCCGCGCATTGTTCGCCGCACCGAAACTGCCATGCTCGCTGCCGAACGGATCGGGCACCGCCGTGAGCGGCTTGCCGAGATGCTGCGCCAGCATCTCCTTGTTCGGCACGTTGTCGGGCACCTTGCGCAGGCCGTCCATGTCGTCGCTGAAGCAGAACAGCCGCGTCGGCACATCGGAGAGCCGCTGGAACGCCTGGCGCACCATGGTCGTGCGCACGACCTCGCCGAAGGTGCCGATATGCGGCAGGCCGGAGGGACCGTAGCCGGTCTCGAACAGCACGTAGCCCTTCTCCGGAGTGTGCTCGCGCCCCGGGCCACCGACGCGCTTCACCAGCTTGCGGGCCTCCTCGAACGGCCACGCGCGCGCCTGCTCCGCCAAAGAACGATCGATCTGGGTCATGGACGGCCGGAAACTAAGTCATTTGCCCGCCCATTGCCACCCGAGCAAACTGCGCGGCAATCATGAACAAAAGTCCCCTCTCGCTGGCAGCCCTATCGCTTTCGATAGGGGGCCTGCTGGCCATGGCCGCCGTCATCGGCGTCGGCCGTTTCGTCTACACCCCGATCCTGCCGCCGATGGTCGAGGCGCTGGGCCTCAGCAAGAGCCAGGCGGGAATCATCGCCGCCTCGAATTTCCTGGGCTACTTCGCCGGCGCCCTGCTGGCGGCGGTGCGGCTGCCCGGCTCGCGCCGCGCCTGGCTGATCGGCGCACTGACGGTGAACGCGATGGCGCTGGCAGCGATGGGGCTGGTGGACTCGATGCTCCCCCTGTCGGTATTGCGCTTCGTCGCCGGCGTGGTCAGCGCCCTCGGCCTGGTCTTCGCCTCGGCACTGGTGCTCGATCGCCTGGCCGCGAGCGGGCACGGCCGGCTGAGCGCGGTGCATTTCACCGGCGTCGGCACCGGCATCGCCGTCTCCGCCGCGCTGGTCGCCCTGCTGCACGACTGGCGCACGATGTGGTTCGCGAGCGGGGCCCTGGCGCTCGTTGCCACCTTCGCGGTGATGGCGCTGGTGCCGCCCGACCATCCCGGCTCGCAGTTCACGCGAGGCGGCAAGCGCGCGCCGCTGCCGCCGGGCTTCGCGCCGCTCGCCATCGCCTACGGCCTGTTCGGCTTCGGCTACATCATCACCGCGACCTTCATCGTCGCCATGGTGCGCGGCACGCCGGCGATCGCCAGTCTCGAGCCGTACATCTGGGTGATGTTCGGCCTCGCCGCCGCACCGTCGGTCGCGCTGTGGACCGGCCTCGGTGCGCGCTGGGGCATCCGCCGCACCTTCGCCATCGCCGCCTTCGTCGAGGCGGCGGGCGTCGCCGTGTCGGCGCTGTGGGTGACCTCGGCGACGGTCATCGCCGCCTCGGTGTTCGTCGGCGGCAGCTTCATGGGCCTGACCGCGCTCGGCCTGATCGCGGCGCGCGAGGGCTCGGGCGATCCGCGCCGCCGCATCGCCCTGGTGACGGCGGTGTTCAGCGCCGGCCAGATCCTCGGGCCGATTTTTGCCGGGTACCTCTACGACCACACCGGCAGCCTCGCCGGCCCGTCCTGGGCCGCCGCCGCCGCGCTGGTCGTGGCGGGCGTCCTTATGATCGCCGGCCGCCCCGAGACCGCGTCGCACCGCTAGTCTTGCGCTGGGGACGCGCCACTCCGTGGCGCGTCATGGTCTTCGTCATGATCATGAAGCAAAGAGAAGACGCGCCACGGAGCGGCGCGCCCCAGCGCAAGAATCTGTCGTCGACATTCCACCGCCGTGGGACGGCTAAAATGCCGGCCGGCCTGCATTTCAGGCGATTCGTCCCAGGTCTTGCGTCACCGCGCAGGTATATTTTACCCGGGTAAAATCTACCTCTTGAGCGCGGCCAGCGCCTCCTTCGCCGCGCGCTGGCCCGAGGCGCTGGCGCCGAACACGCCGCCCGCTCCATCGGTCGCCTCGCCAGCGAAGAACACCCGCTCGTAGTGCGGCGAGGCGAGCACGCGGCGCGCCTCGACGGGACCGTCGGCCCAGGCGCCGCGCGCATAGGGATCGAGTCCCCAGCGTGTCGAGGCCGCGCGCAGGAAGCCCATCCGCACTTCCTTGCCGAACAGGTCGGCCAGCGCCGTGACCGCGCCGGCTGCCGCCGCCGACGCACCATTGGCCTCGAGCTTGCGCGCCTCCTCGCCGCGATAGGTGAGGATCGCGGCTTCCTTCCCGCCCGGCCGCAGCAGCACCTCGGTCACCGTCTGCTGCTTGGTCCAGGCCACCACGCGCGTGTCGTCGGGCGCGTCGATCACGCGGCGCGAGAAGGTCACGCACACCTTGTCGGCCTGCGCCATCGGCAGCGAAACGATCGCCGCGTGCCGATCGCTCCTGAGCGGCGGCGCGAAGGAGATTCCGCCCGCCGCCAGCACGCCGGTCGACACGGTGACGATCACGGCCTTCGCCTGCACCTCGCCGCCCAGGGTCACCAGCCGCACCAGCGGGCCGGTCGAATCGATGCGGATGACGCGGGTGTTGATGCGCGCCGGCACCCTGCCTTCGGCCACCGGCAGCCGGCTGAAGGGCGGGAACGGCGTGCGCCGGAGTTGCACCTCGAACGCCAGCCGCTGCAGCGCATCGTGCGGATGCACCACCACGCGCGGATCGAAGCCCGGCGCCTCCTTGTGCAGCGCCTGGATCAGGTGGGCGATCTCGTCCGACGTCTTGGCGAACCGCTGGTACTCCTCGTGGCTCAGCTCCTTGCCGTCGATCATCAGCGACATGCCGGTCGGCTCGGCGCGGGTCGGCGCACCCTGGTCGAACGGCAGGCCGAGGCCGGGATCGGTGAACACCCGCCCGCCGGTGCGCTCGCGCGCCTCGAGCACGACCACGCTGCGATGGGCGCCGATCAGCGTGTGGGCTGCGGCAAATCCCGCCACGCCGGCGCCGACCACCGCGACGTCCGCTTCGGCCGCGTGCGCCGGCCGCACGAATGGCGCGGACAGCGCGCCGGCCAGGACGGCGCGCCGTGGAAACAAGCCCCCACCGTCGTCCCGACCGGAGCGAAGCGGAGCGGAGGGACCTTTTTGTGCAGCGCTAGCAAAAGAGGTCCCTCGGCTTCGCTCGGGACGACGGTGCAGCCTCATTACCACCCGATTGTATGCTATCGAGGCGGCGATGTGGTCCTCCCTCCTCGCCACGGCGCGCGGGGCGCTGTGGCTGAGCGAAGACGGCGAAATCGAGCGCCTGAGCGGGCCCGACGCCGCACGGCGCGCCGCCGGGACGTCCCCGCTCGTCGTGCATGCGCCGGCGACGGCGGCGCGGCTGGGCCTCGACGGCCTGCCCGCACGCGACCTGCTCGAACTCTACGCCTTCGTACGGCCGGCGAGCTTCTGCCTGCCGACGCCGCGCGGGCTCGCCGAGGCGACGGACGTCGATCCGTCCGACGAGCTCGCGGCGCTGCCGAAGATCGCCAGGGCCCTGCTCGACGAGCTCGAGGACATGGCGGCGCTCGCCTCGGCCGAGATGCGCGACACGGCGCTGGCGATGGCGCGCGGCAACTGGTCGTGGAGCGGCGAGGTCCTGAAGGCACTCGGCCTCGACCAGACGGGCAGGAAACCACGGCCCGGCGCCGGCCTCGACATCTGGAAGGCCTTGCCGGTGTGGGACGAGCCGCCGCCCGCCACGCCCCCGGGCTCGATACCGATCGAGCCGCGCGAGGCGCGGCTGCGGCTGGCGCAGCTCGTCGCCTCGGGGCCCGGCCTGCCGGAGCTGCGACCGACTCAAAGCGACTATGCCTCCGCGGCCTCGGAAGCCTTCGCGCCGCGCGAAGAGGAGGACAAGCCGAAGGTCGTGCTGGTCGAGGCCGGCACCGGCGTCGGCAAGACGCTGGGCTATGTCGCGCCGGCGAGCCTGTGGGCGGAGAAGAACGGCGCGCCGGTGTGGATCGCGACCTACACCCGCAACCTGCAGCGCCAGATCGACACCGAGCTCGACCGGCTGCATCGCGACAGCGCCGAGAAACGTCGGCGTGTCGTCATCAGAAAGGGCCGCGAGAACTATCTCTGCCTGCTGAACTTCCAGGAGGCGGTGATGCGCACCGGCCTGGTGCCGGAGAATGCTGTCGGCCTCGGCCTGCTCGCGCGCTGGGCGCTGGCCAGCCGCGACGGCGACATGATCGGCGGCGACCTGCCGGCGTGGCTGCTCGACCTCCTGGGCCGCGGCCGTGTCGGGCGGCTCGCCGACCGGCGCGGCGAATGCATCTATTCGGCCTGCGAGCATTACCGGAAGTGTTTTGTCGAGCGCACCATCAGACGTGCGCGCACCGCCGACATCGTGATCGCCAACCATGCGCTGGTGATGGTGCAGGCGGCGATGGGCGGGCTCGACGATGCGACGCGGCCCACCCGCTACGTGTTCGACGAGGGCCATCACCTGTTCGACGCCGCCGACGGCGCGTTCGGCGCGCATCTGAGCGGCGTCGAATGCTCGGACCTGCGGCGCTGGATCCTGGGCGCCGAAGGCCGCCGGGGAAGCCGCGCGCGCGGGCTCGAGCGGCGGGTCGCCGACCTGCTGGGCGAGGACGAGGAGGCGCACAACGCGCTGCGGCGCCTGCTCGATCTCAGTCGACGCCTGCCCTCGCCCAACTGGCAAACGCGGCTGGCCGACGGCACGGTGATCGGCCCGGCGGAGGAGTTCCTGGCCCTGGTGCGCGTTCAGGTGCGGGCGCGCGCCGTGGGCGAGGACCAGGGCTTCGGCCTGGAATGCGATATCCGCCCGCTCAACCCCGGCCTGATCGAGGCGGCCGACCAGCTCGCCACGCTGTTCGAGCAGATGGTGCTGCCGGTGCGGCGACTGAAGACAGCCCTCAAGGCGAAGCTCGAAGGCGACGCCGACAAGCTCGATTCAGGGCAGCGCGGCCGCATCGAGGGCGTGATGCGCTCGCTCACCAACCGCTGCGAGCTCACGCTCGAGGCATGGCGGTCGATGCTGCGCGGCCTGCACGACGACGCTGATCCCGCCTTCGTCGACTGGTTCGCGATCGAGCGCATCCAGAACCGCGAGCACGATGTCGGCATGTTCCGTCACTACCTCGACCCGACCGAGCCCTTCGTGAACGGCGTGATCAAGCCCGCCCACGGCGCGGTGATCACCTCGGCGACGCTGCGGGACTCCCTCGGCGTCCCCAACGCAGCGAACGACGACTCTCCCGAGCGCACCACCCCCGCTGTCATCCTGAGCGCAGCGAAGGATCCTTCGGCTTCGCCTCAGGATGACAGAAGTGCCTCGTGGTTCGCCGCCGAGGCGCGCACCGGCACCCGCCACCTCCTCGCTCCGGCGATGCGTGCGGCGATGGCCTCCCCCTTCGACTACGCCGACGCCACGCGCGTGCTGATCGTGAAGGACGTGCCGCGCGACGACACCGACCAGGTGGCGGCGGCCTATCGCGAGCTGTTCCTGGCATCGGGCGGCGGTGCATTGGGCCTGTTCACGGCAATCGGCCGGCTGCGCGCGGTGTACCAGCGCATCGCCCCGGCGCTCGAGGAGGCGAACATCCCGCTCTACGCCCAGCATGTCGGCGGCATGGACGCAGCCACTCTGGTCGACATCTTCCGGGCCGAGGAGCACTCCTGCCTGCTCGGCACCGACGCGGTGCGCGATGGCGTCGACGTGCCCGGCCGCTCGCTGCGCCTGATCGTGTTCGACCGCGTGCCCTGGCCGCGCCCCGACATCCTCCACCGCGCCCGCAAGGCCGCATGGAAGGCGGCCGGCGCCGGCAACAACGCCTACGACGACATGCTGGCGCGGCTGCGGCTGAAGCAGGCGTACGGACGGTTGATCCGGAGAGCCGATGATCGCGGCGTGTTCGTGATGCTCGACTCGCGGCTGCCGTCACGGCTGCTGAGCGCCTTCCCGGCAGGGGTGTCGGTGGAGCGGGTGGGGCTGTCACAAGCCGTCCAGGACGTTCGGCAGTTTCTCGACACGAGCAAGGCCTGATGATCTAGTACGGCCCGCGCAACTCAAGCGTTGTCGATCGGGGGCGATTGCTCAGCAGACTTCACAGAAGGGCCGAGGCGCTCGACCGGGCTTGCCTGCGCGCCCAGGGCCATCCGGACGACTATGCGATCCGGGAGGAGTTGTTGAGCGCGCTGGAATGGGAGGATTCGCTGCGGCCCGATCATGCGCGGCCCGCGATCCGCGAGTCGTTCAGCGAGGTGCACGAGCAGTCGACCGTCCTGGCTGTCGTCCTGCGAACCAGCCCCGCGACCACTCCGGTTGCCTCGCTTCCCGGCCTGCGCCGCAGCCTGGCGGCGCTGCTGCAGGTCCTGGCGGCCCGCCACGCGCCATCGGCCTGACACGCCGCTCAGATGCTGCCGGCGAGTGCGCCCGGATGGAACAGCAGATAGAAGACCAGCGCCCAGACCAGGATCCAGAAGATCCAGGTGATGGTCGGATTATCCGCCTGCCATCGCAGGATGTCCTTGTGCCATGCCATCGTCGCCCCCGCCTTCGGCCGAAACACGATGCACGCCCTTGAAGCTGATTTCTTTGACCTGGATCACTGACGCCGGCGCGTCACCACCACCCGCCGGCCATGAACAGGATGACCAGGAACACCACCGCAACCAGCAGCGCCAGGAAAAACAGCACGCGCGCGATCGTGCGCGCACCGGCGGCGATGTTGGTGAAGCCGAAGATGCCGGCGACGATGGAGATCAGGAAGAAGATCAGCGCCCACTTCAGCATGTCGTCGGTCTCCGTCCCGCTCGTCGTCGCCGCTACTTCGTGCGATCGGCGAGCGTGCGGGCGCGCTCCAGCGCTTCCTGACAGCCCTTCTCGTTGCCCTGCTCGGCCTGCTCCCGCGCGGCGGTCAGGGCGGCCTGCAGCTTGGTGCGATCGGCCGCCGGTTCGTCCTGCTGCGCCTTCGGGGCGACATTCGGCACCGTCGGCATGGGGTCGTGGGCGTTCGGCGCGGGCGTGATGACGGACTTGTCGTCGACGGCCGGCGGCTTGATCACGCCGCCCGAGCGGGCGAGGTCCTGGGTCGTGATATCCGACTTCCTGTCCGGCGCCGCGGTCGGCGGCTTGCTCGGCGTGCCGTGTCGCGCGGCGAGGTCGCGGACCTGATCGAGGCACTTGTCAGCGGGTGCGGCGTGCGCATTCAGGGCAATCGCCGCCACGCCTGCCGCGGCGACGGCCGCAATCCGAGATGATCGTAGCGACATGGCACATACCCTCGCTTTCGGGGTCAACGCCCCGCCATGCCATCCGTTGCAGGGCTGGAAAGGCCGGACGCCACGGGATTTCATTCACTGGCCTGTCCCGAGTGCAGCCTCGTGACGGTGCCTCTCGAACTTCCTGCTTCTCCCCGAAGGTCAGGTGTGTCCGCTATCGGACTCGACATCACGTTTGCGTACAGCGACTGACCAAAGCGATTTCCGGACATTGCCGGAAATGCGGACGCCCACACGAGTCTCACCGATAGATCACTGATTGATCCCTTCAGCGCCGCGTGCCGATGGCCACATTCCTTTCTTTTGTGGAGGACCGTGTGATGGCGTCGCGTCGAAGCACAGCACTGCTCGCAGTCGGTGCAGCCGGATTGATCTGCACGAGCGTCGCGGCCCGCGCGGAGTCCCGCGCAGAGTGGCGACCGACGCACATCGCCGGCAAGTCGCTCTCCTTCGCGATCATGGGTAACGACGTGTGCCAGGCGGGCGGCGCCGGAGGTGGTGGCGCTGGTGGTGGTGCGGGCGCCGGTGGTGCCGGCGCTGGCGGTGCGGGTGCTGGTGGTGCGGGCGGTGCCGGCGCTGGTGGCGCGGGCGCTGGTGCTGGTGGAGCCGGCGGTGCGGCTGGCGGAGCCGGCGGTGCGGCCGGTGGAGCCGGTGGTGCGGCTGGAGGAGCCGGCGGTGCGGCTGGCGGAGCCGGCGGCGCGGCAGGTGGAGCCGGC
>JAFEFF010000080.1 GCA_018240745.1 Pseudomonadota bacterium
CCGCCGCCAGTCTCGACGCCGCTTGCCCGCGGCGCTTCCCTCCACCGCCCAGCTGGCCCGATCACTGAATGACAATATTCAAACCAACCTCTTGACTCCTGATCGCTCATATAAGGACGACAGAGCTGTGGATAACGTGCGCGGCGGACGGTCATCATGGGCATTGGCCCATCAAAAAGGCCGCGCATTGCCCGGCTTTGCGCAAAGCCATTGCCCATATTCGTCGATCCACAGCAAGCGCACTTACTTTCGCGCGCATGAGCACGCGTCGCCCTTCTCCCCTCTCCCTGGCACCGGCCGAACGTCTGGCCCAATGGACCCGCAGCGACCCGCTGTCTGGCTGCCTGATCTGGCAAGGCAAGCCCGCCGAGGACGGCTATGGCCGCGTGAGGGTCGCCCCCGGCCGCACCGAGCTGGCGCACCGCTTCGCCTGGACGATCCACAACGGCCCGATCCCGAAGGGCGCCATTCTCTGCCATCGCTGCGACGAGCGGCGCTGCGTCAACCCGGATCATCTGTTTCTCGGCACCTATGCGCTCAACAGCGCCGACCGCAAGGC
The DNA here is from genome assembly GCA_018240745.1 of Pseudomonadota bacterium. Taxonomy (GTDB): domain Bacteria; phylum Pseudomonadota; class Alphaproteobacteria; order Reyranellales; family Reyranellaceae; genus Reyranella. The sequence continues at coordinate 560 of JAFEFF010000080.1, forward strand.
CAAGATGAAAGCGCGGGCGCTGCCGCCACGGCCAACCCAAGCGAACGAGGACCGCGCGCAAATCCGCATCGTCTATCGCGGGCTCGAGATGGTCGGCGAAGTCGCGATCCGGCCGCTGCTCGGCCTCGGCGGCGGAGAGCGCTGATGGGTTTCAAATGCCCCCACTCGTGGACGATCGCCCAGCGCATCGCCCATCGCACCCGTCGCGATCCCCTCTCGGGCTGCTGGATCTGGCGGGGGTCGACCAATCGGCAGGGCTACGGCCTCGCCGGCTACGGCAACCGCGTCTGGCTCGCCCATCGCCTGGCGTGGACCGGGCGTCATGGACCGATCCCCGCCGGCAAGATCCTGTGCCATCGCTGCGACGAGCGCCGCTGCGTCAACCCCGACCACCTGTTCCTCGGCAACTGGCGCCTCAACATGGCCGACCTCAGGGCCAAGCGGCTGCGGCGCGCGACGGCCGCGACCGCGGATACCGGACGCATGCACATCTTCATTCGCGGCCTGGAGCTGGTCGGCGATGTCACCTGGGAGAACGATCATGAGCAAGCCGATTCGGCGACGCGCGCCGACGCCTGACGACGCGCAACAGGAGCTCGTGCGGCGCATCACGGCGCAGGCCGAGGCGCGGACCCTGCGCCGCGTCCGCGACTATCTCGGCCGCGGCCGCCCGCTCGCCAGCCTGCCGCTCCTGTCGCTGCGGGCGCAGTGGATCGATGCGTCCGTGGCGATCGTCCTCCGCGAGGACCGCAGCCGCGCGAAGGAATTCGACGACCTGGAGACCGAGTTCGACCTGCGCGGCCTCGAAACGCCGATCCACCGGGTGCTGCCGGAACTGACCCGGTTCGCACGACACCTGCGGAAGGCGAAACGAAATCCCGACCCCGCTGCGCTCGACCGCTTCAACGACGAACTGGACGCCCTCTGCGACCGGCTGATGGCGGAAGACCGTGCGGCCATCGATTAGCGAAGGAGACGGCGATGGCCGATCATGAGCGGCCCGCGTCCGGGGGGCATCAGCTATCCGGTAGGGCTATCCGGCGGGAATCATCCCGACGTTCGCGCGCATCGAACGTTGCATGGCTCATCTGGATGTTCGTACCGTGAGTTTGCGGCGGTGGAAGTTCATTCCCTGGACGGCGGTTTTTGGGTGCGTCGAGCAGGTTGAGGATCACCTGACGATCGGATCGAGTGCTTTCCAGTGCCTGCTCGAATCGAGCCATCAGTTCTTCGGCCGCGCGCGTATCACGCCCGGCGCGTTTGAGCTGTTCGAGCAGGCGGGAGTGGCGCTCCAGACGTTCGGTCGCCTGATCGATGTGATCATCCGTTTGCGCCAGATAGTGGCGGAGTGTTTGTCGGTCCATCGCCCAGTGCCCATTGGCTGAGACAAAGCACACAAATCCGAAGGATAGGAAACCGTCGCCGCGACGCTAAGCCGGTTCGTCACATTGGTCTGCTTTCGAGGCCGGCTGTGGCGAGGCTGCAACTACGCCTGCCAGGCCACCTCGGATAGCCGACGAGCCCCGCAGGCTGATCCTGCAGCCGATGCGCCATCGTCAAAGCAACGGCGGCCAGGGTTCCCAGCGGCGGGATAATCGGGGGACAACCAGGCGCCAACCGAAGATGCCACGAGCCAAGACCGCGAACAGACCTCGAAGCGAATACCCCTTTCCCATCATTGCCTCCATCATCCAAAAGTTCAGAGCAGAAGGATGAGTCCGGCGCCGACAAGGCAGCCTGCCCCGAACGCGACGAACAGACGGTCGAGGTAGCGATGCCAGGTCAGGGCTGATGAGCGTCGCCCGGGGGTCCGTTTGCCACCGCCGGTGCGGGGAAGGCGGCTAAGCGTCGCCACGGGTCAGTCCTTCGGCCGGGTCTCCGCCCCATGCCAACGGATCCCCGCTGCTGGCTCGAGACTTCGCCAGTTCCAGCCAGGCGAATGCCATCTCCAGTTCCCGAAGCATGTCGGCTTCGCTGGTCGCCACCGTCGCTCTCTGCCCGCACTCGGTGGCCTTTTCCAGGCACCTCAGGACAGAGGGAGATCTTGCCGTCATCACACCACCCCTTCCCACGATGACGGCGTAGCACGCGGCGGACGTGCCGGGAGGGCGGGGTCGGAAAGCCCGCATGGTGGGTCTCGAAACCCGAAGGCTTTGGCGCGGCGCGAACGTCATGCGACTGGCGGCGCGCTTCCAGGGAGCTACCATCAGTCGTTCGGGGCTTCTGGTCCCAAAGAGCTTGGGGGCCGACATGGTCAGCGCAGCCATCGCATTTACAATCGCCAACTACCCACTGACCTTTCTGGTGATCGGTCTCATCTTCTCGGCCGTCGCGATTGCTCGAGGTCCACAGCGCAAATCCGCCGGGTTCGTCGTCGATAGACTATTGGCCTGGCACGTATTTTGGGCGATCGGCGTGGGCTTCCTTTACAACTTCGTCATGCACGCGTTTTTCGGCCGGCTCTCCGCTTCGTACATCGGATGGGCCGATAGCCCGTTCCAGTTCGAAGTGGCGACGGCCAGCCTGGGCTTTGCCGTCGTCGGTTTCCTCGCCGCCTTCCGGAGCTACGATCTGCGCCTGGCCGCGATCGTCGGCCCCAGCCTGTTCACGCTCGGCGCCGCCGCAGGCCATGTCCGCGAGATGGTGGAGCACGGCAACTTCGCGCCGGGCAATGCCGGCGTCATCTTCTACATGGACATCCTGATCCCGGCGTTCGGATTGGGCTTGCTCTATGCGGCCAGGAGGAGGCCTGCGCCGAGCTAGATGCAATCGGATTTCGTTGTGGCGCGCAGGTCGAGGCGCGGCCCCCTGCGCCGGTCCACCGGGGCCTGCCGGAAGTGACCCGGTTCGAACAGCGCTTCCCGACAGGACCGGCGCAAGCGAAACCCCGATCCCACGGCGATTGAACGCTTCGATGCCGAACTGGCTCCCTCTGCGACCGACTGATGGTCGAAGACCGAGTAGCCATGGCAAGGCGAGCGACGTGCGCGGCTCCTGTCCAGCCCTCGCGGTGGTGCGCGGCATCTCACTTACCTAACGTCGCCGCTCGCGCTAAAGTAGTGGGAACAATATTGACTTTGGGGAATGGGATGCCAGTCGGCAAGAAAGCGTTGGAGCGCATTAGTGACGGTCTGAAGAGATACCGCAGCATCTTGGCCAATGCGAAGAAGCGGGACGTGAGTGAGTCAGATACGGTTGTCATCATCGGCGATATGCTTGCGGACCTCCTTGGCTACGAGAAGTACGTAGAAGTTTCGACTGAGTTCGCCGTTAAGGGGACGTACGTCGATCTGGCGGTGAAGGTTGGAAAAGAAATCCACTTCCTCGTCGAAGCGAAAGCTATCGGTGTTGAGCTCAAGGACAATCACGTCCGACAAGTTGTCGACTACGGCGCGAATCAGGGGGTCGAGTGGGTGGTAGTAACGAACGGCGCGGTATGGCGCGTCTATCGGATCGAGTTCAAGAAGCCAATCGTTCACGAACTCATCGCTGAAGTCGATCTACTTTCCTCAGTTGCCAAGGACCCGGAGCTCGTCGAATTCTTTGCCAACCTTTGCAAAGAAGGTTTCGCGAAAAGTCAGATGGAAGAATTCTACGAGCAACATCAAGCGACGAACAAGCACACCTTGGCGGCAGTGATGCTCTCCGAAACCATGCTCAACCACCTACGGCTTTGCCTGAAGCGTATCTTCCCAAATGTTCAAGTTGACACAAAGCTCCTGGAAGCGTCGCTTCGGAACGAGGTCTTGAAGAGAGAATTGATCGACGGCGAC
>JAFEFF010000081.1 GCA_018240745.1 Pseudomonadota bacterium
ATAATTTACCATTTTCACGTGTCATGCCGCTAGGTCCACAACACCGCTGGCTAAGGTTTTGTTTTTGATTGGGATTCTGCGCCGGGGAACCTCGAAATCGGTGGCGGCCGGAGATGTAACGATGGTTCGCTGAAGTATTGCGCCGATAAACCGGTTGCGACGGAAGCGTCGGGGCCGTGCGCCACCGTACGGTAACGCCAGACAGGCTGGCGCCGCCGCAACATTGGCGATCGGGGCCCGCTCGAGCTCCGACCCCCTTCACGACCGGGCGGTCGCGACGCGTTCAGGCGTCGCGATTGAGGTCGCGGTACATCCTCTCCAGGCGCTCGTCGTCGACGTCGGGCTGAGGATCGCCGTCGAGCTCGTCGAGAGCGGTCCACGGACGGATGATGCGGCGCGCCTTGTCGAGGCTGGCGCGTGCATGGGTCAAAGTCGCGGCGGGAACATCTGTCGATGTCTCGGTCAATTCCTCGAGCTCGCCGAGCAGGCGGGCGATGCGCGCCACCTGAAGCTCGATGGCCCGGGGCGTAGTCGTATTTGCGGACGGCACCCGGGGCACCGCCTGCTGACGATAAAGGTGGCCTCTTCGGTCGTCTCGAAGTCTCGCGAACTGAATGAGTTCGGCAGTCATACCCAAGCCCCTTCAATGGGAATGAAATCAAAAAAGTCAGTCGTGCAAATCACACGGCACGTGGATCAACTTCCAAAACCGCGGAACAAAGCCCCCCTTTCCCCGCGCGTGACCCAATTTGGTCACAGACTGTTTCGTAGCCTTAGCTTGTGTTGCGACGATATCGTCAAATCACGGAAATTGTATCATCCGTATCGCTGTCACAGATTTGTTTCAGGCTCGCAGCGCCGGGATTTGCCCGTCGGTGACGGAATCTTACGCGTACCGTACCTTTTCCGCCTAGATCACGGTGATGGTCGGTGCGCCTGCCTTCGTATGACCGATGACGCCCGCCGACGGAAAGCCGGAGGCCCTGATCGTCTCGACGATCCCCGGTGCACTGGCGGCCGTGCACGACACCAGGAGGCCGCCAGAAGTCTGCGGATCGGCAAGCAGGTGACGCTTCCACTCCGGTAGCCCGGATTGCAGTGCGACCGACCCGCCGTAGCTCGCCCAGTTGCGGTGCGAGGCCCCGGTGACGAACCCTTTCTCCGCCAACATGGCGGCATCGGCGAGCAGCGGCACCTTGTCCGCCTCGATGACGACCGACAGCTTCGAGCCGCGGGCCAGCTCGAGCGCATGGCCCAGCACGCCGAAGCCGGTGACGTCGGTAACGGCATGCACGTCCTTGTGCTTGCCGAGCTCGGCGCCGACCTTGTTCAGGGTCGTCGTGGCCGTGATCATCTCCTGATAGGCGGCCGGCGGCAGGGCGCTCTGCTTGATGGCGGCCGAATAGATGCCGACGCCGACCGGCTTGGTCAGGATCAGGGCGTCGCCGGCCCTGGCGTCGGCGTTGCGGCGGACCTCGCTCGGATGGCAGGTGCCGATCACCGCCAGGCCGTAGACCGGCTCAGGGCAGTCGATCGAATGGCCGCCGGCGACCGGGATGCCGGCGGTGGCGCAGACCGCTGCGCCGCCCTTCAGGATCTCGCGCACCATCTCGACCGGGATCTTGTTGACCGGCATGCCGAGGATGGCGAGCGCCAGGACCGGCTTGCCGCCCATTGCATAGACGTCGGAGATCGCGTTGGTCGCGGCGATGCGGCCGAAGTCGTAGGGATCGTCGACCATCGGCATGAAGAAGTCGGTGGTGGCGATGATGCAGGTATTGTCGTCGACCTGCCAGACCGCGGCGTCGTCGGAGTTCTCCGTGCCGACCAGGAGCTGCTTGTAAATCGCGGTGGCTGGCTGGTCGGCCAGCAGTTCCTGGAGGACGGACGGCGCGAGCTTGCAGCCGCAGCCGCCACCGTGGGCGAGCGAGGTGAGGCGGATGGGGGTATTGGTCATACGCGCAAAGGTACTGGCTGCAAGCGCCTGGCGCCAGCGCGCGTATGACCAATACCCCCATCCGCCTCACCTCGCGGCGGGCCCGTAGAGGTAGGCGCGCCCCGTCGCGCCGGTCGCCGCGCAGCGGCGAACCTCAGGGCCCGCACCGTGCCTCTTGCGCACGTTCTTGAGCTCAAGTCCGCGGCCCAGCGGAACGGTGCGAGCCCTGAACTTGGCCGCTGCGCGGCCACCGGCGCGGCGGGGCGCGCCTAGTTCTACGGGCTCGCCGCCGACGTTCGACGCGCCGTCCTTACTCGTAGAACTGCGGTGAATGTTTCAGCGCGTCGAACGTCGCCTTATCATGGTTGATCCAGAGCTGCGCCTTCTTGTCGGCCAGCACCTTGGCCACCTTGGCATGCGAGGCGTGGGTCTGGTCGGCGCTGGTGTTCATCGACGGCACGCGGTCGTGGTCCCAATTGTCCCTGAAGTGGGCGAGATCGCCGGTGAGGACGACGTACCCGGTCCTGGCCAGGTGCACGAGCAGCGACTGGTGTCCCGGCGTGTGGCCGGGCGTCGACAGGATGACGGCACTGCCGTCGCCGAACACGTCGTGGTCTCCGTTGAGTAGCTGCATCATCCGCTCCTTCTTGAACGGCGCCTGCTTGCCCGGGACGAACGCCCAGTCGACCTCGGCCTTCTGGATCAGGAGCATCGAGGCCGGGAACATATCCACGTTGCCGACATGGTCGGGATGGGTGTGCGAGACGGCCACCAAAGTGATGCCGTCCGGCTTGACGTGGATTTCAGCGAGTTGCGCCGCGAGCTTCTTCGGCCGCGTCGCCGTGCCGATCGCGTTGGTGACCGGCTTGTCGGCAAGCGAATCGGGATAGCCGGTGTCCCACAGCAGCCACTGGCCGCCATGCTTGATCAGATAGCAGGTATCGGACAGCTCGATCGGCTTGCCGACATTGACGCCCGGCGACCAGCGCGCCTGGTCGTTCGCGGCGTTGCGGCCGCAATCCATCACGTAGAGTCTTTCGACGGTCTGGGCGGCTGTGGGCGTGGCCAGCGCGGCGGCGGCCAAGGCAACCATGAGCGTAGCAACCATGAGGGCGCGCATGAGTCCTCCCTGCAATCGAGGCAGGTTAGCGTGCCCTTCTCGCGGCCAGCTTCACGTTTTCGTTGACCGGGCTTCCTCGGGCGTCACGAACACGCCGGCCCGCCGCGCCGCCAGCCCGACGTCGCGCCGGCTGGTCAGCACCGCGATCGGGATCGACAGGATGAGGCCGGTCACCACCGGCAGGATCCACGGCAGGTAGGACGGTGTCAGCACGCCGAGCGTGACCAGTACGACCACGCCCAGCACCATGTGGAGGATGTGGCGCCGCAGCGCGACCCGCCAGGGCATACCGCGGTCGCCGCGCGGCTGCGGCGGCCAGCCGACCGCGTTGCCGCCGAGGATGCGGACCACGAACGTGGTGTGGAACAGCATCATCACCGGCGCGAGCAGTGTGGTCAGCAGAACTTCGCCGAGGAAGCTCACGATCAGCCGCAGGCGCCCGCCGAAGCGGCGCGCATTGCGCGTCGACCAGAGCCTCAGTCCCAGCGCGAACAGCTTGGGGCCTAACAGCAGCGCGAACGTCAGCAGCAGCAAGCCGTGGATCTCCGGCCAGCGGATCTGCGGCCAGATCGGGAAGAGGGTGCGGGTGGGACCGAAATAGACGTCGCCGACGAGCTTGTGGTTGACCACCAAGCTGCTGCTCAGCAGCAGCATCGCCAGCCACAGCGGCGAGGCGAGATAGGCGAAGATGCCCATGCCGAGGTGGAGCCGGCTCATCCAGTGCAGGCCCTTCTCGCCGATCAGGCGCGCATGCTGCAGGTTGCCTTGCACCCAGCGGCGGTCGCGCACCGCGTAGTCGAGCAGATTGGTCGGCACCTCTTCGTAGCTGCCGCGGAGCTCGGGCAGCATCCAGCAATACCAGCCGCCTCGGCGCAGGTATGCCGCCTCGACGAAGTCGTGGCTCAGGATCTCACCGCCGAGCGGCGGCTTGCCGGGCAGCACCGGCAGGCGGCAGCACGCGGCGAAGGCGGAGACCCGCAGGATCGCGTTGTGACCGTAGTAGTTGGACTCGCTCGCCTGCCAGAAGCTGGTGCCCATCGTCAGCACCGCCCCGGTCATGCGGGTCGAGAACTGCAATGCGCGCGCGAACAGCGTCTCGCGCCCGGCCGGCACGATGTGGGTCTGGATGATGCCGGTCCGCGGACTGGCCTCCATCAGCGCCGCCAGCCGCACCAGCGTATCGCCCTGCATGGTGCTGTCGGCATCGAGGATGATCATGTGCGCGTAGTCGGCTCCGCGCGTCTGGATCCATTCGGCGATATTGCCCGCCTTCTTGCCGGCATTGCTCTCGCGTCGCCGATAGAACAGCCGTTCGCCCGCCTGCAGCTTCTCGCGCAGCCGCGACCATGCAAGTCCTTCCTCGCGGGCGATCTCGGCGTCGCGGGTATCGCTCAGCACGAAGAAGTGGAAGGCCTTCATGCAGCCGGTCGCCTCGAGCGAACGATAGTTGGCCTCGAGCCGCGCGAAGACGTCTGCGGGGTCCTCGTTGTAGACGGGTACCAGGATCGCGGTGCGCTCACGCAGCGCGGGAATCGGCCCATCGGCCGGGCCGCCGCGCCCCAGGGTCAGCGGGTGCCGCCGCAGGACGCCCAGCACGAATCCGAAGAAGCCGCTCCAGAACGACACGGCGATCCAGGCGAACATCACCACGAAGATCGCGAAGAACACGACCTCGGTGACCTTGAAGCCGTCGCTGCCCAGGACCGTCCACATCAGGGAGCCGCCGAAGGCGGCCGTGCCGAGGACCAGCAGTGCGAGGAGCACGCGCCGCCAACCGGCCTTGCCGGCATGCCGGTCGAGGGTCCAGGGTGAGGGCGCCCCGCTCATGGCCGATACACGTCGGAGAAGGTTTCGGTCAGCACCTTGCCGCGCAGCTTCAACTGGGCCCGCATGTCGACCGGCTTCTTGCCATCGGGCTGGAAGTCGATGAACAGCCGCCAGCTCTTCTGCCAAGGCAGGGCTTCCACGTAGCTGCGCAACAACTTGCCGCTCGACAAGGTGACCTGCGCCTCGACCGGCTGTCCGGGCTGAAGCGTGGAGAGCTCGCCGCCGGCGAACTCGGCGACGATGCGGCGTGCCTTGTCATCGTTCGGAACCGCACCGCCCCGGGTCGCCACCACACGCGCCTGCGGCGACAGCGCCTCGTCGTCGATCAGTGCGGAGAGACGGTAGCCGTATTCCATCCGGCCACCCTGCCTGGCGGGCCAGCGCGGGACCCAGAAGGCCACGATGTTGTCGTTGGTTTCCGCCTTGGAGGGAATCTCGACCAGGCGCACCTCGCCATCGCCCCAGTCGCCGATCGGCTCGACCCACAGGCTGGGCCGGGTTTCCACCCGCGCGGTGCTGTCCTGGTACTGCTCGAAAGAGCGCTCGCGCTGCATCAGCCCGAAGCCGCGCGGATTGTTGTCGCTGTAGGAGGAGATGGCGAGCGCGGAAGGATTGGTGAGCGGCCGCCAGATCCGCTCCTCATGCCCCGTCAGCATGAACAGGCCGTCGGCATCGTGGATCTCGGGCCGGTAGTCGTCGCGGGGCGGCGATCTCTTGCCGGCAAAGTACATCGAGGTGAGCGGCGCGATCGCCAGCAGCGACACGTCGTGGCGCAGGAATAGAATCGCCTTGGTCTCGACGACGGTGCGCGAGCCGGGCCTGATCACGAAAGAGAAGGCGCCCGCCGCCCCCGGTGAGTCGAGCAAGGCCCAGACCGTCAGCTCCGTGGCATTGGCCGCCGGCTTGACCAGCCAGAAGGAGCGGAACGCCGGGAATTCCTCGGGCCGGTTGGTGGCGGTGTCGATGGCGAGGCCACGCGCCGAGCTGCCGTAGTTCTGGCCGCGGCCGACCTGACGAAAGTAGCTCGCGCCGAGGAAGGCGATCACCTCGTCGAACTTGTCCGGGTGGTTGAGCGGGAAGGTGACCTTGAAGCCGGCGAGGGCGAGATCCTTGGGGGGCTCCTTGAGGCCGGTGTCGCTGAAGTCGAACTGGCCGCTGCCGATCACCACCGGCGTGACATTGCCGTTCTCGACCACGCCGATATTCACCGGCCGGTCGTAAATGAAGCCTGCGGGAAAGAACTCGACGCGGAACAGCCCGCTATCGCGCCATAGAGCGGTATCGGGCTTGGTCCGCAGGGCCCGATACTGATCGTAGCCCAGCTTCTTCATCTCGCCGCCGATCGGCTGGACGTCCTGGTAGGGCTGGCTGGCGAGCTTCTGAGCCTGCGCCTCGACTGCGGCGAAGTCGAACGCGCCCTGCGCCCACGCCGATCCGGTCGCGAAGCTCAGGATCAGGATGAGAAGCGGCGCGAATCGTACGGCAACGAGCATGGATGCGGGTTCAACGAATGCGCGCGCCGGGAGTTGCGCTGGAACGGGTTTGCTGCGGCAACGTTGCTTTTCGGCATGAGCAAATCGCAGAAAGAATTCGTCGAAGCCGTGGCTCGCGAAAAGGGACTGACCATCGTCGGTCCCGAGGCGCTCACCGTGCGCCGCCAGCGCTGCGGCGCGGGCTTCTGCTTTCGCGCCCCATCGGGTGCGCTGCTGCGCGATCGGCACGAGATCGCACGGATGAAGGCGCTCGCGGTGCCGCCGGCCTATAGCGACGTGCGCTTTGCAATGGATCCGTCGGCGCATCTGCAGGCAGTCGGCACGGATGCCGCCGGGCGGCTGCAGTACCGCTACCACCCGAAATGGACCGAGGTGCGCGAGGCGCTGAAGGCGCGGCGGCTCGCGAGCCTCGCCAAGGCGCTGCCCGATATCGAGCGCGCGGTAGCGAGGGCATTGCAGGCCGAAGAGGTCGATTCCGCTTTTGCGGCGGCGGCGGTGGTGCATCTGGTCAGCCGCACGGCGATCCGGGCCGGCGGCGAGTCCTATGCCCGCGAGCACGGCACGCGCGGCGCGACCACCCTGCTCAAGTCGAACGTGATCCTGGCCGAGGGTCTGGTGACCCTGCAGTTCAAGGCGAAGGGCGGCAAGCCGGTGATCAAGGAGGTCCGCGACATCCGCCTGCATGCTGCGATGCAGTCGCTGATGGCGCTGCCGGGCCGGCGGTTGTTCCAGTATCGCGACGCCGAAGGTGCGGTGCATCCCGTGCGGGCAGCCGACGTCAATGCCTATCTGTGCAGTGTTGCGGGCCGGCGCCTGTCGCTGAAGGACTTCCGCACGCTGCTGGCGTCGGCGGCGGTGCTCGACGTGCTCGCCGCGACCGAGCCGGCGCCGAGCGAGCGCGCCCGCCGCTCGCAACTGCGCAGCGCGGTCACCGCGGTCGCGGAGGAGCTCGCCAACACGCCGACCGTCTGCCGCAAGAGCTACGTAAACGAGGCCGTGGTCACCGCCTTCGAGCAGGGGGCGCTCGCTCGACTGCGCAAGCCGACCCGGTCGCCGACCAAGAAGGCGGAGGTACTGGCCCGCATCGTCGCGCGCCACAGC
>JAFEFF010000082.1 GCA_018240745.1 Pseudomonadota bacterium
ATAGGGCCACCAACCCTTGACCGTGACCAGGACCAGCACACCGAGCAGGATCAGCATCACCGCGAGGGAGGTGATCAGGGGGATCGGCTGGGACCAGGGAATCGCCGAAAGGCCGAGCTTGCCCAGCATCGTCAACGACTCCCGCCGATGGAGAGTTCACGCCCCGCATGCTCCGGTGCCCCCGGCTGAGGCCCGGGGCCCGGCGGGATCTTCTGGGTCGCCACGGCGTCGAAGAGCTGCGGATCGGCGTCGCGATAGGTTTCGCTCGGCACGCGCCGGGTCTGCCGTGTCAGCGCGGCGTAGGTCTTCCGGTCGAGCACGGGGCCCTTGCCGCGGACGCCGGCCACCCAGGCGTCGAAATCGGCGGCGGGCACGCTCTTCACCTGGAACTGCATGTCGGAGAAGCCGTCGCCGGAGAACTGGGCCGATGTGCCCCAGAGATCGCCCGGCTTGTCGGCCTGCAGGCTGAGCTGCGAGACCATGCCCGGCATGGCGTAGATCATCGAGCCCAGCCGCGGCACGAAGAAGACGTTGAAGACGCTGGCCGAGGTGATCGAGAAATGAACCGGCGTGCCGGCCGGCATCACCAGTTCGTTCACGGTCGCGATCCGCTGCTGTGGGTAGATGAACAGCCACTTCCAGTCGAGCGACACGACCTGCACCTCCAGCGGCGCGGTCCTGGAGGACAGGGGCCTGAACGGATCGAGCTGGGCCGAGCCGATCCAGATCACGCCGCCGATGAACATGATGGTGAGGGTCGGGATCGACCACACGACCGCTTCGATCCGACCCGAATAGGACCAGTAGGGCAGGTATTCGGCGCGCGTGTTCGACGCGCGGTAGTGCCACGCCATCCAGAAGGCCAGCAGGATCGTCGGCACGACGATCGCCAGCATGATCACCGTCGCGTCGATCAGGATGGTGGCGTCGCCCTTGCCGACGGGGCCGAGCGGATCCAGCACGCCGCCGGAGCAGGAAGCGAGGCCGAGGACGAGGAGGCCGGAAATCGGCACGCGGCAAATGCGCGCCAGCACGCGTTTCGGGACTCGCAAGCCGGCCATTCCCAGCGCCCCTCCTTGTCCACCATAACCCCGGGCAGCCGAGAAGGTTCCGAAGGCTGCACGCGGCGAGCGCTTGTGTACCGTCCATCAGCGCGGACGGTGCTCCGTCCCCGCGCCGGCCGTGATGAACAATGCAGTCGCGTGGCTGCCGACATCGGCGGTGTGCCAGACGCCGCGCGGGTTTATCGCGTATTCTCCCGCGTGCAACGTGGTCTTGCGCGGCGGCCCGTCCGGCAGCTCTTGGATGAGCGTGATCTCGCCCGCGGTGCATATCACCGCCTCGTCGCCCAGCGGATGCCGCTCCCAGCTCGTCCAGCTCTCGCTGAAGCTGTGGAGCGAGACGAGGCGTGCTTCGTTGCCGTCGGCAGCGTTGCGTGCGGCATAAGCGGCATACCAGTCCAGGCCGGTGAACTCGGGTTGCGGCACGGCGCGGGCGCCGAGGCCGAGATGGATGGGGAAGCGCTCCAGGGACATCGGCTTCGTCATGCTGCGACCTCGGTGAATTGTCCGGCCTTCAGGAAGTCGGTGATCCGGTCGGGCCAGGGCTGGATGCCGTTCTTCTGCAGCAGCAGCGCGATCTGGCCGCGATGGCCGGCGGCGTGCATCGCGACGTGCATCAGCATCTCGCCGCGCGTCATGCTCGCAGGCTCGCCGTTCGAGAAGGCGAAGTCGATCGTCGTGTCGACCTCCTCGGGCCGAAGAGCGTCGGCATAGTCGGCGTACCAGTCCGCGGTCTCGCGCGCCCGGTCGGCCAGTGCCTCGAAGGACGGGATCTCGGCCGAACGGGGCGCCACGTAGCCGTGCGCGCTCTCCACGAGGTTGTGCCGGAAGATCTCGTCGACGGCCTGGACGTGGTCGAGCAGCCGCCGGACCAGGAGCTGCTCGTCGGCCGGCAGGCGCTCGAGATTGTCGGCCAGGACTGCGTTCAGGCCGTTGGTCGCCCAGCGCTTCTGGTGAATCAGGGTGCGATGGAGGGTGAACATCGTCGTGCCTTTCAAGTCCTAGGTGGAAGAGGAGGCCGTTTGCCTGCGGAGAATTTGCGAGCTATGACTCGCATTGTCTACTCGCATTGGCGGAAGAGGTCCGATGGCGCGTGCGATCCCGACGATTCCCCGAAAATCGGCATCCCAGAAGCGTTCGCGGGCAATGGTCGAGACGCTGCTCGATGCGACCGCTCGCGTTCTCACGCGTGAGGGCTACGATCGGGCCAGTACCAACAGGATCGCCGCGGTCGCAGGCGTCAGTGTCGGCTCGCTCTACCAGTACTTCCCCAACAAGGAGGCGCTCGTGGCGGCGCTGGTCGCGCGCCACAACCGCGAAATGCTCGCGCTGATCCGCGCGGCACTGGAGGAAGCGGGCACACGCGACCTGGACGCCGTGATGCGCGAGCTGGTGAAGGCAACGGTCGACGCTCATCTGGTCGACAGCGCCCTGCATCGCATCTTCGCCGAGCAGGTCCCGCGCATGGGCCAACTGGCGAAGATCGAGGCGCTCCAGCGCGAGACCTTCCTGCTGATGAGAGGCTACCTCGAGAAACGCCGCAGCGAGATCTCGGTGCGGGATCTAGATGCGGCGACCTCGATCTGCGTGACGACCGTCGAAGCCTTGACCCACGAGTTCGTCATCAATGAGCCCGATACGCTGGCCGGCGATCGCGATCGCTTCATCGACGAGGTGACGCGGCTGCTGATGGGCTACCTGGTGCCGGCCGGCGCGAAAGGCGTCGCGCCGCCGCGACGGAGCCTCAAGGGCTAGAGTTGGTTTCACGGTCGCGCTCGCCGCAAACGAAAGCCGGCGGACCCGAAGGCCCGCCGGCTCCGTTCGTCCGACGCGGACTTACTTGACGATGACCTCGCCGCGCCAACCCATGTTGGCGTCGCGGTCATGGCGATACTCGTAGTAGTGGGCGCCCGGGTGCTTGCGATAGACCTCGACGTAATCGGGCCTCTCCCACTTGTGCCACACATGGTCTCGCGTCCAGTAGCCGTCCGTGTAGCCATAGGCGACGGTGCCCGGATCGAAGGTCACGTTGATGTCCGCCGCCTTGGCGGCGCCGAACGCGCTGGTGCCCATCAGGGCGGCAATGGCCGCGGCTTTCACGATGGTTCTCATGGGGGCATTCCTCTCATGATCGAGCCGCCTGTATCGGCTGGCCTGCTGGTCCAGGCGGCAACAAACCATTGGCCGCGGGGAAAACGAATGCCCCGCAGCGAAGTTGCCCTGGAGGCCCGATCACGTATCGAACGGCTGCCCGCCCCGCCAGACTGTGACCAAATCGGGATCGTGGCCGCGACCCGAATCGAAGGAGGCAACCGCGCGCAGGCCGAGCCCGACGAAAATCCCGAGCACCAGCAACTGGATGCCCAGCACCGATCCCTGTCCGGCCTGATGCAGGAACGGCACCCGCACAAACACCATGAACACCGCGATCAGGCTATCGCAGTAGAGCAGCGTGACGACGCCAAGAGCGTAGACCGGAGCCCACGCGCCGGCGCACCGCATCGCGCAGGCCACAACCGCCGCGATGAGCGCGACGATGGAGATCACGCCCGAGACATGGCCGACGCCGATATGTCTCGACGGGAACAGGAAGCCCGACAGGTTGGCCACGGCCATGACGGCGAGGAAGAGAATCGCGAGCCCGGCCGGCCGGCGCGAACCGAGAAGGTCGCGCAGGACGAGCAGGCCGATCACGAGCCCGACCAGGCTGGCGGCCGTATGGAAGGCCGCCAGCGCCGGAGGGGAGTGGATCACGAACATCTCATGCTCCTCACGCCTTGCGGGTCGCCACCACTTCCAGGTAGGCGCCGGGTGCGACGAACGTGCCGTCGCGGGCTTCGTTGACGGAGTCGAGCAGGGCTCGCAGGTCGGCCTCGAGCGCGGCGCGCTTGCTGCCCTCGAGCCCGCCCAGCGCCTTGTGCACCGGGCCGTAGTAGGTCGCGAATACCTCGAGCCAGTGCTCGGGCGAGCGATAGCGGAACATGAACGGCCGTTCGTCCGCGCGGACCGAAGCGCCGGGGCCGAACAGACTCGCAAGGTGCGCCGTGCTGCCCCATAGCAGCGGCGAGCGGACGCCGGGGGGCGGCGGCACGTGCTTGCCGATCGTCTTGAACAGCCGGCCGATGAAGCCGTCCGGCGTCCAGTTGGCCAGGCCGATCTTGCCGCCCGGCCGGCAGACCCGCAGCATCTCGCGGGCTGCCTGTTCCTGGTCGGGCGTGAACATCACGCCGAAGGTCGAGAGCACGACGTCGAAGCTCGCATCGTCGAACGGCAGGGCCTCGGCATCGGCCTGCTGGAAGGTAACCGGCAATCGCTCCGTCTTGGCGCGCTCCGCGCCGCGCTCGAGCAGGGCCGGGACGAAGTCGGTCGACACGACCTCGGCGAAGCGCCGGGCGGCGGCGAGAGTGGCGTTGCCGTTGCCGGCCGCGACGTCGAGCACGCGGTGGTTGCTGCGCAGGTCGACCGCCTCGCACAGGTTTTCGCCGACGATCTGGAGGGTGACGCCGATCATGGCGTAGTCGCCGGAGCCCCAGGCGACTTGCTGGCGGCCCTTCAGGGTGGCGAGATCGATGGCAGGAATAGGAGCATGAATGGTCATGATTGCTTTTCCTTGTGTCGACAGACCTTGCGTCGCAGTTGCGCTGCAGGTGCTGCTAACCTAGGTTCACGCGTCCCAGAGGCGAATGACCGAACGTCCGCATCGCATGATGGAGCGTCGGCTTTCGATGGAGACCGATGTCAGCGGATCCCCTTTCTGACGTGTTGCGCACGGTGCGGCTCACCGGCGCCACCTTCTTCGAAGTCGCCGCCACCGCCCCGTGGGCGGCGGAACAGTTTTCGCGCGAGGTCGTGCTGCCCAAGATCCTGCCCGGCGGCCAGCACCTGGTCTCGTATCACGTCGTCACCGAGGGGCACTGCTACGCCGGGCGAATCGGCGAGAAGCCGGTTTCACTCGAGGCGGGCGAGGTCGTGGTGTTCACCCGCGGCGACCCGCACGTCATGTCGAGCGCGCCCGGCCTGCGTGCTGAACCGGCGACGGCCGAGGAGTTCACGGCGATCGCGGCCGGCCCGCTGCCATTCTTCGTCAACTACGGCAGCGGCGAGGGGCCGCCGACGGCCAAACTCGTATGCGGCTTCCTCGCCTGCGATGCGCACCCGTTCAACCCGCTGATCGACAACCTGCCGCCGGTCATCAAGGCTTCCAGGGCGGGCCAGCCCGAGTCGAACTGGATCGGCCAGTTCATCCGGCTCGCGCAGTCGGAGTCGGCGAGCAAGCGTGCCGGTGGCGAGGGCGTGCTGGCGCGGCTGAGCGAGCTGATGTTCATCGAGGTGGTCCGCCGCCATGTCGAGACCCTGCCGGCCGAGCAGACCGGCTGGCTCGCCGGCCTGCGCGACCCGTGCGTCGGCAGGGCATTGTCGCTGCTGCACGCCCATCCGGCGCGCAACTGGACCCTCGAGGAGCTGGCGCGCGAGGCCGCGGCGTCGCGCTCGGTGCTGGCCGAGCGCTTCGCCGCCCTGGTCGGCATGCCGCCGATGCACTATCTCGCGATGTGGCGCATGCAGATGGCGTCCGGCCTGCTGGCGGCGAACGCCAACATCGCCACCGTGGCGGCGCAGACCGGCTATGGCTCGGAGGCCGCCTTCAGCCGCGCCTTCAAGAAGATGGTCGGCGTGCCGCCGTCGGCGTGGCGGCAGCGTGGGCCGTCGGCGACCGTGTGACGAAAAGGAGGCGATCGTCCCTCTTGTCCGGGCCGTCGCTTGACTGGTCTTATGTCGACATGACGACCTCCGAACATCCTCACGGCCATGACCACGGCGAGTCCTCCGAGCTTTCGGAGACCGAACTGCGGGTCCGCGCCCTGCAGACCATCCTGATCGACAAGGGCTACACCGACGCAGCGGCGCTCGATGCGATCGTTGAAGCCTATGAACAGAAGATCGGCCCGCACATCGGCGCCCGGGTCGTGGCGCGTGCCTGGACCGATCCCGCCTTCCGCCAGGCGCTGCTCGCCGACGCGACGGCGGCCGTCTCGCCGTTCGGCCAGGGCGGCAGGGTGGGCGAGAATCTGGTCGCGGTCGAGAACACGCCCGAGCGTCACAACATGGTCGTCTGCACCCTGTGCTCCTGCTATCCGTGGGATGTGCTGGGCCTGCCGCCGGTCTGGTACAAGTCCTTCGCCTATCGCTCGCGAACGGTGAAGGAGCCGCGGTCGGTGCTGCGCGAGTTCGGCGTCACCTTGCCCGAGCGCACCGAGATCCGCGTGTGGGATTCGACCGCCGAGGTCCGCTACCTCGTCCTGCCGATGCGTCCCGCCGGCACCGACGGCTGGAGCGAGGAGAAGCTGGCGACGCTGGTGACGCGCGATTCGATGGTCGGCACCGGCCTGCCGCGGAGCCCGGAGCCACGGTCATGAACGGCATCCACGACATGGGTGGCATGGATGGCTTCGGTGCGGTCGAGCCGGAGGAACACGAGCCGGTATTCCACGCCAGGTGGGAAGGCGCCGTGTTGGCCGCGACCCGGGTGATGGGGGCGATCGGCGGCTGGAACATCGACCAGGGCCGCTACGGTATCGAACTGCTGCCGCCCAATCTCTATCTCACGCCCTACTACCGCCGCTGGCTCGAACGCCTCGAATGGGGGCTGGTGACCTATGGCTATGCCGGCGCTGACGAAATCGCCGCCGGCCGCGCGCTGTGTCCGGGCAAGGCGCCGCCGCGCGGCAGGTTCACCGTGGACAAAGTCGACCGCGTCACCCGCCGCGGCACCTTTACCCGCGAGACCAACAGCACGGCGAAATTCGCGATCGGCGACCGCGTCCGCGCGCGTAACCTTCATCCCAAGGGGCATACCCGGCTGCCGCGCTATGTCCGCGGCCATGCCGGCGTGATCGAGCGCCTGCACGGCTGCCAGGTCTTTCCGGACAGCGCGGCAATGGGGCAGGGCGAGAACCCGCAGTGGCTCTACACGGTGCGGTTCGACGGCCGCGAACTATGGGGCGCCGATGCGGATCCGACGCTGGCGGTTTCGGTCGAGGCCTTCGAGCCCTACCTCGAGGCGCTGACATGACGGCGAATGATGCGGCCAAGCGCGCGCTCGCGGCCAATCCCGGGCTGCCGGTCGATGCCGAGGGCCCGGTGTTCCGCGAGCCCTGGCAGGCTCAGGCCTTCGCCATGACCCTGGCGTTGCATGAGAAGGGTCTGTTCGCCTGGAGCGAATGGGCGGCGATGCTGGGCGAGACCATCAAGGCGGCGCAGGCAGCCGGCGATCCCGACACCGGCGAGACCTATTACCACCACTGGCTGGCCACGCTGGAGCGGATGACCGCCAAGAAAGCCGTGGCGAGCCCGGCCGACCTCGCGAGCCATCGCGACGCGTGGGAGCGCGCGGCCCATCGCACCCCGCATGGCCAGCCGATCGAGTTGAAGTCCGGAGACTTCACCGGGTAGCAAGCGATGTTCCGCCTGGCTGCGTTCGACGAGGCGCGGTTCCTCGAACCCGCGGGCGAGCGCGCGCTCGCGCCACCCGACTCGATGTCGTGGCGGATCTTCAAGAACCCGGTGACGCTGTTCATTGGCGGCGTTGCCGCCGTGATCCTCGAGCTCGCCGAGCCCGCCGTGCGCACCGGCGTGTGGGAGCACACCGACTTCCGGCGCGACCCGATGCGCCGGCTGGAGCGCACCGGCCTGGCGGCGATGGTGACGGTCTACTCCGCGCGCAGCGTTGCGCAGGCGATGATCGCCCACATCGTGCGGATGCATGACAGGGTCGAAGGCGTGACGCCAACGGGCGAGCGTTACCGCGCCAACGACCCGAAGCTGCTCCGCTGGGTGCAGGCGACCGCCGCCCACGGCTTCATCGAGGCCTACAGCCGTTACGGCCGACCGCTCACGCCGGCCGAGATCGACCAGGCCTATGCCGAAAGCGCGCCGGCAGCGGCGCTCTACGGCGCCCACGATTCTCCGCTCTCCGACGCCGAGCGGCAGGCCTTGTTCGACGCCATGCGCGGTCGGCTCGAGCCCTCGCCGATCATCTTCGAGTTCCTCGATATCATGCGCCGCGCGCCGATCGTGCCATGGCCCGTGCGGCCGGTGCAGTGGCTGCTGCTCCGCGCCGCCGTCGAACTCACGCCCGGCTGGGTGCGCGAGCGGCTCGGTCTTGGTGAGCGCTTCGGCCTGCGTCGGTGGCAGCGGCCGCTGGTGCGGCTGTTCGGCGCCCTGGCCGACCGGGTGGTGTTGCCGTTCAGCCCGGCCGTACGATCCTGTCGGCGGCTGGGCTTGCCGGCCGACTATCTCTACCGACGGCGAGGGACGGGATGAGCCTCACGATCTACGGCATCAGGAACTGCGACACGATGAAGAAGGCGCGTGCCTGGCTGGACAAGGCCGGCAAGACCTACACCTTCCACGACTACAAGACGGCCGGCATCGACCGCCTCCGGTTGGAGGGCTGGGCGGCGAAGGTCGGATGGGAGGCCCTGCTGAACCGGTCCGGGACCACCTTCCGCAAGCTGCCGGACGCCAGGAAACAGGACCTGACCGAGAAGAAGGCCCTGGCCCTGATGCTGGAGCAGCCGTCCATGATCCGCCGGCCAATCCTCGAGGCTCCCGGCGGAAAATTGCTCGTGGGCTTCAAGCCGGAAAATTATAGGGATGAATTGTGATTTGATCACAATATCTTACGGTCATATCTTGACGTAGAAGCTCAAAAAGAACACCTTAAACTCCCCCTCTAAGGTTCCAAACATGAAAACCAAGATCTTCGCAGCGTTGCTTGTTCCGCTCGCCCTGTCGGTATCGGCCTGCGGCGATACCTGGGGCCAGCGCGCCGTTACCGGTGGTGCGATCGGTACGGGTGCCGGCTTGGCGGTCGGCGCTCTCGCGGGTTGGCCGGTCCTCGGCCCGGCAGTGGCCGGTGGCCTGATCGGCGCGGGTATCGGCGCCGCCACATCCAAGGATCTGAAATAGGGCCGTTCAGCCCAGCAGCAGCCTGAGCTTCCTGTCGAACACGCCCAGCACGTCGTCGAGGCTGTCGCTGTGGGCAAGCTTGCGCGGGCCTGTATAGACCATGTAGCGGCCCTGCGCGGCGCCCGGGACCTTGGCGATCGCAAAAAGGGGCTGCTCGGCGGTGTGGCGGAAGATCGAGAAAATCGCCATGCCCGGCCGGAAGTCGATGGCGTAGTCGCGCCATTCGCCCGAAGCTACCCGCATGCTGTAGAGATTCAGCAGCCGGGTGAGTTCCCGCCGGTCGAAGGCGACGATCCGGCGCCGGGCCTTCTGGTCGGCCAAACGGTACAGGTTGCTCATGTCTTGCCGGTGAATTGTTGCAGAAGGCTGACTGTTTGCCAAATTCCGAGTGGGGGGCTATGAACCGCGGCCAAACCCGTTGATTTAGCGTCATTTTCAGGAGCCCCTCGCGTGTCCGACTCCGCCGCTTTCCAGGAAGTCGACGATGCAGTCCGCCAGGACGACCTCAAGCTTTGGTGGAAACGCTGGGGGAACTGGGTCGTGGCTGCTGCCGTGCTGGTGGTCGTTGCGGTGGCGGGCCTGGTCGGCTGGCGCCAGTACGACCAGTCGAAGCGCGCCGAGGCCAGCGCGGCCTATTCGGCAGCCCTCGCCAAGGTCGACAGCGACAAAGCCGCCGCCCGCGCCGAGCTTGGCAAACAGGCCGAGAATGCGCCCGAGCCCTATCGCTGGCTGGCCGAGTTGGCCGTCGCCCAGCTCCAGGACAAGCCGGCCGACCAGATGGCGTCCCTCGAAGCGGTGGCGCCCCGCCTTCCGCCCGAGCTCTCCGACCTCGCGCTGGTGATGGCGGGCTTCCGCAGCGTCGACGCCGGCAAGCTCGACGAGGAGATCGGCAAGCTCGGCGCGCTCGCCCAAGGCGACCGTCCGTTCCACACCAGCGTCATCGAGCTGCAGGCCCTCGCTGCCGCCAGGAAGGGCGATCTCAAGCGGGCGAAGGAGCTGTGGACGGACATCACCAAGGATCCCGGCTCGCCGCAGGGCGCGCAGCAGCGCGCCCAGGCCATGCTCAACTACTACGGCCCCGGCGAGGGCAAATAGATGACCAACGTTTCGCGTTTTCTGCTGGCTGCGACCTGCATCGCGGTCACCCTGTCCGGCTGCGGCTGGTTCGAGAAGAAAAAGACCCCGCTGGTGGGCGAGCGCGTCGCGGTCTTCTCCGATCGCAAGGAGCTCGAGCCCGACAAGGACGCCGCCTCGATCAACATCACGTTGCCGGCGCCGGTGGCGAATGCTTCCTGGCCGCAGTCCGGCGGCTTCGCCAACCACGCCATGGAGCATCTCGAGATCGGTCCGTCGCCGCAGGTCGTGTGGACGGCCGATGTCGGGGCGGGCACGTCGTCGTCGCGCATCCTGACCACGGGGCCCGTGGTCGCCGAGGGCAAGGTGTTCGTAAAGGACGCCGAGAGCACGGTGTCGGCGTTCGACGCCAACACCGGCGGGCGGATCTGGAGCGTTACGCTCGCGCCCGAGAAGGCCCGCGACACCGACGAGTTCGGCGGCGGCGTCGCCTACTATGGCGGCAGGCTGTTCGTGACCACGGGCTTCGCCAACGTCTTCTGCCTCGATCCCAATGACGGCCACGAGATCTGGAACTCGACGGTGAGCGCGCCGATCCGCGGCGCGCCGCTGGTGTTCAACGACCGGGTATTCTCGATCTCGATCGACAACAAGCTCCACGCCATGGCCGCGGTCGACGGCTCGGACCTGTGGAACTTCTCCGGCCTGCAGGAGGTCGCGGGCTATGTCGGCGGCAACAGCGCGGCCGGCGCGGCGGACGTCATCGTGGCGCCGTTCAGCTCGGGCGAGCTGGTCGAGCTGCGCGCCGAGAACGGTCGCACGATATGGAACGAATCGCTGGTCGGCCCGCGCCGTGAATCGCGCGCCTTCGGCAACCTGGCCGACATTCGCGGCCGCCCGGTGATCGACCGCGACCTGGTGATCGCCATGGGCTCGGCCGGCACGGTCGCCGCGATCGACCTGCGCGCCGGCCAGCGCATCTGGGAGCGCAATGTCGGCGGCAGCCAGACGCCGTGGGTGGCCGGACGCTTCATCTTCATCGTCACCAGCAGCGCCGACGTCGCGGCGCTGGAGCGCGCCACTGGCAAGGTGAAGTGGGTGACGCCGCTCACCCAGTACGCCGACGAGAAGCGCCGCCAGCCGATCCAGTGGACCGGTCCGGTGCTGGCGTCGGACCGACTGCTGATCGGCGGCTCGACCGGCGAGCTGCTGGCGCTCTCGCCCTACACCGGCGAAGTGACCGGCAAGCTCGAGCTGCACGAGCCGATGCGGCTGGCGCCGGTGATCGCCAACCGCACCATCTTCATCCTGACCGATTCGGGCAGGCTCATTGCGCTACGCTGAGGCGAAGCCACCTCGAGTCGCGATCGTCGGTCGTCCGAACGTCGGCAAGTCGACGCTGTTCAATCGCCTGGTCGGCCGCCGCCGGGCGATCGTCGCCGACACGCCGGGCGTGACGCGCGACGTCCGCGAGCAGGACGCGCAGCTCGGCGACCTCGCCTTCACCCTGCTCGACACCGCCGGCTGGGAGACCACGGGCGGCGAGGCGCTCGAGGCACGCATGCGCCGCTTCACCGAGCGCGCGATCGAATCGGCCGACGCCGTGCTGTTCCTGATCGACGCGCGGGCGGGCGTGCTGCCGCTCGACGAGGCGTTCGCCGGCTGGCTGCGCAAGCGCGCCGGCAAGGTGATCCTGGTGGCCAACAAGTGCGAGGGCCGTGCCGGCCAGACCGGACTCGCCGAGGCGCATGCGCTGGGCCTCGGCCCGCCGATCCCGTTCTCGGCCGAGCATGGCGAGGGGCTGAGCGATCTCCACGAGGCGCTGGCCAGGCATATCGAGCCGATGCCGGAAGAAGAGGACGAAGACGAGGAGCCGGAGCTCAGCGAGGAGGAGCAGGCGGCGGCCGATGCCGAGCTGCAGAAGCGCCCGCTGCTGCTGGCGATCGTCGGACGGCCCAATGTCGGCAAGTCGACCCTGCTCAATCGCCTGGTCGGCGAGGAGCGGGTGCTGACCGGGCCCGAGGCCGGCATCACGCGCGACGCGATCCGCGTCGAATGGAACTGGAAGGGGCACGCGGTGCGGCTGGTCGACACCGCCGGCATGCGCCGCCGCAGCAAGATCGAGGCGAAGCTCGAGGCGGCGTCGGTCGCCGATACCCTCGATACGATCCGTCTGGCCGACGTTGCGATCGTGGTGCTCGACGCCGAGAACATGGCGGAAAAGCAGGACCTCGCGGTCGCCGGCTGGGTGATCGAGGAGGGCCGGGCGATCGTGGTCGCGGTCAACAAGACCGATCTGCTGGCCGAGGATCGCAGCCAGGCGAGCAAGCAGTGGCGCAAGCTGCGCGACCGGCTCGAAGCCTCGTTCGCGCAGGTGAAGGACGTGCCGATCGTCGGGATCTCGGCGCTCAACGGCCGCGGCGTCGACCGGCTGATGCCGGCAGTGTTCGAGACCTACAAGATCTGGAACAAGCGCGTGCCGACACCGAAGCTGAACCGCTGGCTGCGCGAGATGGAGACCCTGCATCCGCCCCCGCTGGCGCATGGCCGGCGCATCCGCCTGCGCTTCATGACCCAGATCAAGATCCGGCCGCCGACCTTCATCCTGTCGGTGAGCCAGCCCGAGGAGCTGGGCGGCGACTACCTGCGCTTCCTGATCAACCGCCTGCGCGACGACTTCGGCCTGCCCGGCGTGCCGATCCGCCTCACCATGCGCAAGCCGAAAAACCCCTACGCCAGCCGCGCCAAGACCCGCAGGGGGTAGCGCACTAGCGCTAACAGCGCTAACTCCCCATCGCGGCTCCCGCTGCCACCGACTGCCAGGGCAGGTGGCAGTGGTTGGGTGCAAGCGGGCCAACGTTTTCGGCGATTCCTGCCACGCTGCCCGCGCCCTCGGGGACCCCTCGGCAAAACGTAGTCCTCTCGCTCCGGCGCGGCGCCGGCAGGCAGAGTTTTGGGCGATGGGCAGAGTCACGCGACGAGTCTGCATCATCACGACGGCAACACCTATTACGGGCAATGGCCTCGCTCATTCCGGCGCAAATCGCGCGGTTGAGACCGGGCCAATGCCCAGAATGAGACTCTCCGGCAGGCCCTTATCCACAGGTTTTCGGGCGCGCGTTACCCGCCCAAGGCAGCATCGCCCGCGATCCATTCGCCGTTCATCGTGCACGACGGCAGCGCGAGCCGGATCAGGCTTTCCGCGTGCGCCTCCGGCGGCGGGAGGGTCGCGGGATCCTCGCCCGGGAAGGCTTCCTTGCGCATGCCGGTGCGCGTCGGGCCGGGGTTGAACAGGTTCACGCGCACGCCGGTCTCGGCGCATTCGGCGGCGTAGGTTCTGACCAGCATGTCGAGCGCCGCCTTGCTGGTGGCGTAGAGCGACCAGTAGGGAATGACGCGCCGGCTGATGCCCGAGGTCACGAAGATCGCGCGGCCGGCATCCGAGCGGCGCAGCAGCGGATCGAGCGATCGGATCAGGCGCCAGTTGGCGGTGACGTTGACGGCCATCACTCTTTCGAAGATCGTGGGCTCGATGTGGCCGATCGGCGAGAGCTGGCCGAGCAGGCCGGCATTGCCGACCAGGATGTCGAGCTTGCCGAAGCGCTCGTAGAGCGCGCCGCCCATGCGGTCGATGCCGGGGCCGTCGGTCACGTCGAGCGGCACCAGCGTGGAGCCCTCGCTGCCCAGCGCCTTGATCTTGTCGTCGACCGCTTCGAGGCCGCCGACCGTGCGCGCCACCAGGATGCAGTGCGCGCCTTCCCTGGCGAAGGCCACGGCCGCCGCCGCGCCCAGGCCGCGCGATGCACCGGTGATGAGAGCGATGCGTCCTTTCAGTCTCATGCTCATAGGGGCCGCGCGCCTCCTGCGCGCTCATGAGTTCGAGCGCGCAGGAGGCGCGCGGTCCGGACGAGCATGATCTAAGCCGGCTCGACGAGCAGGGAGAGTTGGCGGTCCTCGACGCCGGTCTGGTCGTCGAGGGCGATCGGGTAGTCGCCAGTGAAGCAGGCGTCGCAGAAGCTCGGGTTGCGCGCATCGCGGCCGCCCGGGATGCCCATGGCGCGGTAGAGGCCGTCGATCGACAGGAAGGCGAGCGAATCGACACCGATGAACTTCGCCATGCCGGGCACGTCGTAGTGCGACGCCAGCAGCTTGTCCTTGTCCGGCGTGTCGATGCCGTAGAAGCAGGGATCGGTGGTCGGCGGGGCCGCAATGCGCATATGGACCTCGCGGGCACCGGCGTTGCGCACCATCTCGACGATCTTCATCGAGGTCGTGCCGCGCACGATCGAATCGTCGACCAGGATGATGCGCTTGCCCTCGATGAGGGCGCGGTTGGCGTTGTGCTTCAGGCGCACGCCGAGATGGCGGATGTTGTCGGCCGGCTCGATGAAGGTGCGGCCGACATAATGGTTGCGGATGATGCCCAATTCGAACGGGATGCCCGATTGCTGCGAGTAGCCGATTGCCGCCGGCACGCCGGAATCGGGCACCGGCACGATCACGTCGGCCGGCACGGGGCTTTCCATGGCGAGCTGGGCGCCGATCTTCTTGCGCGCCTCGTAGACGCCCACGCCCTCGATCCTGCTGTCCGGGCGGGCGAAATAGATGTGTTCGAACACGCAGAACCGGCGCGGCTGCCTGGCCCATGGCTTGATCGAACGCAGGCCCGTGCCGTCGACGATGACGATCTCGCCCGGCTCGACGTCACGCACGAAGCGGGCGCCGATGATGTCGAGGGCGCAGCTCTCGGAGGTCAGGATCCAGGCGTCGTCGAGGCGGCCGATGCAAAGCGGCCGCACCCCCATCGGATCGCGCACGCCGAACAGCGCCTCGTTGGTCAGCAGCAGCAGGGAGTAGGCGCCCTTCACCCGGGCCAGCGCATCGATCATGCGGTCGACGACGGTCGAGTAGCTCGACCGCGCGATCAGGTGGTTGATCACCTCGGTGTCGGTGGTCGACTGGAACAGGCAGCCGATCCGCACCAGCTCCTTGCGGAGCAGATAGGCGTTGGTGAGGTTGCCGTTGTGGGCCAGCGCCAGCCCGCCGAAGTCGAAGTCGGCGAAAATCGGCTGGATGTTGCGATCGGACGAGCCGCCGGTCGTGGCGTAGCGGTTGTGGCCGATCGCGCTGTAGCCCTTGAGCTTCCTGATCACCGCCTGGTCACCGAAGATGTCGCCGACGAGGCCGGCGGCGCGGTGATTGTAGAAATGGGCGCCGTCGAAGCTGACGATGCCCGAAGCCTCCTGGCCGCGGTGCTGCAGGGCATGGAGCCCGAGCGCGGTGTGGGCTGCGGCATCGGCGGTGCCGTAGATGCCGAACAGCGCACATTCCTCGTGGAATTTGTCTTCTTCCGGAGGGCGCCTGGGGGTCAGCACGATGGCCTTATATCTGGGGACCACCTGCCGCGCCATCAAGATAACTCACTGCGGCGGTTTGGGCGCCTCGGGCAGCGGAATCTGGCCGGGATCGAGGTTGATGTCGGGTCTTTCGGTCAGCCGCGTGCGAAATCCCGGCGGCAGGTGCGGTTCGATGCTGTCCGCCATGTCGCGGATCAGTGGAAAAGTCGCGCCCCCTTCGACGACCGGCGGGAGCGGCTTGGGGCCGAGATACTTGAAGAACAGGAAGGCCAGCCCCATCGCCGCCCAGGCGCAGATCACGCCGAACCCCGCGCCGAGGATGCGGTCGGGCTTGTTGAGGGGGCTGAGGCGAATGGCCTTGGAGAGCGTGTTGGTCACCATCACCAGCACGATCAGGGCGCCGACGAACACCACCAGCATGGCACCGAATCGGGCGAGCTCGGCACTCTGCACCAGCTTCAGGATTTCCGGCTCGACCAGCTGCGAATAATTGAGCGCGATCCAGCCCGCACCGATCCACGAGCCGATGAACAGGACAGCGTGGGCCAGGCCCGCCGACATGCCGATCGCTGCGCCAAATACGGCCACGGCGATGACGGCCACGTCGAATACGTTGATGCCGAGCTTTTCCATGTTCCCTGTGATTGCCCCTCGGACGTTAGTCGCGCCTGCTACGTTCCGGGCCAGCCTCGCGTCGTCGCTGGAGGGGCCGATCGGCCGGCTGGAAGCGCGCGACAAGGTCCGCCAGATGCTCGATTTCGTCAACAACGATGCCCTCGGAACGGGCCGGCGCGGCACTGCCGGCGCGACCTTTCGGTACGAGCGCGCGCCGGAAGCCGAGCTTGGCCGCCTCGCGCAGCCGGGCGTCGCGCTGGCCAACCGGCCGCACCTCGCCACCGAGACCGATCTCGCCGAACACTGCCATGTCGGGCGGCACCGGCTCGTCGGCCAGCGACGAGACGACCGCCGCCGCCACTGCTAGGTCGGCCGCCGGCTCGCCAATGCGCAGGCCGCCCGCGACATTGAGGTAGACGTCGTTGGCGCCGATGCTGACGCCGCAGCGCGCTTCCAGCACGGCCAGCACCATGGCAAGCCGGTTCGAATCCCAGCCGACCACGGCGCGGCGCGGCGTGCCGAGCGCCGACGGGCTGACCAGGGCCTGGATTTCCACGAGCACCGGCCGCGTACCCTCGATGCCGGCGAACACGCAGGCGCCGGAGACGTGGCCGCGCCGCTCGGCGAGGAACAGCGCCGACGGATTGGCAACGTCGCTCAGGCCGCGGTCCGACATCTCGAACACGCCGATTTCGTCGGTCGGGCCAAAGCGGTTCTTGACCGTGCGCAGGATGCGGAACTGGTGGCCGCGCTCGCCCTCGAAGTAGAGGACGGTGTCGACCATGTGCTCGAGCACCCGCGGGCCCGCGATCGCGCCATCCTTGGTGACGTGACCGACCAGCAGCACGGCGATGCCGCGGCGCTTGGCGAGCTCGACCAGCGCCTGCGCCGAGGCGCGCACCTGGGTGACGGTGCCGGGCGTGGACTCGACGGTGTCGAGCCACATGGTCTGGATCGAATCGATCACCGCCACCCGCGGCGCATCGGGCCGTTCGAGCGTCGCCACGATGTCGCGCACGGAGGTCGCCGCCGTGAGCTGAACCGGTGCGTCGGCGAGGCCCAGTCGCTCGGCGCGCAGCCGAACCTGGTCGATCGCTTCCTCGCCGGAGACGTAGGCGCAGGCGGTGTTCTGTTTGGCGAGCGCCGCTGCCATCTGCAGCAGCAGGGTCGACTTGCCGATCCCGGGATCGCCGCCGATCAGCAGCGCGGAGCCCACCACCAGCCCGCCGCCGCACACGCGGTCGAACTCGGTGATGCCGCTCCTGTACCGCGGCGGCTGCGGCGTCGAGCCGGTCAGGCCGGCGAACTCGAGGCGACGACCCTTGCCGCCCCGCGCCAGGCCGCCGCCTGCCGGGCCTGGGGCAGGGGCCGCTTCCTCGGTGATCGTGTTCCACTCGCCGCAGCTCTCGCAGCGGCCGCTCCACTTCGACGTGACGGCGCCGCAGCTCTGGCAGACGAAGCGTTTGACCGCCCGCGCCATCACTCAGTGCAGCTCGCGCGCGAGGGTCACAGCTTCCTCACCTGCATCTGGATCGGCCCCTCGGCCCGGCCATGGATGAACTGCTCGACATGCGGGTTGCCGCAATGGTCGATCTCGCCGACCGGGCCCTGCCAGATCAGCTTGCCGTCGTACAGCATGGCGATGCGATGGCCGATCTTGCGCGCCGACGCCATGTCGTGGGTGATCGATACGGCGGTGGCGCCGAGCGCGCTGACGCATTTCACGACCAGCTCGTTGATCACGTCGGCCATGATCGGGTCGAGGCCGGTGGTCGGCTCGTCGAAGAAGATGATCTCGGGCTCGCGGGCGATCGCGCGAGCCAGCGCCACGCGTTTCTGCATGCCGCCCGACAGCTCGGACGGGAACAGCTCGGCGATGTCGGGGCCGAGGCCGACATTGGCGAGCTTTTCGATCGCCACCTCGCGCGCCCTGGCGGGCGCCATGCCGTCGCTCTGGATCGGCCCGAAGGCGACGTTCTGCCAGACGCGGAGCGAGTCGAACAGCGCGCCGCCCTGGAACAGCATGCCGAACTTGCGCATCACCCGGTTGCGCTCGGCGTCGCCGAGCCGGGTCGTCTCCTCGCCGTCGATCTTGATCGAGCCCGCGTCGGGCTCCATCAGACCGAGGATGCATTTCAGCAGCACCGACTTGCCGGTGCCCGAGCCGCCGATCACCACGACCGATTCGCCTGTCGCGACGTCGAGGTCGATGCCGCGCAACACCTGCTTGGGGCCGAACGACTTGGTGACGCCGCGCAGGGAGATTTTTGGCACAGTCATCGGCTGGGGACGCGCTCCAGGCCCGCCTCATAAGTCATGAGCGGGCCTGGAGGCCCGCGGTCCAGAAGACGAAGACGCGCCACTGGAATCCTACCGCGCAAAGAAGGCCTCGGTGATGAAGTAGTTGGCGGTCAGGATCAGGATCGAGGCCGAGACCACCGCGTTGGTGGTGGCGAGGCCCACGCCCTGCGCGCCGCCCCTCGACGTGTAGCCGTGGTAGCAGCCCATCAGGGTGATCAGGAAGCCGAACACCGCGGCCTTCACCAGGCCGGAGAAGACGTCCTGGAACTGCAGGAACTCGATGGTGTTGCGCAGGTAGGTGGCGTCGTTGAAGTCGAGCTTGTAGACGCCAACCAGGTAGCCGCCCAGCACGCCGATGATGTCGGCGATCAGCACCAGCATCGGCAGGGTGACGACGCCCGCAATCAGCCGCGGCGCCACCAGGTACTTGAAGGGGTCGGTCGACAGGGTCTTCAGCGCATCGATCTGTTCGGTCACGCGCATGGTGCCGATCTCGGCCGCCATTGCCGCGCCGACACGGCCCGCAACCATCAGGCCGGCGAGCACGGGCCCCAGCTCGCGGGTCAGCGAGACCACGACCACGTTGGGAATCGCCGACTCCGCGGAGAAGCGGGCGAAGCCGGTGTAGCTCTGCAGGGCCAGCACCATGCCGGTGAAGATCGCGGTGAGCCCGACGACCGGCAGCGAGTAGTAGCCGATCTCCAGCATCTGCCGCGCGATCTGCGCCTTGAAGTAGGGCGGGCGCACGGTCTGCTGCACGGCGCGGCCGGCGAAGGCGCTGACGGCGCCGATCGTCGCCATCAGGGCGAGCACCATGCGGCCGAGCTGAGTAATGACGGGAATCGTCACGCGGTCGCTCCGTCATGATAGAGGCGCGCATAACGGCGCCCGAGCGCAGTCATCACCTCGTAGGCATTGGTGCGCGCATGCTCGGCAAGGTCGTCGGCGGTGAGATGCGGGCCCAGCACCTCGACCAGTGCGCCGGGCTGGCTGTCGGCTTCGGGCACGTCGGTCACGTCGATCGTCACGAGATCCATGGAGATGCGGCCGATCACGGGGACCTTGTGGCCGGCGAGATGCACGTGGGTGCGGTTGATGAGGGTGCGGAAGTAGCCGTCGGCATAACCAAGCGCGATCGTGGCCACGCGACTGGGCCGGGCGGACCGCCACGCGGCACCGTATCCAACGGTCTGGAGAGCGTCAATTCGACGGACCTGCAGCACACGTGCGCGCAAGATGACCGTCGTCAGCATCGGATTGGGCCGGCCGGGCGTCGGATTGATGCCGTAGAGCGCCGCGCCAGGGCGCAGCAGGTCGAAGTGGTAGTCCGGCCCGAGGAAGATGCCCGAGGAATTGGCCAGCGAGGCCGGCGCGCCCGGCATGGTGCGCACGAAGTTGCGGAAGCGCGACAGCTGCTCGCCGTTGATCGGGTTGTTGGGTTCCTCCGACGCCACGAGGTGGCTCATCAGCAGGGCAAGGCGCAGTCCGCGCAGCCGGCCGCGCTCGGCGGCCAGCACCTGTGCCTCTTCGGGACTGAAGCCCAGCCGATGCATGCCGGTGTCGATGTGGATGACCGCATCGAGCGGCCGGTTGTAGCGCTGGGCGGCCGCCCGCCAGGCGTTGAGCTGGCCGAGATGATTCAGGACCGGCGTCAGGCCGTGTTCGACGAAGTCCGGCTCGGTGCCGGGCAACAGGCCGTTCAGCACGTAGATCGAGTGTTCCGGCACGACACCGCGCAGGGCGATACCCTCGTCGAGATGGGCGACGAAGAACTGCCGGCAGCCTTCGGCCGCCAGCCGCGGCCCGACCATCGTGGCGCCGGTGCCGTAGGCGTCGGCCTTGAGCACGGCGGCGCAGTCGATCGGCCGGCCGGCCGCGCGGCCGGCATCGCGCAGGCCGCGCCAGTTGGCGGCGATGGCGCCAAGGTCGACCGTGAGGATCGCGCCGGCCCGGCGCGTAGCCTCATTCTCGGCGGGCTGGGACATCCGCCTGTCCTACTCGAAAGCCGGGCCTGGTTCGTCGACCGGCAGATTGGCAAACTTCGTGAATTGCCCCTCGAAGGCAAGCCGTACGATGCCCGTCGGGCCGTGGCGCTGCTTGGCGATGATGACCTCGGCCTTGCCGAAGTTCTGTTCGCAACGCTGCTTCCAGTCGTCGAAACGCTGGTTGAAATGGTCGTTGGTCTCGGTGTCGCGCCGCTTCGGCTCCTCGCGCATCAGGTAGTAGTCGTCGCGGTAGATGAACATCACCACGTCGGCGTCCTGCTCGATCGAGCCCGATTCGCGCAGGTCGGCGAGCTGCGGCCGCTTGTCCTCGCGCTGCTCGACGGCGCGGCTGAGCTGGCTGAGCGCCACCACCGGCACGTCGAGCTCCTTGGCGAGCGTCTTGAGGCCGCGGGTGATCTCGGAGACTTCCTGCACACGGTTCTCCTGCCGCGACTTGCCGGATGGGGCGAGCAGCTGGAGATAGTCGACGATGATCAGCCCGAGCCCGTGCGTTCGCTTCAGCCGCCGGGCGCGGGTGCGCAGGCCCGCAATGCTGAGGGCCGGCGTGTCGTCGATGAAGAAGTTGAGATGCTCGAGCTCCCGGCTGATGTTCATTACGCGGTCGAAGTCGGGCGGGAGCAGCTCGCCCTTGCGGATCTTCTCCGACGGCAGCTCGGCCTGCTCGGAGAGCATGCGGGTGGCGAGCTGCTCGGCCGACATTTCCAGCGAGAAGAAGCCCACCACGGCGCCGTCGACGACCTTGGGCACGCCGTCGACGATCTCCTCGCGATAGGCCTTGGCGGCGTTGAAGCCGATGTTGGTGGCGAGCGCGCTCTTACCCATGGCGGGACGAGCCGCGAGGATGATCAGGTCGGACTTGTGCAGGCCGCCCAGCAACTGATCGAGCTGGAACAGGCCGGTCGCCACGCCGTTGAGCTGCCCGGCCCGGTGGTAGGCCGCCTCGGCGGCGACCATGGCTTCGGTGAGCGAGATGCGGAAGGACTTGAAGCCGCCCTCGGTCTGGCCGGTCGTGGCGAGGTCGTAGAGCTTCTTTTCCGCGACTTCGATCTGCTGCAGCGCGGTCTCCTCGACGTCGCCGGCGAACGCGCCGTTGACCACGCCCTCGCCGAGGTCGATCAACTGCCGGCGCAGGTAGAGATCGTGGATCGCCCGCCCGAAGGAGCCGGCGTCGATGACATGGACCGACGCGGACGCGAGCTGCGCGAGATAGGCCGGGCCGCCGACCGTCTTCATGTCCTCGTCGTTCTCGACGTAGGTCTTGAGGGTGACCGCGCTCACCACCTGGCCGCGTTCGATCAGCTTCGAAAGCGCATCGAACAGCTTGCCGTGCAGGGGGTCGGCGAAGTGCTCGGGCCGCAGGAACTCGGCGACGCGCTGGTAGGCGGCATTGTTCACGAGGATCGCGCCGAGCAGCGCCTGCTCGGCCTCGAAATTGTGCGGCGGCTCACGCACCCGGATATCTTCGGCACCGGGCAGGCGCGTGACGTTGGATGTCTTCTCGAGGGGCTCCATGGCAGAGCCTTCTTACGAACCAGAGGGGATGCCCACCATGTCAAATGCGTGGTCGCTGATCAACACAGCGACTTAAGCAAGGATAGCGGGGAAAACTGCCGCGACCTATTCGGCCGCAGCCATCGAGCGTGAGACGGCGATGCCGCGCTCGGCGTCGACGACGTAGTCGCGCGTCAGCGGCACGGCGTCCTGGTGCCGCGCGAGCTGGATCTGGAAGACCATCTGGTTCATGTACCGGAAGGCGATCTCGCAGCCAGCGAGATAAAACTCCCACATCCGGCAGAACCGGTCGTCGTAGCCCGCCACCTGCTTGATGCCGTCCTTGTTCGCGATGAAGCGCTGGCGCCAGTGGCGGAGTGTCTTGGCGTAGTGCAGGCGCAGGATCTCGACGTCCGTTACCCACAGCCCGACCTTCTCGATCGCAGTCAGGACCTCGGACAGCGCCGGCGTATAGCCGCCGGGGAAGATGTACTTCTTCAGCCAGGTGTTGGTGGCGCCGGGCCGTTCCATGCGGCCGATCGCATGCAGCAGCATGACGCCGTCGTCGGTCAGAAGCTCCTTCACCTTCTTGAAGAACTCGACGTAATGCGTGACGCCGACATGCTCGAACATGCCGACCGAGACGATGCGATTGTAGCGGCCAGGCTCCTGGCGGTAGTCGAGCAGCTTGAAGCGCACCCGATCGGCCATGCCGGTCTCGAGCGCGCGGCGGCTGGACACGGCGAGCTGCTCCTTGGAAAGCGTGACGCCGGTGACGTCGACCCCGTACTGCTGGCCGAGGAACAGGCCCATGCCGCCCCAGCCCGAGCCGATATCGAGCACCTTCTGGCCGGGCTCGAGCAGCATCTTCGAGGCGATGTGGCGCTTCTTGTCGAGCTGGGCCTGCTCCAGCGGCTCGTCGCCGTTCCTGAAGTAGGCGCAGGAATACTGCCGGTCGCGGTCGAGGAAGAAGTCGTAGAGCTGGTCCTTGAGGTCGTAGTGATGGGCCACGTTCTTCTCGGCGCGGCCGATCGGGTTGTACTGCTCGAAAGTGCGGATCAGCCGCTGCCAGCCGTAGGACCACGCGACGAACGGGGTAGCCTCCAGAGCCGCCATGTTGCGGCCCAGCAGGTCGAGCAGATCGTAGATATCGCCGCCTTCCTCGACGGTCAGCTTGCCGTCCATATAGGCTTCGCCGAAGGCGAGGCGAGGGCGCACCAGAAGCCGCATTCCCGTCCAGCGGTCGTGCACTCGCATCGTGACCGACGGGCCCGGTTTTCCACCCGTTACGCGGTGGGCCGTCCCGGCCGGATCGATGATGGTCAGTTGGCCTTGCCCCAGTACGCGGGAAAGAACCTTGGCTAACAGCATCCTTCGTTCCCTTAAGCCCCGGCTGCGCGACTCGAGCCGGGGCTGCCACGTTCCTGCCTCAAATGTTAATCCGATTGTCGTTTTCAACGCAAAGCCCGGGACGAAATTTTGTTCCGGTCCGAAAAACAAAAAGCCCGCCATCGCGAAACGCGACGGCGGGCTTTCCGGTATTCGGTACTGGGGCGTACGCCCGCGGCCTTATTTCTCCTCGGCCGCGGCCTCGGCCTCGCCTTCGGCGGACGCCTCGGCAGCAGCCTCGCCCTCGGCCGGCTTGGCCTCGAACAGGGCGGCGGCCTGCTGGGCGGCGCGCTGGGCAGCCTCGGCCGCCTCCATCGCGGCGCGCTCGGTCTCGGCGACCAGCTTGCCGCCCTTGGCCAGGAACTCGGCCTCGTCCGGCGAGCGGGCGACCAGCGCGGTGATCTCGACCGTGACCTCCGGATGGAGGTGGACCTTGATCTGGTGCGCGCCGAGCGCCTTGATCGGCTTGTCGAGCTCGACCTGGCTGCGCTCGAGCTTGACGCCTTCGGCATTGGCCGCGTCGGCGATGTCGCGCGAGGTGACCGAGCCGTAGAGCTGCAGCGCTTCCGACGCCTGGCGGATGAGGGTGACCTTGAGGTCCTTCATCTTCTCGGCGACCTTCTCCGCCTCGCTGCGGCGCTCGAGGTTCTGGGTCTCGAGAACCTTACGCTGCGATTCGAAGTAGGCGATGTTGTCCTTGGTGGCGCGCAGCGCCTTCTTCTGCGGCAGGAGGAAGTTGCGGGCGAAGCCGGGCTTCACCTTCACAACATCGCCCATCTGGCCGAGCTTCGGCACGCGCTCGAGCAGGATGACGTTCATCGGCATGGTGCGTCCTCCTTACGAGATGACGTAGGGCAGGAGCGCCAGGAAGCGGGCGCGCTTGATCGCCTGGGCGAGCTCGCGCTGCTTCTTGGACGAGACCGCGGAAATGCGGCTCGGCACGATCTTGCCGCGCTCCGAGATGAAGCGCTGCAGGAGGCGCACGTCCTTGTAGTCGATCTTCGGCGCGTTGGCGCCGGAGAACGGGCAGGACTTGCGGCGACGGGTGAAGGGACGACGCTGCGCGCTCATTCTTCTTCTCCCATGCCGCCGGCGGGGGCGCCGGCGGCGGCCTCGTCACCGAAGCGGGGACGTTCGCGGCGCGGGCGCTCGCCCCAGCCGCCGCGGTCACCGCGGTCGCCACGATCGCCGGGCCGATCCAGCTTCTCGGCGCCACGCTGCATGACGGCGGACGGACCCTCCTCGAGGCTGTCCACACGCACCGTCAGGTAGCGGATGATGTCTTCGTTGATCGACATGGTGCGCTCGAGCTCCTTCACGGCGGCCGGCGGCGCATCGATGTTCATCAGGGTGTAATGGCCCTTGCGGTTCTTCTTGATCCGGAAGGCGAGGGAGCGAAGGCCCCAGTATTCCTTCTTCTGGACGGTGCCGCCCTGGGCGGCAACCAGTTCGGCGAACTGGTTGGTCAGGGTCTCCACCTGCGTCGCCGGTACGTCCTGGCGCGCGATGAAGACGTTCTCGTACAATGCCATTCAGGCTCCTTATGGCTGTTAGCGACCCGGAGTTCGAAAACCGGCCGGATCTAGCCGGCCCGAAAACCCCATGAGAGGAGCGGACCGGCAAGGAGACGGGGTCGATTTAGACCCCGAAGAGCGGCGGTTATATACGCAAATCCCTCGAAAGCAAGGCATTCCGGCGGGGGGCCGGCTCGGGTATAGGGACCGCGAAACAAGGGCAAAACCGGGAGAAACGCCCCCATGAGCCGCGCATTCGTCTTTCCGGGACAGGGTTCCCAGGCCGTCGGCATGGGCGCTGACCTGGCCAGCGCCTTCGCGACCGCCCGCGACGTCTTCCACGAGGTCGACGAGGCTCTGAAGCAGAATCTGTCGAAATTGATGAGGGAAGGGCCCGAATCCGACCTGGTTCTGACCGAGAATGCCCAGCCAGCCCTGATGGCGGTCAGCGTCGCCGTGATCCGGATCCTCGAAAAGGACGGCGGCAGGCCGTTGCAGGGCCTGGCCAGCCACGTGGCCGGCCATTCGCTGGGCGAGTATTCGGCGCTGGCGGCGGCCGGGGCGCTGCAACTCGCCGATACCGCGCGGCTCTTGAAGCTGCGTGGACAATCGATGCAAAAGGCGGTGCCGGTCGGCGTGGGTGCCATGGCGGCGTTGCTCGGCATCGAACTCGAGGGGGCGCTGCAGGCCTGCAAGGAAGCGGCGCAGGGCGAGGTCGTGGCGGTGGCCAATGACAATGGCGGCGGGCAGGTCGTGGTGAGCGGCCACAGGGGGGCGGTCGAGCGCGCGATCGAGGCTGCGAAGCTGCACGGTTCCAAGCGCGGCATGCTGCTGCCGGTGAGCGCGCCCTTCCACTGTCCGCTGATGCAGCCCGCTGCCGATGCGATGCAGGAGGCGCTCGACAAGGTCAGCCTGTCGACGCCCAGCGTGCCGCTGATCGCCAACGTCCTCGCCTCGGAGATCACCAATCCGGCGGATATCAAGCAGCGGCTGGTCGAGCAGGTCACCGGCATGGTGCGCTGGCGCGAGAGCGTGCAGTACATGAAGACACAGAAGGTCGAAGCACTGGTCGAATGCGGTACCGGCAAGGTGCTGTCTGGCCTGGTGCGGCGCATCGACAAGGAGATGACGGGTATGGCGCTCAACGCGCCGGCCGACATCGAAGCCTTCCTCAAGACCGCATAAAGAAGGAGTCCGTCGATGTTCGATCTTGGCGGCAAGACGGCCCTGGTGACGGGCGCTTCGGGCGGCATCGGCGGGGCGATTGCCCGCGCGCTGCACAGGCAGGGGGCGACGGTGACCCTGTCCGGTACGCGGGCCGATGCGCTGGAGCAGCTCAGGGGGTCGCTGGGCGAGCGCGCCCATGTGGTCGCGGCGAGGATGGACGATCCGGCCGACATCGATCGCCTGGCCAAGGAGGCCGAGGCGGCAATGGGCAAGCTGGACATCCTGGTGAACAACGCCGGGATCACGCGCGACAACCTGTCGATGCGGATGAAGGACGAGGAGTGGGAAAAGGTGCTGCAGGTCAACCTCACCGGCACCTTCCGCCTGATCCGGGCGGCGATCCGCGGCATGATGCGGCGGCGCCATGGCCGGGTGATCAACATCACCTCGATCGTCGGCGTCACCGGCAATCCCGGCCAGGCCAACTATGCGGCGGCCAAGGCGGGCCTGATCGGCATGTCCAAGTCGCTGGCGCAGGAGTTCGCCTCGCGCGCAATCACCGTTAACTGCGTGGCGCCGGGCTTCATCGCCACGCCGATGACCGACGTGCTGACCGACGACCAGAAGAAGGCAATCCTCGGTCGCGTGCCGGCCGAGCGGCTCGGGACGCCCGAGGAGATCGCCGCAGGCGTCGTGTACCTGGCCAGCGACGAGGCTTCCTACGTGACCGGCCAGACCCTCCATATCAACGGCGGCATGGCGATGATTTAGGGAAAAGGCCGGCAAGTGCCTGATTTCGCGGGCTTTCCACCGCTGGTTTTGGCCAAATAGCTATGTTAAGGGAGCCGCGAAATCGCCGGCCCTCGGGCGAACGACCTTGAAGAGACGGGAAGGACAAGAAAATGAGCGATATTGCCGAGCGCGTTAAGAAAATCGTCGTCGAGCACCTCGGCGTCGAAGCGGCGCAGGTCAAGGAAGACGCCAAGTTCATCGACGACCTCGGTGCCGACTCGCTCGACACGGTCGAGCTGGTGATGGCCTTCGAGGAAGAGTTCTCGATCGAGATCCCGGACGACGCGGCGGAGAAGATCCAGACCGTCGGCGACGCCATCAACTTCATCAACGCGAACGCCAAGTCCTAAATCCCATTCGTTCGGCGCAAAGGCAGACGGACGATGCGACGAGTCGTCGTAACGGGCATGGGCATGGTGACGCCGTTGGGTGACGGGGTCGACACCAACTGGCGCAAGCTGATGGCGGCGGAGTCCGGCATCCGCGCG
Source organism: Pseudomonadota bacterium (assembly GCA_018240745.1). Lineage (GTDB taxonomy): Bacteria > Pseudomonadota > Alphaproteobacteria > Reyranellales > Reyranellaceae > Reyranella. Next base: position 27,224 of record JAFEFF010000082.1, read on the forward strand.
ATCCAGGCGTTCGATACCTCCGATCTCGCGACCAAGATCGGGGGCGAGGTCCCCCAGGGCGACAAGGAGAGCGGCCTGTTCAACGCCGATCTCTACATGCTGCCGAAGGACCAGCGGAAGGTCGACAAGTTCATCGTCTTCGCGATCGCCGCGGCCAAGCAGGCGGTCGAGGACTCCGGCTGGAAGCCGACTGATGAGGAGGGCCTCGCGCGCACGGGTGTGATGATCGGCGCGGGCATCGGCGGGTTGAGCACGATCTACGAGACGTCGCTCGTCCTGAAGGAGCGCGGCCCGCGCCGCGTCAGTCCGTTCTTCATCCCGTCGGCGCTGATCAACCTCGCCTCGGGCCAGGTCTCGATCGAGTACGGCTTCAAGGGACCGAACCACTCTGTCGTCACCGCCTGCGCCACCGGCGCTCACGCGATCGGCGACGCCGCGCGGCTGATCCAGCTCGAAGATGCCGACGTAATGGTGGCGGGCGGTGCCGAGGCCGCGATCTGCCGGATCGGCATCGCCGGCTTCAACGCCTGCAAGGCCCTGTCGACCGACTTCAACGACACGCCGACCGAGGCCTCGCGGCCCTGGGACAAGCGCCGTGACGGCTTCGTCATGGGCGAGGGCGCGGGCGTGGTGATCCTCGAGGAGTACGAGCACGCCAAGAAGCGCGGCGCCAAGATCTACGCCGAGATCCTGGGCTACGGCCTGTCGGGCGACGCCTATCACATCACGGCTCCGTCCGAAGATGGCGACGGCGCGCAACGCGCCATGAAGGCGGCGCTCAAGCGCGCCAATCTCGGTACCGATCAGATCGACTACGTCAATGCCCATGGCACCTCGACCATGGCAGACGTGATCGAGCTCGGTGCGGTGAAGAGAACCTTCGGCGCCGACGCCTACAAGCTCTCGATGTCGTCGACCAAGTCGGCCACCGGGCATCTGCTGGGCGCCGCCGGCGCGATCGAGGCGATCTATTCGATCAAATCGCTGATCGAGCAGACGGTTCCGCCGACTCTCAATCTCGACGAGCCCGACGCAGGCTGCGACATCGACCTGGTGCCAAAGCAGGCCAAGCAGCGCAAGGTCCGCTACGCGCTCAGCAACTCGTTCGGCTTCGGCGGCACCAACGCCTGTCTGATCGTCGGCCCGGTCTGATCCACGGAGGCTGAGTCATGCTCAGCTTCTTCCGCTGGGTCCTGTTCTTCATCGTCCTGCTCGTCACCATCCTCGCCGGCGGCCTGTATCTCGGCCATCGCATGCTGGTGGCGCAGGGGCCGCTGGAGAAGAACCACAACGTGGTGATTCCGCGAGGCGCCGGACCCTCCACCATGGCCAAGGTCCTGAAGGAGGAGGGGGTGATCTCCCACCCGCTGCTGTTTCGCATCGCACTGATGATCGATCCCAATCCCAAGCCGATCAAGGCTGGCGAGTACGAGATGCCGGCGCATGTTTCGATGGCGAGTGCCGTCGAGGTGCTGCAGTCGGCCAAGATGGTCCAGCGGCGCCTCACCGTGCCGGAGGGGGCGACCACCGCCGAGATCCTCGAACTGGTACGCAAGACCGACGCGCTGAGCGGCGACATCACGATCGACGTCAAGGAAGGCGACCTGCTCCCGGAGACCTACTTCTATTCGCGCAACGACACGCGCGATTCGGTACTGACACGCATGAAGGAGGCGATGGACAAGACCCTCGACGAGGCGTGGCGCAAGCGCTCGCCGGGCCTGCCGCTCGCGAGCAAACGCGACGCGCTGGTCCTGGCCTCGATCATCGAGAAGGAAACCTCGGTACCGGCCGAGCGTGCGAAGATTTCCGCGGTCTACATCAATCGCCTGCGGCTCAGGATGAAGCTCGAGAGCGATCCGACGACGATCTACGGCCTGACCGGCGGCAAGGGCCTGCAGGGCCGCGAGCTCACCCGCGCCGACTTGGCATCGAATTCGCCGTACAACACCTACGTCGTCGCCGGCCTGCCGCCGGGGCCGATCTGCAATCCAGGGCGCGCCTCGATCCTGGCGGCTGTGTCGCCGACGCCTCGCGACCACTCGCTGTACTTCGTCGCCGACGGCCAGGGCGGGCACGTCTTCGCCACCAACGTCTACGAGCACAATCGCAACGTGGCGCGCTGGAAAGAGATCCAGCGCCAGAAGCTGGAGCAGGCATCGCCGCCGCCCCAGACGCCGTCGTCGCCACAGGCGCCTCGGCCACAGCCAAAGCCGTGACATGCCCGCGGTTCTCCTGGCGCTCGCACTGCTCGCGGCCCTGGGGTTCGGCATCTTCTGGTTCCTGCGCGCCAATCCGTCCTCGGTCGCCCGCCGGCTGCGGCCGATCCTGGCGCTGCTTGGCCTGATCGGCATGGCCGGCGTGCTGATCCTGGGCGTGCGCTTCCTGCCGGAAGTGTTGCCGGAGCTGTTGGGCATAGCCGGTGTGCTGGTGACAGGCCTGATCGCGCGCTGGTTGCGCCAGCGGCCGAGCGGCGGCTTCAGCCAGCCCGGTACGGGCCAGCGCACGGAAGTGCGGACCGCCTTTCTCGAAGCGTGGATCGATCATGCCACCGGGGACGTCGGGGGCCGCGTGCTCACCGGCCGCTTCGCGGGCCAGACGCTCGACAGCCTGCCGGAGGGCGACCTTCGCGCGCTCCATGCCGAATGTGCAGCCGATGCCGACTCGCTGCGGGTGCTCGAATCCTATCTCGATCGTCGGCTCGGTGCGGATTGGCGCAAAGCCGAACCGCCGCGCGGGCCGCGGGTCGACATGTCTCGGCAGGAGGCGCTTGCGACCCTGGGCCTGCAGGAAGGCGCGACCGAAGAGGATATCCGCGCGGCTCATCGCCGGCTCATTGTGCGGATGCATCCGGATGCCGGCGGCAGTGCGGAGCTTGCGGCCCGCATCAACCGCGCGAAAGATGTACTGCTCGGGGTATGACTTGCGGCGCGGTGGCCGCTATGGCATCAACCGCCGCCGTCCGGCCCGGACAAATCGTTGATTCAGCTTTCAAATATTGTTCTTCGAAAATGAGGTCCAGCGACATGGCCCAGCGCGTCCGTAAAGCCGTCCTGCCGGTCGCTGGCCTCGGTACACGGTTCCTGCCGGCAACCAAGGCGATGGCCAAGGAGATGCTGACGGTCGTCGACCGGCCGCTGATCCAGTACGCGGTCGAGGAGTGCCTCGCGGCCGGGATCGAGGAGTTCGTGTTCGTCACCGGTCGCAACAAGGGCGCGATCGAGGATCACTTCGACCATGCCTACGAGCTCGAGGCGACGCTCGCCCAGCGCGGCAACAAGCAGGCCGAGCTGAAGCAGGCGGAGCAGGCGACCATCAAGCCCGGCAATGCGATCTTCACCCGCCAGCAGAAGCCGCTCGGCCTCGGCCACGCGGTGTGGTGCGCCAAGCCGTGGATCGGCCGCGAGCCGTTCGCCGTGCTGCTGCCCGACGAGTTGATGGTCGGCACGCCGACCTGCACCGCACAGCTGGTCGCCGCCAGCGAAACGACCGGCGGCAGCGTGGTCGCCGTGGTCGAGGTGCCGCGCGAGCAGACCAAGAGCTACGGCATCGCAGCCATCAAGGGTGAGAAGAACGGCCTTGCCGAGATCACGGGTCTCGTGGAGAAGCCCAGGCCGGAGGAAGCACCGTCGAACTGGGCGTTGATCGGCCGCTACGTGCTGGAACCCGAGGTGTTCGACCATCTCGACCGCCACGAGACCGGCGCGGGCGGCGAGATCCAGCTCACCGACGCTCTCGCGAAGATGATCGGCGGCAAGCCGTTCCATGCCATGCGCTACAGCGGCGGGCGCTATGATTGCGGCAACCGGCTGGGTTTCCTGGAGGCGAATGTCGCCGTGGCGCTCGGCCGTGCCGATACGGCGGGAGAAACGCGGGCGCTTCTCGAGCGGCTGCTGAAAGGCTGAAGCGATGCGTATCGCCATGATCGGGTCGGGCTATGTCGGACTGGTGTCCGGCGCCTGTTTCGCCCAGTTCGGCCACGACGTGGTCTGCATCGACAAGGATTCCGAGAAGATCGCGCGCCTGCACAAGGGCGAGATCCCGATCTACGAGCCTGGTCTCGACAAGATGGTGGCCGACAACGTCAAGGCGGGCCGCCTCGATTTCACGACCAGCCTGGCGGTGGCCGACGCCGACGCGGTGTTCATCGCCGTCGGCACGCCGACGCGCCGCGGTGACGGCCATGCCGATCTGACCTACGTCTATGCTGCCGCAGCCGAGCTCGCCAACGCGATCAGCGGCTACACGGTGGTGGTGACCAAGTCGACCGTGCCGGTCGGCACCGGCCGCGAGGTCGCGCGCATCATCCGCGAGACGCAGCCCTCGGCCCAGTTCGACGTTGCTTCCAATCCGGAGTTCCTGCGCGAGGGGGCGGCGATCGAAGATTTCATGAAACCCGACCGTGTCGTGATCGGCGTCGAGAGCACGCGTGCGCGCGAGGTGATGGCGGCGATCTACCGGCCGCTCAACCTGATCCAGACTCCGATGGTCTTCACCAACATCGAGACGGCCGAGGTCACCAAGTACGCCGGCAACGCCTTCCTCGCGACCAAGATCACCTTCATCAACGAGATCGCCGACCTGTGCGAACGGGTCGGCGCCGACGTGCACGACGTGGCGCGCGGCATCGGGCTCGACGGCCGCATCGGCCGCAAGTTCCTGCACCCGGGGCCGGGCTTCGGGGGCTCGTGCTTCCCCAAGGACACGCTGGCGCTGGCCTACACGGCGCGTGAAGTGAACGCGCCGCAGACCATCGTCGAGCAGGTCATCGAGGTGAACAACGGACGCAAGAAGCGGATGGCGCGCAAGGTCATCGACTTCTGCGGCGGCTCGGTGGCGGGGCTGACGATCGGCGTGCTGGGCCTCACGTTCAAGCCCAATACCGACGACATGCGCGATGCGCCCTCGCTCGACATCGTGCCGGCGCTGCAGGCGGCCGGAGCGAAGATCGTGGCCTTCGATCCCGAGGGCATGACCGAGGCGGCGAAGCTCCTGAAGAACATAACCTTCGCCAAGACCGCCTACGAGGCGGCGTTCGAGGCGGACGCGCTGGTTGTGATCACAGAGTGGCATGAGTTCCGCGGACTCGATCCGCGGCGTATCAAGCAGGTCATGCGACAGCCCCGCATCATCGACCTGCGCAACATCTTCAATCCCGAGGAGATGCGCGGACTGGGCTTCGCCTACGAAGGCGTCGGCCGTCCCAGGCCGCGCACCTGACAGTCATTGCGGAGCCAATTGATGAGCAAGACGGGCCACAAGTTCGATTCGACGATCCTGCGCGAGTACGACATTCGCGGAGTTGTCGGCAAGACGCTGCATCCGGCCGATGCCAACGCGATCGGCCGCGCCTTCGGCACGATGGTTAAGCGCAACGGTGGCAAGCAGGTGGCGCTGGGCTTCGACGGCCGTTTGAGCTCGCCCGAATTGGCGAGGGCCTGTGTCGAGGGCCTGACCTCGACCGGCATCGACGTCGTGGAGATCGGTCTCGCCGCCACGCCGATGCTCTACTTCGCGGTCTGGCACCTCCAGACCGACGGCGGGATCCAGATCACGGGCTCGCACAATCCGCCCGACTTCAATGGCTTCAAGATGATGATGGGCAAGAAGTCGTTCTTCGGCGCCGATATCCAGAAGCTGGGCGAGATCGCTGCCAAGGGTGACTTCGAGACCGGCGAGGGCCGGGCCGAGAAGAAACCGGTCCTCGAGGACTATGCCGCGCGGCTGCTGAAGGACGTGAAGCCCGGCCGCAAGCTCAAGGTCGCCTGGGATACCGGCAACGGCGCGGTCGGCGTCTCGATCCGCGCCGTCGTCGACAAGCTGCCCGGCACGCATTTCATCCTCAACGAGAAGGTCGACGGCACCTTCCCGTCGCACCATCCGGATCCGACGGTTCCGGAGAATCTCAAGCAGATCCAGGCCAAGGTGAAGAAGGAGGGTTGCGACCTCGGCATCGCGTTCGATGGCGACGGCGATCGCATCGGCGCGATCGACGGCAAGGGGCGCATCCTGTGGGGCGACCAGCTGATGATCCTGTGGGCGCGCGACGTGCTGAAGCAGCGTCCGGGCGCGACGATCATCGGCGACGTCAAGGCGAGCCAGGCGCTGTTCGACGAGATCCAGCAGGCGGGGGGCACGCCGCTGATGTGGAAGACCGGTCATTCGCTGATCAAGACCAAGATGGCCGAGCTCAAGGCGCCGCTGGCCGGCGAGATGAGCGGCCACGTCTTCTTCGCCGACACCTTCTACGGCTTCGACGATGCGCTCTATTGCGGCCTGCGGCTGCTGAACATCGTCGCCGCCGGCAAGGAGAGCCTGGCGGAAATGCGCGACAAGCTCCCGCAGCTCGTCAATACCCCGGAGCTGCGCTTCGACTGCCCCGAGGAGCGCAAGTTCAGGATCGTCGACGAGGTCAAGGCGCGGTTGAAGCAGGCCGGCGCCAAGGTGAACGACATCGACGGCGTGCGTGTGAGCACGCCCGACGGCTGGTGGCTGCTGCGCGCTTCCAACACCCAGGCGGTGCTGGTGGCGCGCTGCGAGAGCGCCAACGAGGCCGGCCTCGAGCGGCTCAAGACCGACCTCAAGGCGGCGCTATCGGCGAGCGGCGTCAGCCTGCCGGACGAGGCGAGCGCGCACCACTGATGCGCTTCTTCTTCTATGGCACGCTGCTCGACCACGACGTCGCGAGTCTGGTGCTGGGCCGGCGCCTGCCGCCCGGCGCCTTTGCGCCGGCGGCATTGCCCGGCCATGCCCGGCGGCGCGTGAAGGGCGCAACCTACCCGATCGTCGTACGCGATCCCCGCAGCGAGGTGAGGGGCGCCGTTGTCGGTGGCCTGAGCGCGCGCGACGTGAAGCGGCTCGCCGCCTACGAAGGGCCGCGCTATCGCATCGCGCAGCTCAAGGTGAGGATCGGCGGGGCGGTGACGACGGTGTCGGTGTTCGAGCCGGTCGAGCAGCGTTTCGAGCCGACCAGCGGCGCCTGGGATCTCGTGCCGTGGCAGCGGCGCTACAAGCGGGCGTTCCTCGCCCGCATCAGGCCGGCGCTCAGCGCGTCGTGGCCCAGGCGCCGACCTGCAGCGCCGAGCAGTAGATCTTGTGCTGGCTGAGCTTCTTGCAGCCGTCGATCGCTTCCTGCTGCGAGAGATTGGTGAGCCGCGCGCGGTGCAGGGTCTTGTCCGACACCTGCACCTCGTCGACGCTTACCGCGCCGTGCGAACGGATCGAGGCCGGCAGCGAGGCGGTTGCACGCTCGAGCGCCGCCTGGGCCGCCTTCGAATTGGCGAATGAGCCAACCTGGATGACCCAGCTTCCGGCAATAGCGGCGGGAACGAGGGCGCGGGCCGGTTCGGCCTTGGTGAAGCCGCTCAGACCCACCGGATCGAGCCCGGCGACGAAATTCGCGGCGCTGTAGCGCGCTGTGGCCGGCACGTGCGGGCTGGTCCACGGCGAGATATTCTGCGCCTCGGCCGTCGCGAAGCCCTGGTCCATCAGCTCGGCCATCAGCCTGTCGCGCTGGAAGGCGGTGTTGCCGCCCATCACCACACCGATCAGGCGGCGATTGTCGCGCACCGCCGACATCACGAGATTGTAACCGGAGGCGTTGGTGTAGCCTGTCTTCATGCCATCGGCGCCGGCATAGCTCGCCAGCATGCGGTTATGGTTGGCCAGCGGGCGGCCCCTGTAGTTGTACGAAAGGACCGAGAACACCGGGTAGTAGTGCGGGAAGTCGCGCAGCAGGGCATTGGCCAGCCGCGCCATGTCGCGTGCCGTCGTCACCTGCTCCGGATTGGGCAGGCCCGATGCGTTGCGATAAACGGTGGAGGACATGCCGAGCTGACGCGCCTTGGCGGTCATCATCTCGGCGAAGTGCTCTTCGCTGCCGCCCAGCGCCTCGGCGAGCAGCACGGCGGCATCGTTGGCGGAGCGCGTCACCAGGCCCATCACGGCGTCGCGCACGACCACGGTGCCGTTGGGCGGCATGCCCATCTTGGTCGGCGGAGCGTTCAGGGCGTTGATCGACACCGGCAGCGCGTCGTTCATCGCCAGCTTGCCCGAGTCGAGAGCCGAGAAGGCGAGGTAGAGCGTCATGAGCTTGGTGAGCGATGCGGGATAGCGCGGCTCGTCAGGCTGGTCGGATGCGAGAACCCGTCCGCTGGCCGCATCGACGATCAGGTAGGCGTCCCTGGACGGGTTGGGCACCCAGGGCTGGGGAACCCTGCGGACATGACTCTTGGCCGTCGGAGCCGCTCGCGCCTTCAACGATTTGTTCTGGGCGCTGGCCGCGCTCACGAACAAGAGCCCGGAAATGGCGGAAATAATGGCAAGCCCACACAGAGCTGCCATGAAGCGCCTGAGGGAGGGGGTCATCTCAAAAACGCCACACGAAAGTAAAAGTCTAATTATTGGTGCCCACACAAGAGGTTATGGGCGGTTTCTGCAAGAATACAAAAGTCGGCGGCACGATGCAACTTTTGAACAGCCGTCATGATGCCCCATTGGTTCGAAAACTGCATGTCCCGGAGGGTCAGATCATGAACAAGGCCGTTGCTATGGCTCTCGGGCTCGCGTTGGGATTCGGATCGGCGGCGGCGCATGCCCAGAGGCCCGGCAGCACCGTGGAGCAGCCGGTCGTGCGCAGTCTCAACTGGTTCTCCTACGTCGCAGGAGACGACATTCGGGCCGCCTGCCGGCCCGGTGGCCGCAGCCGCATTCGGGCCGTCTACAATGCGCTTTGGGAGGAGCAGGTCCGGACCTACGAGATCTTCCTGCAGCCCGACGGTTCAGCCGGCCTGCATACGGGCGTGCTGACCGATCAGGGCCCGGCGACGAACGTCTCGAGCATTTTCATCAGTGAATTCGGCGACATAACCAAACCATGGCGAATGCGAAAGGCCCAGCGGCTGCTCTCGCCTGCCGATACGAGCCAGCTGATGGGATTGCTGCAGGCGAGCGCCGCCTTCGGCCCGCCACGCGATGGTCTCCGTCTGCCCGACAACGACTTCTGGTGGACGGTCGCGTCCTGTCGCAACGGCGTGTGGGGCTTCCAGGCGTATCACTATCCCACCGACCGTTTCGCGAATGTACGCTTCGCCGAGAAACTGTTTGCCCTCGACAACGTTGGCATAGCGGTGAATCGCCCGCGCAACCTGGAGCCCGCCGAGCTGCGGCGTGATCCGATCATGTTGCGTCCAGGACGCGGAGACCGGGCGGATCGCTGGGTCCTGGTTGTGGGAAAGGATGGCTTGCGCCCGAGGTGGTAAGGTAGCGGAACCGCTTGGTGTCCCTATATAATTCCAAGGTGGGTTCGATAGAGGTCCAACGACGAAGATGATGTTTCCCGGTTCCATAGTCGACTGGCGCCTTCTGGGCGACCGGCTCGGTGGCCCCAACGAGCCGCCGGGTGGTCCGCCGCAGCAGCCGCCGTCACGCCGGGACAACGGCAACAACAACGAGGATGGCGAGGGACGGTCGGGCGCGCTCACGCTCACCCGGACGCGGACCAAGAAGCCCTCGATGTACAAGGTGCTGATGCTGAACGACGACTACACGCCGATGGAGTTCGTCGTCGACGTCCTGCAGCACATCTTCCAGAAGACCCGCGAAGAGGCGACCAAGATCATGCTCCACGTCCACCAGAAGGGCGTCGGCGTGTGCGGGGTCTATACCTACGAAGTGGCCGAGACCAAGGTCACCCAGACTGTCGACTACGCGCGCAAGAACCAGCATCCGCTGCAGTGCACGCTCGAGAAAGAGTAATCAGCCCGTTTCAAGTCGAGGTGGTTCGATGTCCATGTTGTCCAAGAACCTCGAGAAGTCCCTCCACCGAGCCTTCGCCCTGGCGGGCGAGCGCCGGCACGAATACGCCACGCTCGAGCACCTGCTGCTGGCGATGACGGAGGACGAGGATGCGACCCCGGTGCTCAAGGCCTGCGGGATCGACATCGATCGCCTGCGCCATGACCTCGAATCCTTCATCGACAACCGTCTGAAGGGGATCGTCACCCAGACTCCGAGCGAGCCGCTGCCGACCGCCGGCTTCCAGCGCGTGGTGCAGCGCGCCGCGGTGCACGTGCAGTCGTCGGGCCGCAAGGAAGTCACCGGCGCCAACGTGCTGGTGGCGCTGTTCTCCGAGCGTGACAGCCATGCCGTGTCGTTCCTCGAGAACCAGGGAATGTCGCGGCTCGATGCCGTCGACTACATCAGTCACGGCAAGGCCAAGGTGCCGGGCCGCGCCCGCGCCCGCCGCGTCACCGGCTCCGAGGAGGAGAATGGCGGCGATTCGACGGTCAAGCAGGGCAACGAGGCGCTGGCTGCCTACTGCGTGGACCTGAACCAGAAGCACCGCGAGGGCCGCGTCGATCCCCTGATCGGCCGCGAGCACGAGGTCGAGCGCACCATCCAGGTGCTGTGCCGCCGGACCAAGAACAATCCGCTCTATGTCGGCGAGCCGGGCGTCGGCAAGACGGCGATCGCCGAAGGCCTGGCCCGCAAGATCGTCGAGGGCGAGGTGCCGGAGGTCCTGAAGGAGGCCGTGATCTACGCGCTCGACATGGGCGCGCTGCTGGCCGGCACGCGCTATCGCGGCGACTTCGAGGAGCGGCTGAAGGCGGTTCTCGCCGAGCTCAAGAAGAAGCCGAACTCGGTGCTGTTCATCGACGAGATCCACACCATCATCGGCGCCGGGGCGACCAGCGGCGGCTCGATGGATGCGTCGAACCTGCTCAAGCCCTCGCTGCAGTCGGGCGAGCTGCGCTGCATCGGCTCGACCACCTACAAGGAATACCGCAACTACTTCGAGAAGGACCGCGCGCTGGTCCGCCGCTTCCAGAAGATCGACGTGCCGGAGCCCTCGATCGCCGACGCCGTCGAGATCATGAAGGGCCTGAAGCCGGTCTACGAGAAGCACCATCACGTCACCTACACCGACGACGCCATCAAGGCCTCGGTCGAGCTGGCGGCGCGCTACATCCACGACCGCAAGCTGCCCGACAAGTCGATCGACGTGATCGACGAGGTCGGCGCGGCGCAGATGCTGCGGCCGGCCGATGCGCGCAAGTCGACCATCGACGTGCCGGACATCGAGGAGATCGTCGCCAAGATCGCGCGCATCCCGCCGAAGTCCGTGTCGAAGGACGATACCGAGATGCTGCGCAACATCGACCGCGACCTGAAGACGGTCGTGTTCGGCCAGGACCGGGCGATCGACCAGCTCGCCGCGGCGATCAAGCTCGCCCGCGCCGGCCTGCGCGCGCCCGAGAAGCCGATCGGCTCCTATCTGCTGGCCGGCCCGACCGGCGTCGGCAAGACCGAGGTGACGCGCCAGCTCGCGCGGCTGCTCGGTCTCGAGCTGATCCGCTTCGACATGTCGGAGTACATGGAGCGGCACAGCGTCAGCCGCCTGATCGGCGCGCCGCCGGGCTATGTCGGCTTCGACCAGGGCGGCCTGTTGACCGACCAGGTCAACCAGCATCCGCACTGCGTCATCCTGCTCGACGAGATCGAGAAGGCGCATCCGGACGTGTTCAACATCCTTCTGCAGGTGATGGACTACGGCAAGCTGACCGACCACAACGGCCGCACCGTCGACTTCCGCAACGTCATCCTCTGCATGACGACCAATGCGGGTGCGGCGGATCTCGCCAAGCCGGCGATGGGCTTCGGCCGCGAGGTGCGGCACGACGAGGACGACGACGCGATCAACCGGATGTTCGCGCCGGAGTTCCGCAATCGCCTCGATGCGGTGATCAAGTTCGCGAACCTCGGCCCCGAGAGCATGAACCGCGTGGTCGACAAGTTCGTGGCCGAGCTGGAGGTGCAGCTCGCCGACCGCAAGGTCTTCATCGAGCTCAGCGACGGCGCCCGCCGCTGGCTGGCCGAGAAGGGCTACGACCGCCTGTTCGGCGCGCGGCCGCTGGCCCGCGTCATCCAGGAGCATCTCAAGAAGCCGCTGGCCGAAGAGGTGCTGTTCGGCAAGCTGGCCAATGGCGGCGGCACGGTGCGGGTCGACGTCGAGGGCGAGGGCGCCGAGGCCAAGCTCGCCTTCACCTTCCTGCCGCCCGAGCCGAAGGCGCTGCCGCCGGCCAGCCAGGAACCCGTGCTGGCTGAGTGAAGGCGTTCCAGCCCCTGTGGACTGCGCTGAAGGCCGCGGTGCTCGCCACCGCGGTCTTTGCCGTTGTACTGTTCGTCATCAGGCACGCCGGCTGGACCGGCCTGAACTTCGCAGGCCTGGATATGACGACCTATGTCGTGTTCTTCGTGGTCTTCTTCCTCGGCCTGTTCATGGCGCCGCGGAGCTGATCAGCCGTCGTTTTCCTTGCGGAACGGCGAGTATTCCATCAGCGCCTCGATCTCGTGCTCGACGGCGGGCCGCTCCTGCTGGAGGAAGGTGTCGACGGCGCGGCGGAAGCCTCTGTCGCCGATCCAGTGCGCCGAGTAGGTCTTCACCGGCAGGTAGCCGCGCTGGATCTTGTGGTCGCCCTGTGCGCCGGCCTCGACGCGAGCGAGGCCGTGCGCGATCGCGTAGTCGATCGCCTGGTAGTAGCAGGCCTCGAAGTGCAGGAAGGCATGGCTTTCGAGGCAGCCCCAGTAACGGCCGTACAGTGTGTCGTCGCCCTTGAGGTTGAGAGCGCCGCCGACCGGACGGCCGTCGCTCTCGGCCATCACCAGCACGACCTTGTCGGCGAGCGTCGAGCCGAGGATGTCGAAGAAGGAGCGGGTGAGGTAGGGCGAGCCCCACTTGCGCCCGCCGGTGTCCATGTAGAAGGCGAAGAAGGCGTCCCAGTGCCGCGGCTTCAGGTCGTCGCCCGAAAGCTGGTGGATGACCAGCCCCTCGCGCTTCACGGCCTCGCGCTCCTTGCGGATCGCCTTGCGCTTGCGCGAGGCAAGGGCGCCCAGGAAGTCGTCGAAGGTCTCGTAGCCCGCGTTGGCCCAGTGGTACTGGCGCCCCAGCCGCAGCAGCCAGCCGTGCGCGCCGAAGCGCTTCCAGTCGGCCTCGCTGCAGAAGGTGGCGTGCACGGAGCTGATGTTGTTGTCGCCGGCGATCTTGGCCAGCATGTCGATCATGGCATCGCGCACCGCCTCGGCGTAAGGACCGGGGCGGGCGAACAGGCGCGGCCCGGGCACGGGCGTGAACGGCACCGCTGCCTGGAGCTTCGGATAGTACCGGCCGCCGGCGCGCTCGAACGCCTGCGCCCAGCCATGATCGAAGATGTATTCGCCCTGGCTGTGACCCTTCACATAGAGCGGGACCGCACCCTGCAGCGTGCCATCGTCGGTCTCGGCCAGCAGGTACTGCGGCTGCCATCCGGTGCGGCGGCCGACCGACTTCGAGTCCTCCAGCCCCTTCAGGAAGGCATGGCAGAGGAACGGGTTGCCGGCGGCGCCTGGGGCGAGGGCACAGGCATCCCATTGCTCCGCATTCACCGCAGCAAGGGAATCGACGACGCGCAGGCCGACGGTCGGGCTGTCATCGGGCATGACGGGAGCATAGCGCGAATCGTGCCAGCAATGGGGCCGCGTCTCCCGCAATCCAACCATGCAGGCAAAAAAAGCGTCCGGCAGACTGAGGCACGCCGGACGTCAGGTTCGCCTTTCCATACCCGCGAGCGGGCACGACTATTGGCTTAGCTGCACAAATTCTTGAAGGTGGCCTCCGGCGGGATCTCCTGATGGAGGAAATACCCGACCGGAGGCGAAAGGCGTTGGTAGAGGGGCCAAAGCCGAGCGGCTTTGGCCTACGCCCTTACCTGTTTACTGCTTCTTCTTCTTAGCAGCCTTCTTCTTAGCAGCCTTTTTCTTAGCAGCCATAACTGTCTCCTATGGTTAGCTACGAGGTCCTCAACCGTGAGACCCCTGGGGTACGCGGGTACGCTACGCCACGCATGCTCAACTGCAGCCAGTGGTGCCGCCGCAGGTCGTGCACTTGAGGCACGTTCCGTTGCGGACCATGGTGAAGTTGCCGCATTCAGGACAGGCATCGCCCTCGAAGCCCTTCAGCCTCGCGGTGTACGCCAATCCAGTCGCGACGCCGACGACGGCCGCTCCGGCGATGGGCGCCGGCGCGACGGCTGGGCCGTCCGTCAGTCCGTGGGGCGAACCGGTGGCGAGCGCTTCTTCGGCGATCGCGACACTGCCGGTTCGGCCGTTCAGTACGTGAAGGTTGCTGCGGGTATAGCCGACGCTGGCGATGCGGCTCACCGCATCGGCCGCCGCCTGGGCGGCGTTGCTGCCGGCCGGGGGCAGGCCGTCGGCGAGCGTGCCGCGGCCGACACCGTCGGGATGAAGGTCCGCCTGCTCGACATGCGCGAGATCGCCGCGACCGAGATAGGAGATCGCCAGCTCGCGGAACACATAGTCGAGGATCGACGTCGACATCTTGATCGCGTCGTTGCCCTCGACCATGCCCGACGGCTCGAAGCGGGTGAAGGTGAAGGCCTCGACGAATTCCTCGAGTGGCACGCCGTATTGCAGGCCGATCGAGATGGCGATGGCGAAGTTGTTCATCACGCTGCGGAAGGCGGCACCTTCCTTGTGCATGTCGATGAAGATCTCGCCGACCCGGCCGTCCTCGTACTCGCCGGTGCGCAGATAGACCTTGTGGCCGCCGACGATGGCCTTCTGCGTGTAGCCCTTGCGCCGCTGCGGCAGGCGCTCGCGGCCGCGGGCCACTTCGCGCTCGACGATGCGTTCCACGATTCGCTCGGCGATGATCGGTGCCCGGGCCGCAGGTGTCATTTCCATGAGGTCGGCGTTCGCGGCGACATCCTCGCCGAGAGCCATCGCCGAGAGCGGTTGCGAAAGCTTGGAACCGTCGCGATAGAGGGCATTGGCCTTGAGGCCAAGCTTCCAGGACAGTTCGTAGGCCTTCCTGCAGTCGTCTACCGTTGCAGCATTCGGCATATTGATCGTTTTCGAGATCGCGCCTGAAACGAACGGTTGTGCTGCAGCCATCATGCGTATGTGACTCTCTGCAGACAAGCAGCGTGTGCCATCTCGTCCACAGGGATTTGCACAATCGAACACCGCAAGGTGCTCGCGTTTGAGTCCGGGTGCGCCCTCGATCGACATCGTTCCACAGGCGTGGACGTTCGCCTCAGCGATGTCGGAGCGCGAGAAGCCGAGGCGGGCCAGCAGGTCGAGCTGGGGATCGGCGAGCTCGCCGTCGTCGAGACCGATGACCTCGCGGCAGAAATCGTCGCCGAGCGTGTAGCGCGAGAAGGCGAAGCGGATGTCGAAGGCGGTGGCCAGCGCCTTCTCGACCCGATCGAGCGCCGTCGTGTCGAACCCGCGCGCCGCCAGGGTCTCGTGGTTGATCGCCGGCGCGCCCTTCAGCGTGCCGTGCCCGACCGCATGCGCCACGATCCGCGCCGCTGTCGCCTCGTCGTAGCCGAGGGTCGCGAGCGCCAGCGGCACTGTCTGGTTGATGATCTTGAAGTAGCCGCCGCCCGCCAGCTTCTTGAACTTCACCAGAGCGAAGTCGGGCTCGATGCCGGTGGTGTCGCAATCCATCACCAGGCCGATCGTCCCGGTCGGCGCGATGACCGAGACCTGGGCGTTGCGATAGCCGTGCTTCTCGCCCAGTGCGAGCGCCTGGTCCCAGGCCGTCTTGGCCGCCGCGGCGAGGTCGGCAGGGCAGTGGGCGATGTCGAGCGCCACCGGCGGCGTGGAAAGTCCATTGTAGCCGCCCGAGTGGCCGTAGGCGGCGCGGCGGTGATTGTGGATGACCCGCAGCATGGCCTCGCGGTTGGCCGCGAAGCCGGGGAAGGCGCCCATGCCGGCGGCCATCTGCGCCGAGGTCGCGTACGCGGCTCCCGTCATGATGGCGGTGATGGCGCCCGCGATCGCACGGCCCGCCGGCGAGTCGTAGCCGAGGCCACGCGCCATCAGCAGGGCGCCAAGATTGGCGTAGCCCAGGCCGAGGGTGCGGTAGCGGTAGGAGAGTTCGGCGATCCGGCGCGAGGGGTATTGCGCCATCATCACGGAGATCTCGAGCACGATCGTCCACAGGCGGCTGGCATGCTCCAGCGCTGCCGTATCGACCGAGCCGTCATCCCGTCGGAACCGCATCAGGTTCAGCGAAGCGAGATTGCAGGCCGTGTCGTCGAGGAACATGTACTCCGAGCACGGATTGGAGGCGTTGATCCGGCCGGACTCGGGGCACGTGTGCCAGTCGTTGATGGTGGTGTCGAATTGCACCCCCGGATCGGCCGAGTGCCACGCCGCCTCGGCGATGCGGTCCCACAGCGCGGCAGCATTCACCGTCCTGATCGGCTTGCCGGTCGTGCGTGCAGTCAGCACCCACTCGCGACCCTCTGCGACCGCCTTCAGGAAATCGTCGGTGACCCGGACGGAGTTGTTGGCGTTCTGGCCCGACACCGTAGCGTAGGCCTCGGACTGCCAGTCGGTGTCGAAGGTCGGGAAATCGATCTGGCGGTAACCCTGGCGCGCGAACTGGATGACACGCTGGATGTAGTTCTCCGGCACCTCGGACCGTCGGGCGGCGACGATCTCGCGACGCAGGCGCGGGTTCTCCTTCGGCTCGAAGCCGTCCTCGCACGCCTGCATGATGGCGTTGAGGTGCCGGTTGGCGAGCTTCGATCCCGCGACCAGCGCGGCGACCTTCTGCTCCTCGAGCATTTTCCAGGAGACGTACTCCTCGATGTCGGGGTGGTCGACATCGACCACGACCATCTTGGCCGCGCGTCGTGTCGTGCCGCCCGACTTGATGGCGCTGGCGGCGCGGTCGCCGATCTTGAGGAACGACATCAGGCCCGACGACTGGCCGCCGCCCGAGAGCTTCTCGCCCGAGCCGCGGATGCTGCTGAAGTTCGACCCGGTGCCCGAGCCGTACTTGAAGAGCCGCGCCTCGCGGATCCACAGGTCCATGATGCCGCCGTCGCTCACCAGCTCGTCGGTGACACCCTGGATGAAGCAGGCATGCGGTTGCGGCCGTTCGTAGGAAGAGGTCGAGACGTAGGCCTCGCCGTCGCGATGGTCGATGTACCAGTGACCCTGACCCGGCCCGTCGATGCCGTACGCCCAATTCAGGCCGGTATTGAACCACTGCGGCGAGTTCGGCGCGGCCATCTGCGCCGCCAGCATGAAGCAGTGCTCGTCGTAGAAGGTGCGGGCGTCCGCTTCGCTGTCGAAGTAGCCGCCTTTCCAACCCCAGTAGGTCCACGCGCCGGCCATCCGGTGGAACACCTGGCGTGCGCTGGTCTCGCCTCCGAACTCCTGGTCCGCTGCCTCGTCCGGCACGGAGCGCCACAGCCATTCGGGCACATCGGGCTCGGTGACTTTCTTCAGGCGACGCGCGACGCCGGCGCGACGAAAGTATTTCTGTGCCAGCACATCGGTCGCGACCTGCGACCACGCCGCCGGCACTTCGATGCCGCGCTGCTGGAAGACGATGGTGCCGTCGGGATTGCGGATTTCGGAATCGCCAGCACGGAACGCCATTCCGTCGAATGGCATTCCTCCTGTTCGCGTAAACCGACGCTCTAAACGCATTCGACGATCCCCCGTGCCCAGTTCCCGCCATTTCTGCTACTCGCGGGGCGCTCGATGTCTTACGTCGAGCGCACACATATGGGCACACAGCGATACTAAATTACAAAATCTTGTGGGCGCAACTATATTTTGTGGGACAGGATGTTGATGGCACTACATGATGCAAAGTCGCAACATGACCGTCGAAAGGGCTCTAGTTGCATGACGACGAACGATCATCCGGTGTGTCCGGCGCTGTCGCGTTGCGTGTCACAGGAGGCCCGCGTACAAGCGGCGCAAGGCTTTCGAGAGTGAGTGAATGACGTTCGGTACCTGGCTCTTCACCAAGATGCGCGGCGAACTTGTCGGGACCGATTCGGACGGCAATCGCTATTACCAGGACAAGCGGATGATCCCGGGCATGCGCCGTCGCAAACGCTGGGTGATCTACAACGGCGAGCCCGAAGCTTCGCGTGTGCCGGCCGACTGGCACGGCTGGCTGCACTACACGACCAATACGCCGCCGCCGGCCGGAGGGCTGCCGCGCAGGCCGTGGCAGAAGGAGCACCTGCCCAATCTCAGCGGCACCCCGCTCGCCTACCACCCGCCGGGCTCGGCGCTGGCGGAGACCCGTGACAGCAAGCCCAAGCCGTACTACGAGGCCTGGCGCCCGTGAATCGAAACGTCGTCGAGACCATCGTCGGCGCGCTGGTCCTGCTGGTCGCCGGCGTTTTCGTCTTCTACGCCTTCTCCAGATCGGACCGCTCCGGTCCCGATGGCTACGAGATCACCGCGCGATTCGGCCGCATCGACGGGCTGAAGCGCGGTGCCGATGTCACCATGAGCGGCGTGAAGATCGGCACCGTCACGGCGATCGACCTCGACCGCAACACCTACCAGGCGATCGTCCATCTCGCAGTGTCCTCCAGCGTGCCCATCCCGACCGATACCAACGCCAAGGTCGTCAGCGAATCCCTGCTCGGCGGCATGGTGATCGTGCTCGATCCGGGTGGCGACAAGACCATGATCAAGTCCGGCGGCGAGATCACCCAGACGCAGGACGCTATTTCCTTCACCGAACTGCTCGCCAAGTTCATGTTCAGCGGCACGGGGTCGAAGTGATGAACGCACGGGTTCCCAATCCGCCGGTATGGCGGCAATCGGACGGCAAGCCGGTTTCCTGCCTCGAAAAGATCAAGGTCCTGAACCAGAACATCCAGGAGATCGAAACCCTCTGCGCCGATGCGCTGGAGGACGGAGTTCTGATGGGATGCGACGCGGACCAGATCAAGCAGGCGCTGCACGAGCTGATCGACGGGCTGGCGGTTCCCCACGCCAAGAAGAAGGGCTGAGTTCCGTCGCGGGAGCGGAATCCCGTCGTCCTGAGCGCAGCGCAGCGAACGATCTCATGGCATTTCAACGAGTATACCGGTGGCGATCGCGATGAGGTCCGTCCCTTCGACTCCGCTCAGGGCAGGCGCCGCGCTCAGGACGACAGGGATTGCACTTTTGGCCGTGCTCGGCGGGCTTGCGACTGCTGCCGCCCAACAGCCCGTGCAACCGCAACCGCAACAACAGCCACAGCCGCGCACCGACAATCCGTCGAACCTGCGCGCCATTCCCGAGGGGCCGGGCAAGCGGGTCGCGGAACTGCAGGGGCTCGACAAGGTGACGGCGCGTACCCAGCGCTTCTACGCGCCGGTCGGCGAGACCACGCGCTTCGGCACCCTCGACATCAAGGTCGGCGACTGCCTGGTCAACACGCCGGACGCGCCGCCGGAGTCGGCGGCCTATCTCACGATCATCGACCACAAGCCGGGCCAGCCCGAGCAGAAGCTGTTCGCCGGCTGGATGTTCGCCTCGACGCCGGCGCTGTCGGCGATGGATGACGGCGTCTACGACGTGCGCGTATTGGCCTGCACGATGGCACAGGGGTCTTCACCCCCCAAGTGATGCTCGAAGCGGGCAGGGCGGTCGACCGCCTCCGCCAGGTGCACCCGGAAGTCCTCGCGCGGCATCTCGACGGCGCCGAAGCTGCGCAAATGCTCGGTCATGAACTGGCAGTCGAGCAGGCGGAAGCCGCCCTTGATCAGCCGCGCCACCAGATGGACCAGCGCCACCTTCGACGCATCGCGCTCGCGGCTGAACATGCTCTCGCCGAAGAATGCCGCGCCGACCGACACGCCGTACAGGCCGCCGACCAGCCTGCCTTCGCGCCGGCATTCGATGCTGTGGGCGTGGCCGCGCGCGAACAACTTGCCGTAGAGCTCGAGGATCGGCTCGTTGATCCAGCTCTCGGGATGGCCGGGCCGCGGTTCGGCGCAGGCGCGCATTACGTCGGTGAAGGCCATGTCGGCGGTGACATCGAAGACGCCTTGCCGGACGGTGCGGGCGAGGCGTTTGGGCAGATGGAAGTCGTCGAGAGGCAGGACGGCGCGCAGCCGGGGATCGAGCCAGTACAGCTTGGGATCGTCGCGGCGCTCGCCCATCGGGAAGACGCCGATGCGATAGGCCTGCAGCAGGAGTTCGGGCGTGATCTCCAGCATAGCCGACCCTACTTCTTCAGGCCGACCAGCTTCTCCAGCCAGTGGATATTGTACTCGCCGTCGATGAACTCGGGCTGCTGGATGATCTTCTGGTGCAGCGGGATGGTGGTCTCGATGCCGCCGATCACGAACTCCTCGAGCGAGCGGCGCAGCCGCATCAGGCACTCGTTGCGGCTCGGGCCGCTCACGATCAGCTTGGCCACCATCGAATCGTAGAATGGCGGGATCGAATAGCCGGCGTAGAGGCCGGAATCGACGCGCACGCCCAAACCGCCCGGTGGATGATACTCGGTGATCTTGCCGGGGCAGGGCGTGAAGGTCTCGGGGTTCTCGGCATTCACGCGGCACTCGATCGCGTGTCCGTGGAACTGGATGTCCTTCTGGGTCAGCGCCAGCGGACCGCCGGCAGCGATGCGGATCTGCTCGCGCACCAGGTCGATGCCGGTCACCGCTTCCGTGATCGGGTGCTCGACCTGCAGGCGGGTGTTCATCTCGATGAAATAGAAATGGCCGTCCTGGTACAGGAACTCCATGGTGCCGGCGCCGCGGTACTCGAGCTCGCGAACGGCGGCCGCCGCGAGCTCGCCGATCTTGTCGCGCTGCTCCGGGTTGAGGGCGGGCGAGGGTGCTTCCTCGAGCACCTTCTGATGGCGCCGCTGCAGCGAGCAGTCGCGCTCGCCGAGATGCACGCCGCCACCGTGGCCGTCGCCCAGCACCTGGATCTCGATATGGCGCGGCTGGCCGAGATACTTCTCGACGTAGACGGAGTCGTTGTTGAAGGCTGCCTTGGCCTCGGCACGCGCCAGCGCAAAGGCCTCGGCCGCCTCGTCCGGGCCGTTGACGACCTTCATGCCGCGTCCGCCGCCGCCGGCGACCGCCTTGATCAGCACCGGCCAGCCGATCTTGTCGCCCAGCGCCACGATCTCCTCGAGCGCACCGACCGGACCGGGCGAGCCCGGCACCAGGGGCAGGCCGAGCTGCTTGGCGGTCTGCTTGGCGACGATCTTGTCGCCCATCATGCGGATGTGCTGCGGCGTCGGGCCGATGAAGGTGATGCCGTGGGCCTCGACCGCCTCGGCGAAACTCGCATTCTCCGACAGGAAGCCGTAGCCGGGATGGATGGCGTCGGCGCCGGTGATCTCCGCCGCGGCGAGGATGGCCGGGATCTTGAGGTAGCTGTCGCGCGCCGGCGGCGGGCCGATGCAGACACGATGGTCGGCCAGCCGCACATGCATGGCGTCGCTGTCCGCCGTCGAATGGACCGCGACCGTTTCGATCCCCATCTCGCGGCAGGCGCGATGGATGCGGAGCGCGATCTCGCCGCGGTTGGCGATCAGGACCTTTTCGAACATCCCGTGGGCGCTATTCGACGATCATCAGGGGCTCGCCGAACTCGACCGGCTGCTTGTCCTCGACCAGGATCTGAGTGACCGTGCCGGCCTTGGCGGCCTTGATCGGATTGAAGGTCTTCATCGCCTCGATGATCAGCAGCGTCTGGCCGGCGTTGACCTTGTCGCCGACGTTCACGAACACCGGCTTGCCGGGCTCGGGAGAAAGGTAGGCGGTGCCGACCATCGGTGATTTCACGGCGGCCGGATGACTGCTGTAGTCGGCGCTGGCGAGCGCGGCAGGCCCCATCGCGACAGGCGCTCCGGCGCCGGCCATCGGGGCGACGGCGCTCGGGGCGGCCGCCGGCGCAACGACCGTCTTCGGCCGCGCGACGCGGATCCTGCGCTCGCCGTCGGCCAGCTCGATCTCGCCCAGATTGGTCTCCTCGAGGATGGCCGCAAGCTTGCGGATGAAGTCGGTGTCCATCTCGAACTTGGCCATGAGGTGCTCCCGATATCCCTTAACGCGCCACCAGGCGGGCAAGCGCCTGGAGGGCCAGGAGATACCCCTGGCTGCCGAGGCCTGCGATCACGCCAACCGCGGCCGGACTTATATACGAGTGATGCCGGAAGGCTTCACGCTTGTAGATGTTGGAAAGGTGCACTTCGACTGCCGGCAGTTCGGCGGCGTTCAGCGCGTCCAGCAGGGCCACCGAGGTGTGGGTGTAGGCCCCGGCATTGATCACGATGGCTGAATTCTGCTCGCGGGCGGCCTGGATCCGGTCGACCAGCGCGCCCTCGTGGTTGCTCTGGAAGAACTCGACGGCGAAACCGAGCCGCTTGGCTTCCGCCCGGCAGGCTGCCTCGACATCCGCAAGCGTTTCGCGGCCGTAGATCTCCGGCTGCCGCTTGCCCAGCATGTTGAGATTGGGCCCGTTGAGCACCAGCACCGGCTTCTGGGATGGGGCCGGCGGGCGCCGGGCGGCCTTAGCGGCCAAAGCTGCCTCCGTCTTGTCTTGGCGGCCTTATAGCAGCAATCAGCCGCTCCGACGCAAGCTCTGGGCGTGGATGAAAAGCCGGTCGCTCAGCGCATCGAACTGGCGGCGCTCCTCGGCGTTCAGCGCCGCGTACAGGCGCGCCTCGTATTGCAGCGCCAGCGGAACGATCCGGGCGTGCACCGACCGGCCGCGGGGCGAGAGCCGGAGGAGGGCGCGGCGGCGGTCGGCCCGGTCGGCCGCCCGCTCGACCAGGCCGCGCTTCAGCAGGCCGGCGACCGCCCGGCTGACGGCCACCTTGTCCATGACGATGCGTTGACCCACTTCAGAGGCAGTCAGCGGTGCGAACCGGCCCAGCGCCGCGATCACCCGCCATTCGGTGACGGCGAGGTCGAAGGGGCCGGCGTACAGGTCATGCAGCGATTCACTCACGAGCTGGGCCAGGATCGACAGCCTGTAGGGCAGAAATTTCTCCAGCTCGAGGACTTGCGAAGGGCTCGGCACAATAGTTACATCTGAAACCAATCTGGATTGGAGGTCAATCATGGCCAGCGCAAGCGTCAGCGACCCCAAACTCCTGCAGGCCGATCCGGTCAATCCCATGGGCACCGACGGCTTCGAATTCGTCGAATACACCGCCCCCGACTCCGAGGCGCTCGGCCGGCTGTTCGAGGGCATGGGCTTCGTCAAAGTCGCGAAGCACCGTTCCAAGGACGTCTCGCTCTACCGCCAGGGCGACGTGAACTTCATCGTCAACGCGGAGCCCGACAGCTTTGCCCAGGGCTTCGCCCGCGTGCACGGCCCGTCGATCTGCGCCATCGCCTTGCGGGTCAGGAACGCGGCCTTCGCCTACAAGCGGGCCCTGTCACTGGGCGCCTGGGGCGTCGAGAACAAGGTCGGGCCGATGGAGCTCAACATCCCGGCGATCAAGGGCATCGGCGATTCGCTGATCTACCTGGTCGATCGCTACGGCGAGAAGGGCAGCATCTACGACGTCGACTTCGAATGGCTGCCGGGCGTCGACCACGATCCGAGAGGCGTCGGCCTCAGCTACATCGATCACCTGACGCACAATGTCCATCGCGGCCGCATGGGCGAATGGGCCGACTTCTACGAGCGGCTCTTCAATTTCCGCGAGATCCGCTACTTCGACATCGAGGGCAAGCTCACCGGCCTCAAGTCCAAGGCGATGACCAGCCCGTGCGGCAAGATCCGCATCCCGATCAACGAGAGCTCCGACGACAAGTCGCAGATCCAGGAGTACCTGTCCGCCTATCACGGCGAGGGCATCCAGCACATCGCGCTCGGCACCGGCGACATCTACGAGTCGGTGGAAGCGCTCAGGCTCAGGGGCGTGCCGTTCCAGGACGTGCCCGACACCTACTACGAGCAGGTCGACACGCGCCTGCCGGGCCACGGCGAGAACCTCCAGCGGATGTGCGCCGACCGCATCCTGATCGACGGCGCGCCGACCAAGGGCGGCGGGCTGCTGCTGCAGATCTTCACCCAGACGGTGATCGGCCCGATCTTCTTCGAGATCATCCAGCGCCGCGGCAACGAGGGCTTCGGCGAGGGCAACTTCCGCGCCCTGTTCGAATCGATCGAGCTGGACCAGATTCGGCGCGGTGTTCTGAAGGGATAGAATTCCTCCCCGCGCTTCGCGCAAGGAGGAAAGCTTGGAAGGAGGAGGAACGAGATGACCAAGAACTGGATTCCGCTGCGCCAGGTCGAAGGCACGGCCTCTCGCCAGGCGCATGTCCGCTTGCCCGAGGGCACCTACGAGCGCGAGATCAGCAAGGAGGGCTTCTTCGGCCCGTCGGCGCAGTTCCATCACAAGCACAAGCCGACCGACTGGTGCGAGTTCGACGGTCCGATCCGGCCGCGCGCCTTCGATCTCAACAAGCTCGTGACGGCGCATGGCAATCCCTGGCAGGCCGAGCTGGTGATGGACAACCCGCACCTGCAGATGCGCATCTGGAGGCTCGACCAGGCGATGGCCGAGCTCGCCCGCAACAGCGATGGCGACCAGCTGCTGTTCATCCACGAGGGCGCCGGCGATCTGTTCTGCGACTACGGCCATCTCGAGTATAGCGACGGCGACTACATCGTGATCCCGCGCGGCACGATGTGGCGGTTGGCGCCCGGGCAGCCGACGCTCGCGCTGATGATCGAGGCGACCAACGACCACTTCACCCTGCCGGAGAAGGGGATCGTCGGCCGGCACGCGATCTTCGATCCGGCGATGCTCGACACGCCGCACATCGACGACGCCTTCAAGGCGCAGCAGGACGAGCGTACGTGGAAGGTCTCGGTGAAGCGCCGTCATGCGCTGTCGACCGTGACCTTTCCGTTCAACCCGCTCGACGCGATCGGCTGGCATGGCGACCTCAGCGTCGTGCGCATCAACTGGCGCGACATCAGGCCGGTGATGAGCCATCGCGTCCATCTGCCGCCGTCGGCGCACACCACCTTCGTGGCGGGGCGCTTCGTGGTCTGCACCTTCGTGCCGCGACCGCTGGAGAGCGATCCCGACGCGCTACGGTTGCCGTTCTTCCACAACAACGACGATTTCGACGAGGTCATCTTCTATCACAAGGGCAGCTTCTTCAGCCGCGACAACATCCATCCCGGCATGATGACGGTGCACCCGTCGGGCTTCACCCACGGCCCGCATCCCAAGGCGTTCGATGCGGCCACGAAGAAGACGGTCCAAAGCGGCGGCAAGGCGGAGACCGACGAGGTGGCGGTGATGATCGACACCCGCGACGCGATCGACATCGCAGCGATGCCCCAGGGGGTGGAGCTCGAGGGCTACGTGAAGTCGTGGCGCCCTCGAGGTCCCAACAAGCCCGAGATGAAGCAGGCGGCCGAATAATGAAGCTCGCGTCCCTCAAGGAGGGCGGCCGCGACGGCACGCTGGTCGTCGTCGACCGCGAGCTGAAGCATGCCGTGCGCGCCGGCGGTATCGCGCCGACCCTGCAGAGGGCGATCGAGGACTGGGCCGCGAGCGGTCCCAGGCTGCAGGAGCTGGCCGACAGGCTGCGCGACGACAAGGCGCCGGGATCGTTCGCGCTCGACCCGACAGCGCTCGCGGCGCCGCTGCCCCGCGCCTACCAGTGGGCCGACGGCTCGGCCTACGTCGTGCATGTCGAGCTGGTGCGCAAGGCGCGGGGCGTCGAGATGCCGCCGAGCTTCTGGACCGACCCGCTGATGTACCAGGGCGGCTCGGACTCCTTCGTCGGCTGCCGCGACGCGATCGAGCTGGCCGACGAGGCCTGGGGCATCGATTTCGAGGGCGAGATCGGCGTGATCACCGACGACGTGCCGATGGGCATCTCGCCCGAAGCCGCGCGCAGGCACATCAAGCTGGTGACAATTCTCAACGACGTGTCGCTGCGCAACGTGATCGTCACCGAGCTCGCCAAGGGCTTCGGCTTCTTCCACGGCAAGCCGGCCACGGCCTTCGCCCCGGTCGCCGTCACGCCCGACGAGCTGGGCGAGGCCTGGGACGGCGCCAGGCTCGACCGGCCGCTGATCTCCACGTTCAACGGCAAGGAATTCGGCCATCCGAACGCGGCGACCGACCTGACCTTCGACTTCGGCCAGTTGATCGCCCACGCGGCGAAGACCCGCCATCTCGAGGCCGGGACCGTCGTCGGCTCGGGGACCGTCGCCAACCGGGACGCGTCCGTCGGCTGCTCCTGCATTGCCGAGCGGCGGGTGCGCGAAACCATCGATACGGGCAAGCCCGTGACACCCTTCATGAAGTTCGGCGACCACATCCGGATCGAGATGTTCGGCCGCGACGGCCAATCGATCTTCGGCGCGATCGATCAGAAGGTGGTGAAGTACGATCCGCCCTGACCGTCGTCCCGAGCGCAGCCGAGGGACCTTCTGTGGGGCGCAATAAAAGAGGCCCCTCGGCTTCGCTCGGGGCGACGGGTATAACGGGGGCGGAGGGTCCATGAAGCTGATCGGCTATTTCCGTTCGTCGGCGGCGTTTCGCGTGCGCATCGCGCTCAACCTGAAAGGGATCACGGTCGAGCACGCTTCGCGCCACCTGCGCAAGGGCGAGCATCGCGCGCCCGACTATGTCGCCCTCAATCCGCAGAAGCTGGTGCCGGCATTGGTGCTGGACGACGGCGAGGTGCTGACCCAGTCGATGGCGATCATGGAATATCTCGAGGAGACGCATCCCGCTCCGCCGTTGCTGCCGAAGGATCCGGTCGGCCGCGCGCGGGTGCGGGCACTGTCGCTGATCCCGACCGCCGACATCCACCCGATCCAGAACCTGCGCGTGATGGCCTATCTGCGCGAGAAGTACGACCAGTCGGAGGAGGCGGCCTTCGCCTGGTCGCGCCACTGGATCGAGACCGGCTTCGACGCCTACGAGGCGTCGATCGCCGGCAATCGCCACACCGGCGCCTACAGCCACGGCGACCAGCCGACCATGGCCGACCTCTGCCTCGTGCCTCAGGTGTTCAATGCCCAGCGCTTCAAGGTCGACATGTCGAGATACCCGGCCATCCAGCGCATCCACACGACCTGCATGAAGCATCCCGCGTTCGACGCCGCGCAACCGTCCAAGCAGCCGGACGCCGAACCGTGAGGAAGAGCCTCGTCGCGGTGCTGGCCGTCGTCGTGGTGGCCGGCGCGGCTGTCGCTGCGGTGCCGACGATCGAGCGCTACGCCGCCCGGCAGATCAAGGCCGACATGGAGCGCGACGGCCAGGCGACCGTCGGGGCGGTGGAGGTCGGGCTGTTCGACCGCAGGATCTCGATCAAGGACATGCACTTCAAAGGTGCCGGCGATGTCAGGATCGGCCGTTGGCAGGCCTCCGGCCTTGCCTGGCCGCTATCGGAGCTGATCGAAGGCCGCACGCCGTTCTCCGGCCTCGAGCTCGGCGATCCCTTCCAGGCGAGACATCTCGAGCTGCACGACCTCGAGATCGTCGACAGGAACGTTCGGTGGACGATCGCATCCGCGGTCGCCGACGACCTGCGGCTCGACCGCTATCAACCGGTGCAGGGCGAAGGCCAGTTCACCGCGCTGTCGATGCGCATCATGAAGGCCGTATCGCTGGGGCGGCTCGAGCAGACGCAGTCCGTCTTCACCGATCCCGCCACCGGCAACAAGGTGGCGATCGGCAAGGTGACGATCGCCAACTACGACAAGAGCAAGGCCGGCTCGTTCGAGGTGAAGGATCTGGACGTCACGCCGAAGGGCGCCAGCGCACCGGCGTTCCGCATGGCCGACATGAAGCTCGCGGGCCTCGACCTGCACCGGCCGATCAACGCGATGTCCGTAGCGGGTTGGCGTCCCGGCATGCCGATCGGACGCATCGAGCTCGAATCGGCCAGCCTGACCGGCTTCGGCGGCGAGGGCCTGACCCGCAACGGCATCTCGCTGGGCAGCATCACCCAGCAGACCACGCACGAGGCCGGCGACGTCAAGCGCACGCGTCTGCGCGTCGAAGGCTTCGTGATCGCGCCGCCCTCCGGCGCTGCCCAGGCGTTGCAGCTCCGCACGGCGCTGCAGTCGATGGGCCTCGACGAGCTGCGCCTGGAATCGGACTGCTCCGGCACCGAGGATCGCGCCAAGGGCGAGGTTTCGATCGACCGTTGCGTCCTGAGCGGACCCGATCTCGGCGAGCTCACGCTCGCGTTCAAGCTGGTCAATGCCGACAAGCCCTTCTGGACAGCGATCGACGACGGCAACACCTTTGCGATCCTCGCCAGCAAGGTGGGGCTGGCGAGCGCCAGGGTCTCGCTGGCCGACCACGGCCTGCTCGACCGGACCCTGAAGGCGGTCGCGACCAACAGCGGCCAGCTCGTGGTGTCGGTGCGCAATGGCTTTGCCCAGGAGGTGCGACGCTACCAGCCGCCGGGCATCCTGATCACCGACGACCTGACCAGGATTCTCGATACGGTCGCGCGCTTCATCGAGACGGGCGGCACGCTCACCCTCGATGCCCGGCCCGAAACGCCGATCGGCATCGACAAGCTCCCCTATTTCCGCCAGCCCGGCCCCGACCTGGTGAACATGCTGGGGCTCTCGGCAACGCTCTCGAAGTAGCAATTCCTCCCCGTCTGAATGCTACGGGGTGGACACATCTGATCGGAGACCCTCTCCGCGCGCGTCATACGCGTGGGGAGAGGGAGGGGACCCGCGCTTGCGCGGGGAGGGAGAGGTGTCAGGATTCTTTTCTTTCGTTACTCCACGACGTTTTCGTAACGCCGACCACCTCACCCTCCCATTGCTTCGCAATGGGCCCCGCCCTCTCCCCCACTGCGTGGCGGAGAGGGAGCATAAGCAAG
>JAFEFF010000083.1 GCA_018240745.1 Pseudomonadota bacterium
AACCGGTCACCCGAGGACTGATCACCAGCATCTTCTGGCTGGGCCTGGCGCTCGGTTTCACGGGCGCGCTGTCCAAGTTCCTGCAGAACCAGCACGTGGTCGAGACGCGCTAACTCTACTGGACCATGATCTCGACGCGCCGGTTCTTCGGCTCGCGGACACCGTCCCGGGTCGAGACCAGCGGCGCGTCCTCGCCGTGGCCGACTACCGAGATGGTTGCCGGGTTGATGCCGTCCTGGACCAGCGCATCCCGCACTGCCTCGGCCCTCCGCTGCGACAGGGCCTGATTGTAGGCGCTGTCGCCGAAAGTATCGGCATTGCCGGACACGGTGATGCGGGCGCTGGGGTTGGCTCTGGCCGCAAGCGCGGCCTCCTGGACCACGGCTTCGCTCTCCGGCGTGACGTTGGCGCGGTCATTGCCGAAGAACAGCATGAAGTTTCGCGCAGGTTGCGGGGTATCGGGAGACGAAGCGGCGACGACCGCCTGTGTCCGGTCGCCACACGCCGCGAGCAGTAGCGCCGCACAGGCGGTCGCCAGCAAGGGCTTGTACATGGACACCTCCTCCTGAGGTGGATGGACAACGCCCCGTTCAACCCGAGGTTCCTTGGCGGCCTATGCGCTCTCCGCCGAGAGGATATCGCCGAACAGCTCCCAGCTCTGGCCCTTGAAGCGGGCCAGTTGCACCGCCTGGATCGGGTAGTAGTCGGTGGGGCTGGTCGTGACGGTGATCCCCGGCAGCAGCATGGGTATGCGGTACTTCTGGAAGCTCGTCGCCTGCTTCATGATGTTGGCGCGGGTGAGGTTGTCGCCGCAGCGCCGCAGCGTCTCGACCATCATGTGGGAAACGGCATAGCCGCTGACGTTGCCGAGGTCGGCCAGGTGCGCGGTCGGGTGGTACTTCGACATCCACGCCTTGAATTCGGCCATGTCGCCGTGGTTCGCCCAGGTCGGATCGGTCGGATCCATCACGTAGGCGGCGGTCAGGATGCCCTGCACGTTGTCGAAGCCGGCGGGCTTCATCACCGAGCCGACGCTCGCGGCGACGTTGTTGATGTAGTGCACCGGCTTCCAGCCGAGGTCGGCGATCTTGCGTATCGCCTGGGCGGCGAACTTCGGCGTGGCGATGTTGAAGAACACGTTGGCGTCGGCCGCCTTGAGCTGGATGATCTGTGAATCGACCGTCGGTTCGGTGATCTCGTAGGTCACGTGCTTGACGACGCGGTTGGCCTCCTTGCCGAGGCCCTCCTTGAAGCCCTCCCAGTAGTCCTTGCCGTAGTCGTCGTTCTGCATCAGCACGCCGATCTTGGCGTCCTTGACGTTGGCCAGGATGTGCTTGGCGTAGATCACCGCCTCGGTGTGGTAATCGGGCTGGAAGCCCATGGTCCATGGGAAGTGCTTGGGATCGCCCCACTTAGACGCGCCGGTGGCGAGGTAGAGGTGCGGCACCTTCTTGGCGTTCATGTACTTGTGGATCGCCGTGTTGCAGGCGGTGCCGAGCGTGTTGTGGGTGCACAGCACCTTTTCCTGCTCGACAAGCTGGCGGATCAACTCGACCGTCTTGGGTGGCGAGTAGCCGTCGTCGAGCGAAATCAGGTTGACCTTGCGGCCGTTGATGCCGCCCTTGTCGTTGATCATGTTGAAGTAGGCGACGATCGCCTTGCCGTTCACGCCATAGGCCGAGGCCGGCCCGCTATACGGGCAGGTGTGGCCGATCTTGATCTCGGTGTCGCTCGCACCGTCGTCGTATTTCTTCTGCGCCCGCGCCACATAGGGCGCCGCCACATACGACGCCGAAAGCGCCACGGCCGATACGCCGCCGATGAATGCACGTCTCTTGGTTTTCATGGTCCGTCCCTCTGGTCCTGTCTTGATGCAGGTGACGAAAAGGGTACATGGCGTTGCATAGGCCGTGAAGAGCTATGATGGTCTTCCCACAAGCCGCGCTGCGATACGGACGATGACCTGTTACGGCGCTGTCCACACTCTTCGTCTTCGCTCGCTCACAGCCTGAGTCGCCGAATCTCCGGATCGTCGCTGGCGCTGGCCAGCAGATGCACCAGCAGCAGGCTCGACATCTGGTTGGCTTCCGGCAAGCGCACGGTCCCCGCCTGCAGGCCGGCGACGAACTCGGCCCAGGGAATCTCGTGCAGGTGGAGGTTCTCGCTCTCTTCCTGCGCCGGTGCCGAGACCCTGGTGACGCCGAGCGCCAGGAAGCTGTGCACCTGGTTGCTGAAGCGCGACGCCGCGGGATGCAGCGCGCCCAGCGCATGCCATTGCCCGCCGCCGTACCCGGTCTCCTCCTGCAGCTCGCGCCGTGCCGCAGCCTCAGGCCTCTCGTTCGGGTCGACATGGCCGGCCGGGATCTCGAGCATGGTACGCGTGACGGCGTGGCGATACTGCTCGACCAGGACGATGCAGCCGGCCTCGCTGATCGCCACCACGTTTACCCAGTCGGCCGCCTCGATCACATGATAGGGCGTGAGCGTCGATCCGCCGGGCAGGCGTACCGTGTCGCTGCGCAGCTTCAGCCAGCGGTCGCTGAAGGAATAGATCGAGTTCAGCAGCCGCCACGGCTCGATACGTCGACGTTCCATTCAGCAGTCGCCCAGGCGCTTGCCCGACAGGATGCTGGTGCCCTTCCGATCGGGGCTGCCCTTGCCCTCGATCACGACCCTGCCCGTCCCCTCGAACGATGTCGGCGTGAAGCGCACGTCGGCCGAGACGTCGACCGCAGGCTCGGTACCGTTCGCCGGGCAGGACATGCTCAGGATCTCCCGCCCCTCGCCCGGCTGCGTCACCTCGCTCTTGCAGCCACGCGCCTTCGCCTCGTCGTCATTGATCAGCAGCAGGCGTTCGAGGCTTGCTTCGCCGGCCTTGAGGCAGACGCTGTTCGGTTGCGATGGCACCTCGGTGCCGTCGACCGTCACCGTCTCGGTCTTCGACCACAGGCCTGCCTGCACCGCCGTGTCGGCACGAGCAGGAATCGTCGTCGCCAGAAGGAGAAGGCACAGCATGCGAGCGCGCATGACGGCATTCTAGCCGTCGAGCCCGACGCGGCAAACGTCGGACAGCCCCACGCACCACGCATCTTTCCTGCGGGTGCTCGGCAACGCGAGGCACCATGGGAAAAGACTTCCCGACTCCAGCAGGACAACGCGCAAGCCGAAGAAGTTGCGGCGCTATGGTACCGGCGACAGACCTTGGCCCAGGTCCCGGCAGCTTGAGGCGCCTTGATACGAGCGGGTCTCGATGGGAGGCGCCGACTACAGACCGTTGGCGCCATGGCCGTCGGGAAAAGCCCTCTCCAGCGCCATCATTCCTGTTGGTGGATGCCCGAAGCTCACCACGCGGACGTCGAGATCGAACGCGCTCACCCTATCGAGCGCCCGTCGCATCGCCGCGTCGATCCAGGAGTCGTCATTGCCGAAAGCACCCCCACCCAACCGGGTGAGAAGTACGATGTTCGATGCGCCGCGCTTTGCGTTCAGGACGGCAGCCAGTAGCGTTGCCTCGTCCGCCGCCTCGAGGACCAGCGTCGCGAACGCTTGCCATCGGGCGCGAGCGATCCTGGTATAGGCTACCGGCAACGCCGAGCAGAATGCCTGTGACACGAGAGGGCGAGTTGGTTCGTCACTGTCCGTAACCTCGACATCCCGATGGACACCGATGCGCAGCAATGATCGCAATATGTCCAGCCCGTCGTCATTCAAGCCCGCCAGATGGTCCGTGATCGCGTCGAGGCCTTCTGGTTCACAGAGGGCGTAGCCGTTCTTCATCTGCCAGAGCTTCGTGACGGGCAGGCCGGTCGCCTGGCTCAATGCCATCCCGACATCTGCGAGGCCGTCCAGTTGCCGGTCTCTCGTCTGGCCCGACCGATTGTCGACGGGCACGAAGTAGTTCCGATAGATCGTCGCCGCGCCCGCAGCGATGGCGCACGCAGGGCCTTGTGTCCGATCGTGTTGGTAGCGGGTAACACCGTCCTCCGGCCTCACCTCCGGGGATACCATTTCGAGAAGATTGAACTGGGACGCGACCTGGAACAGCGCCGCGCGACGCTCGGGCGACTGGTGAAGTTTCCGGACGTCGCCGGTCATGTTGCGTACCCTGAGCCGCCCGCTGGATCGTCCTGCTGCGCCTCTTTCCCGCAGGCTTGCGAGCGACACGAGCTCGAGCTCGCCAACGCCGTAGCTGCGGCCATTCACTCGTGAACGCAACGTGCTGCCGTCGATCTCCCAGGCGCTCTCGCGTATCGCCGTAACCAATCTCGCGAAACCCGGTCAGGCGCTCGAACCAGTCCATTACCGAGGCTCAATTCTTTCCGATGAGGAACTGCTGGACGGCGCGGAGTATAGCATTCTGCTGTTTCGGTCCTGCACTGCCGCCGGGTATCCCCGCAGGGAAGATTCAAGCGGGCGTACAGATCGCTTTGAAGAACATGGCCGATCGTGGATGGGTGGCAGATCACTGCTATATCCACCCCGACAGACGGCCGTTTCAACTGTCCAGCGTCAGCTACGAGACAAACCCTACGATTGCGTCGTTATTGGTGCAGGAGTTCGGTTGCCTCCAAGGAGCCTTCTCCTCCTCGAAGCGATCATTAACGCAATTCACGAAGCTGCCCCAGCGGCTGCCATCGCGTTCAATACGCGACCTGAAGATAGCGCCGATGCCGCGGCTCGATGGCTGCGCGCCGCTTAGTTGTCGCTGCTATCCTTTCGCTGGCTCGCAAGCAGCTCTTTTCTGCAACACAACAAAGGCCCCGCCTTCCCGGAGGGGCCTTTCGTTTTGGAGGAGGCGCACCGAGCTCCTGCCATCGAACGGCTCGCAGCAGGCGAAGCGTGCGCCCGGCAATGCCTATTGGACATTCGTTGGACAAGTAATGCCGCGAAACCAGCCAAGTATTGGCGTCCCCTACGGGATTCGAACCCGTGTTACCGCCGTGAAAGGGCGATGTCCTAGGCCTCTAGACGAAGG
>JAFEFF010000084.1 GCA_018240745.1 Pseudomonadota bacterium
CTTGGCCGCCGGGGTGAAGTTCTTGACGGTGAGGTTGCGGTCGAGGAACACCGTGGCGATCTGCGTGCTCTCGAGCAGGTTGGCGATGTCGGAGTTGGCGCGGCTGAGCTCCTCGACGCGCGCGTTCAGCTCGGCATTGACGGTCTGCAGCTCCTCGTTGATCGATTGCAGCTCTTCCTTCGAGGTCTCGAGCTCCTCGTTGGCCGACTGCAGCTCCTCGTTCATCGAGGACAGCTCCTCGTTGCCCGACTTCAGCTCCTCGTTGGCCGATTCCAGCTCCTCGGTCGTGGTCTGCAGCCGCTCCTTGGTGCTGCGCAGCTCCAGCTCGAGCTGGCGCAGGTTGCCGTTCTCGAGCTCGTCCTCGTCGTGCGGCGCCTCGGCGTCCTGCGCGCTCTTGATGCCGCCGATATCCTGGAAGACCACCAGGTAGAGGGGATCGTGCATCGCCGAGGTGCGCAACGGCTGAATGACGAGGTCGATGAGCTGTCGGCCGCCGTTGGTGCCGACCAGCACGTTCTTCTGCACCACCACCTGGCCGGAACTCATCGCCTTGTGCACGCCGGCGCGCAGGTCGGGCCGCAGCCCCGGGCGCGCCATCGAGAAGATGTCGATCTTCGGCACGCCGGCCGACAGTTCGAGGTACTTGCCGGTACGCGACGAGCCGTGCAGCACGTCGCCGTCGGCATTGATGATGACGTAGGACGGCGAATAGCGGTC
The DNA here is from genome assembly GCA_018240745.1 of Pseudomonadota bacterium. Taxonomy (GTDB): domain Bacteria; phylum Pseudomonadota; class Alphaproteobacteria; order Reyranellales; family Reyranellaceae; genus Reyranella. Next base: position 718 of record JAFEFF010000084.1, read on the forward strand.
GAGCAGCTGGCGCTCGGCCAGCGCCTGCAACGGCTCCTGGCCGGACGCCGTGCGCTGGGCCTGCGGCGCCTTGCGGCGCACACCCTCGGGTGCGGTCAGCGGGAATTCCGGCAGCCGGCGCTCGACCTGGGTACGGCGGCGGAAGATGCGGTGCGGCTTGTCGAGGGTCGCGAACAGGCGGCTGTGCCGCGTCAGGTTCTCGGAGCTGCCGAGGAACAGGTAGCCGTCCTCGTTGAGTGCATAGTGGAACAGCGGGATCAGCCGGTTCTGCAGCTCGGGCGTGAGGTAGATCAGCAGGTTGCGGCAGGAGATCAGGTCGAGCTTGGAGAAGGGCGCGTCGCGCAGCAGGTTGTGCGCCGAGAACAGGCAGAGCTCGCGCAGGTCCGAGGCGATGCGGTAGGTGCCGTCCTCGCGCACGAAATAGCGCTCCAGCCGGTTGGGCGGGATGTCGCGGGCGATCGTCGCGGGATATCTGCCGATGCGCGCCACGGCGAGCGCCGGCTCGTCGATGTCGGAGGCGAAGATCTGCAGCTTGGGCGCGCCCTGCCCCTTGGGCATGTGCTCGCGAAGCAGGATGGCGATCGAATAGGCTTCCTCGCCGGTCGAGCAGCCGGGCACCCAGACGCGCACCGTGTCGTCCGGTCCCTTGCCCTCGAACAGCGCCGGAATCACCTTCTCCTCGAGCGCGGCGAAGGCCTGCGGGTCGCGGAAGAAGTTGGTGACGCCGATCAGCAGGTCCTGCAGCAGCGTGTCGACCTCGCCCGGCTCCTTGCGCAGCCGCTCGATGAATGCCGGCACCGAGTCGAGCTGCAGCACCTGCATGCGCCGCTGCACCCGGCGCGCCACGGTCTTGTCCTTGTAGCCCGAGAAGTCGTGTCCGGTGCGGGTGCGCAGCAGCGCGCAGATCTGCATCAGATGGTCGGCCGCGTCCTGGCTCTCGGCCGGCCGGCGGTGGTCGTCGAGGTGATGGAAATACTCGGCGAGCTTGCTCGGGATCCGGTCGAGCGGCAGAACGAAGTCGACCATGCCGCTGCGCACGGCGCTGCGCATCATGCCGTCGTACTCGGCGCCCTCCTGGGCGATGGTGAGGCCGCCATGCTCCTTGATGGCGCGCAGGCCGAGCGTGCCGTCGCTGCCCGAGCCGGAGAGGATGATGCCGGCCGCCTTCTCGGCGCGCGCCCCGGCGAGCGAGAGGAAGAAGCCGTCGATCGGCGTCCGCTGGCCGCGATTCTCGACCGGCGGCGCGAGATGCAGGCGATCGTCGGACAGGGTCAGGCTGGCGTTGGGCGGAATGACGTAGAGATGGTTGGGCTCGACCGCCGTCTCGTTCTTGATCGTCGCCACCGGGATCGGCGACAGCCGCTGCAGCAGCGCCGCGAGCGAGCTCTCGTGGTCGGGGTCGAGATGCTGGACGACGACGAAAGCGAGGCCGCTGTCGGCCGGGATCGCCGGCAGCAACCCTTCGAGGGCGCTCAGTCCGCCCGCCGAGGAACCGATGCCGACCACGGGGACCACGACCGGACCGTGATTCTCCTCCTTCGGCCGCTCCTCCGCCGGCTCGTCCCCGTTACGCTTCGTCCTTGCCATTGCCCCCTGCTTTCCCCGTCCCGTCGCCGCCCGGCTCGGCCGAACCGAAGCCGTTGCGCATCAATTCCAGCACGAGCTTCGCATCGTCCTCGTACTCGCGGGCCCGCGTCTCGAGGTAATCGGCGAGATGGTGCCGCTGCTCGGCCCGTTCCTGCTCGGCCATCCGCCGGGCGAAGGCCGCGCGCTCCTGGTGAGCGCGCTGCAGCGTGTCCAGCATCCGATCGATCTCGTCGTTCTGCGCCGCCAGCACGGCATCGGCCGCAAAGGCATGGCCGACGTGGCAGCGGTAGCGCAGCATGGGCCCGTCGCGAATTTCCCACAAGGCTCCGTGGCATTCAGGGCAGGTGAACGGAGAGATCTTGCCCAGGACCTCGTCGACTTTCATGTCCGCCAACTCGTGTGCCGCAATCGCCGCTTCGAGGCGGATCTCGGCCGGCACTTCCGGCGAAGGACCGGCGGGCTCGCGCACCAGGCGTTCGAGCAGCGCCGGCATCCCGGCAACCGGCCGTACATGGTCGACGTCGACGTTGCGCACGGCGTTGCGCGGCATCGACGGCGCCGGCGCTTCCTTCGGGTCCTGCACGACAGCGATGCCGCCGCAGCGCTTGATGGCGCGCAAGCCGGCCGTGCCGTCGGACAGCGAACCCGAGAGCAGCACGGCGATGACCCGGCTGCCGAGGCTCGCGGCGGCCGAGCGGAACAGCGCATCGATTGCCGGCCGCGCCAGATTCTCGCGCGGGCCGCGGCGCAGCAGGATGTGGTTGTCGTGCAGCAGCAGGTGCACGCCGGGGACGCCGACATAGACATGCCCGCGCTCGAAGCTGGCGCCGCTGCGGGCAGGTTCGACCGGCAGCGCGCTGCGGCGGCCGAGGATGACCGGCAGCACGCTCGTCTCGCCGATATGCACCACGACGAACACCGCCGCCGGCAAGTCCGCCGCCAGGGCGTGCAGCAGGTCGCCCAGCGCCTCGATGGCGCCCGCCGATCCGCCGATGACGATCACGTCGCGGGTGATCGGCCCTGGGGTCGGGAGCGCACGCTCCATGGTCATCCTCCTGGACCCGGAAGGGTTCAGGGGTAACGCGCCGCAGCGTGGGGTTGCTCCGGACTAACTCAGGGGCGCTGGCGGCGAATGGTTTCGCCGACGTCTGGGCCGGGCGATCCGCCGGTCTGGCGCTTGTGCCGGTCGGTATCACGCGCCAACCGGCGCCATTGACCGGCGATATCGTGAAACAGGCGGGTGGAAGAAGCGTCCCGCGCGTGCCACGCCAACCTGTCGCAAACGGCTGCCTTCTCGAGGCATTCGAACGCTTCTTTCATCGGCTTTCCCCGCAGAGGCGAGCGGGAGCGCGAAGCGTCTCTCAGCCGCCGACGCTCGGGAGACCCAGCCGGCGATACCGCACGGTAGGCGGGATGACGGGCACTGGCAAGGCGCGTACGATCTCGATCTCACCTGTCAAGCCTCGGTACGATCGGGTACGGCAACGCGCGGGGGAGGGGTGGAACCAAATCGTACGGCCCGACGTTGGTCACAGGATGCTTGGGAAAGTGTGCCTGGAAAAGTGGAGGGGATGCCAATGTCGGGAACCATTGAGCAGCACCATGAGCAGCACAGGGGCACCGGCCACCGGCCCGAAATCCTGATCGTCGAAGACAACTTCCTCACCGCCAGCGAGCTCAGCGACATCGTGCGCGACTGCGGCTACGGCGTCGCCGGCACGGTGGCGCGGGTCAATCGCGGCCTCGAGCTGCTGGACCAGAAGCCGGTCGACGGGGCGATCATCGACATCAACCTCGACGGCACCTACAGCTTCCCATTGTGCGCCGAGCTCGAGCGCCGCCACGTGCCGTACTGCTTCCTGACCGGCTACCCGACCTCGATCATCCCGCCCGACTTCAGCCGCACCCGGCTGCTCACCAAGCCGGCCGACCGCGACCAGATCCGCCTGGCGCTGACCAGCCTCCTGAAGGAGCGCGCCGAACGGCCGGAGCTGCGGCCGCAGCCCATGGTCGAGCGGGGCTTCGATCGGGGCAACGCGATGCTGCAGGGCCTGGACGCGGCGAGCTGGACGGCGATCCAGCCGCACCTCGAGCACGTCCGGCTCGGCATCGGCGACGTCCTCGAGGAGGCCGGCCACCGCCCGGCCTGGTTCCATTTCCCGATCACCGCGGCGGTCTCGCTCGAGGCCGGCGTCGCCAAGCAGCGCATGCAGGTGGCGCTGGTCGGGCGCGAGGGCATGGTCGGCGCCTGCCTGCTGCTCGGCGGCGTGGCCGCCAACCGCGCGGTGGTGCAGTTCGAGGGCGCGAGCTGGCGCGTGCCGGCCGACGCGCTCGCCGACTGCCTGGAGCAGCATCGCGACCTGCACCGCGCGCTGCTGCGCGGGGTCAATGCCTTCATCGCCCGCGTGTCGCTGACGGCGCTGGCCAACGGCCAGGGCACGATCGAGCAGCGCCTGGCGCGCTGGCTGCTGACCGCGGCGGACCGGCTCGACACCGACGCGCTCGCCATCACCCACGACACGCTCTCCCAGGTGCTGGGCGTGCGCCGCGCCGGCGTGACGGTGGCGCTGCACATGCTGGAGGGCAAGCACGCGGTGCGCTCCGCGCGCCGCCGCGTCCGCATCCTCGACCGCGACCGCCTCACCCTCGCCGCGGGGCCGTACCGGCCGCAGAAGATCTGATCATCGGACCGCGGACCTCCAGGTCCGCATCATGAGTCCGAGCGGACCTGGAGGTCCGCGGTCCGAATGAGCATGATATGAGTCTCCCGCAAAGGGAGACCCGACCGAATGCGCGATTACCTGGCGTGGCGACTGGCGTTCGGCGTGACGACGCCGTCGACCAACACCGTGGTGCAGCCGGAATACGACGACATGCGGCCGGCCGGCGTGACCAACCACCTGGCGCGCATGGTGATCGCCGACAATCCCGTCACCAGCGACGCCGATTTCGAGCGCCAGCTCGAGGCGATCGACGGATCGTTGGAGGACGCGGTCGCGCGCGTGATGGACGCCAGGCCGAACGCCTTCATCCTCGGCATCTCGGCGCTGTCGGTGTGGGGGCGGCACGCTCGCCTGGGGCGAGGAGCTGAAGCGCCGCGTTCGCAAGGTCGCGGGCTTCGACATCCCGGTGGCGATCGCGTCGGATGCGGTGGCGGCCGGCCTGAAAGCGCACGGCGTCAGGAAGAAGATCGCGATCATGGAGCCGTACTATCCCTGCATCGAGCCGCGGCTGAACGCGGTGCTGGGCGCGCACGGCTACGAGGTCGTGCGCTACTGCCACATGCGCGGCAAGAGCCCGGCCTCCTACTCGGTGCTGACGGCGCAGGACATGATCAAGGCCATCCGCTCGATCGACGGCCCGGACGTCGAGGCGATCGTCGCCTTCGGCGCCAACCTGCCGTTCGCCAAGCTCGCCGACGAGGCCGAACGCTGGCTCGACAAGCCGGTGCTGCAGATCAACGCCACGACCTACTGGCACGCGCTGCGCAGCAACGGCATCACCGACAAGGTCTGGGGCTACGGCTCGCTGCTGGCGCGGTTCTGACGCGCTGCTCTCACCCCTCATCGCTGGGGGCGCGCCACTCCGATGGCGCGTCTTCTCGTACCAGCAGCCCATGACGCGCCACTGGAGAGGCGCGCCCCCAGCATAAGTCCGACTCCATC
>JAFEFF010000085.1 GCA_018240745.1 Pseudomonadota bacterium
CGAGCGTGAACTCGAAGAGCCGCAGCAAGCGGCCGCGAAGTCCGGTGAAGAACCGTCGAAACGGAGGAAGCGATGAATCAGATCGTCGTGAACGAGCCGAATCGCTGGCGGCTCGAAACGCCCGGCGCCGACTGGCCGCGCAGCGCCCGCCCCGATGCCGCGAAGAAGTACTTCATGGTGTCGGCCGACGGCCATGCCAACGAGCCGGCCAACCTGTGGGTCGAGCGCATCGAGCCGCAATACAAGGAACGCCTGCCGCGCGTCATCACCGACAAGGACGGCGTGCAATGGCGCGTCAGCGAAGGCCATCGTCCCGACCGGCTGCGCCTGTCGACCCTGGAAGGCGAGGACATGGCACGCAACAAGGCGGGCGCCGAGCCGCTCGGCCGTCTCGCCGACCATGATCTCGACGGCATCGATGTCGAGCTGATCTTCCCCAACAAGGGCCTCGCCATGTGGGCGACGCCCGACCCGCAGTTCGCGATGGCGCAGTGTCGCGTCTGGAACACCTGGGCGTGGGAGCAGTTCGGCAACCACCAGGACCGCATGATCCCGGCCGGCGCGCTCGCCACCGCCGACCTCGAAGGCTCGATCGCCGAGGTGCAGCGGCTGGCCAGGCTGGGCTTCAAGTGCCTGACACTGCCCTGCAAGCCGATCTGGGGTTCGCACGACAGCGCCCACGTGAACTACAACCTGCCGCACTTCGATCCGCTGTGGGCGGCGATCACCGAGGCCAACCTGCCGATCACCTTCCATGTCTCGACCGGTCGCGATCCGCGCGCCGCGCGCGGCAATGGCGGCGCGGTGGTGAATTACGTCTCGCATTCGCTGTCGCCGACCATCGAGCCGGTGGCAAACCTGTGTGCCTCGGGCGTGCTCGAGCGCTTTCCCGGGCTGCGCTTCGCCACAATCGAGGCCGGCATCGGCTGGGTGCCGTGGCTGCTCGATGCGATGGACGAGGCCTACAAGAAGCATCACTTCTGGGTGCGGCCCAAGCTCAAGCACCTGCCGAGCGAGTATTACCGCATGCACGGCTTCTCCTCCTTCCAGGAGGACAGGGCGGGCCTCGATCTCTGCGAGAGCCATGACCTCACCGGGAACTTCATGTGGGCCAACGACTACCCGCACCACGAGGGGACCTGGCCGCATTCGGCCGAGGCGATCGAGCGCACGATGGGTCAGATCTCCGACCCGACGCGCGCCAAGATCCTCGGCCTCAACTGCGCGCGCTTCCTCGGCATCGACGTGCCGGCGAAGTATCGCCAATGAGCGACCGGAGTCTCCGCGGCAAGGTCGCGGTCGTGGGGGTCGGCGAGACGACCTACTGGCGGCACGGCAAGTCGCCGCACCCGGAGTTCAAGCTGGCGCTCATGGCGATCCTCGCCGCAGCGGAGGACGCCGGCCTCGATCCCCGCCGGATCGACGGTTTTGCGTCCTACTCCAACGACCGCAACGACCCGTCGCGGCTCGCGGCAGCACTCGGGCTGCCGGCCCTGCGCTTCTCCAACATGAACTGGGGCGGCGGTGGCGGCGGCGGCTCGGCCGCGGTCGGCAATGCGGCTGCCGCGGTGGCGTGCGGCATGGCCGACTGCGTCGTGGTGTTCCGTGCGCTGGCGCAAGGCCAGTTCCAGCGCTTCGGCGCGGCGCCGCCGGGCGGCACCGCCTCGGGCGAACCGGCGTTCAATGCGCCCTATGGCGTGATGTCGCCGGCGCAGCGCTACGCCATGCGGGCGATGCGTTTTCTGCACGAGAACAAGATCGCGCCGTCGGCCCAGCGGGCGATCGCGCTCGCCTCGTACCACCATGCGCAGGCCAATCCGCGCGCGGTGATGCACGGCCGGCCGCTCACGGCAGAGGCCTATGACGAATCGCGCTGGATCGTCGAGCCGTGGCGGCTGTTCGACTGCTGCCAGGAAAACGACGGCGCGGCCGCGCTGATCATCGTGCCGGCCGAGCAGGCGAAGGACTTCAGGCACAAGCCCGCCTACCTGCTGGGCTCGGCGCAGGGTTCGGAGCACCGCAACGGCGCACGCGTGCACAATGCACCGCTCTATGCGACCTCGAGCTTCACGACCGTTGCGCCGCAGCTCTACGGCATGGCGCAGGTCGAGCCGTCGGATGTCGACGTGGTGCAGTCCTACGAGAATTTCACCGGCGGCGTGCTGATGAGCCTGGTCGAGCACGGCTTCTTCAAGGCCGAGGAGGCCAACGACTTCCTCGAGCCCGAGAACCTGATGGCGCCCAAGGGCAGGCTGCCGCTCAACACCTCGGGCGGCAATCTCGCCGAATGCTACATGCACGGCCTCGAGCTGCAGATCGAGGCGGTGCGCCAGGTGCGCGGCCAGTCGACCTCGCAGGTGAAGGACGCCGATGTGTCGATGGTGATTTCCGGTCCGATGGTGACGCCGGTGTCGAGCATGATCCTGGGCTCGGAGGCGACCCTATGAGCTATCTGCCGAACGGCCTGCCGTCGCCCGTGCCGGAGAATGACGGCGTCGACAAGCCTTATTGGGACGGCGCGCGCCGCGGCGAGCTGATGGTCCAGCGCTGCAGCAAGTGCGGCACCTTCCGCTGGGGGCCGGAGTGGATCTGCCACAAGTGCCTGTCGTTCGACTTCGATTGGCAGAAGGTGTCGGGCAAGGGGCGCATCTATAGCTGGGAGCGCCCGTGGCATCCGGTCCATCCGGCGCTCAAGGGGCACGGTCCCTACGTCGTCGTGCTGGTCGAGCTGCCGGATGCCGGCAACGTCCGCATGCTCGGCAACCTGCTGGGCGATCCCCGGCAGGAAGTGCGGATCGGTGCCGAGGTGCAGGCCGTGTTCGAGCCACACGACGATGCCCAGCCGCCATTCACCCTGGTGCAGTGGAAGACAGTTTAGCTTTCCTCCCCTTGGCGGAGTCCGCGAAGGGGAGGAAGAAGAAACCGGGCGAGGCGGAGGGCCGCGGTCCGGAAGAATCCGACTCGATGACCGTCAGGTTGCGGCGGCTGCCGCGACGTAGCCGATCACCAGGCGTACGACCTCGTCCTCGAAGCTCCGGCTCTTGAAGAACGGCTGCTCTTCCACCACGGCGGCGCGGATGACACCCATCAGGGCGCGCGACAGCACGAACGTCTGCTCGCGGGTGAGCTTGACCAGCGCGCGGTCGTGGCCTTCGGATTGCGCGAGGAACGTCGTGATCGGCTGCATCATCTCGAACGACGCGCCCTGCGCCAGGATCGCCTGGACCACCGCGCGGCGCGCACGCAGCCGGCCGCTGAAGGCATTGACCATCGCCCGCACCATCGCCCGCACGCGCTCCTCGCCCGAAGCCTGCGGATTGCCGCGCAAGGCCGCGGCGACAGCCGCCAGAGTCCGCCGCAGCTCGCGCTCGGCCAGCGCGCGCAACAAGGCCTGCTTGTCGGCGAAGTACTGATAGAGCGTGCCGATGCTGACTCCGGCGCGTTCGGCCACGGCATTGGTCGTGAAGGCCGCAAGCCCGCCTGCCTCCAAAACCTGAGCCGACGCTTCGAGGATCGCCGTCACGGTCTCCTCGGCACGCGTCTGGCGGGGAATTCGTCGTTTGGTTGCAAAGGCTTGGGCGCGGCTCGCCATGCTGTCCCCCAAGGCTGGAAAGCGAGTACGGAAACATGAGTATTGCTCATATCTTGGCCGCAACGCAAGAGACGGAGGCGGCGATGGGTCCCATCCTCAAGCTCTACATGGTGCTGCTGCCGCTGGTGTTGGGCAGCGCGCTGATCGAGGGCCTATGGCTCAGTCGCAGTCGCGCCAACGGCTACGACTGGAAGGAATGGGCCACGTCGCTGGGTGACGTCGCGGTGCGCCGGCTGCTCGCCTTCGCCCCCTACGGCATCCTCGCGCCGGTCTATTTCCGGATCTACGACCATCGCCTGTTCACCCTGTCGGCCGATTCGGTCGGCGGCGTGCTGCTGCTCTTCGTCAGTCTCGAGTTCTCGTACTACTGGTTCCATCGCGCCAGCCACACGGTGCGTTACTTCTGGAACAGCCATTCGGTCCATCATTCGCCCAACAGCTTCACCCTGGCGGCGGCCTATCGCCTGGGCTGGATCGGCAAGTTCTCCGGCGCCACCATCTTCTTCACACCGATGGCGCTGCTCGGATTCGAGCCGGCGACCGTGATGATCGCCCTGCAGCTCAACCTGATCTATCAGTTCTGGATCCATGCCGACTGGATTCCCAGGCTCGGCTGGCTCGAGTACGTGCTGAACACGCCGTCGGCGCATCGCGTCCACCATTCGCGCAATCCGGAGTACCTCGACGCCAACTACGGCGGCGTACTGATCGTGTTCGACCGCCTGTTCGGCAGCTACATCGAGGAGCGCGCCGACGTGCCGTGCCGGTACGGGCTGGTCACGCCGGTCACGACCTACAACCCGATCCGCATCAACTTCGATCCCTGGATCGGCCTGGCGAAGGATCTGGCGAGCGCGCGGTCGATTCGCGAGGCCGGGATGTTCCTGTTCGGCCCGCCGGGCTGGCGGCCCGACGGCACGGGCCTCACGACCCGCGAACTGCGCGCCGGTGTCGGCGGCACTCAGGGGGCCATGACTTAATCTCCTTTGAGCCTGCTTCTTCGGCAGAACACAGTGGTCGCGAAGGAGATCGCAAATGGCGAGAGACAAGGTCTGCGTCGTGATCGGCGCAGGCGATGCAACGGGCGGAGCGATCGCCCGTCGCTTCGCGCGCGAGGGCTACACGGCGGTGGTGACGCGCCGCCATGCCGACAAGCTGCAGGGCCTGGTGGCGCAGATCACCAGCGACGGCGGCAAGGTCCATCCGTTCGGCTCCGATGCGCGCGACGAGGAGCAGGTGGTGAAGCTGTTCCGGCAGATCGAGGTCGAGATCGGCGAGATCGAGGTCTTCGTCTTCAACATCGGCGGCAACGTGCGCTTCGACATCCGCGACACCACCGCGCGTGTCTATCGCAAGGTCTGGGAGATGACCGCATTCGCCGGCTTCCTGACCGCGCGCGAGGCGGCCAAGGCCATGGTGCCGCGCGGCCGCGGCACCATGCTGTTCACCGGCGCCACCGCATCGAACCGCGGTGGCCGCGGCTTCTCGGCCTTTGCCGGCGGCAAGCATGCGGTGCGGGCGCTGGCACAGTCGATGGCGCGCGAGCTCGGCCCGCAGAACATCCACGTCGCGCATGTCATCATCGACGGCGCGATCGACACGGAATGGATCAAGGCGAACTTCCCCGACCGCTACGGCGCCGGGCCGGATGCCATCCTCAATCCCGACCACATCGCCGAGACCTACTGGCAGCTACATCGCCAACCGCGCAGCGCCTGGACGTTCGAGATGGATCTCAGGCCGTGGAAGGAGACCTGGTAGTCCGATAGCCGGGCGTCAGAGCGATGCTCTAGCGGCGCGGCGTGGTCGCGGCGCCGGCGCCGGCGCCGACCGCACCACCGATCAGGGCGCCGGTCAGCGGACCCATGCCGGTAAGCGCGCCGATCACCGCGCCCGAGCCCGCGCCGATGCCGCCGCCGGTCACGGCCCGCTGGCCCCAGGTGTCGCCGCAGGCGGTGGCGGTGAGGAGGATGGCGGTGAGAACGACGAGATTGCGCATTTTTCTTCCCTTGTGGGCTGGGCAGAGGGGGGCAGCCCCCTTGAAGAGGCTGTACGGGTGACAATGAGGCCGAAGGGGGGCAAGCGGGTGTGACGAACTTGTGGCCGGGGTGTGCGTGGCATGCCGGGTGACAAAGCCCGCCTGAAATACACGCCCGCTTGCACTCCCAGCGTGTCACCGCCGTGACGATGCGTGACAATCGGTGACGAACTCGACTGCATATCATTCTCAGCGGAGAGGAAGTTATATCTGGCTGATCCGCCTGCGGACCTTGTCGAGGAAGGCGTGCCGTGACGTCTCGCTCGAGTGGTCCATGTCATAGTGCGCCATATAGAAGGACCGCACGCCTCTGGCGCACATCGGCTTCATGCCCCGCATCAGGACCTTCTTGCCGGCATTGCCGGCGAACAGGGCCACCACCCACCATGGCGAGCCGTAGGTGGTCACCACGCCGAACAGCCTGATGTTCCGGAGCGCCGGCGTGAGGCGGCAATCCTTGGGATCGTAGTCGAAGGCGATGCCCGGCCCCCACACCCGGTCGACCCAGCCCTTGAGCACCGCCGGCATCGAGAACCACCAGTGCGGGAAGCACAGGATCAGGCCGTCGACCGACTTGAGCGTCTCGCAGTACTCGGCCACGGCGCTGCGGTCGTACCGCTCCTGCATATAGGTCGCGCGCTCGTGCCCGGTCATCGCCGGCTGGAAGCCCTCGCGATAGAGGTCGGTCGCGACCACCTGATGGCCGTTCTTCGCCAGCGTCCCGACGATCGCCTCGAACAGCGCGTGATTGTAGCTGGAGGTCAGTGGATGGCAGTGCACGACCTGGATACGCATGGTTGGCAAACGCGTGATCGATACTTGGGTTCCTGCTTGAGCTATACGCTTGTAGCGTATAGAGTGCGTCGTGCTGTTCATCGAGACCGCAACGTTCACGCGTCAGATCATTACGCTGTTGTCCGACAATGAATACGCGACGCTGCAAGCATTCATCGCCATCGATCCGGAGCGGGCGATCTCATGCGCGGTGGAGGGGGCGTTCGCAAATTGAGGTGGGCGGTTCAGGGGCGCGGGAAGAGCGGCGGCATTCGTGTCATCTACTACTGGGTGAAGCGCAATGGCCAGGTACTGATGCTGTTGGCCTATCCGAAGTCCCGCAAGGACACGCTGACGGACGCTGAGACGGCCGTGCTCAGAAGGCTGGTGAAGGAGTTGTGAGATGGACAAGAAGCTGTTCGCCGAACTGGTGACGAGCCTCAAGGAGGCCGCCGCGATTTCAAAGGGCAAGGCCCGTCCGTCCCGCAAGTTTCGCGTCAGGGCTCCGGACGCCAAAGATGTGCGCGAGCGAATTGGCCTATCCCAGAGCGAATTTGCGCGATTGATGCGGGTCAGCGTGAAGACGCTCCAGAATTGGGAGCAGCAGCGCTGCACGCCGACCGGTCCGGCCGCGGCCTTGCTGACGATCGTTTCGGCCGCACCTGATGTGGCGTTGAAGTCGCTGCATCGATGACGGTGCGGCTTTAGGGGAATGCAGCTGTAACGGTCCGACCAGACGCCACAGCGTCACGGTCGGCGTCATGGTCATCAGACCACCCGCTGCGTGCGCGACCATGCCATGTAGAGCTCGTGCGCCTGCCGGGCGATCGGGCCGGGCTGCAGGTCGCGCCTCTCGTAGCGGCTGACCGGCTGGACCTTGCCGGCATTGCCGGTGGTGAAGATCTCGTCGGCGTCGTCGAGCTCGGGCGTCGTCACCGTGCGCTCCTCGACCGTCACGCCGGCGTCGCGCAGCAGGGTGATGGTGCGGTTGCGCGTGATGCCGGCGAGGAAGCTGCCGTTGGGCACCGGCGTCGCCACCACGCCGCCCTTGGCCAGGAAGATGTTGGAGCTGCAGGTCTCCGCCACATTGCCGGCCGAGTCGAGCACCACGCCATTGTTGAAGCCGCGCGCCATGATCTCGGCGACGCCGCGCGAGGAGTTGGGATAGAGGCAGGAGGCCTTCGCCATGGTCGGCGCGCTCTCCGGCGTCGGCCGGCGGATGGTGCGGCAGAGGCCGAGCGTCAGCGGCGTGCCGGCGCGCATCGGCGAATGGTAGACGCACAGCAGGAACTGGGTGGACTCCGGATCGACCGAGATCGGACCCGCCCCGCCCCTGGTCGCCCAGAACATCGGCCGCACGTAGAGCTCGGCCTTCGGCCCGAAGCGCCGCACGCCCTCGACCATCAGCTCGAGGATTTCCCCGGCCGTCCTGGTCGGCTTCAGCCCCAGCGCCTTGGCCGAGCGCACGACGCGTTCGGCATGCAGGTCGAGGTCCGGTCCGCAGCCGTCGAAGGCACGGCCCCCGTCGAACACCATCGAGCCCAGCCAGAAGGCATGATCGCGCGGGCCCAGGATCGCGGGATTGCCCTCGTGCCACGTGCCGTTCCAGTAGGTGAGCGTGTCCATATGAATCCCCGGTTCGAAAGCGCGCGGGAATAGCAGATTCCGATGGGGGCGGCAGCCTGTTGGCGGTTTGGGCTGGGTCCTAGCTCAGTTTGGGCTGAGGGCCGCCTGGGAGGTGGGATTGGGGCGAAATCCCGGCGGCTGGCCGGCCCAAATGCCTTCGTTGCGAGGGCACGTCCTCAGGGGTCTCTGCGTATCTACCGGTACCGAAGCAGCCGCCTCATCCCCCTCGAGGCGAGCTGCTCATCAAGGAGGCAAGTCATGTTGAAGACGAGTTTGTTGACCACTCTTGCCGCCGCCGCGATTTCCCTGCCGGCGCTGACGGTCCCGGCACTGGTGACGTCGGCGGCAGCGCAGGCCAACCTGAACATCTCGATCGGTACGCCGCCCCCGGCGCCGATCTACGAGGTCATCCCGGCGCCGCGTGCGGGCTATGTCTGGGCGCCCGGCTACTATCGCTACGAGGGCGGCCACTATCTCTGGACGAAGGGCCGCTGGATGGCCGAGCGTCCGGGCTACCGCTGGACGAATGACCGCTGGGAGCACGGCCCGCACGGCTGGTATCACGTCCCGGGGCGCTGGGACCATGCACAGGCGTATCGTGACCGCGACCATGACGGCGTGCCCAACGCCTACGACCGTCATCCCGACAACCCGTATCGTCGCTAGCCTCTCGCGAGCGGACGACAGAAGCGGGGCGCCTCAGGCGCCCCGCTTTCTTTTTTGCTGGAGCGATTTCCGCCCGGATGGAACCGTTCGTGTGCTTGTGCAGTACGATTGCGCTTCCATCCGAGCGGAAATGCGCGCACTGGCGATGCCTGTTGCAGCAGGCATATTCCGTCCGGCCGATTCCGGCCGGACGGAATATGCTCTATCGTTCCGGTTCATCGCCGGAGTTCACACAGCCAATGCCTGCACCCCTCACCATCCGCCTGCATCCCAACGACAATGTCGTCGTGGCGCGCATGGACATCCTGCCCAGCACCAAGGTCGAGGGCGAGGTCGCGTCGCTGACGCGCGTGCCGCCGGGCCACAAGATCCTGACCCGCGCGGTGAAGAAGGGCGAGCCGCTGCGCAAGTACAACCAGATCATCGGCTTTGCCACCGAAGACCTTGCGCCCGGCACGCACATCCACACCCACAACTGCGTCATGGGCGACTTCGAGCGCGACTATGCGTTCTGCGCCGACGCGCATCCGACCGCCTACATCAGTCCGCCGGCGACCTTCATGGGGTATCGCCGTGCCGATGGCCGCAGCGCCACGCGCAACTACATCGGCATCGTTACCACGGTGAATTGCTCGGCTGCGACCAGCCGCATGATCGCCAAGCATGTCGAGCCGCTGCTGGCGCAGTTTCCCGACATCGATGGCGTGGTGCCGCTGACGCACGGCGGCGGCTGCGGCATGGCGGCGTCGGGCCTCGAGATGGACGTGCTGCGCCGCACGCTCGCCGGCTATACGCGCCATCCCAACATGGCGGCGGTGGTGATGCTCGGCCTGGGCTGCGAGACCAACCAGATTTCCGGCCTGATGGATGCCGAAGGCCTCACCGAAGGGCCCAGGCTGATCCCGATGGCGATCCAGGACGAGGGCGGCGTGTCCAAGACCGTGATGCGCGCGGTCGGCTTCCTGAAGGAGCTGCTGCCCGAGGCGAACGCCGTGAAGCGCGAGCCAATTCCGGTCAGCGAGCTCATTCTCGCGCTGCAGTGCGGCGGCTCGGACGGCTACTCCGGCATCTCGGCCAATCCGGCGCTGGGAGCGGCGGTCGACCTGCTGGTGCGCCACGGCGGCACCGCGGTGCTGTCGGAGACGCCGGAGATCTACGGCGCCGAGCACCTGCTGACACGGCGTGCGGTCAGCCGAGAGGTCGGCGAAAAGATCGTCAAGCGCATCAAATGGTGGGAAGACCACTGCGCCCGCACCGGCGGTGAGATGAACAACAACCCGTCTCCCGGCAACAAGGCGGGCGGCCTCACCACCATCCTCGAGAAGTCGTTGGGTGCGGTTGCGAAGGGCGGCACGACCAACCTGGTCGACGTGTACGAATATGCCCAACCGATCACCGCCAAGGGCTTCGTTTATATGGATTCGCCGGGTTACGACCCGGTCTCGGCGACCGGCCAGGTGGCCGGCGGCGCCAATGTGCTGTGCTTCACGACCGGCCGCGGCTCGGTGTTCGGGTGCAAACCGACGCCGTCGCTCAAGCTTGCCACCAACAGCGCACTCTATCGCCGCATGACCGACGACATGGACATCAACTGCGGCGCGATCGTCGATGGCGAGGAGACGATCCAGGAGAGTGGAAAGAAGATTTTTGAACTGGTCGTGAACACAGCCTCTGGTCAGAAGACCAAGTCGGAGGTGCTGGGCATCGGCGATGACGAGTTCGAACCCTGGAAGATCGGCGCGACCATGTAGGCGCAATCGCGGCTTAGTTGCGACCGAATTGCAACCTTGGGCCGCTTCATGCGTTATACTTGCTGTGCGGCCCTACGACTTGCGAACTTGGCCTTGCTTTGGCGGCCCAGCCCGTAAGGGCGGCGGACTCTTCCAAGCGGTTTCCCAAAATTCCGAGAGTTGTCGCGGTCGATGCAGCGGGCACCGCGTGCTGCGCGTTAGTGCTCGTACTAGGCTAAGGAGACGGTCAAGATGCCAACTGGTACTGTTAAGTGGTTCAACGCCACCAAGGGCTTCGGCTTCATCCAACCGCAAGAGGGCGGAAAGGACGTCTTCGTCCACATCAGCGCCGTCGAGCGCGCAGGTCTGAACGGCCTGAACGAAGGCCAGAAGGTCAGCTACGAGATCGCGACCGAGCGCGGACGGTCGGCGGCTGTCAACCTCAAGACGGCTGAATAAACAATTCGGGCATCCGTGATGACGGCGGTGTGGGTCTCACGCCGCCGCTCTCTTTTGTGCCGCCGCTCTTGAGCGGATGGGCTATCGCGGCGAACATGACCGCATGCCGACCCCGTTGCACTACACGTCGCTCGACGACGTCGCGCGCCAACTGAAGGCGCGCCAGCTCAGCTCCGTCGACCTCACCCGTACGATGCTCGACCGCATCGGCCGGATCGATTCCCGGCTCAAGAGCTTCGCTACGCTCACGCCGGAGCGGGCGCTGGCGGACGCCGCGGCGTGCGATGCCGAGACCGCGGCGGGCCGCTCGCGGGGCCCCCTGCACGGCGTGCCGATCGCGGTCAAGGATCTGTGCAACACCGAAGGCGTGCCGACCGCCGCCGGCATGACGATCCATCGCCACAACATCCCGACCGAGGACGCCACGGTGGTGGCGCGACTCAAGGCCGGCGGTGCGGTGATCCTGGGCAAGCTGCAGATGACCGAGGGCGCGTTCGGCGCGCACCATCCGGCGATCCCCGCGCCAATCAATCCCTGGAACGAGGCGTACTGGACCGGCGCATCGTCCTCCGGCGCGGGCGCCGCGACGGCGGCCGGCCTGTGCTTTGCCTCGCTCGGCTCCGATACCGGCGGCTCGATTCGCTTTCCCTCGACGATGAATGGCTTGACCGGACTGAAGCCCACCTGGGGCCGCGTCAGTCGCGCCGGCGTTTTTCCGCTCGCCGAGTCGCTCGACCATATCGGCCCGATGTGCCGCAGCGCGCTCGACTGTGCGATCGCGCTGGCCGTCATCGCCGGCGCCGACGACCGCGATCCGACAGCCGTGCCGCTGCCGGTACCCGACTACCGCGCGGCGATCGGCGAGGCCGTCGCCGGCAAGCGCATAGGCCGGCCGGTCGACCCGAAGGAACTCGACGACGACGGCCGCCGCGCGCTCGACGGCGCGGTCGAGGTGTTCGCCAGGGCCGGCGCCAGGATCGTCGACGTGGCGTTGCCGGCCGGCTTCGACGAGGCGGCGCGCGACTGGGTGCCCCTGTGCGCGGTCGAATGCGCAATCGCCCACGAGGCGACCTATCCGTCACGCGCCAGCGAATACGGGCCCGTGCTGGCCGGCCTGATCGATGCCGGCCGCCGGCTGTCGGGCACCGAGCTTGCTCACCTGCAGGTGCGCCGCGCCGCGATCACCGGCGCGCTGAACAAGCTGCTCGCGTCGGTCGACCTGCTGCTGATGCCGGTGATGCCGCAAGCGGTGTGGTCGCTGCAGGGCCTGGCGGCCGCAGGAAGAGATGCCGACACAGTCGCTGCACGTTTGCGCTTCACCGCGCCGTTCGACATGAGTGGCCATCCCACGCTCACCCTGCCGGGCGGCATGACGCGCGACGGCATGCCGGTCGGCTTCCAGATCGTCGCCGGCGCCTTCGACGAGGCGGCGATCCTCGCGGCCGGCCACGCCTACCAGCAGGCGACCGATTGGCACCTGAAGCGACCGCCGCTGGACGCCTGATTCACGCTTGCTGTACGATGCCCGGGCGGGGAGCGATGCAGGGCGGATGACCACACCTTTTCGGCCAAGCTTGCGGCTGAAGCCGAGCATCTTGAGCCTGTTCATCCTGCTCACCGTTCCCGTCCTCGCCGTCATCATCGCCGTCAACTACGTCTCGAACGACCGCATCGCCCGGGTCAAGGGGCAGGAGCTGGTCGAGCGGTTCCGCCTCGAGGCGATCGACAGCGTTCGCGAGATCTTCGAGCCGATCAAGTCGATGGTCCGCGTCGCCGCCATGCTCGGCGAGCAGCAGGGCGACTTCTACGCCGACAACCGCTCGATGAAGTATTTCGAGACGATCCTCCAGCACAGCCCGAGGATCGTCTCCGCCTATGTCGGCCTGAACGACGGCGAGTTCCGCCAAGCCCGCCGCCTGACGCCCGACGCCGTGCTGTTCGGCAAGCAGGTGCCGGCCGGCACGCGCTTCTCCTACCACTGGCTCGAATATCCGAACGGCGCCGGCGCAGTCGATCACAACGTCTTCCTCGATGCCAACGGCCACGGCCTGGGGGCGCAGGCGGCGCCGACGGCCTACGACCCGCGCAACCGCATGTGGTACCGCGCGACGGTGGAGGCGAACGGCCTCTACATCACCGATCCCGACGTCTTCGCGACGCTCGGCCTGATCGGCTTCACCGTCGCCCAGCCGTTCAGCAACGACGGCGAAGTGAGAGGCGTGGTCGCCATCGACATCACGCTCGATGGCTTGTCGCAATACATCGCCGAGCACAAGGTCAGCCCGAACACGCTGAGCTATGTCCTCGACCAGGATGGCCGCGTGCTCGCGGCCTCCGATCTCTCCAAGACCTACACCGCCGACAAGGGCAAGGTGGACCTGCGCCACATCAGCGACCTCGAGAACCAGCTCCCGGCGCTCGCCTACGGCGCGCATCCGCGCAACGGCGGCGGCACGCTCTACAACTTCAGCTACGACGGCCGCGAGTATTTCGCCAGCCTGTCGACCTTGCCGGCCGATTTCGGCAAGCGCTGGCAGCTCTTCATCGTCACACCGGTCTCCGACTTCACCGGCGCCTTCGACCGCAACAACCGGCTGCTCCTCACGGTCGGGATCGTCGCCACCCTGCTGGCGCTCACCGTCATCTATTTCCTGTCGGGCCTGCTGTCGGCGCCGCTCGAGCGGCTGGCCGCCAAGGTGAGCATGATCGAGAGGATGGATGGCGAGCCGCTGCCGCTCGTGCGCTCCAGGGTGCGCGAGATCGACGTGCTGGCGCGCGCCATCGACACGCTCGACTCGGCGGTGAAGGCGTTCGCCGCCTTCGTGCCGGTCGGCCTCGTGCGCGAACTGCTGACGACCGACGCCAAGACCCAGCTCGGCGGCCACAGCCGATTCCTCACCGTCCTGTTCTCCGACCTCGAGGACTTCTCGAGCCTGTCGGAGCGCATCCCGACCCAGGCGTTGCTGCAGCGCGTGTCGCGCCATCTCGAGCTGGTGATCAGGTCGATCAACCAGGAGCACGGCACGATCGACAAGTTCATGGGCGATGGCGTGATGGCCTTCTGGGGCGCGCCGGCCCTGCTCGAGGACCATGCCTTCCGCGCCTGCGTCGCGGCCCTGCGCATCCAGCGCGGCATGGACGAGCTCAATGCGCAATGGCAGGCCGAGGGCAACGAGCCGCTGCGCGTGCGCATCGGCATCCATTGCGACGCCGTGCTGGTCGGCAACATCGGCTCGCGGGAGCGGATGAGCTACACCGTGCTGGGCGACGGCGTGAACGTCGCGGCGCGGCTCGAGGGCGTGAACAAGGAGTTCCGCACCACCATCTGCATCAGCCACAGCACCTTCCGGGAGGCGGGCGAGAATCTCTGCGTGCGGCCGATCGACGAGGTGACCGTCAAGGGCCGTCGCGGCCTGGTGCCGATCTACGAGCTGTTGGGCGCCTACGGTGCCGGTCCGGACCTCGAGCCGAGCCCCCAGGCGGTGCGGCTGGCCGAGCTCACCCGGACCGCGCACGCGGCCTTGTTGCGGGGCGACAATGACTGCGCGATGCAGGGCTATCGGGCGGCGCTCTGCGAGTTTCCCGACGATGCGGTGGCGCAGGTCATGGTAAGACGCCTGGCGGAGGGCTGACGGGGGAGGGATGAACGACGGATCCGGGATGGTCTTGCGCGTGCCCGTGAAGGCGCTGCGCCCCAGCGAATACACCTCGGCGCTGATACAGGTGCTGCGGAGCGAGTCGGAGACGGTGCGGGGCAAACAGGTGCTGGAGATCGGCTCGGGCAGCGGCGTGGTGCTGGCCGTGCTCGGCACGCTGGGTGCCGGCTCGGTGTGCGGCATAGACATCGAGGAGGACGCGATCGAGGCCTCGAGCCGGCTGCTGGCCCGGCTCGGCCACGACAATGCCGAGTTCCTTCACGGTGACATGTGGCGGCCGGTGGCCGGACGCCGCTTCGACCTGATCGTCGCCAACCTGCCGAACTCGCCCCATCCTCAGGTGTCGATCTCGGGCCGGCCGCCGAACTGGAGCGCCGGAGGGCCGGACGGCCGGCTGCTGGTCGACGCCTTCATCGACGGGCTGGCGGCGCACCTCGTGTCGGGCGGCCGCGCGCTGATGACGCACAACTCCTACATCGGCTTCGACCGAACGCGCGAGGCCGCGGCCCGGCACGGCCTGTCCTGCGAGGTGCGCCTGTCGGTCCTGGTCTACGTGCCGGAGGAAAAGCTCGCGCTCATGACGCCGAGTATCGTGCAGGCGGAGGAGGGCCGTTCGCTCCATAGCTTCGGACCTTACACGTTCGCCGAGATCCACATCGTCGAGTTCGGCGCCCCCATCGCATGAGCCTGCGGATCCCGTGTCGCCTGCTGTTGGCGTTCGCGGCGTTGCTCGCGACGTTCGCCGCGGCGCGCGCGGCGACGCCGGACGAGGCGCTGGCGGCGCTGCTCACGGAGGCGCGACAGCATTGCGACCAGCCGACCGACCGCCTCGAGCGAATCCTGTGCGGCAAGCCCCTGCGAATCGGCGTGCGCGACTACTATCCGCTGTTCGGCACCCGCGAGAACGGGACGCATGTCGGCTACGAGCCCGATATTGCCCGGGCCATCGCCAGGCGTCTCGGCGTCGAGATCGAGTTCGTCCGCGTCAACGCGGCGACGCGCATTCCGATGCTCGGCGAGGATCGCATCGACCTCGTGCTCGCGACCATGGGGCACACGACCCAGCGCGACGGCCAACTCCGCTTCATCCGCCCGCACTACTACCAGTCCGAGACCGTGGTGGTCGGCCCCAGGGCGCTCCGGATCGGCGACTGGAACGATGTCGCGACCCGCACCATCTGCGTCACCGTGGGCAACGTGTCCAACGCCCAGATGGTCTCGCACAACGCCCGGCTCATGCTGTTCGACGAGGCGGGCGTGTTGCCGGACCGGCTG
Source organism: Pseudomonadota bacterium (assembly GCA_018240745.1). Taxonomy (GTDB): domain Bacteria; phylum Pseudomonadota; class Alphaproteobacteria; order Reyranellales; family Reyranellaceae; genus Reyranella. The sequence goes on from JAFEFF010000085.1 coordinate 15,817, forward strand.
AAGGACGAGACCTGCACCCTCGCCGCCCAGGACGACAGCTTCTTCGCCTACTACTTCACCGATCCGTCCTTCGCCAGCCGCTTCGAGCAGAAGTTCGGATTCGCCCAGGTGCCCTGGGGCATGGGCGTGGCGCGCACCGGCAGCGACAAGCTCGCCCGCGCGCTCGACCTGTTGAGCCAGATCTTCCATCGCGACGGCACGTTCCTCGAGATCGCCGTCAGGAATCGCATCCGCACCGTCTTCCTGGAGGACCAGCAGCGCATCTGGCAGCGGCCCGAGTGCAACACCACCGAGGGCAGTACCAACAGGAATTGCATCCTCCCGGCGCTCAACCTGGAGCTCGCGCCGACGCCGTTCGCCGCCTGGGTCACTGCCGCCGAGGATTGGAGCGAAAGACGGCTGGGCATCGACATCACCCTGCCGATGCTCAAGACCGCGCCGGCCTTCTCGCTGTTCCTGAATGGCGTCGTCAACACGCTGATTCTCATTGCCGGCGCGCTCGCGGCGACCTTCGCATTCGCGATCGTGTTCGGCTTCTCCCTGGGGTCCGATTTTCGACCGGTGCGCTGGCTCGCCTGGCTGGTCACCATGACGCTGCAGTCTTCGCCGATCGTGCTGACGCTGGTGATCGCCGCGGCTTTCGCGCACGCGCTGCTGCCCTATTCGACCGGCGTGGCGCTCGGCGCGTCGATCCTGGCGCTCGGGCTCACCAACGGCGGCAATGCCGGCCAGGCCGTATCGGAGGCGGTGATCAGCCTGCACCACGAGGGCGGCGAGAAGGGCATGGCCCTGTTCGTGCATGCGCTCGGCCGCTCGGCGATTTCGATCGTCGCCTTCCTGATCAACGCGGCCAAGGGAACGCCGGCGGCGAGCTTCATCGGTGCGCCGGAGCTGTTGGGCGCGCTGACCGACGTCAGCTCCTTCTCCAGCGGTCGGGCAACGACCTATTGCCTGGTCCTGGTGTTCTACACGATCGTCGTGATGATCGTCGTCTGGGCGTGCGGCTGGCTGCGCACCTGGCTCGAAGGCAGGCAGGTGTCGGCATGAAACTCGCCGGCATCTGGGCCGACTACGTGCCGTCCCTGCTGGCCGGCATGGCGACCAACTTCGAGATATCGATCATCGCGCTGCTGCTCGGCCTGCTGGTCGGCATTCCCTTCGCCGCGCTGCGCTTCTACGGCGGCCGGGCGAGCGTTGCCCTCGCCGCCATCGTCGTGTCGCTCATGCGCGCGGCGCCGACTTTCGTGGTGATGTTCTTCCTGCTGAACGTGGTGCGCGACGTGAGCCTCTTCGGCATGAAGCTCACCATGTCGGGCGTCATGACCGTCGCGGTGTCGCTGGTGCCGTATTCGGCCGCCTACACCGCCGATGCGGGCGTCGACGCGCTGCGCCAGTGGGACCGCGGTTCGCCGCTGGGGGCGTTGCTGTTCCTGCCCAACATCACCCGCGCCTTCTTCGTCATCGTGATGGCGTCGGGTGCCGCGGCCGCGATCGGCGTGCCGGAAGGCATCTCGGTCATCCTGCGCGAATCGGCGTTGCTGCCGACGCTCGGCGACCGGCTGGTCGTGTTCGCGGTCGGCATCGTGCTGTTCGGCGTACCCTTGCAGATCGGCCTCGCCCTGATGCGCTGGCTGCAGCGCGAACTCGGCCGGCGGCTGGTCGGCGCGTAGGCCTCATGTAGAGTAGGTCAATGCAGTACCATTCGATCTTTCGTCCCGGCCTGTTCGACGGCCAGACCATCGTCGTCACCGGCGGCGGCTCCGGCATCGGCCGCTGCACCGCGCACGAGCTCAAGTCGCTCGGCGGCAGGATCGCGCTGGTCGGCCGCACGCAGGAGAAGCTCGACCAGGTGAAGGAGGAATTGGGCGATCCCGACACCTTCACCTTCGCCGGCGACTTGCGCGAGGAGGCCGAGGTGAAGGCCGCGGTCGACGCCGTGCTGAAATGGAGCGGCCGCATCGACGCGCTGGTCAACAATGCCGGCGGCCAGTTCCCGGCGCCGCTCAAGGACATCTCGCTCAACGGCTGGAATGCCGTCATCCGCAACAACATGACCGCGACCTTCCTGATGTCGAAGGAGGTGTACCTGCGCTGGATGGAAGGCAACGGCGGCGCCATCGTCAATGTCGGCGCCGACTTCGAGCTCGGCATGCCCGGCATGGGTCACAATGGCGCGGCGCGCGCCGGACAGACGAACATCACCCTGACCGCGTCGGTCGAATGGGCTCACTCGGGCGTGCGGGTGAATTCGGTGATCCCCGGATTCATCGCCTCGTCCGGGCTCGATCGTTACCCCGAGCGCGCGCACGAGGTGCTGCGTGGCGTGAAGGGCAAGGTCCCGCTGAAGCGCCACGGCACCGAATCGGAGATCGCGGGCGCGATCGTCTATCTCTTGAGTCCCGCCGCGGCCTATACCACCGGCATCGCGCTGCGCGTCGACGGCGGCTTGCACAACAACGCCAAGTCCAACTTCTACGAAGTGCCCGATCACGATCGCTCGAAGCCATTCAACGGCTTCCCGCTCTACCGAAGGCCCAGGGTCCTGGAATGAACGATCGCCGGCTCGCGCGCTGGATCGCCGCCCTGCTCGACAGGGCTGGCCGGATCGGCGCCGACCCGCGCGACAATCCCGAGATGACGCTGCAGAAGCAGGTCGCGGTGGTGCTGTGCGTCGGCACCCTGCCGCTGACCGCGCTGTGGAGCGCGATCTATTTCGCCGTCGGCGTACCGCTTGCGGGCGCCATCCCTCTCTTCTACACGTTGTTCACGCCGCTCAACACCGCCCTGTTCGCATGGACGCGCAATGTCGGCTTCTACCGCTTCAGCCAGCTCCTCACGATCCTGATCCTGCCCTGGCTGGTGATGCTGGCGCTGGGCGGCTTCGGTCCGTCGAGCGTGGTGATCATCTGGGCAACGCTCTGCCCGCTCTGCTCGCTGCTGCTCGAAGAGCTGCGGCAGACCATGCTGTGGATCGTTGGCTTCGTCGTGTTGCTGGCGTTGGGAGCGTTGCTGCAACCCTACCTCGTGCCGGCGCCGCTGCCGCCGGCGTTCGTGACCTGGTTCTTCGTTCTCAACATCGGTGCCGTCACCTCGATCGTCTTCGGCCTGCTGTACTACTTCGTCGGGCAGCGCAATTTCTTCCAGGAGCGGTCGGAGAGCCTGCTGCTCAACATCCTGCCGAGGGACGTCTCGGAGACCCTGAAGCGCGAGCAGCGCACCATCGCCACCCACCACGCTGCGGCGAGCATCCTGTTCGCCGACGTGGTGAACTTCACGCCGATGGCCGCCGCCATGACGCCGCTCGAGCTCGTCGACCTGCTCAACGAGGTCTTCCATTGCTTCGATGGCCTGGTCGATCGCTACGGTGTCGAGAAGATCAAGACCATCGGCGACTGCTACATGGTCGCCGCCGGGGTTCCGGCCGAACGCGCCGACCATGCGAGCGCCCTGGCCGGCCTCGCGCTCGACATGCAGGCGGCGATCGAATCGCGGACCTTCGGCGGCCGCCGGCTCGCCTTCCGCATCGGCATCAATTCGGGGCCGGTGGTGGCGGGCGTGATCGGCCGCAAGAAGTTCATCTACGACTTGTGGGGCGAGGCGGTGAACCTCGCCAGCCGCATGGAATCGCACGGCCAGAGCGGCGCGATCCAGATCACCCGCGGTACCTACGAGCTGATCAAGGACGAGTTCGACTGCCGGCCGCAGATTCCGATCATGGTCAAGGGCGCGGGCTACACCGAGATCTGGCACGTCGCCGGGCGCCGTTCAGCGTAGATAGGCCTCGGCCGCGTAGCGGCGCATCATGCGCTGGCTGTGGAAGCGGCTGCCGATGCGGGCGATGCACTGCTTCATCAGCCAGACCCAGCGAGGGCGGTCGTTGAACCACAGCGGCAGCACGGCGGTCTCGAGCTTGTCGTAGAGATTGCGCGCGTGCTCCGACGCCGGGCTGCCGTCCTCGCCGATCGACCAGCCCGTGACGCCTTCCTCGCACGCCTCCGACCACCAGCCGTCGAGCACCGAGAGGTTCGGCAGGCCGTTCAGCGCCGCCTTCATGCCGCTGGTGCCGGACGCCTCCATCGGTGGCACCGGCGTGTTGAGCCACACGTCGGCGCCCGACACCAGGAACTTCGCGACGTTCATGTCGTAGGCCGGCAGGAAGGCGATCGGCACCGACTTGGCGAGCTCGCGGGCGTGGGCGTGGATCAGCTTGATCATCGCCTTGCCGTCGCGGTCGTTGGGATGGGCCTTGCCGGCCATCACGATCTGGAACGGATACCTGGAGGCGATCGACCGCAGCCGGTCGAGGTCGGAGAACAGCAGGTCGGGCCGCTTGTAGCCGGTCATGCGCCGGGCAAAGGCGAGGATCGGCCGGTCGCTGTGCAGCGTAAGGCCGACCCGCTCACGCGTCTCGTCGATCAGCGCGGCCTTCGCCTCCTCGTGCGCCGCCCAGACCCTGGCGTCGGGCAGGCGGTCGGCCCGGAACAGCATGTCGGGGTCGTGCGCCCATTCCGGTGCCACCTGCTGGAACAGCTCGTCGAACAGCGGATGGACCCAGGTCGACGCATGCACGCCGTTGGTGATGGCGTGGATGCGATAGCCGGGGAACATCTTGCGCGTCGTCTCGGCATGGCGCACCGCCACGCCGTTGACCCAGTCGCTGAGGTTCAGCGCCAGCCGCGTCATGTTGAGCCCGTCCGGCCCGGCGAGATGGTGCAGCTGGTCGAGTTCGAAGAACTCGCCCATCACCTGCTTCACCAGCTCGTAGGGGAACAGGTCGTGTCCGGCCTCGACCGGCGTGTGCGTGGTGAAGACGCAGCATTCGCGCACCGAATCGAGGTCGTAGGACACCGGCCCCTCGCTCGGCCGCGCCGAGGAGCGCGGATAGCGTCGCAGCAGGGAGAGCGGCAGCAGCGCGGCATGGCCCTCGTTCAGGTGGTAGGTCTCGATCTCGAAGCCGAGCGCCCGCAGCATGCGCTCGCCGCCGATGCCCAGGATCACCTCCTGCTTCAGCCGCATGGTGGCGTCGCCGCCGTAGAGGCGGTCGGTGATCACCCGGTCCTTCGGCTCGTTGACCGCGAGATGCGTGTCGAGAAAGATGGTTGGCACCGCGCCGCCGAGCGACGAGGTGTGGATGTGCAGCCAGGGCCGGATCCACACCAGCCTGCCCTCGATGCGCACGGCGACCGCAGCGTCGAGCGGAATCGTCCGGCCCTCGAGGTCCCACGGATCGGGATGATCGATCTGGATGCCGTCCGGCCCCAGCTCCTGCCGCAGGTAGCCCTGGCGGCTCGCCAGGGTGACGAACACGATGGGCAATCGCAAATCGGCGCAGGACCGGGCGGTATCGCCCGCCAGCACCCCCAGCCCGCCCGCGTAGGTGCGGATCAGCGGGTCGAGGGCGATCTCCATTGTGAGGTAGGCGATCCGGCTGTGCGCCCGAAACGGATCCAGGGGAGACATTACGCTTGTCCTCTTGCTTGGCGGCTAATGAGAACAATAACGCCGACCCCCCATGGGGGAGTTGCCTGTCACGGCAGGATCGCCTCGCCTTCGATCTCGACCTTGGCGTTGGGATCGATCAGCGCGGAGACCTGCACCAAGGTCATTGCCGGGAAATGCTTGCCCAGCGTCTTGCCCCAGGCGGCACCGATCGCCGGGCCGGCCTCGTTGAACTCGGCGATGTTGGTGACGTAGGCGCGCAGCGCCACCAGATGCGTCGGCTTGCCGCCGGCCGCCCCGAGAACGGTCACGAGGTTGGTGAGCGCCAGCCGCCATTGCGTGCCGGCGTCGGTGCCGGCCGGGATGTGAGCCTGATCCGGTGCGCGGCCGATCTGCCCTGCGATGCGGACGCTCTTCGTGCCGTTGGCGACCACGGCATGCGAGAAACCGCGCGGTCGTTGCCAGCCTTCCGGCAAGATGGGCGTGTAGCCGATGTCGGATGTCATGGACGATTCTCCCGATGAAAGGGGGCTCAGTGTAAGCTGCCGCCGGCGTTCGTTGCATCCCGATCCCGCCGCCTCGCGCGGCACGGGGCTTTCGACTAGGCTGCCGGCCTGTCCTGCGGGAGGAACGATGCGTTTCAGCCCATTCATCGCCGTGTTGGGTATTGCCTGTACGGTCGCGATCTCCGGTCACGCCGAAACGGCGAAGGCGCTGCTCAGGGACAAGACCGGCAAGGATGTCGGGACCGTCGACCTGGTCCAGACGCCGCACGGCGTGCTGCTCAAGCTGTCGGTGAAAGGCATTCCCGCCGGCGAGCACGCCTTCCACGTCCATGCCGTTGGCAAGTGCGAACCCCCCTTCACCAGCGCCGGTGGGCATTTCAATCCGGGCGGCAGGAAGCACGGCATGGAGGCGGCCGACGGTCCTCATGCCGGCGACATGCCCAACCTGCATGTCCCGCCGAGCGGTGAGCTGGCCGTCGAGGTCGTCAATCCCGCGATCTCGCTGGTCAGAGGCCAGCCCAATTCGGTGTTCGATGCCGACGGTTCCGCGGCAATCATTCATGCCGGCGCCGACGACTACAAGACCGACCCGGCCGGCAATGCCGGCGACCGCATCGCCTGCGGCGTCATCGAGTAGCACAGGCCGCCACAGCGCCCGTCCTCACCGCCCTGTGATGCATCCGCGCCGCCGCGGATGCAGTATCACCGTCATGCGGCGGACCCTGACCTGGCATTTCGACCTGCCGCCGGACCGGCTGTGGCCGGTGCTCGCGGCCACCGATCGCTTCAACGAGGCGATGGGCCTGCCGCCCTATGTGCTCGAGGAGACGCCGCAGCCCGACGGCACCGTGCTGCGCCGCGGGCGGGGCAAGGCGGCCGGCTACACGCTCGCCTGGGAGGAGAAGCCCTACGAGTGGATCCTCAACCGCCATTTCCGCCAGAGCCGCGTCTTCACCAAGGGTCCGTTCCGCCGCTTCGGCCCGGTGTTCGAGATCGTGCCCGAGGATGTCCAGGGGGGTCATCGCAGCAAGGTGAGCTACACGCTGGAATGCGAGCCGATGAGCTGGGTCGGCCGCCTGTTCGGCAACCGGCTGCTGCGACAGGCGGGCGACGTGGTCGAGAAGCGCATGCTGCAGGCGGCTGCCTTCGCCAGGGGCGAGCGCCCCACCATGTTCGAATTGCCGCCGCCCGAACTGCCGGCCGGCGCGCGCGAGCGCGCCGCGGCGCTGGCCGAAGCGATCGACCGCAGCCCCTACGGCAACGGGCTCGGCAAGCGGCTGACGGACTGCGTGCTGACCGGCATGGCGGCCGATCTGGCGCATCTCCGCCCCAAGCTGCTGGCGCGGGACTGGGGCGTGGCGCCGCGGCCGGTGATCGAGGCCTGCCTCGCGGCGGTGCGCGCGGGCCTGCTGACGATGAAGTGGGACCTGCTGTGCGACAACTGCCGCGCGCCCAAGCTCACCGTCGGCGCGCTCGCCGAGCTGCCGCGCGGCGCGCACTGCCCGTCGTGCAACATCGACTACGACCGCGACTTCGAGCGCAACGTCGAGCTCTCCTTCTCGCCGGCGCCGGCGATCCGGCCACTGATGGCCGGGGGCTATTGCCTGAGCGGCCCGATGGCGACGCCGCATGTGCCGGTGCAGGTCCTGCTGCAGCCGGGCGAGCGGCGCAGCGTGGATCTTGCCCTTCCTGCCGGCCGCTATCGCCTGCGCACGCTCCATCCCGGCACGACGGCCGACGTCGAGCATGACGGCGGCGCCTTCCCCGGGCTGCGCATCACGGCGACCGGCGTCGAGGCGTTGTCGCCGGGTGAGCCGGGCAAGATCGCCTTCGCGAACGACGCGGGCTTCGAACTGGCCGCGCTGGTCGAGGACCGCACCTGGACCAGGGACGCGTTGACCGCGCCCGAGGTGGTGTCGCTGCAGGCCTTCCGCGATCTGTTCGCCGAGGCGACGCTTCGTCCGGGCGACGAGGCGGCGGTCGGGCAGGTGGCGCTCCTGTTCACCGACCTGCGCGGATCGACGGCGCTCTACGAGCGCGTGGGCGACGCCAAGGCCTTCAACCTCGTGCGCGAGCACTTCGCCTTCCTCGCCTCGATCGTCCGCGATCACGACGGCGCGGTGGTCAAGACGATCGGCGATGCGGTGATGGCCTCGTTCGGCGATCCGGCCGACGCCGTGAGGGCGGCGCTCGCCATGCAGGCCCGCATCGCCGACTTCAATCGTGAGCGCGGGACCGGCGAGCTGGTGCTCAAGATCGGCGTCCATGTCGGCGCCAGCGTCATGGTGAGCCTGAACGAGCGGCTCGATTACTTCGGCTCGACCGTGAACATGGCCGCCCGCCTGCAGGGCCAGAGCGAAGGCGGCGACATCGTGCTGAGCCGGGCGGTCGCCGGGGATCCGGCGGTGAAGCCATTGCTCGTGGGCGTGCCCGCCCGCCCGGAGAGCGTGCCGCTCAAGGGCTTCGCCGAACCGGTGGGATTCGTCCGGGTTCTTCCCTCATAGGACCGCCAGTGGCGCTCAAGCTCATGAGCGCCACTGGAGTGGCGCGGTCCGATGATCAGGTCCCGAAGTGAGCGGCCAGCACGGCCGCCGCCTCGTCGTTCGCCTTCAGGCCCTGCTTCAGGAACCGGGTCAGCGAAAAGAAGCCGTGGATGGTGCCGGGGTAGTTGACGTAGGTCGTCTTCACGCCGGCATCGATCAGGCGGTCGGCATAGGCGCGGCCCTCGTCGCGCAACGGGTCGAAGCCCGCCGTCAGCACGAACGCGGGCGGCAGGCCGCTCACATCCTCGGCCAGCAGCGGCGACAGGCGCAGGTCGGCAAGATCGCTGCCGGCCGGCGCATAGGCCTTCCAGAACCACTCGATGAGATCGCGCGTCAGGAAATAGCCGTCGCTGAACAGGCGATGGGACTCCGTGTTCCGCCGCGCATCGGTCGCAGGATAGATCAGCATCTGGAAGGCCGGCATCGGCTCGCCGGTCTGCTTGCAGGCCTGGCAGACGACGGCCGAGATGTTGCCGCCCGCCGAATCGCCGCCGACCGCGAGCCGCGCCGGATCGGCGTCGAACAGGGCGGCGTTGTCGCGGACGTGCCGGAACGCAGCCAGCGAATCCTCGATCGGCGTCGGGAAGGGATGCTCTGGCGCCAGCCGATAGTCGACCGAGACAACCTGGCAGCGGCTCCTGTTGGCGATCCGCCGGCAGGTCGAATCGTGCGTCTCGATGTTGCCGATCACCCAGCCACCGCCGTGATAGTAGAGCAGCGTCGGCAGGCTCGCGCCCTCCACGCCGAGCGGCCGGTAGCGGCGGAACTTCAGCGCGGCGCCCGGCACCGGGATCGTGCCGTCGAACGTCGCGGCGACTTCCGGCGGCTCGGCCTCGCAGCCCTCCGACATCCTGTCGACCTCGGCGCGGCCCTTGGCGTAGGGCAGGGTGTGCAGCTTCGGCCGCCCGTCCTTCTCGGCCTGCTCCATCAGGTCGAGCAGCAGTCGGACCTCTCCGTCGAGCATCTCGGTCTCCGTTGCGGACTTAGTCGAACAATCGCGGTACGCGAAGAGCGCCGGCGCTCCGCCCGGGCGGTCTCACTCGAGCTTGACGCCGGCGAGATGGATCACGCCGGCCCACTTGGCGACCTCCTGGCGGCGGAAGCGGGCAAGATCTTCGGGCGAGCCGCCGCCAACGATGCCGCCCACGGCGAGGAACGCGTCGGTCACGTCCTTGCTCTCGAGCGTGGCCGCCGCGGCATCGTGGATGCGGCCGCGATCGGCCAGGCTCGCGCTGCCGGGCGAGAATAGGCCATACCAATTGTCGGAATTGACTCGCGGATAGCCGAGCTCGCCCATGGTCGGCAGATCGGGCAGGAGCGGGGAGCGGACTGCCGAGGTCACGGCGAGCGCCTTCAGCGCGCCCGAGCGGATGTGCGGCAGCAGAACCGGCACGTCGAGGATGGTGCTCTGGATCGTGCCCGCGAGCAGGTCGTTGGTGCAGGGCGCCGCCCCGCGATAGGGCACGTGCACGAGGTCGGTGCCGGTCTCGCGCTTGAACAGCTCGATCGCGAGATGGGTGATGCCGCCGGTCCCCGCCGAGCCGCAGGTCCATTTGCCGGGCTCGGCCTTGAGCCGCGCCAGGAACGTCTTGAAGTCGTTTATTCCCGACTTGGCGTTGACGACCAGGATCTCCTGCACCTTCACGACCAAGATGACCGGGGCGAGGTCGCGCTCGGGGTCGTAAGGCATGCGCGGCATCAGGCTCTGCATGATCGAGGCGGCGGACGCGCTGGCAATGCCCATGACGTGCGGGTCGTTCGACTTGGCGACGAAGTCCATGCCGGTGACGCCCGCGACGCCGCTCTTGTTCTCGACCACCACCGGCTTGCCGAGCTGCCCCGACATGCCCTGCGCCATGTGGCGGCCGAAGATGTCGGCCGGCCCGCCGGCGGGAAACGGCACGATCAGGGTGAGCGGCTTGCTCGGAAAGGCCTGCGCACGGGCTGTCGTGGCCAGTGACGGGGCCAGTGATGGGGCAAGCGACGCGGCGCCGAGCCCCGCGAGCGCGCTTCGGCGCGAGAGTCTCATTTCATTGACCTCCGTTACTCGGCAAAAGTTTGCGCTATTGGCCGAACCCGGTCCAGCCGACGGCCGCGCCCATCGCCAGCATCCACAGCGGATGGACCCTGAAGCGCAGCAGCACGAGGGTGCTTGCGGCGGTGATGGCGACGAAGATCCAGTCATGATCGACGGTGCGGGCGATGACGGTGGCGCTCGCTGCGACGAGCCCGACCGAGATCGGCACGAGGCCTGCCTGCACGGCGGCACGCCACGGCTTGTCCCGGAAGCGCCGCCACAGCCGCAGCGCCACCACGGTCAGGACCGAGGACGGGCCGAAGATCGCGAACGTCGTCACGAGCATGCCGGCGAGCCCCGCGACCTGCCAGCCGATCAACGGCGCGACCATCATGTTCGGGCCGGGAGCGGCCTGGGCCAGCGCATAGAGGGCCGCGAAGTCGGCGCCGGTCATCCAGTGGTGCACGTCGACCACCTGGCGATGCATCTCGGGCAGGGTGGTGTTGCCGCCGCCGAACGCGACCACCGAGAGCTGGGCGAAGATCAGCGCCAGCGCGACCAGGGTCTGGTTCATGCGCCGACCCTCATCATCAGGAAGATGCTGATCGGTGCGGCGACCAGCATGGTCGGCACCAGCGGCAGGTGGAAGCCGGCGATCGCCGCGCAGATCACCACCGCGATCGCGATGCCGAGCGGCCGGCGGCGCAGCGCCGTCGCGAGCTTGAGCGCCATCGAGATCAGCAGCCCGGCGGCCGCCGCGGCGAGGCCCGCGAACATGTGCACGACGTGCGGATCGTGGCTGAAGCGCGCATAGACCATGCCCAGCGCCAGCACGATCACGGCCGGGGCGGCGATCAGGCCGGTGATCGCCGCGGCCGCGCCGGGAATGCCGCGGAAATGCAGGCCGATCGCGACCGACAGGTTGATGATGTTGCCGCCCGGCAGGAACTGGCAAAGGCTCAGCAGCTCGTTGAACTCGGCGCCGGTGAGCCAGCGGCGCTTGTCGACCACCATGTGGCGGGCGAGCGGCAGCACGCCGCCGAAACCGGTCAGTCCCAGGAGGAGGAACCCCTCGAACAGGCCGCCGAGCGTCGGCGTTTCTCGCTCCATTTCCGCCATGATGGGCCGGTGCTAAGGGCCGGCGCACCGGAAGTCCAATATGCGATTTCGCAGGCAGCTATACGTAGCGTGTCTGGCCGGGTTGCGGCCCGAAACACCGTATTGGCGAAGGCACGGGCCAGCGACTAAATTGGTCTTATGGCCGACTTTCCGAAGAAGACCCTCGCCGATTGGGAGAAGCTCGCCGCCAGGGAGCTGCGCGACAAGCCGCTCGAGTCGCTGAACTGGACGACGCCCGAGGGCATCGTCGTGAAGCCGCTCTATACGGCCGAGGACCTCGAAGGGCTCGAGACCGCCGGCGCCCTGCCGGGCTTCCCGCCGTTCCTGCGCGGGCCGAAGGCGACGATGTATGCCGGCCGGCCCTGGACGGTGCGCCAGTACGCCGGTTTCTCGACCGCCGAGGAGTCCAACAAATTCTATCGCGCCAACCTCGCAGCCGGGCAGATGGGCCTGTCGGTGGCGTTCGATCTCGCAACGCACCGGGGCTACGACAGCGATCATCCGCGCGTGGTTGGTGACGTCGGCAAGGCCGGTGTGGCGATCGACAGCGTCGAGGACATGAAGATCCTGTTCGACGGCATCCCGCTCGACAAGATGACCGTGTCGATGACCATGAACGGCGCCGTCCTGCCGGTGCTGGCGGGCTACATCGTCGCCGCCGAGGAGCAGGGGGTGCCGCAGGACAAGCTGGGCGGCACGATCCAGAACGACATCCTCAAGGAGTTCATGGTCCGGAACACCTACATCTATCCGCCCGGACCCAGCATGCGGATCGTGGCCGACATCATCGAGCACACGGCGAAGTTCATGCCGAAGTTCAACTCGATCTCGATCTCCGGCTATCACATGCAGGAGGCGGGGGCGACGCTGGTCCAGGAGCTGGCTTTCACGCTGGCCGACGGCCTCGAATATGTGCGCGCGGCGAAAGCGAAGGGCCTCGATATCGACGCCTTCGCGCCGCGCCTGTCGTTCTTCTTCTGCATCGGCATGAACTTCTTCATGGAGGTGGCGAAGCTGCGCGCCGCCCGCTTCCTGTGGGCCGAGCTGATCAAGCCGTTCGAGCCGAAGAAGGCCGATTCGCTGTCGCTGCGCACGCACTGCCAGACCTCGGGCGTGTCGCTGACCGAGAAGGACCCGTACAACAACGTCGTCCGCACCGCCTACGAGGCGATGGCGGCGGTGCTGGGCGGCACGCAGTCGCTGCATACCAATTCGTTCGACGAGGCGATCGCGCTGCCGACCGTGCAGTCGGCCCGGATCGCCCGCAATACCCAGCTGATCCTCCAGCACGAGACCGGCGTCACCAGGGTCGTCGATCCGCTGGCCGGCAGCTACTACGTCGAATCGCTGACCGCGAGCCTGATCGCCGAGGCGCGCAAGCTGATTGCCGAGGTCGAGGCGCTGGGCGGCATGACCAAGGCGGTCGAGGCCGGCATGCCCAAGATGCGCATCGAGGAGGCGGCGGCGCGCAAGCAGGCGCGCATCGATCGCGGCGAGGAAGTCGTGGTCGGCGTCAACAGGTTCCAGCTCAAGGAAGAGCCGGCCATCGAGATCCTCGACGTCGACAACGACAAGGTGCGCGAATCGCAGGTCACGCGCCTGCAGAAGATTCGCGCCAATCGCGACGAGGCCAGGTGTGTGGCGGCGTTGAAGGCGCTGGGCGAGGCGGCGCGCAACGGCACCGGCAACCTGCTCGCGCTGTCGATCGAGGCGACGCGGGCCCGCGCCACGGTGGGCGAGATCTCGTCGGCACTGGAAGGCGTCTATGGCCGCTACCAGGCGACCATCCGCTCGATCTCCGGCGTCTATGCCGGCGAATGGGAGGGCGACGAGGGGCTGGCCCGCATCCGCACCGACGTCGCCGCCTTCGCCGAGGAGGAGGGTCGCCGGCCGCGCCTGATGGTCGTGAAGATGGGCCAGGACGGCCACGATCGCGGCGCCAAGGTGATCGCCACCGCCTTCGCCGACCTGGGCTTCGACGTCGATATCGGCCCCTTGTTCCAGACGCCGGCCGAGGCCGCGCGCGCGGCGATCGAGAACGACGTGCACGTGATCGGCGTGTCGAGCCAGGCCGCCGGCCACAAGACCCTGGTGCCGCAGCTGATCGGGGAGCTGAAGAAGCAGGGCGGCGACGACGTGATGGTCGTGGTGGGCGGCGTGGTGCCCGCCCAGGATTACGACTTCCTGAAGAAGGCCGGCGTCGCAGCGATCTACGGCCCCGGCACCAACATCCCGGCCGCCGCCGCCGAGATCCTCGCCTTCCTGCGTCAACGCAACCAAAAGCGCGCGGCGTAGCTCCCCGTCGTCCCGAGTCGCGCGGGTAACCCCCGCGCTTTAGCGAAGCGAAGCCGAGGGACCTCTTTTCGCGGTGCCGGATGCGGAAGCCCGTCGTCTATATTCTGGCGAGCCACACCGGGCGAGCCCTGTACATCGGCGTTACGACTAACCTGCCTCGACGGCTCGCGGAGCATCGCAAGGGCGAGGTTATCCACACGGCCAAATATCGAATCGACCGGCTGATCTATGTCGAATCCTACGACACTGCGCCGGACGCCATCGCTCGCGAAAAACAACTGAAGAATTGGAGTCGTGCAAACAAAATCGCTCTGATCAATCGTGCTAATCTAGACTGGCGCGATCTAAATGGCGAAATCCACGACTTAGGTCAGCACAGCGAAAAGAGGTCCCTCGGCTCCGCTTCGCTTCACTCGGGACGACGGGCCAAAACCTGTGGATAACGCCTCCGCTCGGAGTCTCATTATGGGCAATGGCCCGTGACTTCGGGCCTGCTTTCCGCGCCATAAGAGCGAGGCCATTGCCCATATTAGGTGTTCGACGGCGCGATGATGCAGTGTTGCGCGGATGATGTTGCGTGCTTCGCGCCTGCTCTCGCTCGCCGGCTGCCGATGCCGATGGCCTCGGCAGTTGCGCCGTCCCCGGCCCGGACGAGGTGTTTTTTCGCGTGGCCCGGAGTCGGTGGATTCGTGGACTCCCGGGTGAAAACGCTGATGCACCAGAGGCTTGGGAGTCCACTCGGCACTGGACTCTTGTGGACTCCGCGGCGCTCGCTACTGCACCGTGTCGCGGAAGTAGAGCATGCGGCCGTGGATGATGCCGAAGAAGGTCTTGGCCTCGAGCTTGACCGGATAGCGCAGCTGCGTCTCGTCCATGCGGGCCAGCCAGATGCGCATCGGCCGCTGGGAATCGGTCTCCGCTTCGGCCGGCGCGTCATAGAACTCACCGGCGACCCGCTTGGTGTAGATGTCGCAGATCAGCAGATCGCCCTTGGCCTGCGCCACGTTGGCGGCCTGCGGCGACTCGGTGCCGATCTTCTTCAGGATGATGTCGATGCGCCGCTTGCCGTCGTTGGACGGCACGGTGCGGTCGCACGCCGCGTCTCCCGCCGCGCCGACCGAGATCGCCGCCGACAGCGGGTCGAGCGAGGGCAGGACCTTGTCCTCCGGAATCGCCTGCTTCGGCGTCGGCTTCCATTGCGGATTGAAGGTCTGGCTCACCAGGCCGGCCTGCCCGTATTGGGCCAGCCAGGTGCGCGGCTGGCCGCCGACCACCAGGGCCAGCGAACCGCTCGACGGCTGCATGCCCTGCGGTCCGAACGTGCCCCAGGCGCGGTTGCGGCCCTCGTACTGGATGGTCAGCGCCTTGAGGATGCCTTCCTTGAAGACATGGCTCTCGATGTCGTAGCGGTTGCCCGCGTACTTGGCGGTGAAGTCGATGCGAAATCCGGTCATGCCCACGAACGTGATCTCGTAGCCTGCCTGGATCTGGCGCGTCGTCTGGGCCAATGCCGCGGGTGCGGTGCAGCACAAGGCCAGGGCGGCCGCAGCCGTACGAAAACTCATGAAATCGTGCTCCACCGGGGGACTTACCTCGGGCTCCCCGGCACGATAGAAGGCCGACGCCCCCGACGCCACCCATTGCCAGAGCCCACAAACAGGCCCGCCTATGTCGCCCCCGGTCAACGACCGTCCTCCCAGCATCAGCCTCGACCGCTCGTGGGCCGTGCTGAAGATCCTGGGCCGGCATCTCTGGCCAAAGGGCGAAGGGACGCTGCGCGCCCGGATCGTCGCAGGGCTCGTGCTGCTGATCCTGGCCAAGATCACCAACGTCTACGTGCCTATCCTCTACAAGCACGCCGTCGATGCCCTGGGCGCCAAGGCACAGGTCGTGGCGGTGCCGATCGCCCTGATCCTGGCCTACGGCTTCGCCCGGGTGCTGGCGCAGGCGTTCGGCGAGGTGCGCGATGCGATCTTCGCGCCGGTCTCGCAGCGGGCGATCCGCAACCTCGCCCTCGAAGTGTTCGACCATCTCCATGCGCTCAGCCTCCGTTTCCACCTCGAGCGCCAGACCGGCGGTCTGAGCCGGGTCATAGAACGCGGGACCCAGGGCATGGAGTTCCTGATCCGCTTCACGACGTTCAACATCCTGCCGACCCTGTTCGAGATCGGCCTGGTCGGCGTGATCCTGTGGAAGCTGTACGACTGGCGCTTCACGGCGGTCACCCTGGGCGCGGTCGCCGTCTACATCGTCTTCTCGGTCACCCTGTCGGAGTGGCGCATCAAGTTCGTGCGCCGCATGAACGACGCCGACACCGAGGCCAACGCCAAGGCGATCGACAGCCTGTTGAACTACGAGACGGTCAAGTACTTCGGCAACGAGGCGCACGAGGCGCGGCGCTACGACGTCGGCCGCCGCCGTTACGAGGTTGCGGCGATCCGCTCCAGCCGCACCCTGTCGCTGCTCAATATCGGCCAGGGCACCGTCATCTCGGCCGGCCTGGTCGCGGTGATGGTGATGGCAGGCTACGGCGTCACCCGGGGCGACATGACGCTCGGCGACTTCGTGGCGGTGAACACCTTCCTGATCCAGCTCTACATGCCGCTCAACATGCTGGGCTTCGCCTATCGCGAGATCAGGAATGCGCTGGTCAACATGGAGAAGATGTTCGGCCTGCTCGACCTCCCGGCCGAGATCGCCGACAGGCAAGGCGCGCCGGCGCTCGAGGTCACCGGCGGCGAGATCGTGTTCGACCATGTCGACTTCCACTACGAGAAGGCGCGGCCGATCCTGCACGACGTGAGCTTCCGGGTGGCGCCGGGCGACACGGTGGCGATCGTCGGCTCGAGCGGCGCCGGCAAGTCGACCGTCTCGCGCATCCTGTTCCGTTTCTACGACGTCGCTACCGGCAGCGTGCGGATCGACGGCCAGGACATCCGCGACGTGACGCAGCAGAGCCTGCGCGCGGCGATCGGCGTGGTGCCGCAGGACACCGTGCTGTTCAACGACACGATCTACTACAACATCTGCTATGGCCGTCCCGACAGCACCCGGGAGGATGTCGAGCGGGCAGCCCGGCTGGCGCGCATCCACGACTTCATCATGGCCCTGCCGATGGGCTACGAGACCACGGTGGGCGAGCGCGGGCTCAAGCTCTCGGGCGGCGAGAAGCAGCGCGTCGCGATCGCCCGCACGATCCTCAAGAACCCGCACATCCTGCTGTTCGACGAGGCGACCAGCGCGCTCGACACCCGCACCGAGCAGGAGATCCAGCGCTCCCTGGAAGAGGTGAGCCGCGGCCGCACCACTTTGGTGATCGCCCACCGACTCTCCACCATCGTCAATGCCGACGAGATCGTCGTGCTCGATCGCGGCCGGGTCGCCGAACGCGGCCGCCACGGCGAGCTGCTGGCGAAGAACGGCATGTATGCCGACATGTGGCGGCGCCAGCAGGAGGCCGCCGCCGAAGCCGAACGCAAGGTCGAGGTGCCGGAGCCGCCGTCCTTCCGGACGGAGGGGCATCTCCGTGTCGCCGAGTAGCCCGGCGATAGCCGATCCGCGCCGCACCCTGCTGCCGGTCTTCGCCGCCTGCGCGGCAATCGGCCTGCAGGCCGGCGTCGGCATGCCGCTGGTGCCCCTGGCGCTGGAGCAACAAGGAGAGAGCAAGCTCACCATAGGCATCGTCTCGGCGTGCTGGGCGGTTGGCATGCTGTCGTTCGGCACGCGTATCCCGCACTTCGCCGCCCGGCTGGGCGCAGTGCCGGCGATCGTCGGTGCGGTGGTGGTCGGCGCGCTGATCAACTGCGCCTACACCATCACCTCCGGCCCGCTCGCCTGGGGCATCCTGACCTTCCTGCACGGCGCCATCGGGGGCGTGCCGTGGGTGGTGAGCGAGATCTGGATGAACGTCGTGGTCGACGAGAAGCGCCGCGGCCGGGTGATGGGCCTTTACGGCGCGATGGTGGCGCTCGGCATGGCGCTCGGACCGGCGGTGCTGCAGGTGGTCGGTGTCTACGGCCCGGTGCCGTTCCTGACCGGCGCGGCGCTCTCGCTGCTGGTGGCGGTGCCGCTCTTGCCGTCGTGGCGCACGGCGCCGCTCATCCGGGTCGACGCCGCGAGCGGCTTCCGCTCGGCCGTGGTGCTCGCGCCGCTCGCCATGTTCGCCGCCTTCTCCGGCGGGCTGGGCGAGCAGGTGGCTTTCAGCTTCCTGCCGGTCTACGCGGTCAGCGCCGGCGTCCCGGCCGACACCGGCGCGCTCTGGCTGTCGGCCTTCGTCATGGGCAACGTGGTCCTGCAATGGCCGATCGGCTGGCTGGCCGATCACGCCGACCGCCGGTTGGTATTCGCCGGCTGCTCGTTCTCGAGCGCCCTGCTGGTGATCGCGCTGGCGGTGGTCCCGGCGCAATGGGCCGGCACGGTCGGCGTGGTCGCGCTGTGGGGCGGCATCTCGTTCTCGATCTATCCGGTCGGGCTCGCGCTGCTCGGCCAGCGCTTCAGGGGCGGCGACATCGCGCGCGCCAACACCGCCTTCAGCATGATCTACATCGTCGGCGGCCTGGTCGGCCGGCCGCTGGCCGGGGGTGCGATGGATTGGTTCGGCGATCCCGGCCTCGGCTGGACGCTGGCGGTGTTCTACGTCGCCGGGACGCTCGCGGCCTTGCTGGCCATGCGCCGGTCCGGCTGATATCTGTCGATCGACAATGAGCGATCCGCTGCTCAAGCCGTTGCTCGCCGGCGACCGCCGTGCGCTCGCGCAAGCCATCACCCTGATCGAATCGACGCGCGCCGATCATCGCGAACGCGCCGACGCGCTGCTGGCCGAGCTCCTGCCGTACACCGGCCAGAAGGGCGGCAAGTCGGTGCGGCTCGGCATCACCGGCGTGCCGGGCGTCGGCAAGTCGACCTTCATCGAGCGCTTCGGCCTGTCGCTGATCGAGCGCGGCCGCTCGCTCGCGGTGCTGGCGATCGATCCCTCGTCCAAGCGCGGCGGCGGCTCGATCCTGGGCGACAAGACCCGCATGGAGGAGCTGTCGCGCAATCCGTCGGCCTTCATCCGTCCGTCGCCGGCCGGCGTCACGCTGGGCGGCGTCGCCCGGCGCACGCGCGAGGCGATGCTGCTGGTCGAGGCGGCGGGCTTCGACACGGTGATCGTCGAGACCGTCGGCGTCGGCCAGTCGGAGACGGCGGTGGCCGACATGGTCGACATGTTCATCGTCCTGCTGCTGCCCGCGGGCGGGGACGACCTGCAGGGCATCAAGCGCGGCGTCATCGAGCTCGCCGACCTGATCGTGGTCAACAAGGCCGACGGCGACCTCAAGGCCACGGCGCGCCGCGCGGTCGCCGACTACCGGCATGCGCTGCGCATGTTGCGCTCGCCGACCGCCGGCTGGACGCCCGAGGTCACGTCGGCGTCGGCCCTGACCGGCGACGGCGTCGCCGAGGTCTGGGCGACCGTCGAGCGCTTCAACGCGGCGGTCGGCCCCCAAGGCATCGCCCGCCGCCGCGCCGAGCAGGCGCGCGCCTGGATGTGGAACGAGGTCGGCGAAACCCTGCTCGCCGAATTGCGTAAGAATCCCGAGGTGAAACGATTGGTCCCCGGGCTGGAGCGCGAGGTGGAGACGGGAAAATCCACACCCGCCGCTGCGGCCCGCCGTATGCTAGAAGCGTTCCATGGCCGCTAAGTCCTTCGTCCGGCGCGCCCGGCGGGCCGCCGCCGCCCAGCAACTGCCGTTCTGGAAGCGCAAGACGCTGGCCCAGATGTCGAAGCAGGAGTGGGAGTCGCTGTGCGACGGCTGCGGCATGTGCTGCGTCAACAAGCTCGAGTACGAGGGCACCGGCGAGCTCGCCCAGACCGACACCTGCTGCAAGCTGCTCGACCCCAGGACGGCGCGCTGCAAGGACTACAGGAACCGCAAGAAGATCGTGCCGGACTGCATCCAGCTCACCCCAACCGTGGTGGCCAAGATGGAATGGCTCCCCAAGACCTGTGCCTACCGCCTCGTCCATTTCAAGCAGGATCTGTACTGGTGGCACCCTCTGGTTTCGGGCGATCCGGAAACCGTGCACGCTGCAGGAATCTCGGCCAAAGGCCGGGTGATTCCCGAGGATCAGGTCGAGGACATCACCGAGCGGGTGGTCGACTGGTTCGCGTGATCGCGGACCGGTTTGCTTGACGACCCGCGGTCGGACCCTTAAAAAGCCGCCTCTCCCGCCGCTCGGCGGGATCGTTTTTTGAGCGGAATCGCCATGCCTCGTCGTTGCGCCCTGTCTGGTAAGTCCGTCCAGTACGGCAACAATGTCAGCCACGCCAACAACAAGACCAAGCGCCGGTTCATGTCGAACCTGCAGGTCGCCTCGGTCCTGTCGGATGCACTCGGCCATTCCGTCCGCCTGCGGCTGACCCCGCGCGGCATCAAGACGATCGAGCACAACGGCGGCATCGACGCCTATCTGCTGGGCACCAATGACAGCAAGCTCAGCCCCGAGATGGTGGCCCTGAAGCGCCGGGTCTCCTCGGCCAAGGCCAAGCGGGATGCGAAGAAGGCCGCGTAAGCGGCCTTTCTTATTTCTCGTCCAGCTCGAACAGCAGCAGCAGGTTGCGCTGCAGGGTATTGAAGTTGTCGTCCGAGATCAGCCACAGCAGGGTCGCTCCGCCTGGTCCCCTGGTGGCCGAAATCCCTTCGAGGTTGTCGACTGCCAGCGGCGAGGCGAGCCGCGCGATCTCGCGCGCCGTGACGACGCCGCCCGGCTGAAACGCCGCGGCATCCGCCGTCAGGATGCGGATACGCACACCGCGGACGAGATCGAAGGCGCGCTCCAGCACCACGAAGCCACCGTTGGGCAATGGCCGGATCGCGGTCGGATTGAAGTCGGGAATCTTGGTGTAGCGGAAGCTTTGCCAGGTGTAGCTGTCCTTGCCGACGGGCTGGCCGAGCCAGCCGGCCAGCACGCCCGGCGACACCTCGTACTGTTCGCTGATCGCGATGATGCGGCCATCGGGCAGGACAGTGATGGTCTCGACGCCGCCGTTCCATGGCTGGCGGCCGAAATCCTCGGGCAGGTTGATCGCCGTCGGGATGCCGTCGAGCGTCGGGTAGTGCCAGATGCGGTGATGGCGCTCGAAGCTGACCAGCCACGAGCCGTCCGGCAGCGGCGCCATGCCCTCGGCGTCGGCCCAGTCCTTTTGCACGAGCGGCTTGCCGTCGAGGGCGCGCAGCGAGCCGATGCGGCCGTCCTTCAGGCCGATCAGATTGCCCTCGCCGTCGTACTCGACGGTCGCGGTGAGCCAGCTGCCGACGTCGGAGATCGAGCTC
>JAFEFF010000086.1 GCA_018240745.1 Pseudomonadota bacterium
GGCATTTCAGCCCCCGCCCCCTGAGCAAGGTGTTTTTTCAGGAGCGGGAATCGGTGGATTCGTGGACTCCTGGCCTAAAACCCTTGTGCCATCGGCATCCAACCGGTCCACACCCGAGTGGACTCCTGTGGACTCCATGGACTCCCGCCAAGCGCGATTCGAAGAGAAGCAACTTCGCGCTAGCGCACCGTGTCGAGCGTGTTGGCGAACGCCTTTGCCATGGGCGTAAGCAGCGCCGGATCGACCGCGGCGACGCTGTCGCTGGCGGTATGGAACAGCCGATGGGAGCCCGCCATGCCGAAGAAGTTCTCGTAGCCTGCCGCGTGGACCTCGCGCAGCTCGCCGACCGCCGCCTTCTCGCCGATGAGGCGCAGGCCCTCGATGCCGGCGAAGCCGCGATCGACCAGGCCGGTCAGCGACGCCGAGCTGTTGATGGCCCGCACCACCGGGTCGCGGCAGGCGAGCGAGCTGCCGAAATGCGCCCACGCCGCCGTCGACCTGGGCGGCGGCGCGCCGTCCTTCATGAAGACCTCCATGCCGCCGTGGCCGATCTCGTGACCGGAGGTCGCGACGAACAGCAGGTCGTGCTGGGCGAAGCGCTGCCTGGCGAGCCGCGCCATGGCCAGGAAGCCGGCGATGCCCGGCCCGCGCTCGCAGGTGCTGGTGAACCAGCTCGTGACCGGCGTCGAGATCACCAGCCACCGGCCGCGCCCGCGATCGAGCCTGGCGATGACGTTCCGGCCCTCGACGTCGCGCCGGTAGGCGGCGCGCACCGACACCGTCGCCTCCGCGCCCGGTTTCAGCGTTGCGGTGTCCCTGGGCGCGACCAGCAGCACCGGCACCGGCCACGGCTTGCTCGACTGGTCGACGTTATAGGTGAAGATCTCGCCGCTCGGATGGGCGATGTCGAGGAGCACCGCCCTGGGCTTCTGCGCGAAGACTTGGGCGAGCTTGGCGCGATGGCTGTCGTTGAGATAAGCGCCGCGGTCGTACGGCAGGCTGAGCCGGGCGAGGCCCGTCGGTCCGATCGGTGCGGTCAGGTCGAAGCTGGTGGTCTCCTCGGGCGGCCACCATTGCGGCACCACATCGATCGTCTTCTCGCCCATCCGGAGCGTACCGACTTCGAGCACATACTGGCGGTCCATCCGGAACCGTTGCTCGCTCACCTTCAGGCCCGCCGAAACGAGTTCGGAGGCGATCCAGTCGAGCGTGGCGTCGGCCGATGCCAGGCCATAGCGGTGCACGCCGAACGTCTCGTAGCGCGTGATGTCGGCCATCAGCCGGTCGGTATCGAGCGGATCGGCACGGGCCGGAGAGATCGCCATGGTGATTCCTGCGAGAAGCACGGCAGCGGCGGGGCGCAGCATCCGAAGAGAGTGGCATGCCGCTGGCGCTGCGCGCCAGCGGGGCGGTGCCGTAGACGCAGGCGCGGCGGGGCGTGCCTAGCTCTGCGGGCCCGCCCATGCGATGCTTCGCATCGCATGACCATCACCTTCACCTTGAACGGCGCGGCGAAGAGCATCGACGTGCCGGAAACCACGCCGCTGCTCGAGGCGCTGCGCAATCATCTCGGCCTGATGGGCACGCGCTACGGCTGCGGGCTGGAGCAGTGCGGCGCCTGCATGGTGCTGCTCGACGGCGAGCCGGTGTTCGCCTGCACGCGCGAGACCGGCACGGTGGCCGGGCGCAGCGTCACCACCATCGAGGGGCTGGGCACCGCCGACAAGCTGGATCCGCTGCAGCAGGCCTTCCTCGACGAGCAGGCCGGCCAATGCGGCTATTGCCTGTCGGGCATCATCCTGTCGGCCAAGGCCCTGCTCGACCGCAATCCCAGCCCGTCGCGCGCCGAGATCGTCGCGGCGCTCGATCGCCATCTCTGCCGCTGCGGCACGCATCAACGCATCATCCGCGCCGTCGAGCGCGCCGCCCACACGAGCCAGAGAGGTCCGGCATGAACGCGCCGAACCTGCCGACCAGCCTGGTCGACAATCCGCGGCTCGACCGCTGGATCCATTTCAATCCGGACCGCACGGTCCGCGTCGCCTCGGGCAAGGTCGAGATCGGCCAGGGCGTGCTCACGGCGCTGAGCCAGATCGCCGCCGACGAGCTCGACGTGCCGCTCGATCGCGTCCGGCTGCTGTCGGGCGACACCGATCACGGCCCGGACGAGATGTACACGACGTCCTCGCTGTCGATCCAGATGTCGGGCAGCTCGATCCGCCTGGTCTGCGCCGAGGTGCGCGCCAAGGCGCTCGGCCGCGCCGCGCTGCGGCTGAACTGCAACCCGGACGACCTCACCGTGGTTGACGGACAGTTCCTGCAGAACGGTGAGGCGACCGGCCAGGATTACTGGACCGTCGCAGGAGAAATCGACTTCTCGCAGGCGCCCACCGGCGAGGCAAAGCCCAAGAAAGCCGACGCCTACAAGATCGTCGGCAAGGATGTCCCACGCCTCGACCTGCCGGCGAAGGTGACCGGTGCAGCCTATGTCCACGACGTGCTGCCGCGCGGCGTGCTGCATGCCCGGACGCTGCGCCAGCCCAATCCCGGCGCGACACTCGCGTCGCTCGACGAGGCGGCGATCCGGCGCGCTGCGAAGGGCGAGCTGCAGATCGTGCGCGAGGCGAACTTCGTGGCCTTCGTGAGCCCGGTCGAGGGCGTGGCACAAGCCGCCGCCGCCGCGGCGCCGGCGCACGCGCGCTGGGACAATCTCCGCCAGCTCACGCCGGCGCATCAGGAAGCGGCCTGGCTCATGGGCCAGCCGGCCGAAGATCGCCGCATCGGGGCGCCGCCGCGCACGACGGCGCCGAACGACCTCGCGCAGATCACCGTGTCGCGGCCCTACATCGCCCACGCCTCGATGGGTCCATCCTGCGCGCTGGCCGAGTTCCGCGACGGCCATCTTACGGTGCAGTCCCACGGCCAGGGCATGCACCCGTTGCGCAAGAATCTCGCCGCCGCGCTCGGGCTGCCGGCCGACTCGATCACCGCGAAGCATCTGCACGGCCCCGGCTGCTACGGCCACAACGGCGCCGACGATGCCGCGCTCGATGCGGCGCTGGTCGCGATGCGGATCCCCAACCGCACCATCCGCCTGCAATGGCGACGCGAAGAGGAGTTCGGATTCGAGCCGGTCGGGCCGGCGATGGTGGTGACCCTGCACGTCGACCTCGACGGCAAGGGCCGGCCGGCCGACTGGACGACCGAGATCTGGAGCTGCACGCACGTGCAACGGCCGGGCAGCGGCAGCGGCTATCTGCTGGCGACCGAGGCGCTGCCCAACCCGCCGCCCGAGGTGAAGCCGACCGATCCGACCGAGCAGCGCGGCGGCGGCGGCACACGCAATGCCGTGCCACTGTACGACGTGCCATCCCACCGCATCCTGCATCATCTGGTGCAACGCGGGCCCGTGCGCACCTCGGCGCTGCGCGGCCTGGGCGCCCTGCCCAACGTCTATGCGATCGAGATGATGATGGACGTGCTGGCTGCGCGCGTCGGCGAAGACCCCGTCGCCTATCGCCTCTCGATCCTGTCCGAGCCGCGGGCACGTCGGGTGGTCGAGCGCATCGCGGCGATGAGCAACTGGAAGGCGCGCGGTCCGTCCGGCTCGGGCAGCGGCCTCGGCATGGCCTTCGCGCGCTACAAGAACATGGCCGCCTACTGCGCCGTCGCCGCCGCCGTGACGGTCGATGAAGTCGTCCGTGTCGATCGCGTCTGGTGCGTGGCCGATGCCGGCCTGATCGTGAATCCCAACGGCGCACGCAACCAGCTCGAGGGCGGTATCGTCCAGGCGCTGAGTTGGACGCTGAAGGAGCAGGTCCGTTTCGACGACCGCGGCATCGCCTCGCTCGACTGGGACGGCTATCCGATTCTGCGCTTCAGCGAGGTGCCGGAGATCGAGGCCGAGCTGGTCGACGGCGGCGGCAACCCGACGCTCGGCCTCGGCGAATGCTCGTGCGGCCCGACGGCGGCTGCGGTCGGCAATGCCGTGGCGCATGCGCTCGGCGTGCGCATCCACGACATGCCGCTTACCCGCGACCGCATCCTGAAGGCGCTCGCATGACGCAGGCTTATGATCCGGAAAAGATTCATGGTCTGGAAACCGCGGGACCTGTGTGCGACGCTACCGCCGAACTGACCGGAGGTGCGCCATGAGCCAGCTCGAGATGGTCGATAGCAACACCGCAGCAAGCCCGCAGAGATCTTCGCCGGCCTACGTGCCGCCGCTGCAGCGCACGGAAGGCCAGCCGCCGCCGATCGCGGCGAACGGCGGCCTCTCCTACATGTCGTTCGACCGGGATGGAGATGCGGGAACCGCCAAGGCGCTCGAGGATGCGCTCGCCGAGATCGCCCGCGGCGATGGCCAGCGCGTCATCGACATGATCGACAGCGCGCCGCCCGGCCCGATCAAGACCCGATGGGGCCTCGCGTTCCGCGACTACGACGAGTGCGTGAGGTACATCCGCGAATCGAACAGCCTCAAAGCGCCGGCCGGTGGCGTGGCCCTGCCGCTCGCCTATACGGTCTACGAGCGGCCGACCTACTCCATCGTTCCGTCCAATGCCCTGTGGCGCGACCCGGCGCGTGCCGACGTGGCGAAGATTCTCCGCAAGAACGAGGAGGGAAACCGGCGGCGCGACCTCTATTTTCCCCACCTCCTGCGCGACGCGCGGCGCATCGGCGAGTACTACCCGGGCCTTTCGCCCAACACCCCCGAGTGCATGGACCGCCTCGGCGTCTCACTGGCGCACCTCGAGTCCAGGTGCTCGAACTTCTACGACGCGTCGGAAGTGGAGCGTGTGTTCTACCCCGAGATCGAGAAGCTCCTTCTGGAGTTCTTCCCCGACGCGACGGATGCCCTGGTCTACAACCATGACGTCTTCGACAAGGACTACGCGGGCGACCGGACGGAAGACCAGGACAACAAGAACCCGGGCGTGAACGCACGGTACGTCAACCTCGTGCACAACGACCTGAACGACAACAGCGGTCGCGTGCGCTGCCGCGAGCTGCTCACCAGGAACCTGCGCAACTTTGGCCGCACGCAGCACTACACGGAGGAAGAGGCCGACGCGAAGATGTCGCGGCGCTTCATGTCGATAAATCTCGCCAAGCCGATGGAGACCGTCGAGCAGTACCCCTTCGTGCTCTGCGCCTGGCCCTCCTTCGCCGACCAGCCGTACATCACCAACTATCGAATCTACGATGACCGAGTCGGTGAGACCACCCGCTTTACGTACGATCCGAAACACGAGTGGTACTGGTTCCCGCGGCAGACCTCGACGGAGGTCTCGATGCTGAAGTGCTACGATTCCATCACCGATGGCTCCGTCTCGCGCTGGTCGTTCCACACCGCCTGCATCGACCCGACCGCACCCGCCAATGCCCGCTGCCGCAAGAACGTCGTCGTACGGGCGTTCGTCTTCTTCTAGGCGCGCCCGGCGATGCCGAGACACTTCGGAATCCTGATCCCCTCGACCAACACCACGTGCGAGATCGAGTACTGCCGCTTGTCCCCGGAGCTGCAGGTCCACACGGGGCGGCTCGGAAAGGGCGGCAACACCCCCTTCTCGCCGAGCCTGGATGCCGACGTGGCCTATCAGGCGAAGCTGCTCGGCGACGCGCGGGTCGAGGTGATCGCGCTGGCGCAGACCTCGGCGAGTCTGTTCACCGACGACTACGACGCGGTGACGGTGAGGCGGATGACCGAGGCGTCGGGTGTGCCGTCCTTGACCTCCGCCCAGGCGATCGGCCGGGCGCTGAAGGCCCTCGAGGCATCGCGCGTCGCCATGGCGACGCCCTATTCGGAAGAGGTGATCGGTCGGGCCCGGCGCTACTACGAGACGAAGTACGGCATCGCCGTCGTTGCCTCGGAAAGCCTGGGCGCCGCCGATGCCTATGCCATCGGCAAGATGGACGCCGGGGCGGCCGAGGCAGCGTTCCGCCGGATCGATCGGCCGGGCATCGACGCGCTGGTGGTGCCGGGCGGCAACTTTCCGACCATGGACTGGATCGCGGTCTGGGAGCGCCAGTTCGGCAAGCCGGTGATCACCACCAATCAGGCGGCGTTGTGGGCGGTGCTGCAGACCATGAAGCTCGACACGCCTCTGCCCGGCAAGGGGCGGCTGCTCGAGGAACTGCCCGCGGGCTGACGGCCCGGTTGCGCGGTCTTGTTCAGTTCAGCGCGGCCTCACTCACTGGATCGCCGGCGATGCGGCTGTGCCACATGATGCGCCGCTGGGTCATGTCCCACGGCGTTGCCTGGTGCAGCAGGCAGCGATTGTCCCACAGCAGTGCGTCGCCCGGGTGCCAGTCGTGGTGCCAGGTACGCGGGCGCTGGCAGGCGAATACGACGAGCCCTTCGAGGAAGCGCTCCGACTCGGCCTTGTCCATGCCGGGGATGTGGTGGGCGTGCCGGCCGATCAGCAGCGACTTGCGGCCGGTCTCGGGATGGACCTTCACCAGCGGCCTGAGCGGTACTGGGCCGCTGTGAAAGCCGTAGCCGCTGTACTCGCCGTCGGCTTTCTCCTTGCTCGTGTCGTGACCGAGCTTCGACTGGCTGTAGTGCAGCGAGTGATAGGCGGAAAGCGTCTCGACCTTGGTGCGCGTCGCCTGGTCCAGCGCATCGTAGGCGGCCCGCATGTCGGCGAAGCCGGTATGGCCGCCGATCGTCGGCACCTCCTCGGCGCAGAACACCGCGCCCTTCGCCTGGACGGGCATGTAGGTGGAATCGCAATGCCAGCCCATGTTGCCCTTGAGGATCTTCATGCGGTCGTCATTGTCCTTCTCGAGCCGCAGGGTGCCGTCCTCCTTGACGTTGCTGATCGCGGTCATCTCGAACTCGAGCGGCCCGAAGCGCTTGGCGAACGCGATCTGCTCGGCGCGCGTCAGGTTCTGCTCAGGGAAGATCAGCAGCGCATATTCCAGCCAGGCGTCATAGAGCGCCTGGAAAGTGGCGTCGTCGATCTCGGGGATGCGGAATCCGGTGACCACGGCGCCGAAGGTGGCGTCGACCGGCTCGATCTTGAGAGGGATTGCCATGATGCCTCCCGATAGCGCAGAGCAAATTATAGCATCAGCGTTCGACCGGCTCGAATCGGGGATTTCGAAGGTCGAGAAACGCGCAAGCCTCGTCGAGGCTGTCGACGATCACCGCCTGCCTCTGGCCGGCCTCGCGTCGATAACCTTGATAGGCCCGGGCTCTCGCGCCGCCCATCACGCGCGAGGCGACAACCACCCGCTGCTCGATCGCCGATGGCTGCTGGGCACGCTCGGCCAGGCGGCTATCCGGGACCGCGATCGCGTCGACGTCGCTATAGTCGAAGATGCCGCGCACTGGCCCGTGTCGCGCCACGAACTCGACGACGACATTGTCGAGCTCGTCCACGTCCTCAGAACCGAAGATGCCGGAAACGATGACGTGGAGAACGCGATTCTTCCGGTCGAAGGCCAGCCTCAACATTTCGCCTGGTCGCGCTCGGCCGCAAAGATGATCATGGCGCGGGCTTGCCTCCGAGGAACGCGGTCACGACGCCTCCCCGTTCGCGAAAGGCGCTCCATCCTGACCCCACGACTCCCGAAGGTAAAGCCGCGCGACGAGGAGTCGTTCGCCCGGCGATTTGTTTCCGGCAGACTGAATCATGCGCGACGGTGAATCATGTCTCCGTGTTCGACGCGGTAACGACCAGCCATGCGATCAGCGCAAGCGTTCCGCCGAGTCCCAGCAGAAATCCGAACCAGGGAACGTTGCCGAGGAACGCAAGTGCCAGACAAGAGAGGATCAGCGCAATATGCATGACTGCGAACTGCACGATGCGTTCGAAGGTCATGAACGAGCGCCGATGTTCGCGGACTTCCTGCGTGGCGGCAGAGTCGAACTCGATGACAGCCATCGTTACTTCCTCCGGTATCTGTATCTAGAATAGGGCGGCGACGGTGAGCACCAGCAGACCGGCTGCCAGAGTCACCCACCATCGCGTGCCAGAATTTCCGCACTCAACCATCAGCGGTTGCCGCTGCTGATGTCCGTGCTCGGTATGCCGCCCCGCTGACGCCCACCGATAGTGCAGCGGCCATCAGGAAAAGAGGTCTCATTGGAAATGACTCCTCTGTTTCTGGAGGAGTCAACCGCGCGGCTGAGGTGAAGGTTGCCCGCTGCGAAACCGGGGGGCGCTATTACTGGCGGTTGGGCTGGGTGCCAGTACGATCGCTGCGGCCGCGCCGACCGGATTGTCGGGAGAGAGGGATCGGGCGACCGGGCGACATCTCGTCCTTCCCGCACCGCTGCTCGAGCAGGAACCAGCGGCCCTGCGGCGTCACCTCGACCCGGCGCCCGCGGCGCGCGACATATCCCTTGTCGGTCGCCTCCTCCCACACCGGCAGGCGCGGGCACGATGTGCGCCAGCCGTCCATCACCTCCGCGTGGGTGCGCGGTTCGCGGTCGAGCCATTCCAGCAGGTCGCAGATCAGGGGTGTCAGCGTATCCATCGCCGCAGTGTGCGCCTCGGTCCCGGCCTTGGCCAATATATCGCCGCGGCCCGATCGATATTTGTTGGATATGTCAGCCCCCATGGCATTGCAGCCGTCCCGGCCGATGATTACGGGTCCGGCCCGTCCGGGCGATAGAAGCACTGCACCAGAAGCCAGACGATGCCGAGCACCAGCACGCTGGCCGCGAAGATCACGCACCAGACGCCGAGCGGCGGCAGCGAATCGATGTCGCCGCCTGCCTCGTACCAACCGAGCATGACGAGCGCCGCCAGTCCCACCAGGCAACTGAGGGCGGCTATCCAGAAGCTGATGCGCATCACCCGCTCTACGCAGCGGCGTGCGCAAACGTCCCTGCTCGCAGTCGCGTTGCAACCGGACAGGTCAGTGCGGCACGTCGCCTTTCAGCATGACGCGATAGAGGTAGCGCACCTCGTTCATGTCGTAGTCGCCGTTCGCCTTGTGCAGCAGGCAGCGATTGTCCCAGATCACGAGATCGCCCGGCTGCCAGGCGTGGCGATACTGGAAGCGCTCCTGCGTCGCATGCTCGAGCAGCTCGACCAGGAGCGGCAGCGCTTCCTTGTGATCGAGGCCGAGGATGCCCTCGATGCGGATCGGATTGATGTAGATCGACTTGATGCCGCTCTCGGGATGGGTGCGGACCACCGGATGCAGCACTGCGTTGGGCACCCGCTCCTTGTTGGCTTCCGACAGGCCCATCAGCTTCCGCGCGCTGTGGCTGCTCTGATAGACGTGGATGCCGACCAGCGACGCGATGCGCGCGCGCGTCGCCGCGTCCAACGCCTCGTAGGCGGCGGCCATGTTGGCGAACTGCGTGTCGCCGCCGGAGCTCGGCAGCTTCACCGCATGGAGGATGGTCGCCTTGGGCGGGCGCGTGTCGTTGGAATGGTCGGTGTGCCAGCCCTCGCCCGGGATGTAGCGCCGGCCGTCGGGAAAGCTGTCCTGATTCGAGAGGTAGTGGATCTGCGGGCAGTCGGGCAGGGCGAAGCGCGTGTTGTGCTGCGGAAAGATCTCGCCGAACAGCGACGCCGCCTGCACCAGCCGGGCTGGCGAGAGGCTCTGGTTCCTGATCGCCAGCACGTGATGCCGCAAGAACCCATCCTGCAGGGCGGTCCGGACGTCGTCAGAGACTGGCCCGGAAAGGTCCAGTCCGCGCACTTCCGCGCCGGTGTGGTCCGTCAGCGGGGCGATTTGCACGGTGTTCCTCCTTCTTTGACGCTGTTGGCTTTGATGCTGTTGGAGCCGTTACCTTGCAGTTTAGACTCCTTTGAGTGCAAAGTCGGGATGGGCATGGCTCGCGCACATTCGCTTTCGCTCTGGGGGTCGATCGGCATCGCGCTTGCGCTGCCGGCAACGGCACAGCCGCTGTCGACCTCGCTCGTCCCCGAGAAGCCCGTGGCAGGCGAGCCGCCGAAGCTCGGTGCGCCGCCGCCGGGCGCACCGGACGTGGCCGACGCCCATGTCCCGTCGGCCGATCTCGGCTTCGACAAGGGCGTCGGCCCCGCGCCCGGCCAGACCGTGACCTGGCAGGGTGCCTCTTATCTCGTCGTCGACGCCGTCGCGAGCGAGGGTCGGCCGACCTTCAGCGGCGGCAGCCGCTTCGTCATCACGAGCGCGGGGGGCACACTCGAGATCGGCCTCAAGGCCGTCGCGCCCGTAGACGCCCAGGTGGCGCAGGCCACCAAGTAGCGGCCGCATTCTGCTCGCCTCGGAGAACCTGTCGCCGATCCGCATGGGCTTCACGCGCTGCAGGTCGCGATGCTCCCCTGGTCGCCGGAACTTTGTCGGGGCCCGCCCGTTGGCTGCGGGATGAGCAAGAACCCGGACGCCGCTTCGAAGGCCAAGCACGAGGCGGCCCGCCGGGCCGAGCGCGCCCCCGGACATGCCGAGCTGGTGCTGCCCTCGGTGACAGTCGACACTTATAATGAGGAACTGCGCGACGAGGACGGCTTCGTCGGCGATCGCGCCAGCGGCCGCGCGTTCCGGACGATCCTCGACGACTGGCGCGATCGCATCGCCAAGCACGGCGACGATCCGCTCGGCGAGAAGGCCACGCAGGAACTCTCCAAGAGCCAACTCGACAAGGTCCTCGAATCGGGCGATCCGGTCGCCGCCGGCCTGATCCACAGCGCCGTCGAGGAGTTCGCCCAAGAGCTCGCCGCCGTCGTCCGCCGCTTTCTGCGGCTCGAGAAATGGAAGGGCACGCAGCGCATTGTCATCGGTGGCGGCCTGTCGAGCAGCCATATCGGCCGGCTCGCGATGGGCCGCGCCGCCGTCCTGCTCAACGCCGCTGGCACCGAGATCGAGTTGGTGCCTATCGAGTATCACCACGACGAGGCAGGCCTGATCGGCTCGCTGCACCTCGCGCCGGGCTGGGTGTTCACCGGGCACGACGCGATCCTGGCGGCCGATATCGGCGGCACCAATCTCCGGGTCGGCATCGTCAAGCACAACGCGAGCAAGAGGAGCGACCTCTCCAAGGCCACGGTGTGGAAGCTCGAGCACTGGAAGCATGCGCTCGACAAACCGACGCGTGACGAGGCAGTCGAGCGGATCGCCGCCATGGCGAACGCGCTGATCGGCCACGCGGTTGTCGAGAAGGTGCGGCTGGCACCCTTCGGCGGCATCGCCTGCCCCGGCATCATCGACAAGGACGGCGTGATCCTGCGCGGCGGTCAGAACCTGCCCGGCAACTGGGAGGGCCCCGACTTCAACCTGACCCAGGAACTGGCCGGACGCCTCACCAAGATCGACAGCGAGACGCCGCTGGTGGTGCTGCACAACGATGCCGTCGTGCAGGGCCTGAGCGAGGTGCCGCGCATGACCGATGTCGAGCACTGGGGCGTGCTGACGATCGGCACCGGCCTCGGCAATGCCCGATTCACCAACACCCGGCGCTGACTGCACCGCCACGCCCTTGGCCTGCCCTCGCCCGAGGACGAGCGGTATGAGAAGCTGCTCATTGCGCGACAGACCGGTGCCTCACGCATCGAACAGTTCGCCGCCGTGCCGTTCGAGGGTCGCGGCCGGTCCGATTGCGCACGCAAGAACTCCCGAAGACACGCGCTGATCACGTGCGAAGCCTCGGGTGCAGTGGCAGGTTGCGAACGCGGCGGCGTTTGCCCAACCGCCGTCGGTCCCGAGTAGTACGACCCGAATTCTCTTCGCCTCCCACCGGAGGTCTTGCGGTGACGAGCCGTGAGCTGTCCCCTGCTGTCCGCATGGCGCGCAAACTGTGCAAAGCGTTGAGCACGAGCTTCGTGATGGAGAAGAGCCGGCTCCAGGAAGCCGCCTGCCGGGAGGTTCTGGCCGATCGCCGCAGGGGCAGCCCCTGGTCGAAGAGCCACCCGCCCAGTGCAAAGGATTTCGAGGAAGGACTCTCGCATGCGATCTCGAACGGATGGGTGTCCGAGCGCAAGGGCAAAATCCACCTGACGCCCACGGGGGCAGACGTCGCGTACCGCCTGCGGATCAGCCATCGCAAGGTTTGAGATGGCCGTTCCGTTCAGATCGGGAGGCGTCGCTCTTACTGCAGCTCGTTCAGGATGTGCCGGGTCTTGGTCCGGATCTCCTCGACGCATTCGCAGGCAAGCTTCTCCAGACCGGCATGGTCGGTGATGGTGATGCGGCCGCGGCGGTAGCGGATCAGGCCGGCGTTTTGCAGGCCTTGCGCGATCAGGGTCACGGTCGGCCGCCGCACCGCCAGCATCTGCGCCAGGAAATCCTGGGTGAGCTCGATCACGTCGCCGTCAATGCGATCGCGCACCTGCAGGATCCAGCGGCACAAGCGCCGCTCGGCCGAGTGCAAGGCATTGCACGCCGCGGTCTGCTGCATCTGCGCAAGGGTGAGCTCGCTGCTGAGCAGCACAAGGTGGCGCAGCGTCCGGCTCTTCTCCACCGCGGCGCGGAAGTCGGTCACGCGCATCTTCCAGCCGGCGCCGTCGATCTGCACCAAGGCGCGTACATTGCTTTGGTGATTGCCGAGCGCCGACAGCACGCCGAGAACCGATTCGCGTCCCAGCGTGGCGATCTCGATCGCGGTACCGTCCTGCATCGTGGTCAACAGCGAGACCATCCCGGCATCGAGAAAGGTCACGTCGGATACGCGCTTGCCCGGCTCGGCCAGCAGTTCGCCTTGCGGCAGCTCGACGAACTGCAGCGACGGCCCGAGAAGCGCGCGCTCACGTTCAGGCAGCACCTTCAGGAACAGGTTCTTGTACACCTTGGTATCGTCGGCCACCAACGCGGCTTCCTTTGTTTTCTTTTCATTCGACCGCTGTGACCCGGTACGTGATTCGAGCAAGACCACGCGCGCGAATTTAGAAGGGCTCGGCATTGGCGGTCGGTCCTCTACCGAACCTTTTCCCTCCCTGTGCGCTAACTCAACGGGGCGTTTCGCGGACGGGTTCCAGCAACCCTTGAATTGCCCCGTCGTTGGCAATTTCATGGCGACCGGAACCGCAACACGCATGGTCCAACGCCAGATCGAGGGGCGCGGCATCCACGATCCTCGGGTGCTGAGAGCCATGCGGAAGATCGACCGCGAGGCCTTCCTGCCGGAGGCAATGCGGGAATTCGCATACGAAGACAGCGCGTTGCCCATCGAGGAAGGCCAGACGATCTCGCAACCCTACATCGTCGCCCGCATGGTCGACGCCGCCCGCCTCGACCCGGCGGACCGCGTGCTCGAAATCGGCGCCGGCTCGGGCTACGCCGCTGCGGTGATGGCCGAGCTGGCGATGCGCGTGTACACAATCGAACGGCATCCTGCGCTGGCGCGCCTGGCTGAAACCCGCCTGCAGGCGATGGGCTATGGCAATGTCGATGTACGCGCCGGTGACGGTACCCTGGGCTGGCCCGAGGCGGCGCCGTTCGACGCAATCATCATCGCCGCCGGTGGGCCGAGGGTGCCGGAGGCCCTGAAAGAACAGCTCGCGGTCGGCGGCCGGCTGGTGATGCCGGTGGGCCAAACACCGAACCATCAGCAGCTGATCCGCCTGACCCACACCGGGAAAGACGGCTTCGACAGCGAGATGCTCGATGAGGTCATGTTCGTGCCGCTGATCGGGGCCCAGGGCTGGGACGCCGAGACGGCGCGCGGCCGTCAGGAATGCACCGAGCCAACCAGGGTTCCCGCGCGCGAAGCACGCCCGCTGCCTGGCCTCATCAAGCAGGCCGCGCGGCGTTTGCCGGAGCCGGGAGACGAGTCGTTCGCCGACGCGTTCTAGCGTTTCGCCGATCGTCGGATGGTCCTGCTCGGCGAGGCGAGCCATGGCACTTC
Organism: Pseudomonadota bacterium; assembly: GCA_018240745.1. Classification (GTDB taxonomy): domain Bacteria; phylum Pseudomonadota; class Alphaproteobacteria; order Reyranellales; family Reyranellaceae; genus Reyranella. Next base: position 13,790 of record JAFEFF010000086.1, read on the forward strand.
GGAGTTCTATCGCGCCCGGACGGCGATCACCCGCCGCCTGGTCGAGAAGCACGGCTTCAGCATCGTCGCCGTCGAGGCCGACTGGCCCGACGCCATGGCGATCGACCGTTTCGCGCGCGGCCTGCCGGCGGCCGAGCCCGGCCGGCCGGTCTTCCGACGCTTCCCGACCTGGATGTGGCGCAATACCGATGTCGATGCATTCATCGCCTGGCTGCGCGGGCACAATGCGCGGGCATCGCCCGAGCGCCGCGCCGGCTTCTACGGCCTCGATATCTACAGCCTGTCAGACTCGATCGAGGCCGTGTTGGCCTATCTCGACAGGACCGACCCCGAAGCGGCGAAGGTGGCGCGCGAGCGCTATGGCTGCCTGACGCCCTGGCAGCAGGATCCCGCCGTCTACGGCCGCGCCGTCCTGAGCCGCGGCTATCACACCTGCGAGCCGGCGGTGGTGGAGGCCCTCACTGACCTGCTCAACAAGCGGCTGGAATACGCCACCAGGGACAATGAGCGCTTCTTCGACGCGGTGCAGAACGCACATCTCGTCGCGGCAGCCGAGCGCTACTACCGGACCCTGTACTACGGCGGCGCCGAGAGCTGGAACCTGCGCGACCGGCACATGTTCGAGACGCTTACCCGACTGCTGGAGCACCGTGGCGCGCACGCCAAGGCCGTGGTGTGGGCGCACAACAGCCATATCGGCGATGCCCGCTTCACCGACATGGGCCGGGTGCGCAACGAGCTCAATCTCGGCCAGCTCTGCCGCGAGCGCTTCGGCAACGAAGCGGCGATGATCGGCTTTGGCACCGACACCGGCACCGTCGCCGCCGCCTCCGACTGGGGCAAGCCGATGAGGTGATGACCGTGCGGCCATCCCGGCCCGGCAGCGTCGAGCGGCTGTTCCACGACAGCGCACTCGAGCGCGGCGTGCTGATGCTCGACCACGACGCCGAACTGCAGCAACGGCTGGCCGAGGAGCGGCTGGAGCGCTTCATCGGCGTGATCTACCGGCCGGACACCGAGCTGCAGAGCCACTACGCCGGGGTCGAGCTGTCCCGCCAGTTCGACGCCTACGTATGGTTCGACAAGACCCGCGCCGTCGAGCCGCTACCGGCCACCCAGCGTGAAGGCGTCCCCGACACCTGGCCGTTCGGGCTTTAGGTTTCTTCTCCGCTCCGAGCGGAATATGGGTCATCGATTGCCCGCCTTCGTCTGCGTGAACAAACTGCTCATCAGGTCGCCGGCTTCGTGCGCAGGCAGGCTGGTGATGGCGTTCAGGCGCGCGACCGCGACGTTGCAGAACAGGGCGTACTGATCAGGCTGCACCTTGGCCGGCTCCGACAGCAGCGCCGCCGCCTGCGAATCGAACGCCACCGCCACCTTCTTGTAGACCTCGACGTTGATCGCCTGGACGGCCTCAGCGGAGGCCGCCGCCCGGTGGCTCTTGCTGCGCAGCACGCGCTCGGTGAGCTCGACCTCGCGCTTCTGCAACGCCGGCCCCATCATGGCGATCATCCGCGCATCGCTGCCCCTGGTGATGTAGGTAAAGCAGGCCGCGGGATCTCGCGCGCCCAAGGCAGCGTACTGGTCGGCCAGCAGGCGGGCGTAGTCGACCAGGATTCCATCATCGACCTGCGGCAGGCGGGTGGCGATGACGGGTGCAACCTCGGTTTGCCTGACCTCGTCCTCGATCTCGCCGATCGACCGGCCCTCGACGTAGCGCTTGAGGTACAGCCCGGCGATGTCGTCGAACAGCTCCGGCCGGGATTCGCTCAGCGCCTCGAGGCCGGGCGTGCGGCGCAGCTCACCTTCGAACGCCAGCAGGGTGGCATCGGCGCCGAACCCCGAGGCGGCGAAGCGGTAGGAATCCACGAACGCCGTCACGACCCTGCCTTCAGCCAGCTCTCCGTCGGTCGGATACCAGATCGATTCGGCCGGCTGGGCGACGGCGCGGTCGACGAAGGCCGGCGCGATGCCGGCCGACAGCAGCAGCCGCTTCATCGCTTCGGCGTTCTCGTTGCCGGCGAAGATGCCGCGATGGAAGCCGAGCCGCGCGCCCCGGCGCAGATAGCGCTCGTGGCCGGCGGCATAGGCAACGGCGCAGGCCGAGGCGCACGTCGCCGAGGTATAGGTGTCGAGTTGGCGCCGCACGATCAGGCGAGTGATCTTGACCGCCTCGCCGAGCCGGCCGCCGGCGCTGTTGAGATGCACCACGCGCAACTGCGGCGCCGTCGCGAACAGCGTCTCCGCCTCGCGCGCCAGCCCGTACTTGAAGCCGCCGGCGATCTCGGCCTCGCTGCCGTCGCGCATCAGCCGCACCGAATAGGGCGGCAGCGACGGATCGTCGAACAGCGCCATGCCCACGCCCTCGCTGAGCTCCGGTACGCCGGTCATGATGAACAGCCGCGCCGAATTGAGCGCGCCCAGCACCAGCAGGACCTGGACGGCCAGCCCCCACAGGCCGCGACGGCCGGCCGCATCGAAGCGCTGCTGGCCGGCCGACCGCCAGATGCCCACCGTGAGATAGACCTGCAGGACGAGAACGATCGTCCAGATCGCCACGATCGCCGCGAAGATCACCAGCGGATTGAAGGCGCGCCCGCGCACCAGCCAACCGACGCCCTCGGGCAGGACGAAGGCCAGCGCGACCACCAAAGGGCCGATCACCCAGAAGGACAGCGCCAGCGAGAATTCGCCGCGCCAGAAGCGCGCCAATGCCGATATCAGGGGGCGGACGTCAGGCGGTCGGCGGCCGGAACCGCCGCAGCGCGATCACGGCCACAATCAGGAAGAACAGCAACACCGCTCCTTGGGTCAGCGCGAACGGCGGCTCGGTCCGGGTCGGCGCCAGCATTCGCAGTCGGCCGACCTTGGTGAAGGCCTGCACCACGCCGACGAAGACGTTGAAGTAGAGCGCCATCAGCGCCGCCACGACATAGAGCCAGCGCCAGGCGCCGATCAGGTTGCCGACATAGAGCGCCACTACGGCGACCGCCAGCACTGCCAGAGAGATCGCGGCCAGCGTCTGCCCCGGCGTGAACTCGGGCCCGTTTGACGGGAACAGGAAACCGCCCGCCGAGGTCAGGATCGTCGCGATCAGGAAGATCGTGTTGGAGAGACCGAGCGCGCGGTTGCGCAGCAGGCGCTCCATCACGATCAGGCCGGCGGCAACGCCGACGACGCTCAGCAGCACGTGCAGGAGGGTGAAGGCGGGCAGCGACAATCCGAGGACGGCAAGGATCATGCCGCGCTTCTCGCCGCGCCGGCGCGGAAGGCCGGCATCACCTGCTCGCCGAAGCGCCGCATCGAGGCGATGTTCTGCTCGTGGCTCATCGCGCCGAAGCCGGTCTGGCACAGCAGATGCCGGACGCCGACATCGCGCAGCTCCGCCACCTGCTCGCGCACCCTGGCGGGCGAGCCGTAGAGCGAGCCGGTCGACAGCACATACGGAATGGCCTCGCTGTCGGCGACCTTAGGATCGGTCCACGGATTGAGCGTCTCGGGACCGGGCTCGAAGTCGGGCGGATTGTACGCCTCGCGCACATGCATCATGTGATGCCTCGTCTCGGTCAGCAGCCCGGCCAGCTCGTCCTCGGCCTGCGCATCGGATTCGGCGACATAGACGTTGCGCCACAGCGCGCTCTGCGCCAGCAGGCGGGCGCGCGTCGCCTCGTCGTGGCCGCCGGCGATCAGGCCCTGCTCGTACAATGCCCAGCGCTCCTTGATGCGCGCGAGCGGCAGGCGAGCGGTCAGGATCGGCATACCGAGCTTGCCGCATTCGGTAAAGGAGCCCGGCGAGATCACGCTGCGCCATAGCGGCGGCCGCGGCTGCACCGGCTTGGGCCTGAGCTGCGGCACCTGCACCTTGTGGAACCTGCCGTCGTAGCGGAAAGGCTGGCCGGCCCAGGCGCGCTCGAGAATCTCGACCGCCTCCTCCATGCGCTCGCGGCTGTCGTGGCTGCGCAGGCCGTGGCCGACGAACTCGTACTCGTTGTACACGGTGCCCTTGCCGATACCGACGTCGATGCGGCCATGGCTGAGGTTGTCGAGCAGCGCCAACTGGACGGCAAGCCGCACCGGATGATGGAACGGCGTCTGCACCACGGCGAATCCGATACGGATACGGCTGGTCTTCATCGCCAGCGCCGAGGCGAACAGCAGCGAGTCGTTGTAGACGCTCTCGCCGGTGAAATAGTGCTCGGTCAGCCAGACATCGCCGAAGCCCAGCGCCTCGGCGGTGCAGACCTGCTCGATCTGCTGCTCGATGCGCGCGCCGTCTTCCTCCGGCGATGGCGACAGCGCCAGGGTCAGCCAGCCGAACTGCATGTATTCCCCATTCCCCCAACTACGCGATCGGAGCGAACCATAGCACCTTCCAACGGCAGGCAACCACGGAAAGGTCACTTCAACCGTATCCGTACCCGCCGGATGCTCGACGATGCTCAAGATCGTCAAGGACTCCGTCCTGCGGGTCTGCCGCTCGCTAGGTTACGACATCGTGCCGCTGCGCGAGATGAAGGAGCGCGACTTCGCGCTGCATCTCGGCGAGCTGCTGCGTCAGCTCGAGATCGACTGCGTCCTCGACGTCGGCGCCAATATCGGCCAGTACCACGACTTCCTGCGCGACACGGTGCGGTACGAGGGCACGATCGTCTCGTTCGAATCGGTGAGCCATCATGTCGCCCGCCTGCGCGCACGCGCCCAGGCCGACCCCGACTAGCACATCGAGGCCTATGCGCTGGGCGCCCGCGACAGCAGCCTGACCATCGATGTCGTGGTATCCGACCAGATCGGCTCCTTCCCCGCAGTCCGACAACGGCCGGGTGACAGCCCGTGCCGTACCGAGACCGTGGCGGTGAGGACTGTCGACCAGGTGGTGCCCGAATTGCGCAAGCGGCTGGGCTTCCGCCGGCCCTACCTCAAGCTCGACACCCAGGGTTTCGACATCGAGGTGCTGGAGGGCGCCCGCCAGAGCCTGCCCGGCATCCCGGCGCTGCAGAGCGAGGCGTCGGTGATCGGCATCTACAAGGGCATGCCGGGCTACATGGACACGATACGCTATCTCGGCGACAGCGGCTTCGACGTCACCGGCTTCTATCCGGTCAGCCGCGACCGCTCGCTCAGACTGATCGAGTTCGACTGCGTGATGATCAACCGCTCGATGGCGGCCCACTGAAGCCGTCGATCACGCGGCACAACCGCACCACGTCGTCGCCCGCCACGAAGGCGTCGTCGGGCATGCGGGCGAGCTCGCTGCAGATGCGCCCGTAGTCGGCCACCGTCAGCGTCTCGAAGAAGTTGACCAGCTGCTCCTCGAGCGGCTGCTCGAAGGTGAAACCGATGCCGTGCTGCTCCAGCACCGAGCCGACCTGGAAGTCGCGCACGGCCAGGCACGGGACGCCGAAATACCCCGATTCGTAGAACCGGCACGGCATCAGCCAGCGCGAATTGTGATCGGTGTGCTCGAGGTCGAGTGCCCAGGCGAAGTCGACCTCGCGATAGAGCGTCTCGAGGTCGCTGTGCGGCTGGTAGGGACCGCCGAAGGTCATGTTCGGCAGCCGCTTCAGCGTCTCGCGGAAGCGGGTCGTATCGACCGTAGTGAGCGCGCCGCGGAACACGAACTGCACCCGGCCCTCCAGGCGCTCGGCGAGCCGCGCCATCAGCGCGAATGTGTCCTCGCCGCGGATCAGGCCGAAGTAGCCGACCACCCACGGTCGGCCGCCGCGCACCGGCCCACGCCTTGCCGGCCGGGCGATCCGCGCGATCGAGGGATGGAGCTTGTTCTCGACCAGGAACCACGGCCCGCCATGGCGCTGGACCGCCGCATAGTAGTTGCGATGGAACGCCGGCGACGACAGCGCCAGCAGACGGACACGATCGAGGCAGCGGCGCTCGATCCAGCGCAGCAGCGACGCCGACAGTCCCTTGCGCATCAGGATCGGCGGGATGTCGAGCACCTCGTAGACGACGGGGATGCGGCTGCGGACCAGCAGGCGCGCCACCATCGCCAACAGGAGCTGGTCGATGTTGCGGGCGTAGAACACCGAGGCCGTCGTGAAGCGGCGGCGGTGCGCAAACAGCTTGGGAATTGCCGAGAGCAGCGCGAGCAGGCGATGGCCGTAGCGGCCGTCGATCGTCGTGCCCATCGTCACCTGCGGCCACGGCGGCTGGTAGTCGTTGTTGTAGCGCGTGCGATGGAAGCCGAAGACGGTGACGGTGAAGCCGTGGTCGATGAGTTGCTGCACGCGCTTCACGGTACTGGCGTCGCGCACCTCGGAGCCGAAATAGACGAGCTCGCGCGCCGTGAATACCGGCGCACGAATCGCGTCGCTCGTAAGATCAACCGGCGCCCGCTCGTCGATCGATGCGTCCATGAGCCGGAGTATCGGCGCTCGCCGCGAGTCATGAACGTGATCAATTTGTGTCGCTCTTGTCGGGACTTACCGCGTTCGGCGCGCTACAGGACGCCACAGGTTGATCACTGGCGAGCGTACCCCACGCAATGTTTGTTGCGGCGCATGGATGCGCTTCCCCCCGGCCTCCTGCGTACACCCCGTTTCGACCACATTGCGATCACTTCGGTGTTCGGCAATCCGCGCGAGCTCCGCACATGGTCCGGCGCACCGGCCAATGTCGCGTCCGGACTCGAGCGACTGGGCGTTACGGTCAAGGAGCTTCAGCCGCACCTCGGCAAGGCGGCCAAGCTCGGCATCGCTTTGCGCGACATGCTGTGCGGTCGCGGCCGCCCGGTCAGTAGCGAACAGATACTGCGCAGTCTCACGACGCGGCGGGCGCTCGCGGCGCAGGTCGCCGAGCAGGCGCGGCGCGTGCGCGCTACCAACGTGCTGCACACCGGCACCCTCGACCTGCTGCCGGACCGCGGCGACGGCCTGCAGCACTACCTCTACTGCGATCACACCTGGGCGCTCGCGCGCCGCCATCACATTCACGCGCAGCGGTACACCGAACGGGCGCTCGGCGCGTTTGAAGAGGCAGAGCGCCGGTCGCTCGACGGAGTGGCCCATGTCTTCACGTTCGGTGCATACGTGCGCGACAACCTGATCGCCCACTACGGCCTCGCGCCCGACAGGGTAACGGCGGTCGGCTCGGGCATGGGTGCGATCCAGCCGTGGCACGACGTCAAGGACTTCGCGCAGCCGCGCCTGCTGTTCGTCGCCAAGCACCTGTTCCAGGCCAAGGGTGGCGTGCTGCTGCTCGAGGCCTTCAGGATCGCCCGCAAGCGGCGGCGCGACCTCGAGCTGACCATCGTCGGCGATCCGCGCAGCCGCGCCTTCGTGCGCGACACGGCCGGCATCGCGTTCCGCGACCATCTGCCGTGGGAAGAGTTGCAGCGTCTCTATCGCGAGGCCACGCTGCTGGTGCAGCCGATGCTCAACGACCCGTGGGGTCAGGTCTATCTCGAGGCGATGGTTTCGCGCACGCCGGTCATGGGACTGGCGCGCAACGGGCTGCCCGAACTGGTCGACGGCGGCCGGCACGGCTTCCTGGTCGACCGCGCCGATCCCGAATCGCTCGCCGAAGCGATCCTGAGCGCGCTGTCCGATCCCGATCGGTTGGAGAGCATGGCCGAGCGCGCCCAGGCCTACGTGCTCGCGACCCATTCATGGGATCGCGTGGCCGAACGCATTCTCTTCTCCTGAACGGAAGGTCGCGTACATGTCCCCTCGAGCCGACAAGAAAAAGACTGCCCTGATCTCCGGTATCACCGGACAGGACGGTGCTTACCTCGCCGACTTCCTGCTGCAGCGCGGTTACACCGTGCACGGCATCAAGCGCCGATCTTCTTCGTTGAACACCGCCCGCATCGACTATCTCTATCGCGACCGTCATGACGCGGGCGTACGCCTGTTCCTGCACTACGGCGACATGACCGACTCGACCAACCTCCTGCGCCTGGTCGGCGAGATCCGCCCGACCGAGATCTACAATCTCGCCGCGCAAAGCCACGTGCAGGTGAGCTTCGAGACGCCGGAATACACCGCCAATACCGATGCCCTCGGCACGCTGCGCATGCTCGAGGCGATCCGCATCCTGCGCATGGAAGACGACATCCGCTTTTATCAGGCGTCGACCTCCGAGCTGTTCGGCAAGGTCCAGGAGACGCCGCAGCGCGAGCGGACGCCGTTCTATCCGCGCAGCCCCTATGCCGTCGCCAAGCTCTATGCCTACTGGATCACGGTGAACTACCGCGAGGCCTACGGCATGCACGCCTCCAACGGCATCCTGTTCAACCACGAATCGCCGATCCGCGGCGAGACGTTCGTGACCCGCAAGATCACCCGCGCGGTGGCGGCGATCGAGCGCGGCGTCCAGGACAAGCTGTTCCTCGGCAACCTCGACGCCAAGCGCGACTGGGGCCACGCGCGCGACTATGTCGAAGGCATGTGGCGCATCCTGCAGCAGGACCAGCCCGACGATTACGTGCTCGCCACCGGCGAGACCCACACGGTGCGCGAGTTCGTCGAGCTCGCCTTCCGCCAGATCGACCGCCGCCTCCAGTGGAAGGGCAGCGGGCTCGACGAGCACGGCGTCTGCCAGCGGACCGGCAAGACCCTGGTGGCGCTCGATCCGGCCTACGTCCGTCCGACCGAGGTCGACCTGCTGCTGGGCGACCCTGCGAAGGCGATCACCAAGCTCGGCTGGCGCCACCGCACCAGCTTCGAGCAACTCGTCGCCGAAATGGTCGAGAACGACCGCACCATCCTGAAGGTAACCGGAGCGCGTCATGAACCCGTCCTTTACGCTGCGCAATAAGCGGGTCTGGGTCGCGGGCCATCGCGGGCTGGTCGGCAGCGCGATCGTCCGCCGGCTGGCCCGCGAAGGCTGCGAGGTGGTGACGGCGCCGCGTGAATCGGTCGACCTGCGCCGGCCCGAGCAGCTCGAGCGCTGGATGCGCGACGTGCGCCCGCAGGCGGTGTTCCTCGCCGCCGCGCGTGTCGGCGGCATCTACGCCAACGACACCCGACCGGCCGAGTTCATCTACGACAACCTCGCCATCCAGACGACGGTGGTCGAGGCGGCGCGGCGCTATGACGTGGAGAAGATGCTGCTCATGGGGTCCTCGTGCATCTATCCGCGCATGGCGCCGCAGCCGATCCCGGAGGAGGCGCTGCTGACCGGGCCGCTCGAGCCGACCAACCAGTGGTACGCGATCGCCAAGATCGCCGGTCTGATGACCGGCCAGGCCTATCGCCGCCAGTACGGCTGCGACTTCATCTCGGTGATGCCCTCCAACCTCTACGGGCCGGGCGACAACTTCGATCTGATGCAGAGCCACGTCGTGCCGGCGCTGATCGTCAAGGCGCACAACGCCAAGCTCGCCAACGCGCCGCACATCGACGTATGGGGTACAGGCACGGTGCGCCGCGAGTTCCTGTATGTCGACGACGCCGCCGACGGCATGGTCTATTTCATGCAGAACTACTCGGACGAGAAGATCGTCAATCTCGGACCGGGTGGCGACGTGCCGATCCGCGAGCTGGTGCAGCTGGTTTGCGACGTGGTCGGCTTCAAGGGCCAGCTCCGCTTCGACACCTCGAAGCCCGACGGCACGCCGCGCAAGATGGTCGACACTTCGTACGCCGAATCGCTCGGCTGGCGGGCCAAGACTCCCCTGAAGCAAGGACTCGAAGAGACCTATCGCTGGTTCCTGGATAATGTCGGCCCCCAGCGCGCCGTCGCCTGAAGGCGACCTGTCGCCCGACCGGGAGCTCGCCACCGACCACCTGACGCAGGACCTCGGCCGCCGCTCGCGCCGCGGCGGCGTCGTGCTGCTGGCGGCGCAGATGGTGCGCGTGCTGGGCCAGATGGGCATGCTGGTCGTGCTCGTCCGCCTGCTGCCGCCGTCGGCGTTCGGCCTGCTGGCGATGGTGGCGGCGATCGGCCTGGTGCTCGAACTGGTCAAGGACTTCGGCCTGTCGAGCGCCACCATCCAGAAGAGCGGCATCACCCAGGCCCAGGTCTCGGCGCTGTTCTGGATCAATGCCGGCGTCGGTGCGGTCCTTGCCGCGCTGCTGTTCCTCGCCGCGCCCCTGATCGCCCGCTTCTACGGCCAGCCCGAGCTCGAGAGCATCGCGCGCTGGCTGTCGATCGGCTTTCTCGTCAGCGGACTCACCGTGCAGCACTGGGCGCTGCTGCGCCGGCAGATGCGTTTCGGCGCCATCGCCGGCATGGAGACCGCGGCCGACCTGATGAGCTTCGCCGCGTCGATCGCGCTCGCGGTGAGCGGCGCCGGCTATTGGGCGCTGGTGGTGCAGCGGCTGATCCCCCCGACGGTGATGCTGCTCGCGAGCTGGGGCATCTGTCGCTGGCGGCCGTCGCTGCCTGGGCGCTCGGCCGGAGTGAAAGCCTTGCTGGGCTTCGGCGCCGGCGTCACTGCGAGCCAACTGGCGGGCGCCTTCGCGCGCAGCGTCGATCAGATCCTGATCGGCTGGCTGTGGGGACCTGCGGTGCTCGGCCTCTACGAGCGCACGACGCGGCTCCTGCTGGTGCCGATCAACACCATCAACGCCCCGATTTATGCTGCCGCAATGCCTGCGCTGAGCCGCCTGCTCGACGAACCGGTGCGCTATCGCTCGATGTTCAGCCAGGTGATGCAGAAGCTCGGCCTGCTCACCATGCCCGCATTCGCGCTCGCCGCCGTCACCGCCGACTGGGTGGTCCCGATCCTGTTCGGACCGTCGTGGCATCAGGCGATCCCGCTGGTCGCGCTGTTCAGCGTCTCGGCGACCTTCCTGCCGGTGCTGATGGCGTGCGGCCTGCTCTACCTGACCCAGGCCCGCACCGCCGACATGTTGCGCGCCACCATGATCGACGCCGCGGTGGCGGTCGCAGCGATCCTTGCCGGCCTGCCGTGGGGCGTGATCGGCGTCGCCGCCTCGATCGCGATCGTCGGGCTCACGATCCGCATGCCGATCGGTTTCTGGCTGTCGGCGCGGCGGGGCCCGGTGGATCTCGGCACGGTCTGGCGCGCGGTCGCCCCGCCCGCTTCGATCGCGCTGGCCATCGCAGCGATCGTCGGCGCCCTGCGCCTTGTCCTGCCCGATCCCACGCCCGGGGCAATGGCGACCGTCGCCGGGACGACATTGGCGGTCGGTCTGGTCGGCCTGCTCGCCTGGCCCGAGACACGCCGCGAGGTGCGCCAGCTCCTGTCGGGTTGTTCGGCCCGCCTGCGCTTCGTCTTCACGACGCCGTGACTCGAGGCGCGGCGGCCACGAGCGCGGCGCCTCATGGGCGCCGCGGTAGCGCGATCCGGTTGTCGGCGAGCTTGCGCTCCAGCACCGGGATCGATGCCGACCAGTCGCCGTGGCGGCATTGTGCCAGCGCCTTCTCCGCGTCGGCGTCGTTGCGCCGGACGTTGCGCGGCTGGGTCTCGGGGTTGCCGACATACCTCATGTAGAGGTCGCTGAGCGCCTCGCAGTATTGCTGCTCGGGCGACGACGAGCGGCCGCCCTGCGCATGAACCGACGAGGCCGCCGCCAGGAAGACGGCGGCGATGGCTGCAACAGGTCTCCTCACGCTGGGCCTCGCATGGCGCTTCGTACCACGACGGCCCGACAGCACGAGCACGCATCAGCGCCTTTGACGCACTCGGGCTGCAGTGCGAGCCACACGGATTTCACACTCCGGTCATTGCCAGCACCAGATCAAAGGTCTTTGATGCCGACCCGAGCCGGAAGTGCCCATGGAACGTCCAGGCTCCCGCGCCTGACTCGGTCGTTACGGAATGCCGGTTCACTGGACGATCTCCCACCCTGCCCGCCTGGTCGTTGCCGTCGCGAAGGATGACGTGAAGGCCGAGGATATCGAGCAGTACTTCGTCGGCGTGACCGCGGAGGACGCGATGTCCTATCGCAAGATCTTCGAGATCGGCGCCACGTCGATGATGCTGAGCGACGATGTGCTGAGAGGCTTGGGCCAGCGGGTCATGCTTTACGCCCAGCACGGCCAACTGGGCCCGGTGGCGATCGTCGCCAGCTCTGACGCGAGTTATGCGCGGGCGCAGATCTTCGCCTCTGCGGCCACGGCCAGCCGGTCGCTGCGGATCTTCCGGGAAATCCATGCCGCGCGCCGCTGGCTCGACGAGCAGGAATCGCCGGGCGGGTGATAGCTTTTCGAGACTAGGGGCTGTGGCGCGCGACGATGCGGGCCAGTACCTCCGCCTTCTTGGTCGGCGACCGGGTCGGCTTGCGCAGTCGAGCGAGCGCCCCCTGCTCGAAGGCGGTGACCACGGCCTCGTTTAC
>JAFEFF010000087.1 GCA_018240745.1 Pseudomonadota bacterium
AATCACCGCCTCACGGTACCGAAACTCTGCGAACAGGAACCGCCGTGACGCCTCCTGGGCCTGCCAGCACAGGAAGCACAGACATGCCGGCAACAGGATTTCGGTTGCACACAGCAGCGCGATACCAACTGCCATCGCCGTTGCGAGAACTAAGCTCAGAAGAGCCGACAGCAAGGCTGTCTTTCCCAGGAGGCCGGGGCGGTCGTCTTCGGCTTCGAGGGACAATCGGACTGACAGCGGAAAGGAGACGAGTGAGCCATCGATCTGGCGCAATACGAAAACGCCGCCGAGAAACAGTGCGAATTCGCCGTAGTCGGCTGCCGCGAGCGAGCGGGCGAGCAGCACATTCAGAAGAAAGCTGCCTCCGCTGACGATGCACTGGTCCACCAAGGTCGCCGATCTTTGGCCCAGAACGTGCCCGCCTTCGCCAGGGATGGAGTCGACACGGTTCGTCATGCGGCGCACCCATGCGCCGAACCCCAAGGACGGGAAGCGGCGGCTGGGGCTCGGGGACGCCGGCCCCGCAAGCCGCAGCTGACCGCCACCGATTGCCGCCGTCAGAGTCGACCGGGCATTGTCGATCCTGGAACGAACCGCGGATCTTCCCGGAAGACGCGACACCACATTGCCGAGCCTTGCCCTCGCCGCGTCGGTCGTCTCGGACCAGATCTTGAGCAGCGGCGATTTTCGTCTTGCGCCTCGTCCCCGAGTTCCTTTCTTGCCGCGGCGGTTTCCGCGCGAGCGTGGCCGCCGACCCTTTGGATTTCCGTAGCTGAAGCTGTTGCGGTCTCGCCAGACGGCCAGCCCGATGCCGGCCAGCAAGCTGAGCGCGAAAGTGAGCCCCAGGATCATCGATCCTTTGGGACTTGTTGGCGTGCGGTTCGGTATCGCCAACTTGACCGTCTCCTCGCTGACCAGATCCCCCAGCCGCCCGTCTTCCGAGTTCGAGATGGCCTTCTGGACCGCACGCGCGGCGACGAGTTCGTCCTCGGCCTGCAGAACCTTGGGATGCTTGTCGCCATAGATCGCCCGTTGCCGTCTCAGATCCCGCTCGGCCGCGGTCACTGCAGCGGCCCGCTGCTGCATGGACTTGGCTCGCACATATTCGAGGGCAAAGCCGTTCACGACCCGCACTGCCTCGTCGGGCGAGCGGGCCGTAAACGAAATCGAGATAAAGTATGAACGCGGATCCTTCATGATCCCGACATGGTTGCGCAAGGCCGCAACGGCACGATCGAAAGAAGATTCGTTGTGGGTTTCCGGCAAGAATCTCGCGCGCAGCCAATCTACTGTCTGAGCCACCCAGCCGTGCGAACGGGCGGTTTCCAGGTCACGGTCCAGCCCCAGTTGCTTCACCACTGCCGCCACGATGGCGTCGGACAAGATCAAGCGCGCCTCGCCGTTGACGATCGAGGAGGCATCGGAACTGGCCACAGGCACGCCCTTTTCCTGCTCGTTCGACAGCAAATTCGGATAGACGAGCGCCTCCGCCGAGTATTTGCGCGGTATCAGCGGTATGGCGAGAAACGCCGCCGCAAGCGCGACCGAAACGAGCAATGCAATGAACCGCCTCTGCCGCAAGATCGAGACCAGCGTGTGGGCGACAAGCTCCTCGTAGTAGATTCGAAGATCCGGGCGCTCTGGCGGGAAATCGGGGGGCTGCCGTTCCTGTTCGAATTTCACGATGCTCATGTTCGGATGTTACGCGCGTCCGAACATCTTGCAGGCGGCCCTTTAGACGGCGTATTTGCCCAATAGGGGGTAATCCCAAAGGGATGCCCGATTTGCCCCTCGGCCCTTCGCCGTTTCGGAGCGGACCAAGCGGAGTACCCTTGGCGCTTCGTTGACGCGATGCAGCACCATCGACACGCTTCCATTTGTCTGATCCGGGTGACCGGTGAAGAGAGCATGGGCTCACACGCGAGCCGGCCTTGTGGTGGGAACACGAGCAATGTCGCATACCGTCAATCGCGTCGCACCCCGGCTGTCGATCGGGCTGCCGGTCTACAATGGCGAGGCCTTTCTGTCGCAGACGCTGGACCATCTGCTGGCACAGACTTTTCGCGATTTCGAAATCATCATCAGCGACAACGCCTCAACGGACGGCACTGCGCAGATCTGCCGCGAGTTTGCCAACCAGGACGCCCGCATTCGGTATTTGCGGAACGACAGGAACCTCGGCTCCGTCGCCAATTTCAATCGCGCATTTGCGCTTTCAGCCGCACCGCTCTTCAAGTGGGCTGCCCACGACGATCTGCACCATCGTGACTATCTCGAGGCTTGCGTGCGGTTGCTGGATGCGGACGACAACACCGTCCTGGCACATACCGGCACGGCCTTTATCGGCGAGGATGGGAAGACGTTCCCTTTCGACGCCGATAGCGGGACCTATACCGACCCCAAGACCGGCGTTCGGCAAACGCCAGATAGTCCGGCGATCGGCGACAGCCCGATCGCCGCTGCGCGCTTTTGGCAAGTGCTTTCGCACGCGCGATGGGGATCCCACATGTTTGGGGTTATCCGGCGAGAAGCGCTCCTCCGTACACATCTCCAGCACGACTTCGCCGGCGGGGACCGCGCCATGCTCGCCGAGCTCGCTCTGGTCGGTCGCTTCCGAGCCGTGCCCGAACGCCTCTTTCTGAAGCGCTTCCATGCCGGCGTATCATGGGCACTCAATCAACGGGAGCTGAGAAGCTTTCTGAGCCCCGATGGCAAGGCCTATTGGCGGCGTGCGCGCCAGATCCGGGCCTACTTCACAGCGCCCGCCGGCAAGCCAGTTGGCGTGGCGACCACGGCGGCCTGCACCGCCCTTGTTGCCATTCATTGCCTGAAGACCGCCGCACACGCCCTTGCGCGCAAGGATGCGCGCAATGCGCAGCAGGGCAAGGTTTGGCGGGACACGACACATGGTTCGGCAGGGACGGCATCAGCCCCGAGGACCGTCGCCCGGGAGAGCAAGGATTCCCGGCTGGGCCGGCATGCGGAGGTGCGGCGATGAAGATCGTTCTGTTCTGCGGCGGGCTTGGCACCCGCATTCGGGATGTATCGCAGAGCATTCCCAAACCCATGATTCCCATCGGCGACAAGCCGATCCTGTGGCACCTGATGCACTACTACAGCCAGTTCGGCCACAACGACTTCATCCTCTGCCTGGGGTACAAGGCCAACGTCGTCAAGGAATTCTTTCTCAACTACAAGCCCGAGACCTATGCCGACTGCGTCGTCTCCGGCTTTGGCGACAAGATCGAGATCCTTGGCAACCGCCAGCAGGACTGGCGGATCGCCATGATCGATACCGGCATCTGGCGCAATATCGGCGAACGACTGTGGGCGGTCCGGGAGCATGTCGCCGGCGAGGATATGTTCTGCGCCAACTACAGCGATGGCCTGTGCGACGTGAACCTCGAGGAGATGACAGCGGCCTTTCGTGCCAGCGGCAAGGTCGCCTGCTTCCTGGCGGTCCGCCCGTCCTTCAGCCTGCACCTGATCGAGATGCGACCAAGTGGCAAGGTCCAACGGATTCGCGCCAGCCAGGACGCGAATCTCTGGATCAACGGCGGCTTCTTCATCTTCCGGTCCGAAATCTTCGACTACATGCGCGACGGCGAAGAACTCGTCGAGGCGCCCTTCCAGCGCCTGATCGAGGCCGACCAGCTCATGGCTTTCCGGCATGAGGGCTTCTGGCGTCCCATGGACACGCTGAAGGACCGCCAGGTCCTCGAGGACCTGGTCGAGAAGGGCACCATGCCGTGGCAACTCAACGCCACGCCGCGACCCGCGTTCGAACGGAAGACCGGATGAGGCTGCTTCCTCTCGCGAGGTCCGGTGAGCGCCTTTCCGTACTCTGCGTCGGCGCTCATGCTGACGACATTGAAATCGGTGCCGGCGCGACAATCCTGGGCTGGATCGAGCGCGGTGTGCGGCTCGATGCGCATTGGGCCGTGCTCAGCGCCGCCGGCAGGCGCGCCGACGAGGCCCATGCTTCCGCCAAGCAATTCCTCGCAAATGCAGCTCGCGTCGTCATCGATCTCGCCGAGTTCAAGGACGGCTTCTTCCCCCACCAGGGCATCGACATCAAGAACTGGTTCGAAGCATTGAAGGACCGTGCATCGCCCGACCTCATTCTGTGCCATTGGGGGCAGGACGCACATCAGGATCATCGCGCGGTTTCAGAGCTCACCTGGAACACGTTTCGCGACCACGTCATTCTCGAATACGAAATTCCCAAATGGGACGGCGACACCGGCCGGCCGAACGTGTACCTCCCTGCCAGCAAGGCGCTGATGGAGCGCAAGACCGGGCTCCTCCGGGAGCACTTCCATTCACAGCGCTCGAAGGATTGGTTCGACGCCGGAATCTTCATGGGTTTGGCGCGGTTGCGAGGCATGGAATGCCGCGCGCCCGAAGGCTTCGCGGAGGCCTTTCATGCGCGAAAACTGACAATGCAGTGAGTTCTCGGCGCGTCGAATGATTGGCGGGCGCGGCAAGTGCTGCGGACAGGAGGATGGCGATGCGTGTGATGGTGACGGGACATCTGGGCTACATCGGGACGGTGATGGTCCCCATGTTGCTGGCATCGGGCCATGAAGTGATCGGGCTCGACAGCGATCTGTACCAGCGCTGTACCTTTGCCGAAGGCGGCCACATCGCGCCGGTGCCGCACATCCGCAAGGACGTCCGTGACGTCGATCAAAGCGATCTCGCTGGCCTCGATGCCATCATCCATCTGGCCGCCCTTTCGAACGATCCCCTCGGCAACCTGCGCCCGGAACTTACCGATGAGATCAACCACCGTGCCAGCGTGCGCCTCGCCATGCTGGCCAAGCAGGCCGGAGTCCGGCGTTTCCTGCTGGCGTCCTCCTGCAGCAACTACGGCAAGGCCGGAGAAGGTATGCTCGACGAAACCGGCGCCCTGAATCCCGTCACGGCTTACGGCGAATCCAAGGTCCACTCGGAGCGAGACATCTTTCCGCTGGCGGGCGACGGTTTCTGTCCCACGTACATGCGTCCAGCCACGGCCTACGGCGTATCTCCGCGCCTCCGCTTCGATATCGTGCTCAACAACCTCGTGGCTTGGGCCGTCACCAAAGGGATCATCTATCTCAAGTCGGACGGGTCGCCGTGGCGCCCGATCGTGCATATCAGCGACATTTCGCGCGCCTTCATTGCCGCGCTCGAGGCCCCGGAGGAGGTGGTCTTCAATCAGGCCTTCAATGTCGGCCAGACCACACACAACTACCGCATCCGCGACATTGCCAGCATCGTGGCAGACGTGGTGCCCGGCTGCCGGCTGGAGATGGCTCCAGATGCCAGTTCCGACAATCGGTCGTACCGCGTCAGCTTCGACAAGATCGCGCGCGCCCTGCCTGCTTTCCGGCCGCAGTACGATGCGCGGCGCGGCGCCGAGGAACTCTACGCGGTCTACAGGAAGGCCAACCTCACGCTCGAGCAGTTCGAAGGCCCACGTTACCAGCGCATCGGCCACATCCAGAAGCTGATCGCCGAAGGCATCCTCGCCGAGGATCTGAGGCACACCTGGCGGGTCGGCCAAGCGAATACAGCCGTAGCAGCGGGCTAGGAGCGATCTGCCGTGATCTTCAGCGAAACCAGACTCGCGGGCGCGTTCGTCATCGACGTCGACCGTAAGCTGGATGAGCGGGGCTTCTTCGCGCGTACCTTTTGCCAGAACGAATTTCGGGCCCACAAACTGAACCCGGTCGTCGCACAATCCAGCATCGCCTCCAATCTTCTCAAGGGCACGCTTCGCGGCCTGCACTTCCAGTATCCGCCGATGGCCGAAACCAAGCTGGTCCGCTGCACCCGGGGCGCCGTTCTGGACATCATTGTCGACCTGCGGCCCGAAAGCCCGACCTACCTGGAGCACGTCGCCGTGGAACTCAGCGAGGAAAACATGACCGCTCTGTATGTGCCGGAACGATTTGCGCATGGCTACCAGGTGCTGAGGGACGGCACGGACACCTCCTATCAGATGGGTGAGTTCTACGCGCCCGAAATGCAAGCCGGACTGCGCTACGACGATCCGCGGCTCGCGCTGCGCTGGCCGCTGCCGGTATCGATGATCTCACCGAAGGATCAGGCTTTCCTGCCCCTCGCTGAGATCGAAGGCGAAATGAAGCGCAGGATGTCGCGTGGCAATACAATGGAGCAGGGTGCCCCTCTGGACGACAAGCTGGGCGGCCAAGTGGCTGCGAGATAGGCAGTGCACACTGCCCGAGCCGGCGCTTGGCCGGACGAGTGCCAGTCCGTCACGCCGCGAGGAGTGGGTGGCCTTGAGTCCCGAGGAACGCCATCCACTTCATTGTGTGCTGAGGAAGGTTGAGGTAGCGGCCATCGAACTTGGCAATCTCAAAGAGACGATCTCTGTGCACCACCTCGATTCCCCTCGTGCTTTTTGCAAGGACGCCAAGCTCTCGCAAATCCTGAATCGTCCGATTCATGTGCACTGTGGAAAGTGCCGCAGCGTCGGCAAGATCGACTTGGGTCAAGGGGATCGTGGAGGCGTCCAGGCCAGCCGCTTCCAGCCGGATCATCTGTTCGCAAATCAGGTTTGCAATACGCGGTAGCGCGGGCCGTTGTCCGATGTTCACCAGCCGCTCGCGGAAGATGCTCGCCTCGAGCATCGCATCGCGCCAAAGGGCGAAGCTCAGATTGGGATAGAGTGCGGCCGCACGTTGAAGATCTTCGTGCCGGACAATGGCGACCGTGCACTCGCTGAGAGCTGCAATGGCCTCGTCGGACTCGGGAAGCATGTAGCGACTGAAGTCGCAAAGGTCTCCCGAGTAGCGAAAGGTGAAGATCTGTCGTCGACCATTCTCGGTTATCTTGTAGCGGCACGCCGCGCCCTCCAGCAGGACGGTGGAGTAGTGCGGCGAACTACCGGCCTGGACGATATCTTCTCCCCGATTGATGCGCCCCTTGAACTTCAGGAGAGGCAAGATAGCCCGCAGTTCCTCCTCGGAGTCCAGTCCCAGGTTTCTCAGCCTCCGAACGAGCGGGTCTACTACGCGCACCATGGTTACTCCCGATGGAGCAGCTCCGGCTACTCCTAAGGTCGAGAACACCTAACACCAGCGTATCGCATCGCAGCAACGTACTAAGGCAGACCCGTCCGGGTAGCCCAAAGTAGAACTGCGTCGTCTCCAGGTGGCCCATCGCCCGGGCCTCTTGAACCAAGAGGTACTCCGTCCGGCAAGGACAGCGCACCTAAAGCGCAAGCATGGCGCGCCCCGATGTACCTACGATGCCACGCTTGTCGTGCAAATGGCGCCGCCGATTATCGCTACCTCGACAGCGGAGTAAGTGCGCCCAATGTCTGATGCATCATTCCCGGCGCCCCTGGTGGCGCACGACCGGCTAACGGTTCTCGGAACCTCTGTCAGCGCCATCGACCTCGATCGGGCGATCGCGGTCATCGAGGATTGGGTCACCAATCGCACGCCCAACTACGTCTGCGTGACGGGGGCTCATGGCATCATTGAGAGCCGTCGCGACCAGCTACTGCGTCGTATTCACAATGACGCCGGCATCGTAGCGCCGGACGGAATGCCCGTGGTCTTCCTTGCGCGCCGTTTGGGCATCAAGACGATCGCCAGGGTCTATGGTCCGGATCTCATGCGTCGTCTGACAGAAATTTCCGCTCGTCGAGGGTATCGCCAGTTCTACTACGGCGGCAGTCCGGGGCTGGCCGAGCGCTTGGCGGCAACGCTGAAGGTTCGCCATCCTGGGCTCGTCGTCGCGGGGACCTTCACCCCGCCCTACCGGCCGCTGACCCCGGAGGAGGACGAAGCGGCGATCGCAGCAATCAATGCCTCGCAGGCGGACGTCCTCTGGGTCGGGCTTAGCACGCCAAAGCAGGAATTCTGGATGGCGTCCCATGTCGGTCGCCTGAATGTCCCGGTCCTGATCGGTGTCGGCGCGGCATTCGATTTCCTGGCGGGAACGAAGCCCCAGGCACCTGCATGGATGCAGCAGGCCGGACTGGAGTGGGCCTACCGTCTGGGACAGGAGCCGCGTCGCCTGTGGAGGCGCTACGCTCGCATCGTTCCGCTTTTCCTGATGCTCGCGACCATGCAGCTTGTCCTCCATCGCATATCACGGCTGGCGCCAGCGCCGAGAAACTGAGGTAACACCAGCGTGAGGGTTGCGCCTTCTCCCATGCCTCTTATCCCAGGTTAATTACTCGTACGGTGTACCTCCCCTAAGGTACCCGACGATTGGGAAGTGGAGCGAGGGACACGAGAATGAGCACCCGGACAATCATCATCGAGCCACGGTCGCTGGTTCGCGAGGCTCTTGAATCATTGATGGCAGCTCATTCCTACCGGGTCGTCAGCGGTGTCAGGTCCGTGTCGGCAATCGGCGATCCGGCGAAGGGCAATTGCGCCGCACTGGTCCTGCTGAGCGGCATGTGTGCGGGCGAAGCGGTAGTGGAAGCCGCTGCGATCCGGGATCTTTGGCCGGAAAGCCACATCGTCTTCCTGTTCGAATCGGCCTCGATCGACGACAGCATGCAGGTGATGATGTCGGAGATCGATGGTTGTGTCCCCCTATCCGCCTCCCCGGACACGCTGGTGAGCACGCTGAAGCTCGTGTTGTCCACAGATGTTCGGGTCATCGTCGTGACTGACAGCGGGCACCGCTCCTCGGTGCATCCTCAGACAGGTCGGCTGAATACCGCCGCGACGGACGAAGGTTCGTCGAGTGTCACCGATCGCATCAGTGTGCCGACTGCCTCACTGGAGGTTCACGCTTCCCCAGACCGGTACGGCAGCGAGCAACGGCGCAACGCTACGGGTCCTACCCTGTCGGAACGCGAAGCCCAGATCCTGGACGGGCTGGTCAAAGGACACGCCAACAAGGTCATTGCGCGCACCTGCGACATCACCGAAGCCACCGTCAAGGTGCACATGAAGTCGATTTTGCGCAAAATCAGGGTGGCAAACAGGACTCAAGCTGCCATCTGGGCTTTGGAGAATGGCTATTCATTCGACAAAGCCAGAGCCGGAATGCCCGAGCAACAGAACTCTCCGGCGATGCTCTGATTTCGGGAACCGACGTCGAATTATCGGACCATGCCGACCCGAACAAGGAGTCGCATCGTTGCTTACGCAGGGAGACTTGAGAATCCGGCCCGGAACATGGAAGAGGCCCCGGTGAAGGAGTGAAGCCGTTGCTTCTATTGAAGCTGCCGGAGGATGGCACGAGAGGATTTGCGCACGCTCGAGGAGCTCCTTCCATGTGCGGCATCATCGAGCTTTTTCAACATGTTTGTAGCAGTCTTGGATGAAACGTTGATGATTTGCGCCAGATGGTAGGGCCTCACCAGCGTGCTTCCGCCGTCGGTCAAATAGATCGCCTGCAACCATTTATGGAGAGGCACGTGACTCTTCTCGAAGAGGGTGCCGTAGACGATCGAGAAGACCTTGCGACAAGCATAGCATTTGTGAGCGCCGATTCGGGTGGAAGCTCCATCCAACTTGCCAACCCGCCGGCCACCTGCACCGCAGCAAGGACACACTGGACCGCTGGGCCACAACAAAGGTTCCAGATACCGATGCGCCCCGAGCTCATCGGCGAATGCTGCAATCGTAGTATCCCGCACTTTCGCCCCCGCACCCACCAATGGTCTCCCCTGGTCGGCCGCCGGCGCGCGCCGCGATGAGCCTAACTCAACGTGCGTCCTCTGCAACAATTTCTTGTTTGTTACAGTATCTTGAGGTCGAATGCTCCAGGAACAAAATTCATGACTGAGGTAACTGTCTGTTTTCTCTAGCATTCTCTCAGGCCACTGAGCGCGGGCTTTGCCCCGCCGTGGTCCCCATCCGCACGACGGCAGGCAACCAGGCAGCTTCGGTTCTTGGCAGCAAGTGCCTAAGCCGAGCGTCGGCTTAGGAGCGCCAGGTTTGGCTTGTGAGGGTCACGCTTCGCCAAATGCAGACACAGGCGGTTCCGGTGATGTTACAGCTCATCACGATGAGAAAAAGTCTATGCGTATTCGGCCCTTGAGGCTTGCTTGCGCAACCATGGCCCTCGCCTTCGCGGTCGGACATACCGCATCGGCGCAGAGCCTGATCCAGGCGCTGGCGAGCACCTACAACAGCAATCCCGACCTGCTGGCGCAGCGGGCGGTGCTGCGGCAGACCGATGAAACGCTCGCCCAGGCGGTTGCCAACTGGCGCCCCAGGGTCTCGCTGTCGCTGGAATACAACAAGATCGAGGCCGACTCCCTGCCGGTGCTGTCGTCCAACCGCTACCTGATCCTGAACGGCCGGACGTCGGTGCTGTCGATCACCCAGCCGCTGTTCCGCGGCG
>JAFEFF010000088.1 GCA_018240745.1 Pseudomonadota bacterium
GGTCGGGCTTAATCGCAGGCTCCGCCACATCAAAGAAAGCCTGCTCGAATTCATTTTTGCGTGGTTCGAGGGCTTGTTTGTTCGCCAACCACGAGAAATACCGGACCTCTCCCAGTAGCTGGGTTCGATAGCTTGAAACAAGGTCCTTTGAGACGAGATGGAATGCCGACCCGATGCAGGTGGTTTCCGGCCCCGACTACAGGCGGACCATCCATTTCGAGGCGCCGCCGTCGATCGCCGTGCCCGCGGCGATGGCCGGCTTCGTCGAATGGTTCAACGACACCGCGCCCGGCGGCCGGCGGCCGATCGAGCCGGTGACGCGCGCCGGCATCGCCCATCTTCACTTCGTGTCGATCCACCCCTTCGAAGACGGCAATGGCCGCATCGGCCGCGCGCTCGCCGAGAAGGTGCTGGCCCAGGGCCTCGGCCAGCCGAGCCTGATCGCGCTCGCCTACACGATCGAGCGGAGGCGCAAGGACTACTATGCCGCCCTCGAGCGCAACAACAAGACCGACGAGATCACCGACTGGCTGACCTGGTTCGGCAACACGATCCTAACGGCGCAGGAAACCACGCTGCGGCGCGTGGAGTTCCTCGTGGCAAAGGCGAGGTTCTACGAGAGGATGCGTGGCCGGTTGAACGAGCGGCAGGACAAGGCGATCGGCCGGATGTTTCACGAAGGCCTCGATGGCTTCAAGGGCGGCATGAGCGCCGATAAGTACATCGCCATCACGGGCGCCTCGCGCGCGACAGCGACGAGGGACCTGCAGGACCTCGCGGCAAAGGGCGCGCTCAGGCGGACGGGGGAGCGGCGACATACGCGGTATCATCTCGACCTGAGGTGAATCCGCAGGGCCGGATCGGCGCGTCGGCACCCGTGCCCTTTCTGCACCGTGCGGGCTCTCGCGCCTTCGTCGCTGCGCTCCTGCAGGCGCTGCCGCCCGCCCTGGCGCCCGCAGCGGGATCGTTATTCGGTTTCCTTTATCTTGGCTTCGAGCATCGATCGGATCGGCGCGTCAGCCGGCAACATCGCCAGCAGCGTCTTCCAGCGCCGCGCGGCGGCGGCCTTGTCGCCTTTCGCGAAGTCGGCGGCGCCGAGATAGAACAGCGCCAGGCCGTTGCTCGGCTCGGCCTTCTCCAGCCGCTCCAGCACCGCGACGGCGGCGGGGCCGGGCGGCTGGCCGGGCTGGAGCTGGCGGACCTCGGTCTCGGCCCAGTCGGCGAGCAGCCGCGGCTCGAGCGGCGCCAGCCGGTCCGCCTTCGCATACGCTTCGGCGGACTTGTCGGCCTCCCCCAGCACCCGCCGCGCGTTGGCGAGCCTGAGCCAGCCCGCGCGAGCCTCGGCGCGCTCGGCCGGCGTGGCCGGCTGCGACGCGGCGAGGCGCTGCTCCAGCCCCGCGACCATGCCGCGGATCGCCTTCATCCGCTCCTCGGGCGGCAGGTTCTGCATCGCCTGCACCTGGTCCGGCGTCGGGCCGGGTGCAGCGGAGGGAGGCGCGAGCGTTCCGGGGCTCGGCGGTGGGACGGGCAGCCCTGATGCGCGCGCGACACGTTCCATTTCGGCGCGCAGGGTGGGCCGCCACGGCGCATCGGCCGGCGACTTCCGCTCCAGCGCCTGCCAGCGCTCGAGCGCCGCCTTGCTGTCGCCGCCCTGGGCGTCGGCGAGGCCGAGATAGAACATCGCGCGCGGATCGTCGGGGGCCTTGCCGAGCGCGCGGCGCAGGGCGCCTATCGCCTCCGGCGTCACCACGCCGTCGGCCTGCCGGGTCAGCGCCTCGCCGAGGGCGGAGAGCGCCTCGGGATCGTCCGGCTGCTGCGCGAGCCGCGCGCGCAAGGCGGCGATCGTCCGGGCGAGGGCCTTGGCCTCGTCGGCGGCGGGCGGGGCGGCCGGGCCGGCAGGGCCGGTCCCGGGCTGGTGGGCGCGGGCAAAGAACGGCGCCGACGGCAGGCCGGGCGTGCCGATCTGCAGGTAGAGGCCGAGCGCGAACAGCGGGACGGCGAGGCACAGTGCCGGCGTGAGGAGGCGGTGGAAGGACGAAGACGCGCCATCGGAGTGGCGCGCCCCCAGCGGAAGATCCTTGTCGGCGGCGGCGAGCAGGCGGCGCTCGATCTCGGTGCGGGCGGCGTCGGCCTCGGCGGGCGCGAGCGTGCGGCCGCGCTCGCGCTCGACCTCGGCGAGCTGGTCGCGATAGACCGCGGTGTCGCTCGCCAGCCGGTCGCGCTGCGCCAGCCGCGGCTTGACCAGCGGCACCAGCAGCGCGGTCACCGTGGCGGTGGTGAGCAGGGCGAGGAAGAATTCGAGCACGGACTACCCGCCAATAGCGGCGATTGAAAAAGCACCGGGGAAGAGTACCTTTAGATTATGGATAAGACCGTCCTCCTTGATGAGCTGGAGCAGCTCGATGCGCGTGAGCGCCTCGAGGTAGCATACGGACTGCTCGACAGTGTCCTGCACGAACAGTTTGCTCCTCCGCTGACCGAAGAGCAGCGGGCGGAGTTGCGGGCGCGCCTCGAGCACCATCGGGCGCATCCGGATGAACCGGGAGTGACCCTGGCCGAGATTCGCCGCAAGTTGATTGGTGGTTGAGGACACGCTGCTGCGACCGTGGCCCTCGTCATCTACAAGCCTGCAGCGGACGTCGAGGTCGCGGCCACGTTCCACCAGTACGAGCAAGATCGGCGCGGCCTCGGTGTCGAATTCCTCAACGAGCTGCTGCGCATCGAAGGCCATCTTTCTCTGAACCCCGCCCTATACCAACGCGTAGAAGGCGACGTGCGGCGCGCCAATCTGCGTCGCTTCCCCTATGGCCTGTTCTACGTCATCGACGGCCGGACGGTATCCATCCTCGCGTGCCTGAATCTTCATCGCAGGCCGCCTTCTTTCGTTGAGTTGCTCGCGCGCTGACACGTCACGGCTTTCTCTCGCCGAGAAGGGCAGACAGGCGGGCGCGCTCCTCGTCCGTCAGCGGTGCCGGCGGCGGCTCGAGCTTCCGCTTGCGGGCGGCGAGCAGCAGGGCGCTGCCGGCCAGCAGCAGGACCAGCGGGCCGCCCAGCCACAGCAGCCAGGTGTCCGATTTGAACGGCGGCTTCAGCAGCACGTAGTCGCCGTAGCGCGCCACCATGAAGTCCATCACCTGCCGGTCGCTGTCGCCGGCGGCGAGCCGCTCGCGCACGGCGCGGCGCATGTCGTGCGCCACCTCGGCGTTGGAATCGTCGACCGCCTGGTTCTGGCAGACGACGCAGCGCAGCGCCCGGCCGATCTCGCGCGCGCGGGCCTCGAGCGCGGGGTCCTTCAGCATCTCGGAGGGTTCAACCGCCAGTGCTGGAGTCACAAGCGCCAGCAACAGCATAATTGTCGTCCTGAGCGCAGCGAAGGACCTCATGGCGATTCCTTCGGCACGGCGCCAGCCTTCGCGTCACGAGCGCAATGAGGTCCTTCGCTGCGCTCAGGACGACAGAAAATCACGACCCGCCCCGCAGCAGCGGCAGGATCGTGCCCAAGTCGCGCTCGGTGATGGGGCCGCGGAAGTGCAGGCGGACGATGCCCTGGGCGTCGATCAGGTAGGTCTCGGGCACGCCCGACAGGCCCCAGTCGAGGGCGATCTTGCCGTCCTGGTCGAAGCCCAGCCGGGTGAACGGATCGCCCAGGCGCTGCAGCCAGGCGCGCGTCGCCTCGGGCTTGTCCTTCCAGGCGATGCCGATGATGGTCGCGCCCTCGCGGCTCTTCAGGCGCTCGAACATCGGATGCTCGGCGAGGCAGGGCGCGCACCAGCTCGCGAAGAAATTCACCAGCACCGGCTTGCCCGCCTTGATCAGGCCCTCGCCGAGCTGGCCCGGCAGCGTCGGCGCCGAGCGGCCGACCATCACCGAGCCGATCGACGCCGGGTCGCGGCCCGACAGCAGCGACCAGCCGAAGAAGCCCGCCAGGATCGCCAGCGTCAGCAGCGGCAGGACGAAGAGGAAGCGGTTCATGGCATTCCCTCGTCGTCCCGACTCGCGCGGATGAAATCCGCGCTTTTGCGAAGCGAAGTGGAGGGACCTTTTTTCCGCGGCGCCGGCAAAAGAGGCCCCTCGGCTCCGCTCGGGGCGACGGGGATTGTCATTCCGCCACCTGTACCGTTGCCCGCGACCGTCGCGGCGCGCCGATGCGCAGCCGGCGGTCGGAGAGCGAGACGAAGCCGCCGAACGCGCACAGGCCGGCGCCGAGCCAGATCCACGGCGCCAGCGGATTCCAGTAGAGGCGGACCGTCCAGCCCTTGGCGGCATCGCCCTCGCCCAGCGTGCCGTAGATGTCGCGCAAGAGGTTGGTGTGGATCGAGGTCTCGGCGAGCTGGCGCTGCTGCACCGTGAACAGCCGGCGCTCGGGCGTGAGCGTGGTGAAGAACCGGCCGTCCCTGGTGAGCGTGATCGACGCGCGCTCGGCGACGTAGTTGGGGCCCTGCAGGGGCACCACCGAGTCGAGCCTGACGCCGAGCCCCGCGAACGCCGCGGTGTCGCCGATCCTCATGGTGCGGATCAGCTCGTGGTTCCACGCCGCCGTCGCCACCGCGCCCAGCACGACGAAACCCAGCGCGGTGTGGCTGATCGACATGCCGATCGCGCTGCGCGGCATGGTGGCGAGCCGCCCGCGCCGCACGCGGCCCAGGAACTCGGTCAGGCTGCCGGCGATCAGCCAGACGCCGAAGCCGAAGGCGATCGCGGCGAGAGTCGCGCGACCGTCCACCGCGACGCCGGCAATAATAGCGGCGATAGCGGAGACGGCGAACGCCGCGCGCAGGCGGACCAGCGCGGGCCACAGCTCGGCGCGCTTCCAGTTGAGGAACGGCCCGACGCACAGCGCGGCGAACAGGGGCGCGCAGATCGGCACGAAGGTGACGTTGAAGAACGGCGGCCCGACCGAGACCTTGTTGCCGGTGGTGAGGTCGAGGAACAGCGGATAGAGCGTGCCCAGCAGCACCGTCGCCGCCAGGGTGCAGAGCAGCAGGTTGTTGAGGATCAGCCCGCCCTCGCGGCTGATCGGCTGGAACAGCCCGCCGCCGGCGAGCTTCGGCGCCTGCCAGGCGTAGAGCGCCAGCCCGCCGCCGGTGACCAGCAGCAGGAAGCCGAGGATGAAGATGCCGCGCGCCGGGTCGGTGGCGAAGGCATGCACGCTGGTCAGCACGCCCGAGCGCACCAGGAAGGTCCCCAGGAGGCTGAGGGAAAAGGCGAGGATGGCCAGCAGCACCGTCCAGCTCTTCAGCGCGTCGCGCTTCTCGACCACGATCGCGGAGTGCAAGAGCGCGGTGCCGGCGAGCCACGGCATCAGCGAGGCGTTCTCGACCGGATCCCAGAACCAGAAGCCGCCCCAGCCGAGGATGTAGTAGGACCACCACGAGCCCAATGCGATGCCGCAGGTCAGGAAGCACCAGGCCGCCAGCGTCCACGGCCGCACCCAGCGCGCCCACGCCGCGTCGACCCTTCCCTCGAGCAGCGCCGCGATGGCGAAGGCATAGGTCACCGAGAAACCGACATAGCCGAGGTAGAGCATCGGCGGGTGGAAGGCGAGGCCCGGGTCCTGCAGCAGCGGGTTGAGGCCGTTGCCGTCGGGCGGCGCCGGCGAGACGCGCTCGAACGGGTTGGAGGTGAAGAGGATGAAGGCGAGGAAGCCGACGCCGATCAGCGCCTGCACGCCGAGCACGCGGGCGCGGAGCGAGTCGGGCAGGTTGTTGCCGAACAGCGCCACCGCCGCGCCGAACAGCGACAGGATCAGCGCCCACAAGAGCATCGAGCCCTCGTGGTTCCCCCATACGCCGGAGATCTTGTAGATCAGCGGCTTGGCCGAATGCGAGTTGGCGACGACGTTGGCGACCGAGAAGTCCGACGTCACGTAGGCCTGGGTGAGCGCCAGGAACGCGCCGATGACCAGGAACGCCTGCGTCAGCGCCGCCGACCGGCCGAGCGCCATCAGCCGGATGTCGCCCCGCGCCGCGCCGACGAACGGCAGCGTTCCCTGCACGATCGCGACGGCGAGCGCCAAAATCAGTGCGTAATGACCCAATTCCGGAATCATAGTTCTGTCGTCCTGAGCGTAGCGAAGGACCTCATGACGATTCCTTCGGCACGGCGCCAGCCTTCGCGTCACGAGCGCAATGAGATCCTTCGCTGCGCTCAGGATGACAGAGTGTGCACCTCTCCCGCGGGCTCATTTTTCTTTCCCGCTCCCTTCCTGCCAGCGGCCCGATTCCTTCAGCGCCTTCGCGACCTCGGGCGGCATGTACTTCTCGTCGTGCTTGGCGAGCACCTCGCGGGCGGTGAACACGCCGTCGGCGCCGAGCGTGCCTTCGGCGATCACGCCCTGGCCCTCGCGGAAGAGATCGGGCAGCAGGCCGCGATAGACCACCGGCACCGTCTCCTTGAGGTCGGTGACGACGAACCGCACCTCCTGCCCGTCCTTCTTGACGCTGCCCTGCTCGACCAGCCCGCCGATGCGCAGCCGCCGGTCGGGGCCGGGATGCTTCTCCGCCACCTGGGTCGGCGAATAGAAGAACACCAGATTGTCGCTCAGCGCCGACAGCACCAGCGCCACCGCGGCGCCGAGCACGCAGAGCGAGCCGACCAGCAGCCACAGCCGCTTGCGCTTGGGGGTCATGCGGCGCGGTTTCATCGCCTCTCCAGTCCGCGCGCCGAGAGCTCGCGCCTGATGCGGCGGCGCGCGACGAGCGAGGCGATCGCCAGCCCGCCGAAGCCCACGAGCGCCACGATGTAGGCGCCGACGATGAACGGCGTATGGTTCACCATCCGCTCCTAGAGGGCCATCTCGGCGGCTTCGAGGCGGCGGCGGTCGATCTCGGTCTCGGTGCGCAGCAGCACCAGCACGACGAACAGCAGCAGCAGGGCGAGCGCCATCACCAGCAACGGGGTCAGGATCGAGGGATCGATCGACGGCCCGCCGAGCTTCATCACCGAGGCCGGCTGGTGCAGCGTGTTCCACCAATCGACCGAGAACTTGATGACCGGCAGGTTGATCACGCCGACCAGCGCCAGGATCGCCGCCGCTCTATCGCCGCGCTCCGAGTCGTCATAGGCGCGGCTGAGGGCGATGTGGCCGAGATAGAGGAAGAACAGCAGCAGCATCGAGGTGAGCCGCGCGTCCCACACCCAGTAGGTGCCCCACATCGGCCGGCCCCACAGCGCGCCGGTCAGCAGGCACACCGCGGCGAACACCGCGCCGACCGGCGCCGCCGCCCGGGCCATCAGCGCCGCCAGCGGGTGGCGCCAGACCAGCAGCGAGGCGCCGAGCGCCGCGAGCAGCGCATAGCCCATCATCGACAGCCAGGCCGACGGCACATGGAGGAACATGATGCGCACCGTCTCGCCCTGCTGGTAGTCGGGCGGCGATTCGACCAGCGCCAGCCAGAGGCCGACCGCCAGCGCCAGCGCGGTCGCCACCGACAGCGCCGGCAGCACGCGCTGGCTGAAGCGGCGGAAGCGCGCCGGGTTGGCAAGGACATGCAGGCTGGCCATCGCTTACGTATTCGTCCTCCGGAGCAGCTTGTCTATTCGCCCGCTTGCCGCAAGGCGGCGGCGATCGCCCAGGGCAGCGTGGCGAGCGACAGCAGCGCCAGCGCGCCCAGAATCGCAAGGTGGGTGAGAAAACCCTCGCCGATCGCCACCACTTCGACCGCCCCGGCGCCGAAGATCAGCGTCGGTACGCAAAGCGGCAGAGCCAGCAGGGCCAGCAAAGCCCCGCCGCGCCGCGCTCCCAAGGTCAGCGCCGCCGCCAGCCCGCCGATCAGCGACAGGGCCGGCGTGCCGACCAGCAGGGTGAGCCCGACCGCCAGCAGGCCGTCGCCCGACAGGCCGAACAGCAGGCCCATCAGGGGCGCCAGCAGGGCGAGCGGCAGGCCGGTCACGATCCAGTGAGCGAGGCACTTGGCGAGCGCCGCCAGCTCGAGCGGCCACGGCGCGAGCAGCAGCAGGTCGAGCGCGCCATCCTCGTAGTCCGCGGCGAACAGCCGCTCGAGCGAGAGCAGGGCTGCGAACAGTGCGGCGCACCACAGGATGCCCGCGGCAATGCGCGCCAGCAGGTTGGTCTCCGGCCCGATGCCGAGCGGGAACAGCACCGTCGCGACGACGAAGAAGGCGAGCACGACCATCACGTCGCCCGGCCGCCGCCACACCAGCCGCAGATCGCGCGCCAGGAGAGCGCCGAACCCCGTCACGGGCCGAGCTCCAGAATGCGGACATTGGGGATGTCGAGCGGCGCATGGGTGGCCGCGATCGCGAGACCGCCGGCCGCGAGATGCTTGCCGAGCGTGGTGCGCAGGGCGGCCTGCGAGGGCGCGTCGAGGGCGTTCAATGGCTCGTCGAGCAGCCACAGCGGCGCACCGGCCGCGACCACCCGCGCGAGCGCGGCGCGGCGGCGCTGGCCGGCGGACAGGGTGCGGACGGCACGATTGGCCAGCGGGATGAGGTCGAAGGCGGCGACGGCGTCGGCGACGCGGGTTGCCGGGGCTTCACGCAGGCGGCAGGCGGTAGCGAGGTTCTCGGCGACCGTCAGGTCGCCCTTCAGGCCATCGAGATGGCCGAGCCAGGCGATCTGGCGATGCCAGCCGTCGCGGTCGTAGCGGACGTCGGCGCCCCGCCAGCGGATGACCCCGGCATCGGCGGTGACCAGCAGGGCCAGCGCCCGCAACAGGGTCGTCTTGCCGCTGCCGTTGCGGCCGGTCAGGGCCAGCAGCTCGCCGCGCGCCAGGGTGAAGGCGATATTGCGGACGACCGGGCGGCCGCCGCGGCGGCAGGAAAGGCCGGTGACCTCGAGCTCAGTCATCGCGGTCGTCGTAGCACCGTCCTTGCCTTTTCTGAACTGTGCGGGCCCGCGCTCGCGGTGCGCGCTTTCGCCCGCCGGCGGCCTCGCTGCGCTGCGGCCGCCTCAAAGAAAAAGACCGTCCTGTCGGGGGAGAGTGACAGGACGGCCGAACGCCTCCGAGGAGGCTGAACGTGGCTTTGGGGGGACCACGTTCGGGGGAGATACAAAACGAAGATGGAAACGACCGGTGGCCGTCGCTAGACCCAATTGGGGCAAGAGTGTGATTTTTAGGTCACAGCCGAAGGCTGTGAACCTAAAAATCACAGGCGGGCGGCAGCCCCTGCAGCGAAGCGAAGGGGCGAGAGCCCGCACGGTGCAGAAAAGACAAGAATTTCAGACCCCTGTAGCGACCGTCTTATCCGTTCTGCACGGTGCGGGCGCTGGGCTTCGCGGCTGCGCCGCGACCGGCGCGGCGGGGCGCGCCTAGCCCTACGCACCCGCCTACGCTTAGCGCTTGGGCGCTAAGCGTATGGATCCGCCGCATCTCTCATCCCGTCGCCCATGAACTGATAGGCGAGGATCACGAGGATCACCGGCACGACCGGCAGCATCAGCCACCAGTTCACCGCCACCACGTTGATGTCGGTCGCCTCGTTCAGCAGCACGCCCCAGGAGGTGATCGGCGGCCGGAGTCCCAGGCCGAGGAACGAGAGGGCGGTCTCGGCCAGGATCATGGACGGGATGGAGAGTGTCGCCGAGGCGATCAGATGGCTCATGAAGCCGGGCAGCAGGTGGCGGCCGATGATCCGGCCCGGCTTGGCCCCCATCATCTGGGCGGCCATGGCGTAGTCCTCCTCACGCAGCGAGAGGAGCTTGGAGCGGACGGCGCGCCCCAGGCTCGGCCAGTCGAGCAGGGCCAGGATCAGGGTGATGCCGAAATAGACCAGCAAGGGCGACCAGGTGACCGGCAGCGCCGCCGACAAGGCGAGCCACAGCGGCAGGTGCGGGAAGCTCTTCAGGATCTCGGTGAGCCGCTGCACGATCATGTCGACCCAGCCGCCGTAGTAGCCGGCCAGGCCGCCCAGGATCAGGGCGAGCGTGAAGCTCAAGGTGATGCCGATGACGCCGATGGTGAGCGAGATGCGCGCGGCATAAACGATGCGGCTGAACATGTCGCGCCCGAGCCGGTCGGTGCCGAGCAGGAAAAAGGTGCCGTCCTCGGCCGGGCAGACGAGGTGGAACGAGCCCGGGATCACGCCCCAGAACTGATAGCTCTCGCCGCGGCAGAAGAAGCGCAGCGGCTGCGGATTGCCGAGGTCCTCGGTGTAGACCCGCTGCAGCGTGTCCATGTCGCGCGTCATCTTCTGGGCATAGACGAACGGCCCGAGGAACCGGCCTTCGTGGAACAGGTGCACCGCCTGCGGCGGCGCGAAGATGCTCTTGATGTGCCGGGTCTGCAGGTCGTAGGGCGCGATCCATTCGCTGATCAGGCAGGAGAAGTACATCAGCGCCAGGAAGGCCGCCGACACGACGGCCGGCCGGTGGCGGCGAAAGCGCCACCACATCAGCTTCCACTGGCCGGCCATGTAGTACTTTTCCTGCTCGGCCGTCAGCTTCTCGGAAACGTACGGGTCCCAGGGCGCCGCGTTGACGTAGTGCGGCGTGTTGCTGGTCGGGCGCTCTGCGGTGTCGCTCATGTCACTTCTCCGCCCTTCACTTCTCACTCGTTGCGCCGAAGCGAATGCGCGGATCGAGCGCCGCCAGCAGCAGGTCCGACACCAGCATGCCGATCACCGTCAGCACGGCCACGAACAGCAGGAAGGTGGCGGCGAGGTTGACGTCCTGCGTCTTGAGCGCGCCCAGCAGCATCGGCCCGGTGGTCGGCAGCGACAGCACGACCGACACGATCACCGAGCCCGAGATCACCTCCGGCAGCAGGTGGCCAATGTCGGCGACGAACGGATTGATCGCATGCCGCAGCGGGTACTTGATCAGCAGCTTGAGCGGCGGCAGGCCCTTGGCGCGGCCGGTCACGACGTACTGCTTCTGCAGCTCGTCGAGCAGGTTGGCGCGGAGCCGCCGGATCATGCCGGCGGTGCCCGAGGTGCCGATCACGATCACCGGAATGACGAGGTGCTGGGCGACCGACCAGAACTTGCCCCAGCTGAAGGGCTTGTCGATGAACTCCGGATCCATCAGGCCGCCGATCGACAGGCCGAAATAGACCTTGCCGACATAGAGCAGAACCAGCGCCAGCAGGAAGTTCGGCACCGCCAGCCCGATGAAGCCGATGAACGAGGCGACATAGTCGCCGAGTTGGTACTGGTGGGTCGCGGCATAGACGCCGATGATGAACGACACCGTCCAGATGAACAGGATGGTGCAGCTCTCCATCACCATGGTGAGCGCCAGCCGCTCGCCGATCAGGTCCCTGACCGGCACGGTGTCCTGGCAGCTCAGGCCGAAGTCCCAGCGGAACACGCCGCCGATCCAGCGGAAATAGCGGATCAACAGGTCCTGATCGAGGCCGTAGAGGTGCCGCAGCTCATCGGCGCGGCGCAGCGCGTCCGGATCGCCGCGCGACAGCAGCTCGTCGATCTGCGAGGTCACGCAATCCCCCGGCGGCAGATCGATGATCACGTAGACCAGCAGGCTGATGACGAACAGCGTCGGCACCATGATCAGCAGGCGGCGGATGACGTAGTTCAGCATGTCAGGCGTCTTCCCGCGAGATGCGCACGTAGTGGCCGGTCTCCACCTCGGTCCACAGCACCGGCCTGGAGCCGTCGTCGGTGAAGGGATGCGGCCAGGCCCGAGGATCGGACGCCTTGCCTTCCATCAACGCGCGCAGGTCGAGGCGCTGCTTCGGATCGGGCATCGGCACCGCCGACAGCAGGGCCTTGGTGTAGGGATGGATGGGATTTCGGAACAGCTCGCCCGACGGCGCCAGCTCGACCAGCCGGCCGGCGCACATCACGGCGATGCGGTCGGCGATGTAGTCGACCACCGCCAGGTTGTGGCTGATGAACATCAGGGTGAGGCCGAGCTGCTTCTGGAGGTCCTTCAGGAGGTTCAGGACCTGCGCCTGGATCGACACGTCGAGCGCCGACACCGGCTCGTCGCAGATCACCATGTCGGGGCGCAGCGCCAGCGAGCGGGCGATGCCGATGCGCTGACGCTGGCCGCCCGAGAAGGAATGCGGGTAGCGGCTGAGCTGACGGCGATCGAGGCCGACCATCTCCATCAGCTCGCCCACCATCTCGCGGCGGTAGGCGCCATCGCCGATCTTGTGGATGATCAGCGGCTCGACCAGGATGTCGTAGACCGTCATGCGCGGATTGAGCGAGCCGAACGGGTCCTGGAAGATGAACTGCAGCTTGCGGCGGAAGCTGTTCAGGTCCTCGCCTTCCAGCATCATGACGTCGATCTTGCGGCCCCAGTCGTCGAACACGACGCGGCCGGCCCCTTCGTTGGGATCGGCCGACAGGCCGCGCATCAGCATCTTGCTGAGCGTGGTCTTGCCGCAGCCCGATTCGCCCACCAGGCCCAGGCACTCGCCGCGCTCGACGTCGAAGCTCACGTCGTTGACCGCCTTGACGATGCGCGTCGTGCCGCCGCCGATCAGCGATTCGAGCAGCGTGTCGGCCTTGCGGATCTTGAAGGTCTTGGAGAGGTGGCGGACCTTCAACACCGGCGCCTGAGGATTGAAGGTCTCGGTCGGCGATACCTCGGGCTTCTGCTGCAGCAGATGGCCGGTCGACGCCTTGATCTCGCGGATCGGCAGCAGCCGCTCGCCGGGCTTCATGTCGAAGCGCGGCACCGCGTGCAGCAGGGCCTTGAGATAGGGGTGCTGCGGGTCGTCGAAAATGTCGTGCAGGTTGCCCGATTCGACCACCTTGCCGCGATACATCACGACCACGTCGTCGGCGACGTTGGCGACCACGCCGAGATCGTGCGTGATCATCAGCAGCGCCATGCCGAGGTCCTTCTGCAGATCCTTCATCAGCCGCAGGATCTGGGCCTGGATGGTGACGTCGAGCGCGGTGGTCGGCTCGTCGGCGATCAGCAGCGCCGGCCGGCAGACCAGCGCCATGGCGATCATGGCGCGCTGGCGCAGGCCGCCCGACAGCTCGAAGGGATAGGTGCGCAGCGCCCGCTTGGGATCGGGAAAGCCGACGCGGCGCAGCATGTCGAGCGTGAGCTCGTCGATCTCCGCCCGCGTCATGCGCACGCGGCTGCGCTCGGCCGCCTCGTGCATCTGGTTGCCGAGCGAATGGATGTTGCTGAGATGGCCGCCGCCGCCATGCAGCTCGACCGCCTCGCCAATCTGGTCGCCGACGGTATGGAGGGCCGACAGGGAGGTCATCGGCTCCTGGAAGATGATCGAAATCTCGCCGCCGCGGATCTGGCGCATCTCCGGCCCGGCGCGCTCGAGCTTGGCGATGTCGACCGCCGGCTCCTTGTCGCGCGGATCCTTGAAGCTGATCGAGCCCTCGGTGATGGTCGCGGTGCGCGGGAGCAGGCCCATGATGGCCTGGCTGCAGACCGACTTGCCGGAACCGGATTCGCCCACCAGCGCCAGGGTGCCACCCGGCGGGATCGAGAAGGAGACGTTGTCGACGGCCCGAAGCACTCCTTCGTGCACGCCGAACTCTACGGTCAGGTTGTCGACCTGCAGCAGCTCCGTCATGCCGTCTCTTCCTGACCCGCCACCGAAATACCCATCGATCGCAAATTGGCGCGCGTCGCCACGCTGAGCTCGAGACCGTTGGTCTCGGCCGCCTGCGCCGCCCGTTCGACAATATCGTAGAAGCCCTCGAGCGCGGAATCGACCTTCAAGGTGCGGGCGCCTGTCGAGCCGATGGCAAGTTGCATCCAGCCGCCGGAACGGTCGCGCTTGGTCGAGAAGTAGCTGAGCTTCAGGCGATCGAG
Organism: Pseudomonadota bacterium; assembly: GCA_018240745.1. Classification (GTDB taxonomy): domain Bacteria; phylum Pseudomonadota; class Alphaproteobacteria; order Reyranellales; family Reyranellaceae; genus Reyranella. The sequence continues at coordinate 13,721 of JAFEFF010000088.1, forward strand.
CCTGTTCCATTCGACCAACGAGCCGGCCGGCCCATCGGCGCACAGGGTGTCGGGCCCCAGCACGTAGCGCGTGCGCTGGCGCAGCGCGGTGCGCACGAAAAAGGCGCCGAACAGAATGAACCCGGCGCCCAGGATCAGCTCGACCCAGCGATTGACCTCGACCAGCAGAAGCGGCAGCCCGCACAGCAGGGTGCCGATCGCGGCACGTATATAGTCGGCCCACAATGTCTGGCGTGGATAGCGCAGATCGGCAGAACTCAAGCCTGCGCCTCCCGTGCCGCGAAAAGACTGTTTGCCGCCGCGATTTCCAGCCCCGGCATGCCCCCGACTTTCTCCCAGAACGAATTTAGGAAATCCCAAGCGGCCTCGTCCATCGCAAGATGATGGCTGAGCAGTCCCAGCGGCTCGTCCGCTTCGGTGCGGGCCGACGCGAGAGCCCGCGCAAAGTCGCCCAGCACCGACTCGGTGCCGGCAAAGCGACGCGTGCGCCAATCGATCAGGTCGATATGCGTGTTCACCTGCACCCATCCGGATACGACGCGTGAACGCGGGCGGATGCCGAAGGTCGAGAGACCGCGAAAGCCGATCTCCAGCAAGGCGGGAACGAGACCGGGGGCTATGCGGTTCCAGGGAGGTACCAGAACAGGCAGCGCAGAGGGCCCGAACAGCCGCTCCAGCGCCAGCCAGCCGGTGCCGAGCTCGCCCAGCACCAGCATGGCGGGGCGCTCGGGCCCGAGCTCCGCCTTCTTCTCGCCCGCGGGAGCGTGATTGGTATGGGCGTAGCCGTGTTGCAACAGATCGATGCCCGGTGCCTGCGAGAGTCGCGCGGCGAGAGCCGGCGTTGCGCCGGCCGGGACGACCGCAAGCGCGAGCGGCACCCCGTGGGTGCGCTGCAGCGCAAGCAGGCGCTCGAGCGCCGGCGTGGCATCGACGGCGTCGTCGTCGCGCCACCACAAGGTCGGCGTGCGGCCGGCATCGCGCCAGCGCGCGAGTTCCTCGTCGATCGCAGCCCAGGAGCTCATGCCAGCCTTTGATGCAACAATGCGACGGTCGTGGCTGCACCGTTGAGGTCGCAGGGCGGGAAGCTGCGGATCGAGGGGCCCTGCAGCGCGCGGTTCACCGCCGCGGCGAGCGTGTCGGACGTCAAGGTCCCGGCGGGCAGGCAGGTGACCAGGCCACGCTCGGCAAGCCAGCTCGCACGATCGGTCTGCTCGGTCTCGCGCGCCGTGCCGAACGGCACCAGCACGGCGCGGTCGGCGCAGGCGAGGGTTTCGACGACGGTGTTGTAGCCCGCCTGCGAAATCGAGAGGGTTGCGTTGCGCAACAGGGTCGGGAAGTCGGACCGCGCCGGCTCGACCGCCATGCCGTTGATCGTGCGCGTCTCACCGCCACCGCCCAGCAGGCGCCAGAGCCGACCGGCGAGTGCGGTCTTGCCGCGCGCCACCGTCGCAGCCTCGATCAGTGGCGCTCCGACCGCGCCGCCGCCGACCGAGACGATCACCTCGTCCTTGCCCGCGGCACCGTCGACCCGCACGGGATCGGCGACGTAGCCGGTATAGGCGGCGCGATCGCGGATCGCGTCCCAGGCGGCGAAGCTGCGCTCGAAGCCGATCACCTTCGGATCGCCGTGGATCAGCACCGTGTCGAACGATTTCAGCAGATCGAGCGTCTCCTGCACGCGTCGAGGCGAGACCGAGCGGCGAACCACGTCCCGCACCGACGACACGATCAGCGGCCTGGGCCGCCGCTCCTGCGCGGCCTGCAGCAGCGGCAGCAGCTCGAAGCGAAGCTGCGTGCGGCCAAACGGAAACTGCTCGGCGATCAGCACATCGGGTTTTTCGGCATGGAACAGCTCGAGCAGCGCCCGCACGCGCTCCGACTTGAAGGCCTCGTCGAGTGGCCTGCCGTCGAGCCGGCTCAACTCGCGCAGGCTTTCGTCGCGCGCCCGCACCGGTGGCAACTGGTGGAAGCGTGCGCGGCCGAGATCGAGCTTCAGCGGTGCCCCGCCCGAAACGAGCAGGACGTCGAAGCCGCCGGCCGCGAGCGTGCGTGCCAGCACCGCGGCGCGGCGGATGTGCCCGATGCCCAGCAGGTGCTGGACGTGGAAGAACACGCGGCTCATGCGAGCGGCACATTGGGCCGGTCGAGCGTGACCGTGCCGTCGGCGTTGGCGGAGAAGAAATGCAGGCAGCGCCAGTCGAGCTTGAGAGGCTGGCGGCCGGTCATGTCCCAACCGGTGGCGAGCGCCAGCAGCGCGCGGATCGCGGCCTTGTGCGTCACCGCAACCACCGGCTCGCAGGCGGCGATGTCGCGCGCCCACGCCGACAGCCGCTCCATGGCGATGCGCGGCGATTCCCCGCCCGGCGGATGAAAATCGAGGCCGAGCCGTTCGGCCGCGGCGAAGGTCTCGCCGCCCTCGGCGCGCAACCGAGCGACGCTCTTGCCCTCCCAGACGCCGAAGCTCATCTCGCGCAGCCGCGAATCGACGACGATGGGGGCCGAAGGCTGCACCAGCTCCGCCGTCCGGCGGGCGCGGCTCAGCGGGCTGCACATCCGTTTCCAGCGATCGGAGGGAGCGGGCAAGCGCCACGTCTTCGCCACCGCCTCGCCGTCGGCGCCGAGCGGAACGTCGGTGGTGCCTTGCAGGCGGCCTTCGCCGTTCCAAACGGTTGGCGCGTGGCGCAGGACGGCGAACGGGACGCTCATCGCAGCAACGCCAGGCCGGCGGCCAGCGCATGGGCCGCGACGCATTCGTCGTGACGGGTCGCGACGCGATTTGCGGCGCCCCGCGCCAGACGGGCGCGCTCATCGGGGCGATCGAGCAGGTGCGCCACGGCCGACGCGAACGCAGCGGCGTCGCCGGGCGGCGTGAGAATTCCGGCGACATCGTCGGCCACCACCGCCGGCACGCCGCCGGCGCGGCCGGCCACGACCGGCAGGCCGGCCGCCTGCGCCTCGAGGAAGGCCATGCCATAGGCCTCGTTGATCGCCGGCCAGAGGTAGAGGTCGGCCGCGGCATAGACCTTGGGCAACTCGGCGTGCGGCACGGCGCCGGCGAAACGCACGCGCTCGCCGAACGGCGCCATCAGGTGCTCGATCGCACCCCGCGCCGGGCCGTCGCCCACCAGCAGCGCGCGCCATGCCTTGTCGCGCAGCAGGGTGAAGGCCTCGGCGAGAACGCGATAGGAGGCGAGCTTGTCGCGGGTGCGCATCATGCCGACGCTGAGCAGAAGCGGCGGATCGTTGGTCGGCCGGCGCAGCGCGGCTGCGGCGCGGAACGGCCGCGTATCGATGAAGGGCGGCAGCCAGCGCTGGTGCGCCCCGGGCCGGAGCCGCGCCTTCACGCCGGGCACGTCGCGCGGATTGACGCTCAGCACGAGGTCGGCCTCGGCGAGCGCACGCTCGACCGCGCGATGGCCGAGGCGGGTCGAACCCTGGGCTCGACGCGGTGCGTGCGAGGCCTCGGAGATCACGTAGGGGATGCCGAGCGCGCGGCTCACGAGCGGACCCAGCCAGTCGGGCTTGCGGTAGTAGCAGTGGTACGTGAACCAGAGATCGTAGCGCTCCGGATGGCGGGCCGGCAGCGCACGCCAGCGCTGGATCAGGCGTTGCGCCTGGACGCGGGCGCGGCGCTGCAGCGCCAGATGCCGGTCGGGCGCCGGCACGCCCGGCGCGACCCGGCTCAGGGGCGGCATGACGACACTATGGCCGAGCCGCTTCAGCAGCCGCGACAGACCGCGCGCCATCTCGCGATCGCCGGAGGCGATCTCGCTGTCCGGCGGCTTGAGCGGCGTGTGCAGCAGCACGCGCATGATCAGTCTTCGCTCATATGGGCCGTGCGTATCCTGCGCGCATCATGATGATGAGCGCGCAGGATGCGCGCGGTCCATATGAGACTACTCCGCGGCACGGGCGGAAAGAGCAGGCTGGCCCAGCGCTGCGGCGATCCAGTCGACGCCGGCGTCGAAGGAGAAGCGGGTCCGCACCGTCTGGGCCGCGGCGTCGGCCAGCCGACGGCGCATCGCGGGGTCGCGCGCCAGCAACTCGAGGGCGACCGCCAGCTCCTCGGGCGCGGCCGGGTCCACCAGCAGGCCGTTGACGCTGTCCTCGATGAACTCGGTGATCGCAGCGGCGCGCGTCGAGACGATCGGCAGGCCCTGGTGCGCCGCCTCCATCAGCACGTTGGGCAGGCCGTCCTGGTCGCCGTCGGCCGCCTTCTTGCTCGCCAGCACGAACAGGTCGGCGCGAGCGAGCGCGGCGAACACCTGTTTCTGCGATTGCGCGCCGAGCCAGGTGCAGCGGTCGGCGATCTCGAGTCGAGCCGCCTGCCCTTTCAGGGCATCGCCCAGCGCGCCGCCGCCGACATGCTCGAAGCGCCAGTGCAGGCTGCGCGGCAGCTGGGCCAGCGCGTTCAGGAGGTCGTCGTAGCCCTTCTTCTCGACCTTGCGGCCGACCGACAGGATCACCACGGGATCGTTCGGATCCCTGCCGTCGCGCGCCGAGCGGCCGACCGGCGGCTGCGGCAGATGGGCGAAGTCGAGACCGTGATAGACGAGCTGCAGCCGGTCCGGCCGCGGCGCCAGCTCGCGCAGGCGCCGCAGGCCGAGCGCCGTGCAGGTCGTGAGCCACGAACAATCCGCCAGCTTCTCGGCGACCTCCCACGGCTCGCTGGTCCAGATGTCCTTGGCATGCGCCGAGATGCTCCACGGCAGGCCGAGCATGGTGGCGGCGTAGCGCGTGACCGAGGCGGGCGTGTGCAGGAAATGCACGTACAGCCGCTCGATCGAAGCCGGCAGCTCGGCCGCCAGCACCGCCGCCTGGCCCCATCGGCGCAGGCGGTTGGGGCTCGGATCGCGGCGCAGGTCGGCGATGAACCTGGCGCGCGCCGCGGCATAGCCCGGCAGGCGGCGCGCCTTCCACCAGCCGCGCAGCACGCGCATCGGATCGTCCTTCAGGTACTCGGGCAGATAGACCGCCCGGCCGATCACCCGATCGTGCACCGGATGGCGCACCTTGTCGGTTGGCCGGCGCAGCGACCAGATCTCGAGGGCGATGCCGCGCGCCTCGAGGCCGGCGATCTCCTGGGCGATGAACGTCTCGGACAGGCGCGGCCAGCCCTTGAGCACGACCGCGACACGCGGACCCGACGCAACTGGCATGAAGGGCCCCGATCAGCTCCTGCGGCGCACTGGTGGCACGGCGGCGGCCGCGACCGGCGGCAAGTCGTGCGTCTCGGCCTCGAGCGGCGCGGGCCGGCGGTGGGGATGCAGGAGCTGCTTGTGCACCAGCCGCAGCACGTTGCCCACGCCATCGAGCAACCCCGGCACCACGACGTCGCGCGGCAAGCCCTGCTGCGGCAACTGGCGGAGCGCCGTCGCCATCACGAACGGATCGCGCCAGCCTTCGGCATTCAGCATCTCGAGCAGCCCGAGGCTGCGGGCGGCCCGGGTGCGGATATACTGCTCCAGTCGCGGCCGGGTGCGCGGCACGATGATCGCCTTCTTGTCGAAGCTCAGTATCTCGCAGAACGTGTTGTAGCCGCCCATCGCCACCACGCCGGCGGCATCCTTCATCAGGGCGCCGAGATTGTTGGTGAAGGTGAGCGTGCGGATGTTGCGAAATTTGGCGGCGCGCTCCTTGAAATGCTCGCGCGCAGCGGCCGCCATGAACGGGCCGAACACGATCATCGCGCCGTACGGAATGTGCGGGTCGCTCTCGTAGGCCGACAGCACCCAGTCGACCAGGTCGACGCCGTCACCGCCGCCGCCCGGCGTGACCAGGATGTACGGGCCGTCGAACTCCTTCATCTCGTGCGGCGCGTCGGTGTGCAGCGGCAGGTCGCGGTGCAGGTAGCCGGTATAGACCATCTTGTGCCGCACCGACGGCGGCACCTCGATGCCGGTCAGCGGCTTGTTGATCTGCGGCAGGCCGTAAATCCAGATCTCGTCGTAGAGATCGCGCAGCGCGGGGACGACATTCTTGCGCTGCCATTCGGCGGCGAGCTTGTCGGGGTCGTCCATCACGTCGCGCAGGCCGAGCACCAGAGGCGTGCCGCGCTCCTTCAGCATCCTGAGCGCCGGCAGGACCTCGCCGCGCAGGCCGGTCGGCTCCTTGTCGACGATGAACAGGTCGGGCCGGTAGATGTCGGCGGTATCCTTGATGATGCGGGTCCGCATCGCCAGCGTGTGCTGGACGTTGAGCCGCAGGTTGGCCGAATCGTACTCGCCGGTATCGATCTGCTTGACCACGCCCGGGATGCGCACGAAGTCGATGCCCGAGCGGAATTCGTAGGAGCCGATCACCGGCGACCCGGACAGAATCAGAACGGAAACCGACTTGTCGGCCTCGACGATGGCATTGGCGATGGTGCGGCAGCGGCTGACATGGCCGAGGCCGAACGAGTCGTGGCTATAGATCAGCACACGCTTTGACCGGCTGCTGTCGGGCATCGGCGCCTCTCCCTGGCCGTCGAGGCACTTGCCCCGGACTTTCATCGGCCGGACTATGCCACAGACCACAGATCGCGCGAACCCCCGGTTCGGTCGAAAAAACCGAATGTAATCAAGGACCTGATCGAATATAGCTGGTCCGGGGCCTCAGCAAGCCGTTGGGTTGGGATGCAAAGAAGCCTGTTTTCATACATCTGGCGGTACAGCAAACCGGAGCAGGTCGTGATCCTGATCCTGGTGGTGCTGGCGCAGGTCTTCTACTTCCTGTCGCTCAGCGTACCGAAATCGATCGTCAACAACGGCATCAGCGGCAACGCCTTCAAGGACACCCACACCATCCCGTTCCTGGTCTGGGAATTCGACCTCTCGGCGATCTTTCCCGGCAAGGTCATCCGCATCCTCGACGGTTTCCAGGTCGACCAGCTCGACTACCTGATCATCATGAGCTTCATCTTTCTGGCCGCGGTGATCGTGAACGGCCAGTTCAAGCGGAGCATCAACACCCAGAAGGGCCGCATGGGCGAGCGCATGCTGCGCCGCCTGCGCTACGAGCTGTACGACCGCATCCTGCGCTTCCCGCCCGCCCACTTCCGCAAGGTCAAGCAGGCCGAGCTGGCCACCATGATCAAGGACGAGGTCGAGCCGCTCGGCGGCTTCATCGGCGACGCTTTCGTGCAGCCGATGTTCCTCGGCGGCCAGGCGCTGACCGCGATCATCTTCATCATGATGCAGAACCTGCTGCTGTCGGTCATCGTGCTGGTGCTGCTGGGCGCGCAGATGGTGATCATCCCGCGGCTGCGCAAACCGGTGCTGTTGCTCGGCCGGGAACGGCAACTGTCGGCCCGCCTGCTGGCCGGCCGGATCGCCGAGACCGCCGACGGCTACCAGGAGATCCATGTCCATGGCGCGTCCAACTGGGAACGCGCCGACATCTCGGAGCGGCTCGGCCACATCTTCAGGATCCGCTTCGACCTCTACAACAAGAAGTTCGTCGCCAAGTTCTGGAACAACATCCTGTCGCAGGCGACGCCGTTCGCGATCTACCTGGTCGGCGGCTACTTCGCGATCACCGGCCACATGGATGTCGGCGCGGTGGTCGGCGTGCTGCTCGCCTACAAGGACCTGCCCTCGCCGATCAAGGAGCTGATCGACTGGGACCAGCAGCGCCAGGACGTACAGATCAAGTACGAGCAGGTGATCGACCAGTTCCAGCCGGAAGGCATGCTGGACGAGGAGCTGCAGGTCGTGCCGGACGGCCCGCCGCCGCCGCTCGGCCACGAGCTGGTGCTGTCGGGCGTCACCGTGTCCGAGGACGGCCGGGTGAAGCAGCTCGATGCCGTGACGCTGACGCTCGAGACCGACGCCAAGATCGCGGTGATCGGCGGCGCCGGCTCGGGCAAGGACGTGCTCGGCCAGGTGCTGGCGCGTCTGGTGCCGCCGAGCGGCGGATCGATCAAGATCGACGGCAACGACTACGGCCGGCTGCCCGAATACATACTGGGCGCGCGCACCGCCTATGTCGGCCAGGAGACCTACCTGTTCCCGCTGTCGGTGCGCGACAACCTGCTGTTCGGCCTCAAGCACCGGCCGATCGCCCCGGCCCGGTACGACGACGACGCCCGCATGCGCCGCGAGGCCTTCTGGAAGGAGGCGGAGCGCGCCGGCAATCCGCCGTTCGATCCCAACGCCGACTGGATCGACTACGAGCTGGCCGGCGCCACCGGACCGGCCGACCTGCTGCCCTGCATCGTCAAGGTGCTGAAGCAGGTCGAGTTCGACGAGGACATCTACTCGCTCGGCCTGCGCGGGGCAATCGACGCCGAGCAGCGGCCCGACCTCGTCGAGAAGATCCTGAAGGTGCGGCACGTGCTGCACGGCCGCCTGCAGCAGCCGGATTACGCGTCGCTGGTCGAGCCGTTCAACGCCGACCGCTACAACGGCAACCTGTCGGTCGCCGAGAACCTGCTGTTCGGCACGCCGGTCGGCAAGGACTTCGACGGCGACAACCTGGCCGCCGATCCCTACATGCAGACGGTGCTGCGCGAGCTCGGGCTCGACCGCGACCTGCTGCGCATGGGCCTCAGCATCGCCGAGACCATGGTCGAGCTGTTCTCCGGCCTGTCGCCGGACAATCCCTTGTTCGAGCAGTACAGCTTCATCTCGGCCGACGAGCTGCCCAACGTCCGCCTGCTGCTGCAACGTCTGGGCGGCAAGGGCGCCGAGGCGGTGCCCGAGGCCGACCGCGTCCGCCTGACGACCCTGCCGCTGCGCTACATCGAGGCGCGTCATCGCCTGGGCCTGATCGACGCGGCGATGCAAGACCGCCTGCTGGCGGCGCGCCGTGCCTTCCGCGCCGGCCTGCCGCCGCCGTTGCAGGACTCGGTCGAGTTCTACGACTTCGGCCGCTACAACGACGCCGCGACGCTGCAGGACAATATCCTGTTCGGCCGCCTGGTCTATGGCCAGGCGCAGGCCGACCAGCGCGTCGGCACCCTGATTCGCCAGGTGCTGGACGAGCTCGCGCTGCGCGATTCCGTGATCGAGGTCGGCCTGGACTACAACGTCGGCGTGGCCGGCAAGCGCCTCGCCGCGACGCAGCGGCAGAAGCTCGGCATCGCCCGGGCGCTGATCAAGCGGCCGCAATTCCTGGTGGTGAACGAGGCGGTCGCGGTGTTCGACGGCCGCACGCAGGACAGAATCCGCGACCACATCCTGGAGGCGGCCGACGGCCGCGGCGTGGTGTGGATCGCCAACCGGCCGGCCCAGGCGGAGCCGTTCGATCAGGTGATCGTCATGCAGGGCGGCAAGATCGCCGCCCACGGCACCAAAGCCGAGCTCGAGGCCCGTGGTGGGCTCTATGCCGAACTGATGGCTTCGGCGTAAGGTATCTGAGGAGGGTACGATGAACCTCAACGAGGAAGTCGAGATTCTCAAGCGAGTACCGCTCTTCTCCAAGGTCGAGCTGGCGAAACTCAAGCTGATCGCCTTCACCGGCGAGCGCATGACGTTCGGCCCCGGTCAGGAGGTCTGCCACCAGGGCGAGCCCGGCGACGCCATGTACGTGATCCTGGGCGGCGTTGCCGACGTGCTGATCGACACGCCGACCGGCCCGCTGCAGGTCGCGCAGCTGAAGAAGAACGGCTTCTTCGGCGAGACCGCCATCCTGTGCGACGCGCCGCGCAATGCGACCATCCAGGCCAACGAATCGCTGCTGACGCTCAAGATCTCCAAGGACATGTTCTACCGGCTGGTTTCCGAGATCCCGAGCATGGCGATCGAGATGATGCGCGAGCTGGCGCTTCGCGTGGAGGACACCAACCGGAAGCTGAGCGAAGCGACGGCCCACAAAGCCGCCTAGCCTGGATGAGCCGTCTCGACAGCTTCATCGCGCGCATGCAGGCGCAGCGCGACTGCCTGAACTTCCTCAAGCCGATCGTCGACCCCGTGCCCGGCCCGATCCTCGAGGTCGGGCTCGGCAACGGCCGCACCTACGACCATCTGCGCGAGCTCTTTCCCGGCCGCGACATCTACGTGTTCGAGCGCAAGGTCGCCGCCCATCCCGACTGCATCCCGCCCGACGACCGGCTGTTCCTGGGCGATGCGGACAAGTCGATACCGGTGGCCGCGAAGAAACTCGGCGCGACGGCGGCCCTGATCCACACCGACCTCGGCACCGGCGACCACGCCGCCAACACCGCGATGGGCAAGTGGCTCGGTCCCGCGCTCGACACGCTGGCGGCGACGGGAGGCTACATCCTCGCCAACCAGCCCCTCACGGTCGCACGCTGGCAGCGCCAGCCCGCGCCGCCCGGCGTGCCGAAGGACCGCTACTTCCTCTACAAGGTCGGCTAGTGCGCGAACAGCCGGACCAGGGCCAGCAGGATGATCGCCCCCAGCACCGAGCCGATGAAACCCGCCGGCCGGCCGACGCGGTAGAGGCCGAGCGCCTGGCCGCCATAGGTCGCGATCACCGAGCCGACGACGCCGATCAGGACCGTCCACCAGAAGCCCGTGATGTGCGGAGCGGGCGCGAAGAAGCGCGCGATCAGGCCGACCACGAAACCGATCAGGATGATGAAGATGATATGCAGCATGGCCTCTCCCCCTTCGCGTCCTCAGACCTCGAATGTAGCCAGCACCGGCACGTGATCCGAGGCGAGCTTCCAGTCGCGCAGGTCGACGTCGATGTGATGGCTGCGGATGCCGCTGCCGAGCGCCGGGCTCGCCAGGATGTGGTCGAGCCGGCGGCCGCGGTTGGACTTGCGCCAGTCGTTGTTGCGGTAGCTCCACCACGAATAGAGCTTCTCGCCGTCCGGCACGAAGCGGCGGGGCACGTCGATCCAGTCCATCGCCGCCATCATCCTGCCGAACAGCTCGACTTCGATCGGCGTGTGCGACACGATCTTGAGGAGCTGCTTGTGGCTCCAGACGTCGTGCTCGAGCGGCGCAACGTTGAGATCGCCGACGGCGATCCGGCGCAGCCCCTTCGTGGCGCGCGGTCCGGGCTTCCGCTCCGCGTACCAGTTCGCCATCTCGCGATAGAAGTCGAGCTTGTGCGCGAACTTGTCGTTCGCCGCCGGATCGGGAATGTCGCCGCCGGCCGGGATGTAGAGGTTGTCGAGCAGGATCGGGTCGCCGCCGACATCGAGCGCCACCTCGATATGCCGGCAATCCTCCTTGCCGCAACGGTGATGGACGTTCATCGCCGTGAAAGGGACCCTCGACAGGATGGCGACGCCGTTATAGGCCTTCATCCCCTGGACCAGCCGATGGGTGTAGCCCAGCTTCTCGAACGGCTGGTGCGGGAAGAACTCGTCCGGACACTTGGTTTCCTGCAGGCAGAGGACGTCGGGCTTCCGCAACCTGAGGAAGCGGGTGACGTTGGCGATGCGCAGACGGACGGAATTTATGTTCCAGGTGGCGACGGTCAGGCTCATCGCCCCCATATATAATCGGCGTACGGAGACGCTGCCATGGAACTGGACAACGACGAGAGCAGCAACATCGAGGATCGCCGCGGCGAAGGCGGCGGCTTCGGCGGTGGCGGGTTCGGCGGGGGCTTTGGCGGCGGCGGGTTCGGCGGCGGCGGGCCGGGCATCCCGATCCCGCTGGGCGGCGGCCTGTTCAAGGGCGGCTTCGGCCTGATCGCCCTCGTCGTCATCGGCCTGATCCTGGGGGTCAATCCGCTGGCCCTGCTCGGCCTGGCCGACGGCGGCTCGAGCTATGTGGCGCCGCCCAGCCAGACCCGCACGGCTTCCCGTCCGTCGACCAATGCCGATCCCGAGACCCAGTTCGTCGCCCGCGTCCTCAAGAGCACCGAGACGGTGTGGGGTGACCAATTCCAGGAGATCGGCCGCACCTACCGCCAGCCGCGGCTGGTGCTGTATCGCGACGCCACCCAGACGGCGTGCGGGGCGGGCCAGGCGGCGATGGGCCCGTTCTATTGCCCGGGGGACCAGCGGGTCTATCTCGACCTCGCCTTCTTCGACGAGCTCGCGACGCGCTTCCGTTCGCCCGGCAACTTCCCGCAGGCCTATGTGATCGCCCACGAGGTGGGCCATCACGTGCAGAACCTGCTGGGCATCACCGGCAAGGTCGACCAGATGCGCGGCCAGATGAGCAAGCGCGACGCCAACGCGATGTCGGTGCGGGTCGAGCTGCAGGCCGATTGCTTCGCCGGCGTCTGGGCCTATCACGCCAACAGGGAGCACGGCGGCACGGCGTCGATCGGCGAGAAGGATGTCGCGCAGGCGATCGCTGCGGCGACGGCGATCGGCGACGACCGCCTGCAGCGCCAGGCCCAGGGGCGCGTGGTGCCCGACTCGTTCACCCACGGCACCAGCGAGCAACGCGTGCGCTGGTTCACCAAGGGCCTGCAGTCGGGCGACCTCCGGACCTGCGATACGTTCCGGGCGTCGACTCTTTAGCTCGGCCGCGTTTTCACCAGCGGACAGTTTGGCGCACAGCCCCGGCGGCCGTCACGAGCGTTGGTGAGGCATGAAGATCGCCATCAGCGGCGCCGGCGTCGCCGGCCCCACCCTGGCCTACTGGCTGCTGCGTGCCGGCCATGAGCCGACCCTGATCGAGCGGGCGCCGCAGCCGCGTACCGGCGGCTACATCATCGACTTCTGGGGCGTCGGCTTCACTGTCGCCGAGCGCATGGGTTTGCTGCCGGACATCTGTGACGCCGGCTACAAGGTCCGGGAAGTGCGCCTCGTCGACGGCCAGGGCCGCAAGACGGGCGGTTTCTCGACGGAGCTCTTTCGCGTCAGCCTCGATGACCGCTTCATCAGCGTCCCGCGCAGCCAGCTCGCCGACGCGATCTACCGCAGCATCGAGGGTCGCTGCGAGGCGCTGTTCGGCGAGACCGTAACGGCCCTATCCGATCACGGGGATCGCGTCGATCTGACCTTGGCCAAGAGTGGGTCCCGCGTCTTCGATCTCGTGATCGGTACCGACGGCCAGCACTCGGCCATTCGACGCCTCGCATTCGGGCCGGAGGCGCGCTTCGAACGGGATATCGGCTACCGCGTCGCGGCCTTCGAAGCGGACGGCTACGCGCCGCGCGACGAGCTGGTCTATGTCAGCCACGCCAAGCCGGGCCGGCAGCTTGCGCGCTTCGCCGAGCGCGACGGCCGCACGCTTTTCCTGTTCGTGTTCGCCGCCGATCACCTGGACGACGCAGAGTCGCACCATGCCGACGCGCGCAGGAAGACCCTGCAACGCGTATTCGGCGATTTCGGCTGGGAGGCCCCGAAGATCCTTGCCGCTCTGGATGCCGCTCGCGATCTCTACTTCGACCGCGTCAGCCAGATCGTGATGCCGGCCTGGTCCACGGGGCGCGTCGCGCTGCTGGGCGACGCTGCGGCGTGCGTCTCGCTGCTGGCGGGCGAAGGCTGCGGGCTGGCGATGGCGGAGGCCTATGTCCTGGCCGGCGAGCTGGCGCGCGCCGGCACGGACCATACGCGCGCCTTCGGGCAATACGAGCAACGACTGCGGCCACTGATCGCGACCAAGCAAGCTGCGGCACGCAAGTTCGCCGGCGCCTTCGCGCCGCGCACGGCGTTCGGCCTCTGGACCCGCAACCAAGCGACGAAGCTCATGGCATGGCGGCCGCTGGCCCAGTTTTTTCTCGGCCGCGACCTGCGTGACGACTTCGACTTGCCCGATTACGGGCTTTGATGCCTCAGACGTAGGTGACGCTGACCGTTCCCGCCTTGTCGACGAAGCCCTGCAGCGTGTCGCCCTTGCCGACCGCCGCGACGCCTTCCGGCGTGCCACTGTAGATCAGGTCGCCGGCGGCGAGCGTCACCAGGCCCGAGAGATAGGAGATCGTCTCGGGAATGCTCCAGATCAAGGCGTTGAGGTCCGATTTCTGGCGGGTCTTGCCGTTGACGTCGAGCTGGATGGTGCCCTTGTCGATGTGCCCGACCTCGCTCACGGGATAGACGATGCCGATCGGCGCGGAGTTGTCGAAGCCCTTGCCCATGTCCCACGGGCGGCCCATGTCCTTGGCTTGGTTCTGCAGGTCGCGGCGGGTCATATCGAGGCCGGCGGCGTAGCCGAACACGTGGTCGAGCGCCTTGTCGACCGGGATGTCCGCCCCGCCCGACTTCAGGCAGACCACCAGCTCCATCTCGTGGTGCAGGTTCTTGGTCGCCGGCGGATAGGGGATCTTGGCCGGGTTCTTCGGATCCGCGGCGATGACGATGGCGTCGGCCGGCTTGGTGAAGAAGAACGGCGGCTCGCGGTCCGGATCGTGGCCCATCTCGCGGGCATGGGCGGCGTAGTTACGGCCGACGCAGAAGATGCGGCGGACCGGGAACAGATCGGAGCTTCCATGGACCGGGACACCGACGATGGCCGGCGCCTTGACGACATAACCCATCACTTTCTCCCTTTGGCGCGGGCCTTTATGAAGACCGCAGGAGCCTGATTCAATGTCCGATGTGCCTTCCCAAGTCCTGGCCATTCAGGTCGATTCCGGCGAGTCCAGCCTGGGTTGGGCCAGCCTGGGCGAGCGGCGCTGGCGTTGCGTGGTCGGCGCGGGCGGGGTGCGTGAGGACAAGGTCGAGGGCGACGGCGCCACTCCGGCCGGCGAGTACCCGCTGCGCCACCTCTACTTCCGCAACGACCGGCTGGTGCTGCCCAAGGTCCGCCTGCCCGCCCGGCCGATCGGCGAGCATGACGGCTGGTGCGACGACCCGCGCTCGCCGGCCTACAACCGGCTGGTCCGCATCCCGAACGAATGGAGCCACGAGAAGATGTGGCGCGGGGATGGGCTGTACGACCTGCTGGTGGTGGTTGGCTACAACGACGACCCGCCGGAGGGCGAATGGGGCAGCGCCATCTTCCTGCACATCGCCCGCGACGACATGAGCCCGACCCACGGCTGCATCGCCTTCGCCCGCGAGGACCTGCTCGAGCTCGTCACCCTGATCGGCCCCGAGACCCGTCTCAACGTTCACGCACTGTCAGCCGCCGAGGAGAAGCCTCGCGTCCGCGAGGACGACGACATGAAGCAGTTCGAGGACTTCGACGAGCAGGACTGGTGACTCATTGGACCGCGCGATTCCAGCGCGTTCATGAGGCGGGCTGGAGCCTTCGGCTCCGCTCAGGCCAGGAGCCCGCGGTCCATTGAGCGCCAACTAACCCACCATCCGCCCGATCGTCCGTGCGGTGTAGTCGACCAGCGGGATGATGCGGGCGTAGTTCAGCCGGGTCGGGCCGATCACGCCGATTGCGCCCAGGATACGTTCCTGTGAATCGCGGAAGGGCGCCACCACCATCGAGCAGTTGGTGTTGGCGAACAGCGGGTTGTCGGCGCCGATGAAGATCTGGACGCCCGCCGCGGTGTTGGCGAGCTCGAGCAGGCGGGCGAAGCTCTCGCCGCGCTCCAGCGCATCGAAGAGCTGGCGCACCCGCTCGAGGTCGGCGATCGCGGTGATGTCCTCCAGGAGCCGTGCCTGGCCGCGCACGATCAGCGCGCCCCCCGGCTCGCCGGCCCAGGTGGCAAGGCCCGATTCGATCACCCGCGCGGTGATCTCGTTCAGCTCGGCGCGCTTCAACTGCAGGTCCTCGAGGATCAGCCGGCGGGCATCGTCGAAGGTGCGCCCCGTCAGGCGGGCGTTGAGGTAGTTGCTCGCCTCCTGGAGCACCGAGGCCGGCATGCCGACCGGCGTATCGATCAGCCGGTTCTCGACCTGACCCGACTGGGTGACGGTGACGACCAGCGCCCGACCCGGGCCCAGGTTCACGAATTCGATGTGCTTCAGCGGCTGCTCGGTCTTGGGCGCCATCACCACGCTGGCGCAGCGCGACAGCCCGGACAGCAGGGAGGTCGCCTGCTCGAGCGCTTCATTCATGCTGCGGCCGGCGGCGGCGCATTGCGCCTCGATGCTCTCGCGCTCCTTCTCGGAGATATTGCCGACTTCGAGCAGGCCGTTGACGAACAGCCGTAAACCAGCCTCCGTCGGCAGCCGTCCGGCCGAGGTATGCGGTGCGTAGAGCAGGCCGAGATCCTGCAGGTCGGCCATGATGTTGCGGATGGTGGCAGGCGACAGCGTCTCGGTGATGCGCCGCGTCAGCGATCGCGAACCGACCGGCTCGCCGGTCTCCACATAGCTTTCGACCACCAGGCGCAGGACTTCGCGCGCCCGCTCATTCAGTTCTGCAACCGTCGCCGACCGCTGGACAGCCGTTCCTTCGACCACGCCGCCGGCCGGCAATCCGAGTCGATGAAGTGCCATGCGAAAAATCTAGGAATTGAAGCCGGCACGGTCAACGCGTCGCTGGCAGGTCCTGTGCACGCCGTAGTATGATATATTTGTTGGGGGTATCGATTGCTGTGTTTGGGGGCTATCGATTCGAACATCCGAGGACTGAAGTGTCCGTCGAGGTGGCCGGCTGGGGCTACCTGTGGGCGGGCCTGTTCGGTGCCTTTTATGTCTGGAACAAGGGCTGTCGCCCGCAGTTCTGGAAGGCGCTCGCCTATAACATCGGCTACGCGGTCTCCTTCGTCGCCGTCTGGGGCGCAACCTCGATCCCGCAGGTCCCGGTCCGCATGCAGGCCCTGCTCCTGCTCAGCCTGGTGCCGACCCTGATCCTGGCCCAGGCCAACACGATGATCCGCATCATCAAGGAAGCCTATCGCCGCCGCGGCTGGATGGTCCGACTCGGCGGCTGACAACCTGGCCGCGAGGCTTGATCCGGGGCTTTCCGCCACCTTGTCCATCGCGGCCGACTTGGCCATAAGCCCCTGTCCCCCTCCGCCCTCCGTACCGTCGTCAGGAGAGTAGTGATGCGCCCGTCCGGCCGCGCCCCCGACCAGCTTCGCAAGATCTCGCTCGAGCCCGGCTTCTCGCGCCACGCCGAGGGCTCGTGCCTGGTGCGGTTCGGCGACACGCACGTGCTGTGCACCGCCTCGGTCGACGAGCGGGTGCCGCCGTGGATGCGCAACTCCGGCCGCGGCTGGGTGACGGCGGAATACGGCATGCTGCCGCGCTCGACCCACACCCGCACCGACCGCGAGGCGGCGCGCGGCAAGCAGTCGGGCCGCACCCAGGAGATCCAGCGCCTGATCGGCCGCTCGCTGCGCGCGGTGGTCAACCTGACGGCGATGGGCGAGCGCCAGATCAACATCGACTGCGACGTGCTGCAGGCCGACGGCGGCACGCGCACCGCCAGCATCACCGGTGCCTGGGTGGCTCTGCACTTCGCCTTCGAGAGGCTGCTGAAGGAGGGCAAGGTCGCCGGCAACCCGATCACTGGCCAGGTGGCCGCCGTGTCGTGCGGGTTGTGGGAGGGCACCGCCGTGCTCGACCTCGACTACGACGAAGATTCCAAGGCCGAGGCCGACGCCAACTTCGTGCTGACCGGCAACGGCGGCATCGTCGAGGTCCAGGGCACGGCCGAGAAGGAGCCGTTCACCGAGCCGCAGTTCATCGAGCTGATGGAACTCGCCAAGAAGGGGGTGACCGAGCTCACGCGGCTGCAGCGGCTGGCGATCGGCCCCATTGCCGGCAAGTCTGGCTGATGGCTCGCCGCTTCGCTGCGCCGAAGCTGCTTGTCGCCACGCACAACCGCGGCAAGGCCGAAGAGATACGGGCCATGCTCTCGCCGTTCGGCGTCGAGATCGTGTCGATGGCCGACCTCGGCCTGCCGGCGCCGCCCGAGACCGGCACGACGTTCGAGAGCAACGCGACCATCAAGGCCCTCGCCGCCACACGAGCGAGCAAGCTGCCGGCGCTGGCAGACGATTCCGGCCTGGCCGTGCGAGCGCTGGGCGGACAGCCGGGCGTCTACACCGCCGACTGGGAAGGCCCGACGCGCGATGCCATGGTCGGCATGCAGCGCATCCAGGCCGAGTTCGCCAAACGCGCCGTGCCCGACACCGACGACGACCGCCGCGCGACCTTCCACTGCGTGCTCGCGCTGGCCTGGCCGGACGAGCATGTCGAGCTGGTGCACGGCACGCTCGACGGCCGCATCGTGTGGCCGCCGCGCGGCAGCGGCGGGCACGGCTACGATCCCTGCTTCCAGCCGATCGGCGACCGACGCACCAACGCCGAGATGTCGACGGCGGAGAAGAACGCGATCAGCCATCGCGGCCGCGCCTTCGCCAAGCTGGTCGAGGCCTGCTTCAGATGAGTACGCCGCCCCTGGCTCCCCTGGGCGTCTACATCCACTGGCCGTTCTGCAAATCGAAGTGCCCCTACTGCGACTTCAACAGCCACGTGCGCGACGGCATCGAGCAGGCGCGCTGGCGCCGCGCGCTGCTGACCGAGCTCGAGCACGCCGCCACCGAGGCGCCGGGCCGGCGCGTCGAGACGGTGTTCTTCGGCGGCGGCACGCCGTCGCTGATGGAGCCCGAGACCGTCGACGCGCTGATCGCCCGAACGCGCCAGCTTTGGGACACTGCCGGCGACGTCGAGATCACGCTGGAAGCGAACCCGACATCGGTCGAGGCGGCGAACTTCGCGGCCCTCGCGCAGGCCGGCGTCAATCGCGTGTCGCTTGGTGTCCAGGCGCTCGATCCGGCGGCCCTGAAGTTCCTCGGCCGCGAGCATTCGGCCGACGAGGCGATCGCCGCGATTGCCACCGCGCGGCAGCACTTCGCCCGATATTCGTTCGACCTGATCTATGCGCGGCCGGGCCAGACCACGGAGAGCTGGCTCGCCGAGCTCGAGCAGGCGGTGGCGCTGGCAGGCGAGCACCTGTCGCTCTATCAGCTGACCATCGAACGCGGCACGCGCTTCTTTGCCGAGCGCCAGCGTGGCGCGTTCGAGCTGCCGGGCGAGGAAGACGCCGCGCGGATGTTCGAGCTGACCCAGACGCGACTCGAAGCCGCTGGTCTCCCCGCCTACGAGATTTCCAATCACGCGCGAACCGGCGCAGCATGTCGCCATAATCTGATCTACTGGCGCTATCAGGATTACGTCGGCATCGGCCCGGGCGCGCACGGCCGCTTCGCCGAAGGAGACACCAAGCGCGCGACGCGGCGCACCAGCGGACCGGAGAACTGGCTCGCGCAGGCCGAAGAACGAGGGCACGGCACGGCCGAAACCGCGGTCGTGACCGGGCAGGATCGGGTGGAGGAAGCGTTGATGATGGGCTTGCGGCTCGCCGAGGGCATCGACCGGACGCTGTTCCGGTCGGTCGCCGGCGCCGATCCGGTCGAGGCCCTGGGCGAGGCGAAGCTCGCGCCGCTGATCGCCGCGGGCTTCCTCGAGATCGACAGGACGCATCTCAAGGCGACACCGGCCGGCCGCCAGCGCCTGAACGCGCTGCTGGAGCGCCTCATCGCATGAGGTCGTTCGTCCTCGTCCTGGCGATGCTGGCTGTGGCAACGAGCGCCTGGGCGCATCCGCACCAGGCGAAGCCCGCGCCCAAGCCCGCTCCGCAACCGGCCAAGTCCGGCCCGCCCAAGCCTGCCCCGCCAAAGTCGCCGTTCCCGCCGCCCGCCTTCAAGATCACCGTCGCCACCGAGGGCGCCTATCCGCCGTTCAACTATCTCGACCGCAAGGGCCTGCCGGCCGGTTTCGAGATGGATCTCGCCCAGGAGATCTGCGAGCGCATGAAGGCCGAGTGCGAGTTCGTCGCCGACAAATGGGACAACCTGGTGCCGGGCCTACTCGACAAGAAGTACGACATCGTCATGTCCTCGCTCGAGGTCAACAGCGAGCGGCGGCGACGACTCGGCCTGTCGCGGCGCTACTACCTTTCGCCGGGCGCGTTCATCGCCGCCAAGGGCCAGCCGTTCGACGGCCCGCCGGCGCTGCTGCGCAACAAGCGGATCGGCGTGCAGAAGGATTCGACGCACTCGGACTGGCTCGACAAGAGCTTTCGCCGTTCGGCGCAGATCAAGCGCTATCCGACCGTCAACGATGCGCTGGCGGCGCTCGCCAAGGACGAGGTCGACGCGGTGTTCGGCGACAAGGTGCAGCTCTGGCTGTGGTCGAAGAAGCCCGAGGGTCAGTGCTGCGAGATCATGGGCCAGGACATCAAGGACACCCAGACCCTGGGCATCGGCGTCTCGGCCGGCATCCGCCGCGAGGACATCAAGCTTCGCGAGGCCTTCAACAAGGCGCTGAGCGAGATCATCGGCGACGGGACCTACAAGCAGATCAACGCCAAGTACTTCCCGTTTGCGCTGAACTGAGGCGGAAGCTGCTTCGAAGCATCCTTCGGCTTCGTCTCAGGACGGACTGAGGTCCCCGCAAGTCTCGGTGAGCAGATCTCAGTGAAGAGCCCGATCCCGGCTGACGTAGTGGCCGCGCTTCAGTTCCTTGAAGAAATGCGGCACCTGGGGATGAGACACCGGCTTGCCGGTTTCATCGGGCAGAAGGTTTTGTTCCGAAACGTAGGCGACGTAGGTCGTCTGCGCATTCTCGGCCAGCAGGTGATAGAAGGGCTGGTCGCGGCGCGGCCGGACTTCCTCGGGAATGGAGGCCAGCCATTCCTCGGTATTCGCGAAAACCGGATCGACGTCGAAGATCACCCCGCGGAAGGGATAGATGCGATGCTTCACCACCTGCCCGATCGCGAACTTGGCCGTGCGTAGCGGCGGCTGAGCGAGGGCAGCCGGATCGTGCTGATTGCCGATTTCCATGGCGAAAATATTACCCCCTTTATCGGCCCCCGCAACGCATCCGCTGGGGGGCGAATCGTATCAGGTGCTGCAGGAACGCGCTTTCCGGCCTCACTCCGGCCTGCCCCAGCGCGATCATACGCAAGATTGTGGCCAAAGAAACGCGTCCAGGAGCATCTCCCTTGCGGAGCGCGCCGGCCGGAAACCGCTCCAGCGTCGTTGACGAGCGTGTCAGGCCCGTGGAACCTGCCGGACCGGACGTCCGAGGAACCGAGTGGCTGAGGGTCTGAAAGTCAGATTTTGGGGCGTGAGAGGCTCAATTTCATGTTCCGGCGCGGAATACGCCCGTTACGGCGGCAATACGTCGTGCCTTGAAGTCACCGGGGGCGGCCGCCGGATCATCTTCGACGCCGGCACCGGGATTCGCACCCTGGGGCTCGAGCTGGTCCACCAGGCCCCGAACAACCTCGACATCTACTTCACCCATACGCATCTCGACCATCTGGTCGGCCTGACCTTCTTCGCGCCGCTGTTCGACGCGCGCAGCACGGTGCGGATGTGGGCGGGCCATCTCGAGGCGCCGTACACGTTGAAGAAAGTGGTCGCCAATCTGATGCAGGCGCCGATCTATCCGGTGACGCTCGAGATCTTCAAGGCCAGGGTGAGCTTCACCGAATTCAAGTCGGGCGACCGCTTGACCTGCGGGCCGCTGCAGATGCGGACCGCGCCGCTCAATCATCCCAACGGCGCCACCGGCTATCGCATCGAGCACGGCGGCAAATCGATCTGCTATATCACCGATACCGAGCACCGGCCGGGCGAGCTCGACATGAAGATCGTCGAGCTGTGCCGCGGCGCCGACGTGATGATCTACGATTCGAGCTACACCGACGAGGAGTTCTCCCGCTACCGCGGCTGGGGCCACTCGACCTGGCAGGAAGGCGTGCGCATCGCCGATGCCGCCAATGTCGGCACACTGGCGATCTTCCATCACGACCCCAGCCACGGCGACGCCTTCATGGACGATGTCGCGCGTGAGGCGGCGGCGATGCGGCCGGGCACCGTGCCGGGCGGCCTGCCGCGGGTGCTGGTGGCGCATGAAGGGCTCACGCTGGTCCCGTGACCGTCGCATCGTGAGCTCGACACTCAGCTTACGAGGACGCTGGCGCCGGTTCGTGCTCGGTCTGCCGACGATCCTCAGCCTGAGGCCGCGGGGCTGGTTCATTCCGCACCGTTACGCGCGGCTGCTGCCTCCGCCCGGCGCGCAGCCGCCGTACGAAGCGATCGAGATGCTGTTCGAGCGCCACGCCGGCGACTTCGAAAGGATCCTCGAGCTGGTCGAGACGCAGAGCGACGCCCTGCACGGCATGCGCAGCCTCCTCGATCAGGCCTGGTTCCCTTCGCTCGATGCCGCGGTCGCCTACGCGCTGATGCGCGAGCGCAAGCCGCAGCACCTGGTCGAGGTCGGCTCCGGCCATTCCACCCGCGTGCTGGCCAGGGCGCTCGGCGGGCTGGCCGAGATCCTGGCGATCGATCCCGCGCCGCGCGCCGACATCGCCGGCCTGCCCGGCGTGCAGGTCGTGACCTCGACGGTGCAAGCCGCACCGATCGAGCTGTTCGACCGGCTGGGCCGTGGCGATGTGCTGTTCATCGATTCCAGCCATATCCTGATGCCCGGCAGCGATGTCGACCTGTTGTTCAATCGCATCCTGCCGCGCCTGCCCGCCGGCGTGATCGTGCACATACACGACATCTTTCTGCCGTTCGACTATCCGCCGGTCTGGGGCTGGCGCGGCTACAACGAGCAACTGGGCGCACTACCCCTGCTGACGACCGGTGCCTACGTGCCGCTGTTCTCCAGTGTCTGGGCGCAGCAACGCTTCCCCGGCCGGATGGCGCACTCGGTGGTGGCGCAGCTGCCTCTGCCGAAAGAAGCCCTGTCGACCAGCCTTTGGCTGGAGAAACGCTAGGATCGGCGCCGCGGGGCGTTGCCTTGCCCTTTCCCCATTCGAAGCCTATGTATTTTGGGTCATGAGCTTCGGATTGGCGGAGCGCCTTCGTGGGTAACAACTACGACATCATCCTGATCGGCCTGGTCGCGATCTTTCTGATCCTGCGGCTGCGCGCCGTGCTGGGAAAGCGCACCGGCAACGAGCGCCCGCCCGCTCGCGACCCGTTCCCGCCGCCGGCGCCGCCGTCATCGCCGCAGAGCACGCCGCGCATCGGCGATGCGCCGGCTGGCAACGACAAGGTGATCCCCTTGCCGAACGGCAACAACCGGCCGTCGCTGTCGATCAATGCACCGGGGGGCATCCGCACCACGGTGATGCCGAACGCCTCGGCCGGTGTGGCCGCGGTGCGTGCCGCCGATCCCGGCTTCGATCCGATCGGCTTCGCGGCCGGTGCGCGCGCCGCCTTCACCACCATCGTCGAGGCCTTTGCCAAGGGCGACACCGGGCCACTGCGCACGCTGCTCGATCCGCAAACCTTCGCGAGCTTCGAATCGGCCATCCGCGGCCGCAACGAGCGGCGCGAGAAGGCCGAGACGACGCTGATCGGCTTCGAGGCGTCGGACATTGCCCGCGCCGAGATGCAGGATGGCTTCGCGCAGGTCACGGTCCGCTTCGTCAGCGAGCAGATCAACGTCGTGCGCAATGCCGAAGGCCAGATCGCCGACGGCAATCCCAACGAAGTGCAAAAGGTGGTCGATCTGTGGACCTTCCGCCGAGACACCAAGTCCAGTGATCCAAACTGGCTACTCGTCAAGACTGAGAGCGAAGGTTAAGGGGAGGACGAACGTCAGCATGCGATGGAGCGTCCTGGCTGGTGGCGTGTTGTTCGCTGCCGCCGGTCTCCTGTCGGCGTGCGCCGGCACCGGCAGCGCCGTGGAGAACAAGGTCCATATGGCGCCGATCTCGTTCAACGAGATCCCGGGCTGGGCCGACGACCGGCAGGGCGAGGCGCTCGTCGCCTTCAAGCGCTCGTGCCCCAAGCTCGCCTCGAGCCCCGACAGCAAGATCCTCACCGACGGCGGCGAGAAGACGATCACGGCCGCCGAGTGGAAGGCGATCTGCGACGCCGCTTCCGGCATCAGGGACAGCGACACGCGGGGCGCGCGGCACTTCTTCGAGGAGAATTTCCGGCCGCTGATCGTCCAGGCGCCCGGCAAGTTCACCGGCTATTTCGAGCCCGAGCTGCGCGGCAGCCGCGTGCCGTCGCGCATCTTCACCGTGCCGGTCTATCGCCGGCCGCCCGACCTCGGCCAGGGGCCTTACTACACGCGCGCCGAGATCGAGCAGGGGGCGCTCAAGGGCAAGGGGCTGGAGATCGCCTGGGTGCAGGACCCGGTGGCGCTGTTCGAGGTCCAGGTGCAGGGCTCGGGCCGCATCCATCTCGCCGAAGGGGGCGTGTTGTCGATCGGCTTCGACGGATCGAACAACCGGCCCTACACCGCGATCGGCGGCGTGCTCGCCGACATGGGCGTGATGCGTAAGGACGAGGTCAACTGGCCGGCGATCCGCGAGTGGCTGAAGCGCCATCCGCAGCAGGGTCGCGAGGTGATGCGCAAGAACGAGCGCTACATCTTCTTCAAGGACACCCGCACCTCGGCGGCGGCCGGCGCACAGGGCGTGCCGCTCACACCCCAGCGCAGCCTCGCCGTCGACACCGTCTTCACCCCCTACGGCACGCCGATCTGGATCGACACCCAGCGGCCGGTTGCCGGCCGGGCAGGCTCGCTGGAGATCTACCGCCGGCTGCTGATCGCCCAGGATTCGGGCGCGGCGATCAAGGGCCCGGCGCGCGGCGACGTGTTCTTCGGCAGCGGCTCGCTGGCGTCCGACTGGGCCGGCCGCATGGTCGGCAGCGGCCAGGCCATCGTACTGGTACCCAACCGCGGCTAGAACATATTCCGGCCGGCCGGAATCGGCCGGATGGAATATGCCTGCTGCAACAGATATCGCCCGTGCGCGCATTTCCGCTCAAATGGAACCGCACCAGTGGACCAGTGGGTACGCGACAGCCGGGGCGCGGTTCCATTTGAGCGGAAATCGCTCTGGTGCCATTGTGGCTGGCGTGTCCAGTTCGCCTCCGCGCCGCGTCGCGCTTTTCGTCACCTGTCTCGTCGACCTTTTCCGGCCCTCCGTCGGCTTTGCCGCGGTGAAGCTCCTGGAAGATGCCGGTTGCATCGTCGAAGTGCCGCCATTGCAGGTGTGCTGTGGACAGCCGGCGTACAACTCGGGCGACCGCGCCAGCACCAGGGCGATTGCCCGCCAGGTGATCGATGCGTTCGAGGGCCATCCCCATGTCGTGGCGCCGTCGGGCTCGTGCGCGGGCATGCTGGCGCATCATTATCCCGGCCTGTTCGAGGACGATCCGGCGATGAAGGCGCGGGCCGAGCATCTCGCCGGCCGCTGCCATGAGCTGACGTCGTTCCTGGTCGATGTGCTCGGCGTCACCAGGGTCAGTGCGCGCTACGACGGCGCGGTGACCTATCACGATTCCTGCTCGGGCCTGCGCGAGCTCGGCGTGAAGCAGCAGCCGCGCACCCTGCTCGGCTCGGTCCACGGCCTGTCCCTGCGCGAGATGAAGACGCCGGAAGTGTGCTGCGGTTTTGGCGGCACGTTCTGCGTCAAGTATCCGGAGATCTCCAACGCCATGGTGGGCGAGAAGACCGGCGACATCGCCGCGACCGGCGCCGACACCCTGCTGGCGGGCGACCTCGGCTGCCTGATGAACATGGCGGGCAAGCTGCAGCGCGAGGGTCGTGCGGTGAAGGTCCGTCACGTCGCCGAGGTGCTGGCGGACATGGGCGACGAAGCGCCGATCGGCGAGAGCCGCTGATGCAATCGACCGCGCGCAATTTCAAGCACAATGCCCACGACGCGCTCCGCGACGCCAACCTTCAGGACTCGCTGAGCAAGCTCAAGGTCGGTTTCTCGGAGCGCCGGCGCCAGGCGGCCGAGCGCCTGCCCGAATTCGAAGCGCTGCGCGATCGTGCGCGCGACATCAAGGACCACACGCTCGCCAACCTCGACTTCTATCTCGAGGAGTTCGAGCGCAAGGTGCTGGCGCTGGGCGGCCACGTCCACTGGGCGCCGACCGCGGAGGATGCGCGGCGCATCATCGCCGATCTCTGCAAGGGCGCCGGCGCCAGGACCATCGCCAAGTCGAAGTCGATGATCTCCGAGGAGATCGGCCTCAACGACCATCTCGAGACGCTGGGCATCGAGCCGGTCGAGACCGATCTCGGCGAATACATCATCCAGCTCCGCCACGAGCCGCCGAGCCACATCATCGCGCCGGCGGTGCATCTCACCAAGGACCAGGTGGCCGACACCTTCCTCGAGCATCATCGCGCGCTCGGGTTCACCAAGCGGCTGACCGAGCGCAACGATCTGGTCGCCGAGGCGCGCCAGGTGCTGCGCCAGAAATTCCTCGATGCCGATGTCGGCTTGAACGGCGCGAACTTTCTGGTCGCCGAGACCGGCTCGTCGATGCTGGTGACCAACGAAGGCAACGCGGATCTGTCCAACACGCTGCCCAAGATGCAGATCGTGCTGGCCAGCATCGAGAAGGTGATCCCGACGCTCGAGGACGCCGCCGTGCTGCTGCGCGTGCTGGCGCGCTCGGCGACCGGCCAGGAATCGTCGGCCTATACGACGCTCAACACCGGGCCCCGGCGCGCCGGCGATCTCGACGGGCCGTCGCAGTATCACGTCGTGATCCTCGACAACGGCCGCTCGTCGGTGCTGGGCACCAGGATGCAGGACATGCTGCGCTGCATCCGTTGCGGCGCCTGCATGAACCATTGCCCGGTCTACGGCGCGATCGGCGGGCATGCCTATGGCTGGGTCTATCCCGGACCGATCGGCGCTGTCCTGACCCCGCAGCTCATCGGCATCGAGGAGGCGGGCGACCTGCCGAACGCCTCGACCTTCTGCGGCCGCTGCGAAAGCGTGTGCCCGGTGCGCATCCCCCTGCCCGGCCTGATGCGGCACTGGCGCGAGCGCGAGTTCGAGCGGCATCTCACCCCCCGGACGGTTCGGCAGGGCCTGGCGCTGTGGTCATTCCTGGCGCAGCGGCCCAGGCTCTATCGGCGGCTGACCGGATGGGCGAACAGGCTGCTCGCTGTGTTCGGCCGCGCCGACGGCCGGTTTCGCAGCCTGCCGCTGGCGTCGGGCTGGACTCGCTTCCGCGATTTCCCGGCGCCGCAGCCGGGCGGCACCTTCCACACCCAATGGGCCCGCCAGCGCAGCCGGACGCGGCCATGAGCGCGCGATCGCAAATCCTCGACGGCATCCGCCGCTCGCTGCATCGCGGCGAGCTCGGCGGCGAGGCGCGCGCCGCCGTCGAGCAGCGTCTCTCGGCGCCGCCGCGCGGCCCGTCGGTCGCGCGCGCCCAGCTACCCCAGCCCGAGAAGGTTGCCCTCTTCTGCCAATGGGCCGAGGCCAACAACGCCACTGTCGCGCGGGTTTCGGCCGCCGAAGTGCCGGGCGAAGTCGCCGGTTACCTGGCGCGCAACAATCTGCCCGCGTCGGCCGCCATGGCGCCCTCGCCCCAGCTCGAGAGCTACGACTGGGCGAGCCAGAAGATGCTGAGCCTGCGGCGGGGTCCGGCCGGGGCGCTCGACCATGTGTCGATCACCGGCGCCTTCGCAGGCATTGCCGAGACCGGCACCGTGGTGATGACCTCGGGGCCCGAGCATCCGGTGTCGCTGAACCTCCTCCCCGATACCCACGTCGTGGTGCTGCGCGAGGCCGACATCGTGTCGGGCTACGAGGATGTATGGGCCCGCCTGCGGACCCGCTATGGCAAGAACGCCATGCCGCGCACGGTCAACACCATCACCGGCCCCTCGCGCACCGGCGACATCGAGCAGGCCATGGAGCTTGGCGCCCATGGGCCGCGGCGCATGCACATCGTGGTGGTGCGCGAATGACCGCCGCCGGCGATGCGCCGCCACCCCCGCGCAAGGGGGAGCTGCACATCGTCGGCACCACCGTCCGCCGCGAGCTCGAACGGCTCCTCGACAAGGTAGCCGAGGGGACCGGACGCCGCGCGCCGCGCGTCCTTCAGGTCGGCTCGCGCGGCTCGGTTTCGGATCGCAACGAAGTCAACTGGCGCAACCTGATCGCCAAGCGTTTTGAGGGCCGGGCCCGCTTCGTCGGCATCGACCTGCTCGCGGGTTCCGACGTCGACCGGCAACTCGACATCTGCGGCCGGCCGCAAGCCGTCGCGGCCGCGCTTGGCCGCGAGGCATTCGACCTGGTGGTTTGCTGCCATGTGCTGGAGCACACGCCGGCCCCATTGCGAGCCGCCCGCAACATCGAAGCCCTGCTTCGTCCGGGCGGTTTGGCCTACATCTCGACGCCGTGGTCGCAGGCTTTCCATGCCGCGCCCGACGACTACTGGCGGTTCTCCCGGCGCGGGCTCGGCCTGCTGTTCCGACGGCTGGAGATCCTGTCGTGGTTCTACAGCGGCGGCGATGTCGGGCTGGACGTTGCCTACCGCGTCGAGCGCGATGGCCGCCTGGCGCTCGAGGCCGAGGCCGGCGCCGTGGAGCGCGGCCTGTTCCAGCTCGTGCTCGACCACGAGGACAATCGCGCCCTGCTGGCCCGGCAGGCGACCGGGCGGCTGCCGGTATCGCGGACGTACCTGCCGACCCTCTTCGTCAACCTGGTCGGACGCAGAACCGGCCACTAACCGCTTTCCCAAAATGAAAAGAGCGGGCTTTCGCCCGCTCCTTCCGATTTGCCTGTTGGCCCCCGAACTAGAAGCGCAGGTCCATGCCCAGCATGGCGGTCCAGGACTGACCCTGGGTGCCATTGGTCGGGCCCGACACGTTCCAGACGATGCCGCCGCCGACCAGCTTGATGCCGGGTCCGAGGGCGTAGTTCACGCCGACCTCGAACTTGTCGGCCGAGTAGCCGCCGAACACGGCCGCGCCGGCGAGCGGGTTGGTGCCGAAGTAGGCCGCCGAGGTGGCCGGGACGGCCGCCAGCGTCGTCGCGCTCGTGGTGCCCTGAGTGACGGTGGTAAGCGTGCGAGCGCCGTTACCGTTGTCGGTGTTGACGTGGCCCCAGCCGAACGACATCTGCCACGGGCCGGTCTCGTACATGATCGCCGCGGCGTACTTGCGGCTGTCGTTGTCGGCACCGGTGTAGAAGTTGTTGCCCAGGCCGTTGTTGTCCCAGCCGATCGAGCCGCCAACCGTGAAGCCGGCGATGCCGAACTGGGCGCCGATCACCCACTGACGCCACGCCGTGAGGTTGGCACCCGTGACGGTGTTGGCGTTGTTCGCCGCGAGGTTCTGGAAGCTCGGAACGAAGCTGGCGTACATATAGGCGCCGAACAGCGCAACGGTGACGTCGCCGAACTTGTTCAGGTAGTTGGCGCCGACGTCGAACACGTCCTGCCACGAGTTGTCGTTGGTCGGGCAGTTGTTGTTCGTGGTGGCGTTGTTGTAGCCGCAGATGCCCGCGCCCGTACCCGGGCCCGAGCCGGCCAGACCGGCGCCCAGCTCAGCGTTGACGGCGAGATTGATCTTCGGCGCATAACCGACACCGATCTGCAGGCCGTAGAAGCGCGGCGTGAAGTAGTTGACGCGGTTCACGTCCTGGAACTGACCGCCGATGGTGAAGAACGTCGCCGCGCCTTGCGCGGGATTGTTCAACATGTTCTGGCTGGCCCAGGTGAAGGCCGAGTTGTGCTGGAAGAAGCCCCAGCCCAGCAGCGCCGACGGAGCGCCGTAGTACATGCGGTAGGAGGCCTGGTCGCGCGAACCGAACTCGAGGCGGCCCCAGTCGCCGAAGGCGAACAGGAACGCTTCGTCGATCTGCTGAGACGCAATGGCCGCGCCCGGATTCGGGTTCCAGCCTTCGAGCTCGACCGTCAGACCAATCGAGGTGCCGTTATCGAGCTTCGTCTGGCCGATGAAGTGGATTTCGCCTTCCTGAATGAACTGGAGGCCCTTGTATTGAATCGAGGTCCCATCGGGGGCGTAGACACCCTCGATGTTGCCCGCCATCGCGAAGAACTGGTAGTAGCCGCCGACGCCGATCTTGATCGGGTCAGCCGCCATGGCCGGGGCGGCCATCAGTCCACCGGCGACCAGGGCGGTCGATCCCAGTAGAAGCTTTTTCATCATTCTCCCTCTCTCGTTGATCTGAGACTGGTACGTACCAATAGGCCTGTCCCACCGGCGGAAAGTGGAAGCCCGAACGCAGCTCCACACGGCCCCCGCCAAGCGGCAAAGTTATAAGACACGTGGCGGAAACGAGGGTCAAGAAATGGACGCCCGGCCGAACGATTCTCCCCTCACCTGTGGCGCGTTTGTCACATTTGGGGCGCTTGATGCCGCCATTACGTCAATCTCTCAAAGGGACTTATATTAGTTCCCATATGCAACGAATTATTTGCTGCGCCACTCCATCGCTTGATGTTCACCGAACGGCCGCCTAAGGTCCGCCCCGCCAGCATGCCCCGAAAAAGGCGGGGCAGGGCGGTATCGTGTGGGGTATCGCGGCCAAAACCGGCGGGGAATTGAGCTCATGTCAGGCTTCCAACGTGCTTTTCGCCTCTTGATGGGAGGCCTGTTCGTGCTGGCGATCGCCGGCTGTGACACAGCGGACGTCACGGAAAAGCGGTCCGGCGCCTCGGGCGACCGCAGCCGACGGGACGCCACCACCGGCCTGGGCGGTCGCCACCAGGAAGAGGGCAGCCTGTTCGGCCCGGGCGGCCTGTTCGGTTCCAAGGAGCAAAAGAAGGACAACCAGGGGACCGGCGTCGCGGTGAACGCCTTCCTGTGGCGTGCCTCGCTCGACACCATCAATTTCATCCCGCTGGTCTCGGCCGACCCGTTCGGCGGCGTGATCATCACCGACTGGTACACCCCGGCTGAATCGCCCAACGAGCGCATGAAGGTGCAGGTCACCATCCTCGATCGCGAGCTGCGGGCCGACGGCGTCCGCGTCTCGGTCTTCAAGCAAACCCAGAGCGCCAGGGGTGGCGGCTGGGTCGATGCCCAGGTCGACCCGCACACCAACACCGACATCGAGAACGCCATCCTGACCCGCGCCCGCCAGCTTCGGATCGCTTCGGGCAGCTAGTCCAGGAATTCGGTCG
Organism: Pseudomonadota bacterium; assembly: GCA_018240745.1. Lineage (GTDB taxonomy): Bacteria > Pseudomonadota > Alphaproteobacteria > Reyranellales > Reyranellaceae > Reyranella. The sequence continues at coordinate 44,384 of JAFEFF010000088.1, forward strand.
GCTGAGCCGGCCTGAGCGCTTGACTTGAGGGGCCGCAGCTTGCATCCGCTGCGGCCTCAGTTTTTTCGGGAGCCCGACCGTGTCTTCGTCCCAGGCGGCCCAACCGCCGCGTTACAATTTCCGCGAGACCGAGGCCAGGTGGCAGAAGGCATGGGAGGACCGCCAGACCTTCCGTGCCGAGATGGATAGGGCGCGGCCCAAGTATTACGTGCTCGAGATGTTCCCGTACCCCTCCGGGCGCATCCACATGGGGCACGTGCGCAACTACACCCAGGGCGACGTGATCGCCCGCTACAAGCGGGCTCGCGGCTTCAACGTGCTTCATCCGATGGGCTGGGACGCGTTCGGCCTGCCGGCGGAGAACGCGGCGATGGAGAAGAAGGTCCATCCCAAGGAATGGACCTACGCCAACATCGCCACCATGAAGGCGCAGCTAAAATCGATGGGCCTGTCGCTCGACTGGAGCCGCGAGCTCGCGACCTGCGACCCGGGCTACTACAAGCACGAGCAGAAGATGTTCCTCGACTTCTGGAAGGCGGGGCTCGCCTACCGGAGCGAGGCGTGGGTCAACTGGGATCCCGTCGACCAGACCGTGCTGGCCAACGAGCAGGTGATCGAGGGCAAGTGCTGGCGCACCGGGGCCACCGTCGAGCGCCGCAAGCTGACCCAGTGGAACCTCAAGATCACCCACTTCGCCGACGAGTTGCTGGAGCGGCTCGGCACGCTCGACCGGTGGCCCGAGAAAGTGCGCCTGATGCAGGCCAACTGGATCGGCAAGAGCCGCGGCGCGCGCGTGTTCTGGGAGCTGACCGATTCGGCCGGCGCGAACCGCGGCAAGCTCGAGATCTTCACCACGCGGCCCGACACGCTGTACGGCGCATCGTTCGCCGCGCTCTCGGTCGATCATCCGATCGTCAGCGAGCTCGCGGCCAGGGATCCGGGACTGCAGCGCTTCGTCGAGGAGTGCCACAAGACCGGCACCGCCGCGGCCGAGATCGAGACGGCGGAGAAGCAGGGCTACAAGCTGCCGCTGCTCGCCAGGCACCCGTTGATGCCCGGCAAGACGCTGCCGGTCTACGCCGCCAACTTCGTGCTGATGGAGTACGGCACCGGCGCGATCTTCGGCTGCCCGGGCCATGACGAGCGCGACCACGAGTTCGCCACCAAGTACGGCCTGCCGATCCTGCCGGTGGTGATGCCCAGGGACGCCGACCCGGCGAAGTTCTCGGTCGCCGAGGCGCCGTTCGTGGAGGACGGCGTGGTCATCAACTCCGACTTCCTGAACGGTCTCGAGGTCGAGGACGCCAAGGCCAGGGTCATCGCCCGCCTGGAGGAGATGGGCGTCGGCAAGGGCACCATCCAGTATCGCCTGCGCGACTGGCTGGTGTCGCGCCAGCGCTATTGGGGCTGCCCGATCCCGGCGATCCATTGCGAGAAGTGCGGCGTCGTGCCGGTGCCGGAAGCGGACCTGCCGGTGCGCCTGCCCGACGATGTCAGCTTCGACAAGCCGGGCAACCCGCTCGACCACCATCCGACGTGGAAGCACGTGACGTGCCCGAGCTGCGGCAGCGCCGCCCGGCGCGAGACCGACACGTTCGACACCTTCGTCGATTCGAGCTGGTACTTCGACCGCTTCACCTCGCCGGGGCTCGAGACCGCGCCGTTCGATCGCGAGGAGAACCACTACTGGATGCCGGTCGACCAATATATCGGCGGCGTCGAGCACGCGATCCTGCACCTGCTCTACTCGCGCTTCTGGACGCGGGCGATGCGCGAGGTGCAGATGACCAGCCGCGACGAGCCGTTCGACGGCCTGTTCACCCAGGGCATGGTCTGCCACGAGACCTATCGTGCGAGCGACGGCACATGGCTGACGCCGGAAGAGGTCGAGCGCGCTGACGGCAGGATCGTGCGCCTCTCCGACAAGACGCCGGTCGAGGTCGGCCGTTCGGAGAAGATGTCGAAGTCGAAGAAGAACGTCGTCGACCCGGACCAGATCATCCACGACTACGGCGCCGACACCGCGCGCTGGTTCATGCTCTCCGACAGCCCGCCCGAGCGCGACCTCGAATGGACCGAGGCCGGCGTCACGGGCGCGTGGCGCTTCCAGCAGCGGCTGCATCGTATCGTCACTGAAGCGATCGCGAAGCTGCCGCCCGTGGGTACGCCCCCTCCCCAACTTTCCCCCGCAGCGGGAGGGCAGGGTGAGGGAGCGGCGACGCAACTGCGCCGCGCGGCGCACAAGACGATCGCCGGCGTCTCCGCCGACATCGAGGCCTTCCACTTCAACAAGGCGGTGGCACGGCTCTACGAGCTCGCCAACGCGATCGGCAGCTTCGACGCGAGCGGCGACTCGGGCGACGAGGCCAGCCGCTGGGCCCTGCGCGAGGCCCTGGAAATCTTCGTGCGCCTGATCGGCCCGATGACGCCGCATCTCGCCGAGGAGCTGTGGCAGGCGCTGGGCCACACGACGTTGCTCGCCGATTCGGGCTGGCCGGCGGCCGAGGACGCGCTGCTCGTCGA
>JAFEFF010000089.1 GCA_018240745.1 Pseudomonadota bacterium
CGGCTCGGCGATCGTGAAGGCGGCCGACAAGGTCATCGCCAAGGGCAAGAAGATCGCCGCCCACCTGATGGAGGCGTCGGCCGCCGACGTGGTGTTCGAGAACGGCACCTTCAAGGTCGCGGGCACCGACAAGGCGGTGCCGCTCGCCCAGGCGGTGTTCGCCGCCTACGTGCCGCACAACTACCCGCTCCAGGAGCTGGAGCCGGGCATGGACGAGAATGCCTTCTACGATCCGGCGAATTTCGTCTACCCCGCCGGCACGCAGATCTGCGAGGTCGAGATCGATCCCGACACCGGCCGGACCGAGATCGTGAACTTCACCGCGGTCGATGATTTCGGCAACGTCATCAATCCGATGATCGTCGAGGGCCAGGTGCATGGCGGCATTACCCAGGGCGTCGGCCAGGCGCTGCTGGAATGCGCCGTCTACGACAAGGATACGGGGCAGCTGCTGAGCGGCTCCTTCAACGACTACGCCCTGCCGCGCGCCGACGACGTTCCGTCGTTCAAGACCGGCTACAAGGTCACGCCCTGCCCGCACAATCCGCTGGGCGTGAAGGGATGCGGCGAGGCGGGCGCGATCGCGGCACCAGCCGCGGTGATGAACGCCATTCATGACGCAGTGGCGCCGGTCGGCGTCAAGCATGTGCCGATGCCTGCGACGCCGCAGACGGTGTGGCAGGCCATCCACGGAGGAAAGTGATGTACGATTTCGCCTACCACCGCCCCAAGACGCTGGCCGAGGCCACCGCCGCCCTGAAGGGCAAGCCCGAGGCGCGGGCCATGTCGGGCGGCATGACCCTGATCCCGACGCTCAAGCAGCGCCTGGCCAAGCCCTCCGACGTGGTGGACCTCAACGGCATCAAGGAGCTCGCCGGCATCAAGGTCGACGGCTCGGGCGTGACCGTCGGCGGCATGACCCGCCACTTCGACGTGGCCTCCTCGGCCGACGTCAAGAAGGCGATCCCGGCGCTGGCCGTTCTCGCCGGGCAGATCGGCGATCCGGCGGTGCGCAACCGCGGCACGATCGGCGGCTCGGTCGCCAACAGCGATCCGGCGGCGGACTACCCGGCGGCTGTGCTGGGGCTCGGCGCCACGATCACGACCAACAGCCGCACCATCAAGGCCGACGACTTCTTCAAGGGCCTGTTCGAGACGGCGCTCGAGGACGGCGAGCTGATCACCGGCATCACCTTCCCGAAGGCCGACAAGGCGGGCTACATGAAGTTCCCCAACCCGGCCTCGCGCTACGCCATGGTCGGCGTGTTCGTCGCCAAGACCGGCAACAACGTTCGCGTCGCCGTGACCGGCGCCGGCCCGTGCGTTTTCCGCGTCAAGGCCATGGAAGATGCGCTCGCCAGGAACTTCTCCTCGGACGCGATCAAGGACATCAAGGTGCCGGCCGACGGCCTGAACAGCGATATCCATGGCAGCGCCGAGTATCGCGCCCACCTGGTCAACGTGATGGCGCGTCGCGCTGTCGACCAGGCCAACAAGTAGCCGATCCGGCCGGAACCGGCTAAGGTTGATGGGCGCTCCGAGAGGAGCGCCCTTCGCATGTGTGGGATGCAGGGTGTGTGGGCATGAAGGCACTGGTCACCGGGTTCGATGCGTTCGGCGGCGACAAGGTCAATCCGTCGATCCTTGCGGTGCGCCGGCTCAAGCGGCGGCTGAACGGGATCGCCATCCACACCGTGGAGCTGCCGACCTCCTACGCCCGTTCGCCGATCGTCTTGCGCGCGGCGATCCACGAGGTGCAGCCCGAGATCGTGCTGGGCGTGGGCCAGGCCGGCGGGCGCGCCGAGCTCTGCCTCGAGCGGGTGGCGATCAACGTCCAGGACGCGCGCATCAAGGACAACGATGGCAAGCAGCCGATCGACCGGCCGGTGGTGCGCGAGGGCCCGGCGGCCTATTTCGCGACGCTGCCGATCAAGGCGTGCGTCGCCGAGATGCGCAAGGCGGGCCTGCCGGCCGCCGTGTCGAACACCGCCGGCACTTTCGTCTGCAATCATGTCTTCTACGCCACCATGGACATGGCCGCCGCGCACGCGATGAGCTACCGCGGCGGCTTCCTGCACATCCCCTACCTGCCCGAGCAGGCGGCGCGGGTCGGCGGCGGGCCGTCGATGAGCCTGGACGACATCGTGCGCGGCATCGAGATCGTGCTGGCTGTCAGCGCGGCCCGCCAGGTCGACCTACACAGCGTCGAGGGACGGATTTCGTGATGGCGTCTCTTTCGCTGGGGGCGCGTCACTCCAGTGACGCGTCATAGGGTGTCGAGACCGCATGACGCGTCACTGGAGTGACGCGGCCCCAGCAGAAGAGATCCGAGATGCCCAAACTTCGATCGATCGACGCCAGGAACTTTCGCATCCCGCTCGACGTGCCGGCGTCGGACTCCACGCACGGGGTCATGACGTCGTTCGAGCTGATCACGGCGCGGGCCACCGACGCGGACGGGCAGGAGGGCGTCGGCTACACCTATACCACCGGCCACAATGGCGGCGCGGTCCATCATCTTCTGGCACGCGAGATTCCCGAGGTCGTCGCCGGCGTCGACTGCGATCTGATCGAGGCGATCTGGCAGAAGGTCTGGTGGGCGTTGCACTACGGCGGCCGCGGCGGGCCGTCGGTGCTGGCGCTGTCGGCACTCGACATGGCGCTGTGGGACCTCAAGGCGAAGCGCGCGAACCTGCCGCTCTATCGTCTGCTCGGCGGCAACGATCCGAAGGTGCCGTGCTACGCCGGCGGGATCGATCTCGACCTGTCGGTGAAGGACCTCTTGGCGCAGACCGACGGCAACCTCGCGAAGGGCTTCCGCGCCATCAAGACCAAGGTCGGTCGCGACTTCCTGCACGAGGACGTCGAGCGCATCCGCGCCATGCGCAAGCATCTGGGCGACGGCTTCCCGCTGATGGTCGACGCCAACATGAAGTGGTCGGCCGACGAGGCGATCCGCCGGGCGCGGGCGCTGCGGGACTTCGACCTGGTGTGGCTGGAGGAGCCGACCATCCCCGACGACGTCGCCGGCCACGCGCGCATCCTGCGCGACGGCGGGCTGCCGGTCGCGACCGGCGAGAACTTCCGCACGCTCTGGGAGTTCCAGCAGATGATCTCGGTCGGCGGCGTGACCTATCCCGAGCCTGACGTCACCAACTGCGGCGGCCCGACCGTGTTCATGAAGGTTGCGCACCTTGCCGAGGCGTTCAATCTGCCGGTCACCTCGCACGGGGCGCACGACGTGACGGTGCACCTGCTGGCCGCCTGCCCCAACCGCAGCTTCCTCGAGACGCACGGCTTCGGCATCAACGGCTACATCGCCGATCCGATGCGGATCGAGGACGGCAAAGCGATCGCGCCCGAGCGGCCGGGCCACGGCGTCGTGTTCGACTGGAAGAAGCTGGAGAAGGTCACGGCCTAGACCGGGAAAACAATCCACATTTTGGGGATAAGTCCGGCCGCGCGAGTCTCATCATGGGCATTGGCTCGGACTGGAACCGCGATTTGCCGCCTGAAAAGCCCAAGCCAATGCCCTTAATAGGTGTTCGGCGCGTGATCGTGCAGTGTCGCGCGCATGATGATGATCATCGGACCGTGCCGCTCCAGTGGCGCTCATGATTTCCGATCGCCCCTGGAGTGGCGCGCTGCAATAGAGGTGTTTTTTCAGGAGAGCGGAATCGGTGGATTCGTGGACTCCTGGCCCAAAACCCTTGTGCCATCGGCATCCAACCGGTCCACACCCGAGTGGACTCCTGTGGACTCCGTGGACCTCGCCTTACTCCGCCGCCAGTGCGAGCGGCTGTGGCGCCTGGTGCAATGGCACGGTCTCCGCGGCCGGTCGCCTGACCCGGAACCACGCGGCGTAGAGCGCCGGCAGGAAGAGCAGCGTGAGGGCGGTCGCGACCAGCAGGCCGCCCATCAGCGCCACTGCCATCGGCCCCCAGAACACGCTGCGCGACAACGGGATCATGGCGAAGATCGCCGTGCCGGCGGTCAGCAGGATCGGCCGCGCGCGGCGCACCGTGGCGCCCACCACTGCGTCCCATGCGGCGTGGCCGGCGGCGATGTCCTGGTCGATCTGGTCGACCAGTATCACCGAGTTGCGCATGATCATGCCGGCCAGCGCGATCGTGCCGAGCAACGACACGAAGCCGAACGGCTGGTCGAACAGCAGCAGGAACAGGGCCACGCCGATCATGCCGAGCGGCGCCGTCAGCAGCACCAGCGCGAGCTTGGAGAAGCTCCTGAGCTGCAGCATCAGGAAGAGCAGGGTGAGGAAGGCCATCACCGGCATCATCTTGAAGATCGAGCCCTGGCTCTTGGCGCTCTCCTCCTTGTCGCCGCCGACCTCGATGCGATAGCCGGGCGGCAGGCTGGCGCGCACCGCCTCGAGTGCCTTGTCGAGGCGCGTCGCGACGTCGGGGCCCTGCACGCCGTCGCGCACGCCGGCGCGGACGGTCATCAGCAGCTCCTTGTTGCGCCGCCACAGGATCGGCTCCTCGAGCTCGTAGTGCAGGGTCGCGAGCTGGTCGAGCGAGACGATGCCGCCGGTCGCGGTGCGCAGGTGGATCGATTCCAGGCCCTCGACGCTGAGCCGCTCGGGCGTCACGGCACGGGCAACGACGTCGATCGTCTCGGTGCCTTCTCGGTACTGCGTCACGGTCACGCCCGACAGGATGGTCTGCAGGGCGTTGCTCAGGAGCTGCGAATCGACGCCGAGCGCGCGCGCCTTGGCCTGGTCGACGTCGAGCCGCACCGACTTCGCCAGCTCGTTCCAGTCGAAGTTGATGTCGCGCGTGTCGGGATCGGCCTTGAACACCTGGCGGACCTGCTCGGCGACGGTGCGCACGTGCTGCGGATCCTCGCCCAGCACGCGGAACATCACCGGATAGGCGACCGGCGGCCCGTTCTGCAGGCGCGAGACGCGGCCGCGCACCGCCTCGAAGTGGTCCTCGAACAGCCGGGTCAGCCCGGCGACCACCCGCTCGCGCGAGTCGATACCCTTGGTCATGACGATGACCTGGCCGAAATTGGCATTGGTGAGCTCGGGCACGGTCGGCAGGTAGAAGCGCGGCGAGCCCGCACCGATGTACGAGGTATAGAAGGCGACATCCTCGTTTCCGGCCAGCCACTGCTCGAGCTTCTTCACTTCGGCGTCGGTCGCGGCGTAGGAGGCGCCCTGCGCCAGCCTGAGGTCGACGATCAGCTCGGGCCGGTTGGCGGTCGGGAAGAACTGCTTCTGCACGAGCTGGAACGAGGCCATGGCGGCGACGAACGCAGCCGCGGTGACGGCGATCGTCGTCCAGCGCCAGTTGATGCACCAGGTCACCAGCTTGCGGAAGGCGCTGTAGAGGCGGCTGTCGTAGGGGTCGTGATGCTGCACCTTGGGTGTCGGCAGCAGGCGGTAGCCCAGCCAGGGGGTGAACAGAACCGCCACGAACCACGAGATCACCAGCGACATCCCCACGACCCAGAAGATCGAGTTGGTGTATTCTCCGGCGCTCGACTTGGCGAAGCCGACCGGCACGAAGCCCGCCGCGGTGATCAGCGTGCCGGTGAGCATGGGAAACGCCGTCGAGGTGTAGGCGAAGGTCGCCGCTTGCATGCGGCTGAAACCCTGCTCGAGCTTCACCATCATCATCTCGACGGCGATGATGGCATCGTCGACCAGCAGGCCGAGCGCGATGATCAGGGCACCCAGAGAGATGCGCTGGAAGTCGATGCCCAGCAGCATCATGCCGACGAAGGTGATGGCCAGCACCAGCGGCACCGACAGCGCCACGATGATGCCGGTGCGGAAGCCCAGGCTGATGAACGAGACCACCAGCACGATGCCCAGCGCCTCGGCCAGCGACTGGCTGAACTCGTGCACCGATTCGTCGACCACCTCGGGCTGGTTGGCGACGCGATGGACGGTGACGCCCACGGGAAGGTCGCGCTGGATCTCGTCCATCGCCTTGTCGAGCGCCTTGCCGAGCTGCTGCACGTTGCCGCCGGCCTGCATCACCACGCCGAGGCCGATCACCGGCTTGCCGTTGAACCGCATCGAGGACTGGCGCGGATCGACATAGCCGCGCTTGACGTCGGCGACGTCGCCCAGGGTGAGGGTGCGGCCGGCGGCGCTGAACGGCATGGCCATCAGTTGCTCTTCCGAGCTCGGCGCGCCGTCGACGCGGATCGCCATGCGCTCGCCCCTGGTTTCGATCGTACCGGACGCGGCGATCGCGTTCTGCTTGCGCACGAGGTCGAAGATCTGGTCGAGCGGGATGCCGAGCATGGCAAGCCGCGCATGGCTGAACTCGATATAGATCTTCTGGTCCTGGACGCCGAACAGGTCGGCCTTGGTGACGTCGGGCACGCGCAGCAGCCGCAGCCGCGCCTCCTTGACCATCGCCTTCAGCTCGGCGTCGGAGAAGCCGTCGGCCTCGAACGCCCAGATCAGGCTGTAGGTGTCGCCGTACTCGTCGTTGAAGAACGGGCCGCGCACGCCCCCCTCGGGCAGGGTGCCCCTGATGTCGCCGATCTTCTTGCGCACCTGGTACCAGAGGTCGGGCACCTTGGCCGGCGGGACGTCGTCGCGAACGGAGACGTAGATCACGGTCTCGCCCGGCTTGGTGTAGCTCTGGACGTTGTAGAAGTACGGCAGCTCCTGCAGCTTGGTCTCGAGCTTGTCGGTGACCTGCTGCTCCATCTCACGCGCCGTCGCGCCCGGCCAGGCGGCGGAAACGACCATCTGCTTGATGGTGAAGGGCGGATCCTCGGCGCGGCCCAGGTTGAAGTAGGCGAACACGCCGGCAAGGGTGAGCAGCAGCATGAAGAACAGCGTCAGCGTGCTGTTCTCGAGCGCGAGCGCCGAAAGGTTGGTGCGCGTGGCCATCTACGGCGCTCCGGTCAGCGGCTTCACCTTCTGGCCGGGCTCGAGCTTGTGCACGCCTGCGGTGGCGACGATCTCGCCATCGGCTACGCCGGAGGCGATCAGCGCCGTCTCGTCGCGCCAGCGCGAGATCGTCACCGGCCTGAGCGACACCGTGCCCGTCGCCTTGTCGACCACCCAGACCGCGGGCTGCGTGCCCTGCTGGAAGATGGCGCTGAGCGGCACCTCGGCGAGCGGCACCGGGTCGGGCCGCGACAGGGTCAGCGAGGCGGTCATGCCGATGCCGATGAACGACGGCGGCTCGATGATGGTGAAGCGCGCCGCGTAGGTTCGGGTCATCGGATCGGCGCTGGGCGAGAGCTCGCGCAGCCTGGCGCGATGGAGGTGGCCCGCGTCGGACCACAATTCGAAGCTCACCTGGCTCGCATCGCGCACGAGCTTGAGTCGGTGCTCGGGGACACCGACCAGGATTTCGAGCTCGTCGGTGCGGGCGAGCTTCACCATGCCCTGGCCCTGCGCCAGCACCTGGCCGACCTCGGCCTGCACGGCGGTGATCACGCCGGCGGCGTCGGCATGCAACTCGGTGTAGGCGAGGTTGTGCTCGGCGGTCGCGAGCTGGCTCTGCGCCTGCTCGACCCTGGCATAGGAAGTCGAGGAGACCGACTGGCGGGTGTCGAGCGTCTGGGTCATGAACGCGGCGCTGCCGCGCAGCGCCTGGTAGCGGTCGAGATCGGCCTTGGCGCGGGAATAGTCGGCCTCGGCCGAGGCGAGCGCGGCGCGCGCATTGTCGACGGCGAGCTGGTAGTCGGCTGGATCGATGCGGGCGATCAACTGACCGGGCTTCACGATGGCGCCGACATCGACCTCGCGGCTGATCACCTTGCCGGCGACCCGAAAGCCCAGCGTGGTTTCGATCCGCGGTACAACCGTGCCGGCCAGCATCAGGCTGTGCATGTGCGGCCGGAAGTCGATCGCGGCCACGCGGGCGGGGCGGATAACCTCGCTGGCGGCCGGCGTCACGGGGCCGGCGCCGTTGTTCCAGGTGAAGGCGCCTGCCGCGATCAGGGCGACGGCGGCGATGCCGGCAGTTGCGAACAGGGTTTTGCGGGAGAGGAGGCGCGAGGCGAAGCCATCAACAGGGAGCCGCATGGGGGCTATCCTTGTGTCGTTCCGTGGCCCCTAAGGGCGGAGTACAATCGCGGCATCGACTGAACGTCGATATCTTAACGTTGATAAGTTATCAATGTTAATATATCTGTCAAGCGATGGAACGCACGTTGTCCACGGCATCGGCGAGCCCCCGGAAGAAGCGGGGCGAGGGTTACACCCGGCGCGACGAGATCCTGCTCGCCGCCAAGGAGCTGTTCCTGCGCGAGGGCTACCAGGCCACGACCATCCGGCGGATCGCCGACGTGGTCGGCGTCTCGGCGCCCGCGCTCTACCTCTATTTCAAGGACAAGGACGCGATCCTGATCGCGCTGTGCGACCAGACCTTCGGCGCGCTGATCGAGCTGATGGACGGCATGGAGAACGAGACGCTCGCGCCGGTCGAGCGGCTGCGGCGTTGCGGTGCCGCCTACATCCGCTTCGCACTGGATCATCCGCGCGAATACTGGCTGACCTTCATGTCCGGCAACACGCCGCAGGAGATCAAGAAGCGCGGCCACAAGCCCGAGACGATCGATTCCAACGAGCCGGGCGCGCAGGGTGCGATCGCCTTCGCCCGGTTCATGGGCATATTCCGCGACATCGAGCAGAGCGGTCTGGCGCTCCACTTTCCCGTGGAAACCACGACCGAGCTGGTCTGGATGAGCCTGCACGGCCTGGTCGCGGCGATCATCAACAACCCGGAATTCCCCTGGACCAGGCGCGACCAGCTGATCGAGGGCATGCTCGACATGGTCGTGCGCGGCGCGGTGAAGACGCCCGCCTAGACGACTTCGGACGGCGCGAGAATGCAGGGATGGGCGGGGTCGCCCGATTCGATTTGCAGGGTGGCGTGGCCGATGCCGAAGCGGGTCGAAAGATCGGCGCAGGCCTGTGCCAGCAGTCCGTCCTCGAGCGTGGCGCCCGGCCGCACCAGATGGGCGGTGAGCGCGACCTCGGTCGTGCTCATCGCCCAGATGTGCAGGTCGTGCACCTCGGCGACGCCGGGCAGGCTGCCGAGATAAGCCTCGATCGCCTGCCGGTCGATCCGCGCCGGCACCGCATCGAGCGACAAGCTGATCGATTCCGTCAGCAGCGACCAGGTGCCGACGACGATCACCACGGCGATCGCGATGCTGACCGCCGGATCGAGCCATTGCCAGCCGGTGTAGAGCACCACCAGCCCGCTCAGCACGACGCCGAGCGACACCACGGCGTCGGCCACCATGTGCAGGAAGGCGCCGCGGATGTTGAGATCGCTCTTGCGGCCGGCCATGAAGCCCAGCGCCGTCGCGCCGTTGATGACGATGCCGATCAGCGCGACCCAGATCACGGTGGCCTCGGCGACCGGCGCCGGATCGCCCAGCCGGCGAACGGCCTCGAGCACGATCGCGCCGCTGGCCACCAGCAGCAGCATCGCGTTGCCGAGCGAGGCCAGGATCGGTGTGCGCTTCATGCCGTAGGTAAAGCGGGCACTCGGTCGGCGCTTGGCGAGCGAGGCCGCGGCCCAGGCCAACAGCAGCCCCAGCACGTCGCCGAGATTGTGGCCGGCATCGGCCAGCAGGGCGAGCGAGTTCGCGACGAAGCCGTAGGCCACCTCGGCGATCACGAAGCCGGTGTTGAGCGCGATGCCGATCAGGAAGGCGCGGTCGAAGCTGGCCGGGGCGTGCCCGTGATGGGCATGCGCGTGTTGTCCATGCCCGTGATCGTGGCCGCGGCTGTGGCCATGGTCGCCGTGATCGTGGTCGTGATGATCGGACATGGAGCGATCCTAGCCGGCCTGCCGCCGTACACTATTTCACTCGGGCGGCCACACCCTCGGAAAGAGATCGCAGGTCATGCGTGCGCCGGCGGCAAGGTCCGGATTGTGGGGGAACTGGAAGGTGCCGGGTCGCGGATCGTAGCGCGCGTCATCGCCGGTGTAGCGCAGCGACAGGCCGCGGCGGCGCGCCCCCACCGTAGCGTTGCCCGGGGCGCCGTGCACGATCATGGCATGGAAGACCAGGCAGTCGCCGGGAGCCATCGTCCACCAGCGGATGTCATAGCGGCTGCGATCGGCGTCGATGTCGGGGATCTGCTGCAGGTCGCTCGACGTGAACTTGGCCTCGTGACCCTTGCGGAACGGCGTCGGGCGATAGTGCGCGCCCCACTTGTGGGAGCCGGCGATGAACTCGACAGCGCCATTGCTGCGGTCGATCGGATCGAGCGCGATCCAGACCGAGGTGATCTGCCAGCCCTTCACCGGCCAGTAGGGTTGGTCCTGGTGCCACGGCGTGGGGTGCGCCGTGCCCGGCTCCTTCACGAAGAGCTGGTCGTAGAAGAAATCGGCGCCGGCCGATCCCATCAGCCGTGCGGCGATGGCGGGAGCGGGGGACTCGAGCGCAGCGGCGCGGAAGTCCGGGTCGGACTTCCACATGAACATGTCACCGAAGAACTTCCCGGCGGTGCTGCCTTCGGCGAAGTTGGTCGCATGCGGGCCGGGTGCGGCGAGGTCGCGCTCGATCGCCGCGCGCATGCGGTCGATCCAGTGCGAGTCGAATTGCCCGCGCAGGCAGACGACGCCGTCGCGGTCGTAGGCGGCGACGTCGCCATCGCCGATCGGGATCAAGTCGGCGCGAGCACGTGGATGACGCGGCTCGCGATGTTCTCGCGCGTCTTGGCGGCGTAGGCGGCCATGTGCGGCGCGGCGGCGTGGGCCTTGAGCGCGTCGGTGCTCTCCCACTTCTCGACCACGACGAAGGTGTCGGGGCCGAACTTGGTCTGGAACGATCCCATCCCATCGGCATCGACCGCGGCGCCGTATTCGACGCAGCCCTTTTCGGCGCGCACTGCCGGCACGTTGGCGCGGAAGTGGCCGAGGATCTCGTCCCGCTTACCGGGCTTGGCGGTGATGATGGCGATGACGTGGATCATGTTGTCCTCCCTCTGGTTCAGGCGGCGCGACCATTGCGAAGAACGCGGCCGGGCAGCTTGTCGTTGGCGGCGACGGCATCCTTGCCGTCGCGCCGGATGATCCGGCCGTTGACGATCACGGCGGCGATGCCGTGCGCCTCGGAGACGAGGCGGTCGGCACCGGCCGGCAGATCGTACACCCGCTTGAGCGGGCCGGGGCCGACGGTCTTCGGATCGAACACCACGACGTCGGCGGGCCGGCCCTCGGCCAGCACGCCCCGGTCGGTGATGCCGAACGTCTCGGCGGGCCGCTGGGTGAGATTGTGCACCGCCTGCTCGATGGTGAAGGTCCCGCGTTCGCGCACCCAATGGGCGAGCAGGTGGGTCGAGTAGCAGGCGTCGCACAGCTGGTTGGCGTGGGCGCCGGCGTCGGACAGGGCGATGATCGTGTTCGGGTCGGTGATCAGCTCGGCCACTTCCGTCTCGTCGAAGTTCATCACGGCCATGCGGAAGCGCGTCTGCAGGTCGTCGCCGAGTGCGATGTCGAGCGCGAGATCGACCGGATCCTTGCCGAGCTTCGCAGCGGCCGTGGCGAGCGGCTGCTCCTCGAGCTCGCGATGCGCGGGTGACCAGGCGATGACGACCCGGTCCCACCAGTTGCGAAAGAGGGGCGTCACCTCGCGGCGCAGCTTCTCGCGCCATGCCGGATCGGCGTAGGCGCGTCGGCGCGTGCCGGGCGCCTTGGCATCGGCCTGGGCGAGCTCGTTCATGAACGTCATGACGTCGAAGATGAACGGCTCGGCGAAGGTGAACTCGAAATTGAGCGGCCGGCAGCTCACCTGCGGGATCACCACCGCACCCGACTTGCGCTGCTCGGCGGCGAGGTCGAGCTGCTTGCGATGGCCGCCCGGCCCGTAGAGGTAGGAGAGCAGGGCGGTCCAGGTGACCGGCACGCCGTACTTCCGGCTGACCTCGGCCATGTGGCGGGTCGAGAAATCGCGGCCGATGGTGATCTGCATCAGGCCGCGTTTCATCTCGCCCAGCACCGAGACCAGCGCGTCAAGCTCCTCGACGGTGGCCTGGCGGCTTGGCACCGGCTTGCCGGCATAGCCGTTGTGGCTGATCGACACCGACGTGCCGAAGCCGATCGCGCCGGCGTCCATCGCCTCGCGCACGAGTTTCTTCATGGTCACGATCTCGTCGGGCGTCGCGGCGCGCTCCGTCGATTCCTCGCCCATGACATAGAGGCGCAGCGGCGTGTGGCCGAACAGGGCCGCGATATTGATCGCCGAGCCGCGCTTCTCCAGCGTGTCGAGGTACTGCGGGAAGGTCTCGAACGGCCAGTCGTCGCCGACGCCCGCCTGCAGCGCGTCGAGGCTCATGCCCTCGACCTTTTCCAGGGTCTGCAGGATGAGCTTGCGGTGCGCGGCGCGGGTTGGCGCGACGCCGAAGCCGCAATTGCCGATCACCGTCGTGGTGACGCCGTGCCAGGGCGAGATCGACAGCAGGCGATCCCACAGGATCTGCGCGTCGTAGTGGGTGTGCACGTCGACGAAGCCCGGCGAGACGATCTTGCCGGCCGCATCGATCGTGGTCGTGGCCGGCCCGTCGGCCTTGCCGAGGGCCACGACCTTGCCGTCCTTGATCCCCACCTCGCCCATGAAACCCGGCTTGCCGGTGCCGTCGACGATGGTGCCGCCAGTGATCTTGAGATCAAACGACATGACTTGCTCCTGAGTGCGCGGTCATTCTGACAAGAGCCCTAGTCGCCAGCAATCCTGCCGTCATCCCGAGCGAAGCCGAGGGATCTTTTCGTTGCGCGGCGCGGAAAAGGGATCCCTCGACTTCGCTTCGCTCCGCTCGGGATGACGGGAAGATGAACCTGGTTTAGGGTCTGCACCCAACGGAGGACACATGGCCAAGCACAAGATCGCCCTCATTCCGGGTGACGGAATCGGCAAGGAAGTTCTGCCGGAGGGCGTGCGCGTGCTCGAGGCCGCCGCGCGGCGGTTCAATTTCCAACTCGAGTTCACCGAGTACGACTGGTCGTGCGACCGCTACGCCAAGACCGGCAAGATGATGCCCGACGACGGCATGGAGACGCTGAAGCAGTACGAGAGCATCTTCCTCGGCGCGGTCGGCTGGCCCGGTGTGCCCGATCACGTCTCGCTGTGGGGCCTGCTGATCCCGATCCGCCGCGAGTTCGACGAGTACGTGAATCTCCGCCCGGTGCGCCTGTTCGAGGGCGTGCCGAGCCCGCTCGCCAACCGCAAGCCGGGCGAGATCGATTTCTGGGTGGTGCGCGAGAACACCGAGGGCGAGTACAGCTCGATCGGCGGCCGCATGTTCCAGGGCACCGACGACGAGATGGCGATTCAGCAGGCGATCTTCACGCGCAAGGGCGTCGACCGCGTCCTGAAATTCGCCTTCGACTTCGCCAGCACGACGAAGAAGAAGCACGTCACCTCGGCGACCAAGTCCAACGGCATCATCCACACCATGCCGTTCTGGGACGAGCGCTTCGCGGAGATGAGGAAGAAGTACCCGAACATCAAGGCGGACCAGTATCACATCGACATCCTGACCGCGCACTTCGTGCGCAACCCGGACTGGTTCGACGTGGTGGTGGGCTCCAACCTGTTCGGCGACATCCTGTCGGACCTCGGCCCGGCCCTGACCGGCTCGATCGGCGTGGCGCCGTCGGGCAACATCAACCCGGAACGCAAGTTCCCGTCGATGTTCGAGCCGGTGCACGGTTCGGCGCCGGACATCGCCGGCAAGTGGATCGCCAACCCGATCGGCCAGATCTGGTCGGGCGCCATGATGGTGCGGCATCTTGGCTATGCGGAAGCGGCAGAGGCCATCGAAAGGGCCATTGCAGCGTCACTTGTCGAGGGTGGCCCCCGGACCAAGGATCTCGGCGGCAACGGCGACACCAAGACCGTGGGCGCGGCCATTGCAGAGCTCGTGAAGACGGTGTAGCAGCCCGCCCTCGAAAGAGGGTGTGACATGAAACTGCAACGTCGTTCCGTGATGGCGGGCACTGCCGCCAGCCTCGCTGTCGTGGGTTCCAGCGCTTGGGCCCACGGCTATCCCACCAAGCCGATCACTATGATCGTGCCGTTCGCGGCCGGCGGCCCGACCGACGCGCTGGCCCGCGTGCTGTGCGCCAAGATGAGCGAACATCTCGGCCAGCAGATCGTCGTCGAGAACATCGGGGGCGCGGGCGGCACGATCGGCGTCAACAAGGTCGCCAAGTCCAACAATGATGGCTACACGCTGCTGTTCACCCACATGGGCACGCTCGCGGTCAACATCGCGCTGTACAAATCGCTGCCCTACGACAGCCAGAAGGACCTCGAGCCGATCGGGCTCGGCGGCACCAATCCGATGGTGCTGGTCACCAAGAAGGACCTGCCGGCGAAGACCTTCGCCGAGTTCCAGGCCTACGTGAAGGCCAACAAGGAGAAGGTGCAGTACGGCATGGCCGGCATCGGTGCCGCCTCGCATCTCGGCGGCCTGATGCTGAACAGCATGATGAAGGTCGACGTGCTCGAGATCCCGTACAAGGGCACCGGCCCGGCGCTGAACGACCTGATGGCCGGCCAGTTCGACTACATGGTCGACCAGGCGGTCAATGTGCTGCCGCAGATCGGCAGCGGCAACATCAAGGCGCTCGGCGTCTCGACGCTTAAGCGCCTGCCGCAGCTGCCCGACGTGCCGACGATCGACGAGGCTGGCCTCAAGGGCTACGAGGTCACGATCTGGAACGGCTTCTTCGGCCCCAAGGGCATGGCGAAGGAGCAGATCGCCAAGGTCAACGAGGCGCTGGGCAGGACGCTGGCCGATGCCACCGTCAGCAAGCGCCTGACCGAGCTCGCGGTCGAGCTGCCGAGCAAGGATGAAGCGACGCCCGAGGCGCTGCGCACACAGCTTAAGGCGTCGATCGACAAGTGGGTGCCGGCGGTGAAGGCTGCCGGTGTGCTGCCGCAGTAGACGTCAGCCTTGCGGGACGGGGACCTGGCTCGGCTTTCCGTCCCGGCTTTTCCGGCGATGATGCCGGTGATGGCCGGGATGCTTGCGATGCCGCCGCGGCTTGGCGGTGGGATCGCCCGAATTCGACGGCGGGCCGCTGGTCACGCCGTCATCGCCGTTGGCGGCAAAGCCGGGCGCCGCCAGGAACGTCAGAAGGCCTGCAGCCATCAGCGTGGCGAGAAGCTTGAGAACCGTCATGATCGGGATACGCTCTGGCGCGTGTCAGTCATCCCCGTGAAATCGCCTTGATCGAGCCCCAGACGAGCCCCAGATACGTCAGCCATGAAGCAGCACATCAAGCGCGCGCTCCAGATCGTGCTCGTGCCCATCGCGGCCGCGATCGTCTTCGTCGAGCAGACGCTGATCCGTTACCTGAACATGGTGACGGCGGCGATCGCGGCCTGGCCGCCGATCGCCCGGCTCGAGGCGTGGCTGGTGCGCCTGCCGCCCTACTGGGCGCTGCTGACGTTCGCTGCGCCCTCGATCCTGATCCTGCCGGTGAAACTGTCGGCTTTCTGGTTCGGCATGCACCATCACTATGGTCTCGCTTTCGGCTCGGTGATGCTGGGCAAGCTGCTGGGGACCGCGATCCTGGCGCGCCTCTATGCCATCCTGAGGCCCAAGCTGATGACCATCCCGTGGTTCGCGTGGGCCGACACCAGGTTCTTCGCCTGGCGCGATAGAGCTTACGCCTTTGTGAAGTCGCTTCCGGCCTGGCA
Organism: Pseudomonadota bacterium; assembly: GCA_018240745.1. Taxonomy (GTDB): domain Bacteria; phylum Pseudomonadota; class Alphaproteobacteria; order Reyranellales; family Reyranellaceae; genus Reyranella. The sequence continues at coordinate 15,667 of JAFEFF010000089.1, forward strand.
GATGGCGCAGGCCATGATCCAGGCGGCGCGCGTCCGTGTGATGGAATTGGTTTCCGCACTGTTCGCGCGCTAGGGTTCGGCCATGAAAGTCGTTCCGCTGGACGCGCCGCTCGGCGCCCGTATCGAAGGCATCTGCTGGCAGGACGCGACCAGGCCCGAGGTCGCCGCAGCCCTCAACAAGGCTCTCGGCGAATATCTGCTGGTCGTGGTGCCGGGCCAGCCGATGACGGCGCCGCTGATGCGCGACTTCGCGTCGGCCTTCGGCAAGCCGCGCGTGCAGCTGCTGCGTTACAAACGCAACAACGAGGTGCCCGAAGTCTCGACCATGGTGAGCACGCTGATGGCCGACGGCACGACCGACAAGACGGCGCTGCGCTCGGAGGACTGGCACACCGATGACAGCTACATGGCGGTGCCGGCCAAGGCGACGTTGCTGCACAACATGGAAACGCCGAGCCACGGCGGCCGCACCTGGTTCTGCAACATGCACACGGTCTACGAAGCGCTGCCGGAATCGACCCGCAAGCGGATCGACGGGAAGCGCGCGATCCACGCCTACGATACTGCGCGCGCCCGCAACCGGCCGTCGCCGCGCACCGCGCAGGAGATCGCCGAGACGCCCGACGTCGAGCATCCGCTGGTGCGCACGCATCCGGATACCGGGCGCAAGGCGCTCTATCTCAACTTCAATCGGCTCGATCGCATCCTCGGCATAGACCGCGCCGAGAGCGACGCGTTGCTCGACGAGCTCGCCGCCGAGGCACGCAAGCCCAAGCACCATTTCGGCCACCAATGGACCGTCGGTGACTGCGTCGTCTGGGACAACCGCGCCACCATGCATCGCGTCGACGTCGACTATCCGGTCGGCGAGCGCCGCATCATGCAGCGCGTCCTGATCGAGGGCGACAAACCGTTCTGACTCTTCCGGACCAACGAGCCTCCGGCTCGCTCATGAGCTTGAGCGAGCCGGAGGCTCAGTCCGGAAGATCAAGACGCCGCTGTCGCGGCCTTGCCGGCGACCATCCTGTCGATGTCGGCCTGGCTGTAGCCGAGCTCCGCCAGGATCTCGCGCGTGTGCTCGCCGTAGAGCGGGGCGTGGGTCTCGCTCTCGCGCACGCCGCCGGAGAAGACGTTGGCGAGCTTGCTGCGGCGGATCTTGCCCTCGGTCGGGTGCTGCTCTTCCTTGAAGAAGCCGACGTCCTTCAGGTGCGGGTCGGTCATCAGATCGTCGATCGTGTTGTAGCGCGCCGCCGGCACATCGAGCTTGTCGAACAGCTCGACCCATTCGTCGGTCGTCTTGTGCCCGAGGCAGGTCGCCTGGACCTCGAAGTAGGCCCTGGCGTTCCTGGTGCGCGAGGCGGCGCTGTCGAAGCGCGGGTCGGTCTTGAGCTCGGGCCGGCCGATCGCGTCGAAGAAGGCGAAGGCCTGGGCGTTGGTATTCGGGCGCACCGTGACGAAGCCGTCCTTGGTCGGCACCGGCCGGTAGTTGGGGCTGAGCAGGCGACCGTCGCCGGTCGGGCCGACCGGCGGATCGAAGGTCGCGGCGCCGAGATGCTCGCTCGACACGAACGAGGCCATGTTCTCGAGCATCGGCACGTCGATCGCTTCGCCCTTGCCGGTCTTCTCGCGGCGGAACAGGGCGAAGCCGATCGCCTGCGCCGCGATCAGACCGCTGGTGTGGTCGGTCATCACCATCGGCACGAAGCGCGGCTCGCCGGTGGCGCGGGCGATCGTGCCGGCAACGCCGGACAGGCTCTGGATCACGGGATCGTAGGCAGGACGGCCGTAGTAGCGGCCGCCGCGGCCGAACGCCAGGATCGAGCATTGGATCAGGCGCGGGTTGCGCTTGCCGAGGCTCTCGTAGTCGAGCCCGGCGCGGGCCAGCGCGTCGGGCCGCACGTTGCTCACGAACACATCGGTCTTGTCGATCAGCCGCAGCAGGGCCTCGAGGCCCTCCGGCTTCTTGATGTCGAGGCCGATCGAGCGCTTGTTGCGGTTGAAGTTGATGAATTTGCCCGACATGCCGGGATGGCGGCTGCCCTCGGCCATGGTGCGCAGCAGATCGCCGCCCGGCGCCTCGACCTTGATCACCTCGGCGCCGTAGTCGGCCAGCGTGCGGGTGCAGATCGGCCCGACGACGATGGTCGTGAGATCGACGACCCGGACTCCGTCGAGCGGGCCACTCACGGCTTGAACTCCAGATCCATCTCGCCGCACAAGACGCCATTTTTATCGGCCGCCCACAGCTTGATCTTGCCGTCGGCCGCCTGGTTCTCGCCGCGCACTTCTATGAGGTCGCCGACCCACAGCGGATGGACGAGGCGGGCGGTGTAGCCGGCGAGGCTGCCCCTGGCGTGCTTCAGCGCAGCATCGACCATCAGGTGCATCGACAGGCCGCCGTTGGAGACGATTGCCGGATAGCCCTCTTCGCTGCGCGTGTAGTCACCGTCGTAGTGGATGCGGTGCGCGTTCCAGGTGATCGCGCCGTAGCGGAAGTTGAGCGTGTTGGCGAGTTGCGTGGTCTCGCTCCAGGCCTGGTCGGTACGCGCCTTGGTCGGAACCGTCGCTGTGGTCTTCTGGCCCGGCGGCACGGCGGGGCGGTAGATCGCGTCGAAGGTGTCGACGGCGATGGTCTTGCCGGCCTGCTCGATGGTGTGGCGCATGGTCAGCACGAAGATGTCGCCCGAGCGGCCGCTCTTGGGAACGATGTCGGCGACCTCGGCCTTCTTCACCGCGGGCTCGCCGGCGCGCAGCCGGCCCATGATCTGGACGCGGCGGCCGGCGCCCATGCGGCGCGGCATCGGAATCGGCGGCAGCACGATGCCCTTGTTGGGATGGCCGTCGGGCCCAAGCTCGCCCTGCACGATGGTCTCGCCGAAGAACACCGTGAACCAGTGCGGCGGGAGCAGATCGCCCTTCCTGATGCTCTCGGGATCGACGTTGAAGGTCGAGGCGACGCGCCGGACGGACATCATGCCGAGGTCATCCTCCACCATCCGCACCCGCCCGATCCACGGGCGCAGCTCCACCATCGCGTCGTCCATCCAGCCCATTGTCCTGTCCTCGCTAGCCTCATCCCTCTCCCTCTAACGGGGGAGAAAAGGAAGGAGAAGCTCACTTTCCGATAAAAGAAGGGCCCGCAAAAGCGGGCCCTTCCATGAGTCGAAAACCCGATCTCAGATCGAGTAGTACATCTTGTACTCGATCGGGGCCGGCTGGTGCTCCCAGGCGTAGACCTCTTCCCACTTGAGCTCCATGTAGGCGTCGATCTGGTCGTCGGTGAACACGCCGCCCTTGGTCAGGAACGTGCGGTCGGCGTCGAGGCAGTTCAGCGCCTCGCGCAGGCTGCCGGCGACGGTCGGGACCTTGGAGAGCTCTTCCGGCGGCAGGTCGTACAGGTTCTTGTCCATCGGGTCGCCCGGATGGATCTTGTTCTGGATGCCGTCGAGACCGGCCATCAGCATCGCCGCGAAGGCGAGGTAGGGGTTGGCCGACGGATCGGGGAAGCGCACCTCGACGCGCTTGCCCTTGGGCGAGGACGCGTAGGGGATGCGGCACGAGGCCGAACGGTTGCGGCTGGAGTAGGCCAGCAGCACCGGCGCCTCGAAGCCTGGGATGACGCGCTTGTAGGAATTGGTGCTGGCATTGCAGAAGGCGTTCAGCGCCTTGGCGTGCTTGATGATGCCGCCGATGTAGTAGAGCGCGGTCTCCGACAGGTCGGCATAGCCCGAACCCGCGAACAGCGGCTTGTTGTCCTTCCAGATCGACTGGTGGGTGTGCATGCCCGAGCCGTTGTCGCCGTACAGCGGCTTCGGCATGAAGGTCAGCGTCTTGCCGTAGCTGTGGGCGACGTTGTGCAGGGTGTACTTGTACTTCTGCACGTTGTCGGCGGTCTTCACCAGGGTGTCGAACTTGAAGCCGAGCTCGTTCTGGCTGGGCGCCACCTCATGGTGATGGATCTCCATGGTCAGGCCCATCTCGGTCGCGACCGACATCATCTCGGCGCGCAGGTCGTTCATCGAATCGACCGGCTGGACCGGGAAGTAGCCGCCCTTGATGCCGGGGCGATGGCCCATGTTCCCGCCCTCGAACTCGGCGCCGGTGTTCCACGGCGACTCGCTCGAATGGAGCTTGTAGAAGCTGCCCTGCATCTGGACGTCGAAGCGGACATCGTCGAACACGAAGAACTCGAGCTCGGGGCCGAATACGGCGGTGTCGCCGATACCCGACGACTTCATGTAGGCCTCGGCGCGCTTGGCGGTCGAGCGCGGGCAGCGGGCATAGAGCTGGCCGGTCGAGGGCTCGACCACGTCGCAGTTCACGATCAGCGTGGTCTGCGCGGTGAAGGGATCGAGCACCGCGGTCGACGGATCCGGCATCAGGATCATGTCGGACTCGTTGATCGCCTTCCAGCCGGCGATCGAGGAGCCGTCGAACATCACGCCGTCGGTGAAGGAGCCTTCGTCGGTGGCGGAGGCCATGCGGGCCGTGTGCTGCCACTTGCCGCGAGGATCGGTGAAACGGAAGTCCACGAACTTCACGTCTTTCTCCTTGATCATCGCCAGAACTTGCTTGGCATCCATTGTTCGATCGTCCCTCTCTGGTGTTACCCGGCCCCCTGCGGGCCGTTTCTCATACGGCGGCGTCGCCACGCTCGCCAGTACGAATTCGGATGGCATCCTCGATGCTCGACACGAAAATCTTGCCGTCGCCGATGCGACCGGTCTGCGCCGAGGAGCGGATCGCCTCGACCGCCTTCTCGACCATCTCATCCTCGATGATCAGCTCGATCTTCACCTTGGGCAGGAAGTCGACGACGTACTCGGCGCCGCGATAAAGCTCGGTGTGGCCCTTCTGCCGGCCGAAGCCCTTGGCCTCCAGCACGGTGATGCCCTTCAGCCCGATCTGGTTCAGCGCGTCTTTGACCTCGTCCAGTTTGAAGGGCTTGATGATCGCTTCGATCTTCTTCATTTGCTGAGCCAACTCCACGCGCCGACGCCGGCGCCACATGTGACGAGGCCCGTGCGTGCCCTAGGGAAGCAGGATTCATGCCAACAATTTCCACAGTCCCAAGGACGGAAATCTCGGAGTTTGTGCCGATCCAGGCGGCACTCTGAGTAAGGACTGAGCGATTTTCTGCCCAAAGAAAAACCACGAACGAGTATCTCTCGATGAAACCCGCCAATTCGCTGATGTCCGGCCTCGGGACCACGGTGTTCGAGGTGATGTCGGCGCTCGCCCGCCAGCATCAGTCGGTCAACCTCGGGCAGGGCTTCCCGGACGACAAGGGACCGGAGGCGGTACGCAAGGCGGCGGCCGACTATCTGATGAACGGCCACAACCAGTATCCGCCGATGATGGGCCTGCCCGAGCTGCGCCAGGCGGTGGCCGAGCATGGCAAGCGCTTCCAGGGCCTCGACATAGACTGGCAGAGCGAGGTTCTGGTGACCTCGGGCGCGACCGAGGCGCTGGCCGACTGCCTGTTCGGCCTGATCGAGCCGGGCGACGAGGTGGTGCTGATCGAGCCGCTCTACGACTCCTATCTGCCGATCGTGCGGCGGGCAGGGGGCATTCCCAAGCTGGTCCGGCTCGAGCCGCCGACCTGGAGCCTGCCGCGCAATGCGCTGGCGTCGGCCTTCAGCGACCGCACCAAACTCATCCTGTTCAATACGCCGATGAATCCCTGCTCCAAGGTGTTCGACCGCGAGGAGCTCGAGTTCATCGCCGGGCTGTGCCTGAAGCACAACACCTACGCGGTATGCGACGAGGTCTACGAGCACATCATCTTCGACGACCGGAAGCACCGCTCGATCATGACCCTGCCGGGCATGCGCGAGCGCACCGCGCGGATCGGCTCGGCCGGCAAGAGCTTCAGCGTAACCGGCTGGAAGGTCGGTTATGTGACCGCGCCGGCGGACATGATGAAGGGCATCGCCAAGACCCATCAGTTCGTCACCTTCACCACGCCGCCCAATTTGCAGTGGGGAACGGCGACCGGGCTGCGACTTGGCGACGACTATTACGCCGGCCTGGCCGGCGACATGCAGCGCAAGCGGGACCGGCTGGCCGGTGCATTGGCCGGGATCGGCTTCGAGGTGCTGCCGGCGCACGGCACGTATTTCGTGACCACCGACTTCCGGCCGCTCGGATTCAACGGCACTGACGAAGATTTCTGCCGTCATATCACGGTCGAGGCGGGGGTCACCGCGGTGCCGGTCAGCGCCTTCTACGACAATCCGGAGGTCGCACCCCGCCACTTCGCCCGCTTTTGCTTCTGCAAGCACGATGAAACCTTGGACGCGGCGATCGACCGATTGGGACGCCATTTCCGCCGCTGACGTCGGGCGATCAGTGAAATTTTCATGCTTTCGGCGAAATATTTGGCGAAAACAGGCGACGCCCGTGCGGGATTGCGGCATATTACTGCATTGCGATTGCCATTATCTTTGAGCATCTATCAGCAGCGTAACCGCAACCTTATCCATCCCGACGGCCTTCTGTCGTCGGACCAGCGTGTGAAGACTTGCCAGACCTACCACCCGTCAAGCCGCCTCGAATCGATGGACGCCGGCTGCGAAGCGAACGGACCAAGCAGCTGATCATCGAGGCCTTCCTGTCCCTGTTGCGGGAGAATCCGCAGATGCCGACGGCTGTGCAGATCGCCGAGCGGGCCGGTTACTCCGTGCGCTCGATCTTCGAGCGCTTTCCCGATCTCAACGCGCTTCGCATCGCCGCGACCGATTACAGCCTCGCCCAGGCTCTGGCGCTCGCGCCGCCGCGCGGCGCCGACGGCGATCGCGAAACGCGGCTGCGCTCGCAGGTCACGACGCGCGCGCACACCTGCGAGCGTGGCATCGCGCTGTGGCGCGTGCTGCTGCAGTTCGCCGACCAGGACGAGACCGGCCAGCTCAAGCAGCGCGTTGCGCGCGGCCGCGAGACGACCGTCGTCCGCATGGAGCTGATGTACCGCGCCGAGCTGTCGACCTTGCCGGAAGACGAACGGCGGCAACTGCTGATCGCGCTCGAGGCGCTGACCGACATGGAGAGCTGGGCGCGCATGCGGGAGCGGCACGGATTGTCCTTCGACGAGGCGTGCGAGGTCTGGATCCACGCGATCGACCGCCTGCTGCCGCCGACTCCTGTGCCGGTCGCCGCCAGCGCCGCCGCGTGACATGAGCGACACTGTCCTGCCGCGCGACGGTGGCGCGCCGGCGTCGGGCGAGGGGCGCGAGCCGCCGCGTATCGACGGCCGGCGCCTGCGCAGCGAGCGCACACGGCGCCTGATCATCGAGGCCTATATCGCGCTGGTGCGCGAGACCGGCCACATGCCGACCGCCGCACAGATCGCCGAGCGCGCCGGCTACTCGGTGCGGTCGATCTTCGAGCGTTTCCCCGATCTCACCGCGCTCAGGGTCGCGGTCACCGACTATTCGATCGCCGAGGCACGCGCCAGCGGCGCCCTGCGCGACCTCGACGCCGATCGCCTGACGCGCATCAAGAGCCAGGTCACCCAGCGCGGCAGGGGCTGCGAGCGCTGGCTGCCGCTGTGGCGTGTGCTGTCGTCCGATCTTTCCGAGTCGCCCGACCTGCAGCAGCGCATCGGCATGATCCGCCAGCTCATCGTCATGCGCATCGAGATGATGTTCCGGCCCGAGCTGTCATCGGTCTCCGACGCGGTGCGCAAGAAGACCATGCTGGCGCTCGAAGCGCTGCTCGACTTCGAGAGCTGGGCGCGCATGCGCGAGCTCTACGGGCTGTCGTTCGAGGAGGCATGCGCGGTCTGGGTGAAGGCGATCGACCGCTTGCTGCCACAGACGCCAGCCTGAGTCGGTCATGTCGACCTCGGCTCCCGTCATCGACGGCCGCCGCCTGCGCAGCGAGCGCACGCGGCAGCTGATCATCGAGGCCTATCTGTCGCTGCTGCGCGACAGTCCGCAGGTCCCGACATCGGCGCGGATCGCCGAGCGCGCGGGCTACTCGGTGCGCTCGGTTTTCGAGCGCTTTCCCGACCTGATGTCGCTGCGCATCGCCGCCACCGACTATGCCTTCGCCCGGGGCACCGCCAGTGCCCGGCTTCGCGACCTCGACGGCGACCGGGCGACGCGGATCCGGTCCCAGGTCGAGACCCGGGCCAGCACCTGCGAGACATGGCTGCCGATGTGGCGGGCGCTCAACACCAATCAGGGCGATTCGGACGAGCTCAGGGCGCGCGTCAGGCTGGCGCGCGACCTGATCTACCGGCGCCTGGAGCTGATGTACCAGCCGGAGCTGTCGACGCTCGCCGAGCCGGTGCGCCGCTACACCTTGATCGCCCTCGAGGCGCTGACCGACTTCGAAAGCTGGGGGCGCATGCGCGAGGATTACGGCCTGACCATCGGCGAGGCCAGCGAGGTGTGGATACGGGCGATCGACCGGCTGCTGCCGCCGACCCCGGTTTCTTGACGGCCGATTTCTTGACGCTTTGGGCGGCGGAGCGTAGGAAGGCGCGCTTCGTCGGGAGCCTACCCACGATGGCGGCCGTAGCTCAGTTGGTTAGAGCGCCAGATTGTGATTCTGGATGTCGCCGGTTCAAATCCGGTCGGCCGCCCCAATCCCCCGCTCATGGCTGACGAACTGATCCCCCGTTCCGAGCTGGCGTTGCTCACCTGCGCACAAATGGGCGCCGCCGACGCTGCTGCGATCGCTGGCGGCACGCCTGGCAGCGTGCTGATGGAGGCCGCCGGCCGGGCCGTCGCGGATGCAACCATCGCACGCCATCGGAAGCAGCCGTCGCTGGTGCTGTGCGGGCCCGGCAACAATGGCGGGGACGGGTTCGTCGCAGCCCGCCATCTGTCGGGCCGAGGCTGGCCGGTGACGCTGGCGCTCCTCGAAGGCGCAGGCGGGTTGCGGGGCGACGCCGCCTGGGCGGCCGGCCAGTGGAAAGGCCCGGTCGCGGCGCCGTCGCTCGCGCTTCTCGAGGACCGGCCGCTGGTGATCGACGCGCTGTTCGGTGCGGGCCTGACGCGGCCGATCGAGGGCATCGCGGCCGAGCTGATCGAGCGGATCGATCGCGATCGGCTGACCGTGATCGCGGTCGACGTGCCGAGCGGCCTGCACGGCGACACCGGCGAGATCATGGGCGTCGCGCCGCATGCCGAAGCGACGGTGACATTCTTCCGCGCCAAGCCCGGACACTATTCACTCGAGGGATTGCGCCGCTGTGGCGCACTGCAGGTTGCCGATATCGGGATAGCGCCGTCGGTGCTCGATGCGATCCGGCCACAGCTCTGGCGGAACGCGCCGTGCCTGTGGGCGAGCGCGCTGCGCCGCGACGATGCGGGGGACAACAAGTACACCCGAGGCCATCTCACGATCCTGGGCGGAGATTCCGCGACCGGTGCAGCGCGTCTGGTGGCACTGGCCGCGCGGCGCGCGGGGGCTGGCCTCGCCACCATCGCGGCGACCGAAGCCGCAGCTGGCATCTATCGCGCCGCGGAGCCGGGCAACCTCGTCAACACCGGCGCCATCGGCCGGCTGATCGAGGACCCGCGCCGCAATGCCTTTCTGATCGGGCCTGGCTCGGGCGTGAACGACCGCACCCGCGACGCCGTCCTGGCCGCACTGGCTGCCAAGCGGGCGGTGGTGCTCGATGCCGATGCGGTCACCGTGTTCGCCGATGACCCGGGGCGCCTGTTCGCGGCGATCGCCAGCCCGGTTTTGCTCACACCCCATGAAGGTGAATTCCGCCGCCTGTTTCCCGACCTCGCGACCGGCGGCGGCAAGGTCGAGCGCGTGCGCTCGGCGGCACGGCGGAGTGGCGCGACCATCCTGCTCAAGGGAGCCGATACGGTGATCGCGGCTCCAGACGGGCGGGCGGTGATCAATGTCCATGCCCCGGCCTCCCTGGCGACGGCCGGGTCGGGCGACGTGCTGGCCGGGATCGCCGCCGGATTGGTGACCCAGGGGCTGGCGCCGCTGACGGCCGGCGCGGCGGCCGCCTGGATCCATGGCGAGTGCGCCTACCGCTTCGGCAAGCCCGGTTTGATCGCCGAAGACCTGGTCGAACACCTGCCCGAAGCCCTTGTTGCAGCGATGAATTGACCGCCTCGCGGGCGCGGGCTAGGAAGCGCGCCCGTTCAGCCCTCAGCAGGACCGGCGGGCGGGCGTGGTGGAATTGGTAGACACGCGAGACTTAGGATCTCGTGCCGCAAGGCGTGGGGGTTCAAGTCCCTTCGCCCGCACCAGACGGATAGATGGAAGTGAAGCAATGCAAGTGACGGAACTCGCAGCCGACGGGCTGAAGCGGCAATTCAAGATCGTCATCCCGGCTCACGACCTCAGCAGCAAGGTCGACGAGCGCGTCGCCGAGATGGCCAAGACCGCCTCGATGCCGGGCTTCCGTCCCGGCAAGGTGCCGGCCGGCCTGCTCAGGAAGCAGTACGGTCAGGCTCTGCTGGGCGAGGCGCTGGAGCAGGCCGTAAACCAGGGCACGGCCAAGGCGATCGACGATCGCGGCCTGAAACCTGCCCTGCAGCCGCGGGTCGAGCTGAAGAGCGAGTTTGCCGAGGGCAAGGATGTCGAGTTCGAGGTGGCGCTCGAGGTGCTGCCGGAGATCGGCCAGCTCGACTTCTCGGGTATCGAGCTCGAGCGGCTGAAGGCTGCCGTGCCGGACAAGAGCGTCGACGAGGCGCTGGAGCGCATCGCCAAGGGCAACCGCGAGCAGAAGCCGGTCGATCCGCCGCGCCCGGCGCAGAAGGGCGATGCGATCAAGCTCGACTTCGTGGGTTCCGTCGATGGCGTGGAGTTCCCCGGGGGCAAGGCGGAGGACTACGTGCTCGAGCTGGGCTCGGGCTCGTTCATCCCGGGGTTCGAGGACCAGTTGGTCGGCGCCGAGGTCGGCAAGCCGGTCGAGGTGAAGGTCACGTTCCCGGCCGACTACGGCAACACCGAGCTCGCCGGCAAGGACGCCGTCTTCAAGTGCACGGTGAAGGAGATCCGCGAGTTCGTCGACCAGCCGATCGACGATGCGCTGGCGAAGAAGAACAACTTCGAAAACCTCGAGGCGATGAAGAAGGCGGTTTCCGACCGGATCGGCCAGGAGTACACGCAGATCTCGCGCGGGATGATCAAGCGCGAGCTGCTCGACAAGCTTGCCGATACCTACAAATTCCCGGTGCCGGAAGGGCTGGTCGAGGGCGAGTTCAACGCGATCTGGCAGCGCGTCGAGGAAGGCAAGAAGAACGGCGAGACGATCGAGGACGAGGACAAGGCCAGGAAGGAATATCGCGAGATCGCCGAGCGTCGCGTTCGCCTTGGCCTCCTGCTGGCGGATGTCGGCCGCTCCAACAACATCGACGTGACGCCCGAGGAGCTCAACCAGGCGATCGTGCGCGAGGCGATGCGCTATCCTGGCCAGGAGCGCCAGGTTCTCGAGTTCTACGGCAAGAACGAGCAGCTCAAGCAGCAGATGCGCGCCCCGATCTTCGAGGAGAAAACCGTCGACTTCATCCTCGAACTGGCGAGGGTCACCGAGAAGTCGGTTACCCCGGAGGAACTGATCGAAGCAGCCCGCAAGGCGGACTCCGAGGAAGACGAGGAAGAAGAGAAGCCCGCAGAGCAGACGCCGTCTGCGAATTGATTACGACCCGGCGGCCTTGAACGAGGCCGCCGGCGCTGCCACTTTTCCCGCTGGAAAGTTACAACTGGGGCTCCCCGATGGCGCGCGACCGCGATCCGCTTGAGGTCTACAACAACTACTACGTGCCGATGGTGGTCGAGCAGTCGGCCCGTGGCGAGCGCGGCTACGACATCTGGTCGAGGCTGCTGAAGGAGCGCATCGTTTTCCTGAACGGCCCGATCGAGGACAACGTGGCAGGCGTCCTGTGCGCCCAGCTCCTGTACCTGGAATCGGAGAACCCGACCAAGGACATCTCCTTCTACATCAACTCGCCGGGTGGCGTGGTGACATCGGGCCTCGCCGTCTACGACACCATGCAATACATCCGCCCGAACATCTCGACCCTGGTGTTCGGCCAGGCGGCCTCGGCCGGCTCGCTGCTGCTGATGGCAGGGCAGAAGGGCAAGCGCTTCTCGCTGCCCAACTCCCGGATCATGATCCACCAGCCTTCGGGCGGCGCCCAGGGCCAGGCGACGGATATCGAGATTCATGCCCGTGAAATCCTTCTGACCCGGGCACGTCTGAACCAGATGTACGTTAAGCACACGGGTCGGACGATCGAGGAGATCGAGCGGGCGATGGAGCGAGACAAGTTCTTCTCGCCCGACGAAGCCAAGGAGTTCGGCCTGATCGACGAGGTGCTCGAGAACCGGCCGGTTCCGACCATCCAGGCCGCGGCGTCCTAAAGGCGTTCGTCGCGACCAGTTGTTTGCCGTTTGTACCGCGATACACAATATTTTGGGGTTGTCGCGGTCTTAGACGGGTGTTTTACTTGTCTTGGGTGTGTGCTCGCGGCCTCGCGAGCTGCCCAAGCGGAGGTGCGTTAAGAACATGCCAGCCGCCAAATCTGGGGGCGACTCCCGCAATACCCTCTATTGCAGCTTCTGCGGCAAGAGCCAGCATGAGGTGCGGAAGCTCATTGCCGGCCCGACCGTGTTCATCTGCGATGAATGCGTCGAGCTCTGCATGGACATCATCCGCGAGGAGAGCAAGACCACCCTGGTGAAGTCCAAGGACGGCGTCCCGTCGCCCAAGGAAATCCGCCAGATCCTCGACGACTATGTGATCGGCCAGGACCAGGCCAAGCGCATCCTCGCCGTTGCGGTGCACAATCACTACAAGCGCCTCAGCCATGGCGGGAAGGCGAATGACGTCGAGATCGCCAAGTCCAACATCATGCTGATCGGCCCGACCGGCTGCGGCAAGACCCTGCTCGCCCAGACGCTCGCGCGCATGCTGGATGTGCCGTTCACGATGGCCGATGCCACGACCCTCACCGAAGCGGGCTACGTCGGCGAGGACGTCGAGAACATCATCCTGAAGCTGCTGCAGTCGGCCGACTACAACGTCGAGCGGGCGCAGCGCGGCATCGTCTACATCGACGAAGTCGACAAGATCAGCCGCAAGTCGGACAACCCCTCGATCACGCGCGACGTCTCGGGTGAAGGCGTCCAGCAGGCGCTGCTCAAGATCATGGAAGGCACCGTCGCGAGTGTCCCGCCGCAGGGCGGCCGCAAGCATCCGCAGCAGGAGTTCCTCCAGGTCGACACGACGAACATCCTCTTCATCTGCGGTGGCGCCTTCTCGGGCCTCGACAAGATCATCTCGATGCGCCGCCAGGGGACGTCGATCGGCTTCGGCGCCGAAGTGCGCGGCCCGGACGATCGCCGTACCGGCGAGGTGCTGCGCGATCTCGAGCCGGAGGACCTGCTGAAGTACGGCCTGATCCCCGAGTTCGTCGGCCGCCTGCCGGTTGTCGCCACACTCGAGGATCTCGACGAGAACGCGCTGATCGAAATCCTGACCCGGCCGAAGAACGCCCTGCTGAAGCAGTACCAGCGGCTGTTCGACATGGAGAACGTGAAGCTCAAGTTCTCCGACGATGCGCTGCGCGCCGTCGCCCAGAAGGCGATCCTGCGCAAGACCGGCGCGCGCGGCCTGCGCTCGATCATGGAGACGGTGTTGCTCGACACCATGTACGACCTGCCGTCGCTCGACGGTGTCGACGAGGTGGTGATCAACCGTGAGGTCATTGAAGGTCGTGCCCAGCCGCTCTACGTGCACGGAGAGCGCAAGGAAGGCATCGCGGCGGCGCCGGCCTGACAGTTGTAGAACCGGCGGAACGCCCGCCGGCATTCCGTTCACGGTCTTGAATGGCAACCCATTCGGGCCAATCTCTTCAGGTGAGTGAGCGTGGCTATACGCCGCGGGTCGCCTTTTGAGGGGCCGCGGCTGCAGTGCGCGACAGCTCTAACAAGTGTAGTTTGCGAGGCATCATGAACGCCCCCACCCAAGGAACTGTCTATCCCGTCCTGCCGCTGCGCGACATCGTCGTGTTCCCCGGCATGATCGTTCCGCTCTTCGTCGGCCGCGAGAAGAGCGTGAAGGCGCTCGAAGAGGTGATGAAGGACGACAAGCAGATCCTGCTGATCGCCCAGAAGAACGCCACCCAGGACGATCCCGGCCCGGACGACATCTACAGCATCGGCACGCTCGGCACCGTGCTGCAGCTGCTCAAGCTGCCCGACGACACCGTGAAGGTGCTGGTCGAAGGCGGCAGGCGCGTGCGTATCGCCGGCTACACCGACAAGGCCGAGTTCTTCGAGGCGCGCGCCATCGAGATGGAGGAGCAGGCCGGAGATCCCGCCGAGCTGCAGGCCGCTGCGCGCACCGTGGTCTCGGAGTTCGAGAACTACGTCAAGCTCAACAAGAAGGTGCCGCCCGAGGTCGTCGTCTCGATCAACAAGATCGAGGAGCCGGCCAAGCTCGCCGACACCATCTCCGCGCATCTCGCGCTCAAGGTCGCCGACAAGCAGCAGCTGCTCGAGCTCGACTCGGTTTCGAAGCGGCTGGAGCGCATCCTCGGCCTGATGGAAGGCGAGATCGGCGTCCTGCAGGTCGAGAAGAAGATCCGCAACCGCGTGAAGCGCCAGATGGAGAAGACGCAGCGCGAATACTATCTGAACGAGCAGATGAAGGCGATCCAGAAGGAACTTGGCGAGACCGAGGACGGTCGAGACGAGATCTCCGAGCTGGAGAAGCGCATCAAGAAGACCCGCTTCTCCAAGGAGGCGCGCGAGAAGGCCAATGCGGAGCTCAAGAAGCTGCGCACGATGAGCCCGATGTCGGCCGAGGCGACGGTGGTGCGCAACTACCTCGACTGGCTGCTGTCGATTCCGTGGCGCAAGCCCACCAAGATCATCAAGGACCTCAAGTACGCCGAGGACGTGCTCAACGCCGATCACCACGGCCTGGAGAAGGTGAAGGAGCGCATCCTCGAGTACCTCGCGGTCCAGCAGCGCGTCGACAAGATGAAGGGCCCGATCCTGTGCCTGGTCGGCCCCCCGGGTGTCGGCAAGACCTCGCTCGGCAAGTCGATCGCCAAGGCGACCGGCCGCAACTTCGTGCGGATGTCGCTGGGCGGCGTGCGCGACGAGGCCGAGATTCGCGGTCATCGCCGGACCTACATTGGCTCGCTGCCGGGCAAGGTCATCCAGTCGATGAAGAAGGCGAAGTCGTCGAACCCGCTGTTCCTGCTCGACGAGATCGACAAGCTCGGCGCGGACTTCCGCGGCGACCCGTCGTCGGCGTTGCTCGAGGTGCTCGATCCCGAGCAGAACGCGACCTTCAACGACCATTACCTCGAGGTCGATTACGACCTGTCGAACGTGATGTTCATCACCACGGCCAATTCGCTGCGCATGGCGCAGCCGCTGATGGACCGCATGGAGATCATCCGTCTTGCCGGTTACACCGAGGACGAGAAGGTTGCCATCACCCGCAAGCACCTGATCCCCAAGCAGATCGAGGCGAACGGGCTGAAGGAGGGCGAGGTCGACATTACCGACGACGCGGTCCGCGATCTGGTGCGCTACTACACGCGCGAGGCCGGTGTCCGTAACCTCGAGCGCGAGATCGCGAACCTTGCGCGCAAGGGCGTCAAGGAGATCCTCATGAAGGGGACCTCCAAGGTGAAGATCACCGCCAAGAATCTCGACAAGTACGCCGGCGTCCGCCGCTTCCGCTTCGGCGAGGCGGAACTCGAGGACCTCGTGGGCATCACCACCGGTCTTGCCTGGACGGAAGTCGGCGGCGAGCTCCTGCAGGTCGAGGCGGTGCTGGTGCCGGGGCGCGGACGCGTCAGCGTCACCGGCAAGCTGGGCGACGTGATGCAGGAGTCGGTGCAGGCGGCCAACGCCTATGTCCGCTCCCGTGCGGCGGCATACGGTATCCGGCACAACATCTTCGAGAAGCGCGACATCCATGTGCACGTGCCGGAAGGCGCGACGCCCAAGGACGGTCCGTCGGCCGGCGTGGCGATGATCACCTCGATCGTTTCGGCGCTGACCGGCGTCGCGGTCCGCAAGGAAGTGGCCATGACCGGCGAGATCAGCCTGCGCGGCCGGGTCCTGCCGATCGGCGGCCTCAAGGAGAAGCTCCTCGCGGCGTTGCGCGGCGGTCTCAAGACCGTGCTTATCCCGAAGGAGAATGAGCGCGATCTGCCGGAAATTCCCGACAACGTGAAGAAGGGCCTGGAGATCGTGCCGGTCTCGACGGTCGACGAGGTCCTGGCCCGCGCGCTGGTGAAGCCGCTGACCGCCGTCGAGTGGCCGAACGACCTCGAGGTGCCGGCCAAGCCGCCCGAACAACCGGCCGAGGTCCGCGCCCATTGAGGCGTACGAAATCGAACGCAAGAAGCCCCGGAGCGATCCGGGGCTTCTTCGTTGTGGGCACAATTTGTGCGGTATATGGGCGTCCGGAAACGCAAAATATGGTATTCAACGTTGACGCCGTTTTGCGGGCGCCCGTACACTGAATGTCGCCGGATTTGCAGGGGATCGCTGGTGAACAAGCACGATTTGGTTTCCGCCGTGGCCGCCTCGACCAATCTCTCCAAGACCGATGCGCAGAATGCCGTGGATTCGATCCTCTCGCTGATCACCAAATCGCTGAAGAAAAAGGAGAAGGTGCTGCTCGTCGGCTTCGGCACGTTCCAGGTTTCGAAGCGCAAGGCCTCCGAGGGCCGCAATCCGCAAACCGGCGAGAAGATCAGGATCCCGGCCTCGATCGTGCCGCGCTTCAAGGCCAGCAAGGCACTGAAGGACGCGATCAACTAGCGCTTCGAAGGATGACCCGGCATCTTCACCCTTCGCGACGCGCTTCGCGCTCCTCAGGGTGAGCTTTCTCCGGTCCTGTGATACCAACATCGCCGGGCGATTAGCTCAGCGGTAGAGCATTCCCTTTACACGGGACAGGTCGGCGGTTCGATCCCGTCATCGCCCACCATCATCTTCGCGGTACGCCAACACCGCAGGGGAGAGGGGCAGAGAAGAACGAAGGGGCGCGAAAGCCAAGCAGGCCGGCGTTTTTCGTTTCCCACCAGGCTGGAAAGTTTTTCGCCACATTGGACCTCGGTGCTTTTCACTGCATGGCATTGCAAATCCCGAACGCTTGTGCGGCCTGGCAAGCCGTCATACTGCGCGCGGAATTCCGCTGGAAATTCCGGCACTTACATACGGTCTCGCGGACGCGGTAAGCTTGACACTATATAGGGTGTCCTTTATCTCTCCGCGCGCCGTTTGGGGCTTCAGCGGGCGTAGTTCAGTTGGTTAGAACGCCGGCCTGTCACGCCGGAGGTCGCGGGTTCGAGTCCCGTCGCTCGCGCCAGCCCCATGCTGGCGGCCCAAACGGGGCGAAGGAGTGACGATGGAAGCTCTTCTGAAGGAATACCTTCCGATTTTGATCTTCCTCGGCCTCGCCTTCGCGCTGGTCGTCGCCATGCTCGGCGGGTCGTACCTGATCGCCCGCCAGAATCCGAACTCGGACAAACTGTCGCCCTTCGAGTGCGGCTTTGCGCCCTTCGACGATGCCCGAGGGCAGTTCGATGTGCGTTTCTATCTTGTGGCGATCCTGTTCATCATCTTCGACCTCGAGGTCGCGTTCCTGTTCCCGTGGGCGGCTGCCTTGGGTGACATCGGATTGTTCGGCTTCTGGTCGATGATGCTGTTCCTCGCCGTGCTGACCGTCGGCTTCATCTACGAATGGCGCAAGGGAGCGCTGGAATGGGAGTGATCGACCCCAAGGTTGCGCCGAACGCGGAGGCTGCGCTCTCGCGCGCCCTGTCCGACGAACTCGCCGACAAGGGCTTCGTGGTCGCGCAACTCGACAAGCTGATCACCTGGGCGCGCACCGGCTCGCTGTGGGGCCTGACCTTCGGGTTGGCCTGCTGCGGCGTCGAGATGATCCATGCCTGGATGAGCCGCTACGATCTCGACCGCTTCGGTTTCGCGCCAATGCCGAGCCCGCGCTCTGCCGACGTCATGATCGTGGCCGGCACCCTGACCAACAAGATGGCGCCCGCGCTGCGCAAGGTCTACGACCAGATGGCCGAGCCGCGCTATGTCATCTCGATGGGCTCCTGCGCCAACGGCGGCGGCTATTACCACTACAGCTATTCGGTGGTGCGCGGGTGTGACCGCATCATCCCGGTCGACATCTATGTACCCGGCTGCCCGCCGACCGCCGAAGCGTTGCTCTACGGCATCCTGCAGTTGCAGAAGAAGATCCGCCGCACCGGAACGCTGGTGCGGTAATGGAAGAGCTCGGCACTCATATCGCCCAGGCAACCGGCGCCACGTCATCCGTGCGTCTCGGCGAGCTCATGCTCGAGACCACGCCGGACAGGCTGATCGCGCTGCTGACGTTCCTGCGCGACGATCCGAAATGCCTGTTCAGGCAACTGGTCGATGTCTGCGGCGTCGACTGGCCCGACCGCCCCAAGCGCTTCGACGTCGTTTACAATCTGCTCAGCCTCAAGAACAACCAGCGCGCCCGCGTGAAGGTGCAGACCGACGAGAACACGCCGGTGCCGTCGGCGGCTTCGGTCTACAGCTCGGCGAGCTGGTTCGAGCGCGAGACCTACGATCTCTACGGCGTGTGGTTTGCCGACCATCCCGACCTGCGCCGCATCCTCACCGACTACGGCTTCGAGGGCCATCCGCTGCGCAAGGACTTCCCGCTCACCGGGTTCGTCGAGGTGTGGTGGGACGATGAGCAGAAGAGAGTGGTCAACCGGCCCGTCAAGCTGCAGCAGGAATTCCGCCGCTTCGACTTCCTGAGCCCGTGGGAAGGCGCGCACTACGTGCTGCCCGGCGACGAGAAGGCGTCCGACAAGCCGCTGGGGGCACCGAAGAGCTGACATGGCCGACGTAGAGATCAAGACCCTGACGATGAACTTCGGGCCGCAGCACCCGGCAGCCCACGGCGTGTTGCGCCTGGTCGTCGAGATGGACGGCGAGATCGTCGAGCGTTGCGACCCGCATATCGGTCTGCTCCATCGCGGCACCGAGAAGCTGATCGAGTACAAGACCTACCTGCAGGCGGTGCCGTACTTCGACCGGCTGGACTACGTGTCGCCGATGAACCAGGAGCACACCTTCGCGCTGGCGACCGAGAAGCTGCTCGGCATCCAGGCGCCCGAGCGCGGCCAGTACATCCGCGTGCTGTTCGCCGAGATCACCCGCATCCTCAACCACCTGCTGAACGTCACGACGTTCGCCATGGACACCGGCGCACTCACGCCGCCGCTGTGGGGGTTCGAGCAGCGCGAGCTGCTGATGGAATACTACGAGGCGGTGTCGGGCTCGCGCATGCACGCGGCCTACTTCCGGCCGGGCGGCGTCCATCAGGATCTGCCGGACGGCATGCTCGATTCCATGGAACAGTGGATCAAGCAGTTCCATCCGTTCATCAAGG
This sequence comes from Pseudomonadota bacterium, assembly GCA_018240745.1. Classification (GTDB taxonomy): domain Bacteria; phylum Pseudomonadota; class Alphaproteobacteria; order Reyranellales; family Reyranellaceae; genus Reyranella. The sequence goes on from JAFEFF010000089.1 coordinate 35,078, forward strand.
ACATCGAGGACCTGCTGAACGACAACCGCATCTTCCGCATGCGTACGGTCGACATCGGTGTCTGCACGCCGGAGCAGGCGCTCGACTGGGGCTTCTCGGGCCCGATGATCCGCGCTTCGGGCCTGCCGTGGGACCTGCGCAAGTCGCAGCCTTACGACGTCTACGACCGCATGGATTTCGACATCCCGGTCGGCAAGACCGGCGACTGCTTCGCCCGCTACCTGGTGCGCGTCGAGGAGATGCGCCAGTCGGCCCGCATCATGGAGCAGTGCGTGAAGGCGCTGCGCACGGTGAAGGGTCCGGTGCGCGTCGACGACCGCAAGATCGCGCCGCCGCGCCGCGGCGAGATGAAGGGCTCGATGGAGGCCCTGATCCATCACTTCAAGCTCTATACCGAGGGCTACAAGGTGCCGGCCGGGGAGACCTACACGGCGACCGAGGCCCCCAAGGGCGAGTTCGGCGTCTATCTCGTCTCCGACGGCACCAACAAACCCTACCGCTGCAAGATCCGCGCGCCGGGCTTCCCGCACTTGCAGGCGCTCGACATGATGACCAGGGGACACCAACTCGCCGACATGTCGGCCAATATCGGCTCGCTCGACATCGTGTTCGGCGAGATCGACCGCTAGGAGACGGTTTCAAGATGGCGATGATCACCGCCGATCCGCAGGACGTGCCGAAGGTCGACTCGTTTTCCTTCACGCCGGAATACATGGCGAAGGTGAACGAGGTGATCGCGAACTATCCGCCGGGCCGCCAGGCGTCGGCAGTGATCGGCGTGCTCGATCTGGCGCAGCGCCAGCAGGGCTGGCTGCCGCGCGCGGCGATGGACGAGGTGGCGCGCATCCTCCAGATGGCGCCGATCCGCGTCTACGAGATCGCGACCTTCTATACGATGTTCCACCTCAAGCCGAAGGGCAGGTATCTGCTGCAAGTCTGCACCACGACGCCGTGCTGGCTGCGCGGCTCGGAGGCGGTGATGAAGGCCTGCCAGGAAGCCGCCGACGGCACGACGTTCAGCGTCCAGGAGGTGGAATGCCTCGGCGCTTGCGTGAACGCGCCGGTGGTGCAGATCAACGACGATTTCTACGAGGATCTCGACGCGGCTTCGACCAGGCGCGTGCTCGATGCCTTCCGCCGCGGCGAGACGCCCAAGCCCGGCCCGCAAGTGGACCGCCAGACCTCGGCGCCCGAGGGCGGCCCGACCACGCTCAAGGGTGAGTGACGGAAATGCTCGCCGACAAGGACCGCATCTTCACCAACCTCTACGGCTTCCATGATTGGCGGCTCGCCGGCGCGCGTGCCCGCGGCGCATGGGACAACACCAAGGCGATCCTCGACAAGGGGCCCGATGCCATCGTCGAGGAAATGAAGAAGTCGGGCCTGCGCGGCCGTGGCGGCGCGGGCTTTCCGACCGGCCTCAAGTGGTCGTTCATGCCCAAGCAGGTCGGCGACCGGCCGCACTATCTCGTGGTCAACGCCGACGAGTCGGAGCCCGGCACCTGCAAGGATCGCGACATCATGCGTCACGACCCGCACCTGCTGGTCGAGGGCTGCCTGGTGGCGGGCTTCGCCATGCGCGCGCACGCGGCCTACATCTACGTCCGCGGCGAATTCTACAACGAGGCGGTGCACCTCAAGGAAGCGATCGCGGAGGCCTACGCGGCTGGTCTGCTCGGCGAGAATGCCTGCGGCTCGGGCTGGAAGTTCGACGTCTACGTCCATCGCGGCGCGGGCGCCTATATCTGCGGCGAGGAGACCGCGCTGCTCGAGAGCCTCGAGGGCAAGAAGGGCATGCCGCGCCTGAAGCCGCCGTTCCCGGCGGGTGCGGGCCTGTACGGCTGCCCGTCCACCGTCAACAACGTCGAATCGATCGCTGTCGCACCGACCATCCTGCGCCGCGGCGCGGCGTGGTTCGCGGGAATCGGCCGGCCGAACAACACCGGCACCAAGCTCTTCTGCATCTCCGGGCACGTGAACACGCCGTGCAACGTCGAAGAAGAGATGGGCATTCCTCTCAAGGAGCTCGTTGAGAAGCACGCCGGCGGCGTGCGCGGCGGCTGGGACAACCTGTTGGCGGTGATCCCCGGCGGCGCCTCGGTGCCGCTGCTGCCCAAGTCGATCTGCGACACCGTCCTGATGGACTTCGACTCGCTGAAGGACCAGCAATCGGGTCTCGGTACGGCGGCGGTCATCGTGATGGACAAGTCGACCGACGTGATCAAGGCGATCGCGCGGCTGTCCTATTTCTACAAGCACGAGAGCTGCGGCCAGTGCACGCCGTGCCGCGAGGGCACCGGCTGGATGTGGCGCGTCATGGAACGCATGGTGCTGGGCAACGCGCGCCTCGAGGAGATCGACGCGCTGTACGACGTGACCAAGCAGGTCGAGGGCCACACGATTTGCGCGCTGGGCGACGCGGCGGCGTGGCCGATCCAGGGCCTGATCCGGCATTTCCGCCCGGAGATGGAGCGCCGCATTCGCGCGCGCACCGAAAAACTGGCGGCAGAGTAGGGGCGAGCAGACGATGCCCATAGTCAAGATCGACGGTAAGGAACACGAGGTGCCCGCGGGCATCACGATCCTGCAGGCCTGCGAGATCGCCGGCGTCGAGATTCCGCGCTTCTGCTATCACGAGCGTCTGTCGATCGCCGGCAATTGCCGCATGTGCCTGGTCGAGGTGAAGCCCGGTCCGCCCAAGCCGCAGGCGAGCTGCGCCATGCCGGTCGCCGACAAGCAGGAGATCATCACCAACTCCGCCGTCGTGAAGAAGGCGCGCAACGGCGTGATGGAGTTTCTGCTGATCAATCATCCGCTCGACTGCCCGATCTGCGACCAGGGCGGCGAGTGCGACCTGCAGGACCAGGCCATGGCCTACGGCTACGACCGCAGCCGCTACGCCGAGAACAAGCGCGCGGTGCCCGACAAGGAGCTCGGGCCGCTCGTGAAGACCTCGATGAACCGCTGCATCCAGTGCACGCGCTGCGTTCGCTTCGCCGCCGAAGTCGCGGGGGTCGAGGAGCTGGGCGCGACCGGCCGCGGCGAGGCGATGGAGATCACCACCTACGTCAAGCACGCGCTGACGACCGAGCTCTCGGGCAACATGGTCGACCTCTGCCCGGTCGGCGCACTGACTTCCAAGCCCTACGCCTACGAGGCGCGGCCGTGGGAGATGCGCAAGACCGAATCGGTCGACGTGTTCGACGGCCTCGGCTCGGCCATCCGCGTCGACGTGCGTGGCAATGTCGTGATGCGCGTCCTGCCGCGCCTGAACGACGACGTGAACGAGGAGTGGATTTCCGACAAGACGCGCCACGCCATCGACGGCCTGCGCTACCAGCGTCTCGACCGGCCGTATGTCCGCAAGGCCGGCAAGCTGGTCGAAGCGACCTGGGACGAAGCGTTCGCCGCCATCGCCGCAAAGCTCCAGGGCGTGGACGGCAGGAAGATCGCTGCGATCGTCGGTGACCAGTGCGATGCCGAGTCGATGGTCGCGCTCAAGGACCTGATGGCCGCGCTGGGATCGCCCAACGTCGACTGCCGCCAGGACGGCAGCAAGCTCCAGTCCGGTCCGCGCGGCGGGTACATTTTCAACGCCGGCATCCGCGGCATCGACCAGGCCGATGCGATCCTGCTGGTCGGCAGCAATCCACGGCTGGAATCGCCGGTGCTGAACGCCCGCATCCGCAAGCGCTATCTCTCGGGCAAGTGCGCGATCGCGAGCATCGGCGTGCCGGTCGATCTCACCTATCCGGTCGAGCGTCTCGGCGCCGGCGCCGCAACGCTGCGAGACGTCGCCGAGGGCAGGGGCAGCTTTGCCGAGAAGTGGAAGGGCGCGAAGAATCCGCTGGTCATCGTCGGTCCGGGCGCGCTCGCCCGCGAGGATGGCGCCGCCGTGCTGGCTCTGGCGCGCAGCCTGGCGACGGTGCGCGACGACTGGAACGGCTTTGCCGTGCTGCACACCGCCGCGAGCCGCGTCGGCGGCCTCGACCTCGGCCTGGTGCCGGGCGAGGGCGGTCGTGACGTTGCCGGCATCCTGGCCGGCGCGCAGCGAAGGGAGATCGAGGCGGTCTTCCTGCTGGCAGCCGATGAGATCGACACGTCCAGTCTGGGCAAGGCCTTCGTGGTCTATATCGGTCACCACGGCGACGCCGGCGCGCATCGGGCCGACGTGATCCTGCCGGGCGCGGCCTACACCGAGAAGCCGGGCACATACGTCAACATGGAAGGCCGGGTTCAGCTCGGCCAGCGCGCTGCCTACCCGCCGGGCGATGCCCGCGAGGATTGGGCGATCCTGCGCGCTCTGTCCGAGCGTCTGGGCAAGACGCTGCCCTACGACACGCTCGACCAGGTGCGCGCGCGCCTGATCGTGGTGAACCGGGTGTTCGCGGCGCTCGACCGGCAGTCGCCGGGAGCGTGGGGCGAGTTCGGCAAAGCCGGCACCATGTCCGACGAGCCGTTCGAAACGCCGATCAGGAACTTCTACATGACCGATCCGATCAGCCGCGCCTCGCGCACCATGGCCGAGTGCATGGCATCGCGTCAGCAGGCGGCCGTGGCGGCGGAGTAGGGACATGGTCGGCACCGTCGTCACTTTCCTCACCACGAACTGGCTCGGTCAGGCGATCCTGATTCTGCTCGAGTGCCTGGCCGTCACCGTACCGCTCCTGGTTGCGGTGGCCTACATGACCTATGTCGACCGCAAGGTCTGGGCTTCGATCCAGCTCCGGCGCGGCCCCAACGTGGTCGGTCCGTTCGGCCTGCTGCAGCCCTTCGCCGACGGCCTGAAGCTGCTGCTCAAGGAGACGATCGTCCCGTCGAGCGCCAACACCATCCTGTTCCTGATCGCGCCGATGATCACCTTCATCACGGCGCTGATTGCGTGGGCGGTGGTGCCGTTCGACGACGGTTGGGTGATCGCCGACATCAACGTCGGAATCCTCTATCTGTTCGCCATCTCCTCTCTGGGCGTCTACGGCATCATCATCGCCGGCTGGGCGTCGAACTCGAAGTACGCCTTCCTGGGGGCGCTGCGCTCGGCGGCGCAGATGGTGTCGTACGAAGTGTCGATCGGCTTCGTGCTGATCACGGTGCTGCTGTGTGTCGGTTCGCTCAATCTCTCGAAGATCGTGCTGGCGCAGTCGGGCTGGTTCTGGAACTGGTTCTGGCTGCCGCTCCTGCCGATGTTCGTCATCTACTTCGTCTCGGCGCTGGCCGAGACCAACCGCACGCCGTTCGACCTGCCGATGTCGGAAGCCGAGCTGGTGCAGGGCTTCCAGACGGAATATTCGTCGATGCCCTTCGCCCTGTTCTTCCTCGGCGAATACGCCAACATGATCCTGCTGTCGGGGTTGGGCTCGATCCTGTTCCTCGGCGGCTGGATGTCGCCGATCCCGTACGCCCCCTTCACCTGGATCCCGGGGGTCATCTGGTTCGCCCTGAAGATCGCGCTGCTGCTCTTCGTCTTCTCGTGGACCAAGGGCACGCTGCCCCGCTACCGCTACGACCAGCTGATGCGGCTGGGCTGGAAGGTGTTCCTGCCCGTGTCGCTGGGCTGGGTCGTCCTCACGGCCGCCGTGCTGCAGTTCGGCGGCTGGGTTCCGCAGCACTAGGACCGCATCATGGCCTCCCTGGACCGCACCGCCCGCCAGTTCCTCCTTACCGAGGTGGTAGTGGGCTTTCTGGTGACCTTGCGCTACATGTTCAAGCCCAAGGCGACGATCAACTACCCCTACGAACGCAGCCCGTTGAGCCCGCGGTTCCGCGGCGAGCACGCGTTGCGCCGCTATCCCAACGGGGAAGAGCGCTGCATCGCATGCAAGCTGTGCGAGGCGATCTGCCCGGCCCAGGCGATCACCATCGAGGCCGAGCCGCGCGAGGACGGCAGCCGCCGCACCACGCGCTACGACATCGACATGACCAAGTGCATCTACTGCGGCTTCTGCCAGGAAGCGTGCCCGGTCGATGCGATCGTCGAGGGGCCGAATACCGAGTTCTCGACCGAGACCCGCGAGGAACTGCTCTACGACAAGGCCAGGCTGCTCGCCAACGGCGACCGCTGGGAGGGTGAGCTCGCCGCCAACCTCCAGGCCGACGCGGCCTGGCGCTGAGCCGGACGGGGGAGGGGAGAAGATGCTGCTCCAGGCGATCGCCTTCTACGTGTTCGCGGCGGTATGCGTGGCATCCGGCGCCATGGTCGTGGTGTCGCGCAACCCGGTCTATTCGGTGCTGTTCCTGATCCTCGCCTTCTTCAACGCGGCGGCCCTGTTCGTGCTGATCGGCGCCGAGTTCATCGCGATGATCCTGGTGATCGTCTATGTCGGCGCGGTCGCGGTCCTTTTCCTTTTCGTCGTGATGATGCTCGACATCAACATGACCAGGCTCAAGGAAGGCTTCCTCGACTACCTGCCGATCGGCGCCCTGATCGGCGCGGCGTTGCTGGCCGAGATCCTGTTCGGGCTCGGCGTGCTCGGCGGCACGCACCAGGGCACGGTGAGCGCCTTCACCAAGGCCGGCACGCAGATGATGACGGTCGACAACACCCGGGCGATCGGCCGGGTGCTCTACACCCAGTACTTCTACGTGTTCCAGGTCGCGGGCGTGGTCCTGCTGGTCGCCATGATCGGCGCGATCGTGCTGACCCTGCGCCGCCGGCCGGGCGTGCGCCGCCAGCGCATCAGCGACCAGCTCTACCGCCCGAAGGAAGAGTCGATCGCCCTGGTCAAGGTGCCGACCCGGGGAGGCGTGTGATGGTCATCGGCCTCGAGCACTATCTGACCGTGGCGGGCGTGCTGTTCACGCTCGGCATCCTCGGCATCTTCTTGAACCGCAAGAACGTCATCGTCATCCTGATGTGCGTCGAGTTGATGCTGCTCGCCGTCAACATCAACCTGGTGGCCTTCTCGGTGTACCAGGGCAACGTCACCGGACAGGTTTTCGCCATGCTGGTGCTGACGGTGGCGGCCGCCGAGGCGGCGATCGGGCTCGCGATCCTCGTGGTGTATTTCCGCAATCGCGGCACCGTCGAGGTCGAAGACATCAACGCGATGAAGGGCTGAGGGCAGGACGAACCATGGATCTTGCCATCAAGCTCATCGTTCTGCTGCCGCTGCTCGCCGCCGCGATCGCCGGGTTGTTCTGCCGGGTGATCGGCGACCGGCCGGCGCAGATCGTCACCTGTGCCGCGCTGCTGATCTCGGCGGCGCTGTCGATCCTGGTGTTCGTGAACATCGGCTTTGGCCACGAGAAGATGTTCGTCGTCCCGATCACCTCGTGGATCAGCTCCGGCACCCTCGACGTCAGCTGGTCGCTGCGCGTCGACACGCTGACGGCGGTGATGCTGATCGTGGTGACCGGCGTGTCGTCTATGGTCCACGTCTATTCGGTGGGCTACATGGCCGAGGATCCGTCGATCCCGCGCTTCATGTCCTACCTCAGCCTGTTCACCTTCTTCATGCTGATGCTGGTGACGTCGGACAACCTCGTGCAGCTGTTCTTCGGCTGGGAGGGTGTGGGCCTCGCCTCGTACCTGCTGATCGGCTTCTGGTACGACCGTCCGTCCGCCAATGCCGCGGCGATCAAGGCCTTCATCGTCAACCGCGTCGGCGACTTCGGCTTCGCCCTCGGGATCTTCGCGGTCTGGATGCTGAGCGGCAGCATCGGCTTCAACGACATCTTCGCCAAGGCGCCGCAGATGGCCGCCGGACACTTCATGTTCCTCGGCAAGGAGGTGCCCGCCCTCGAGACCGCCTGTCTGCTGCTGTTCGTCGGCGCCATGGGCAAGTCGGCCCAGCTCGGCCTGCACACCTGGTTGCCGGATGCGATGGAAGGCCCGACCCCGGTCTCCGCCCTGATCCACGCGGCGACGATGGTGACCGCCGGCGTGTTCATGGTCTGCCGCCTGTCGCCGCTGTTCGAGATGGCGCCGCTCGCGTCCTCCGTCGTGACCCTCGTCGGCGCAGCGACGGCGTTCTTTGCCGCCACGATCGGCCTCACCCAGTTCGACATCAAGCGGGTGATCGCCTATTCGACCTGCTCGCAGTTGGGCTACATGTTCTTCGCGGCCGGCGTCGGCGCCTATTCGGCCGCCATGTTCCACCTGATGACGCACGCCTTCTTCAAGGCGCTGCTGTTCCTGGGCTCGGGCTCGGTGATCCACTGCCTGCACCACGAGCAGGACATGCGGCTGATGGGTGGCGTGAAGGAGAAGGCGCCGCAGACCTTCATCCTGATGTGGATCGGCACGCTCGCCCTGGCCGGCATCGGCGTGCCCTTCATCATGGGGCACGGCATCGGTTTCGCGGGCTTCCACTCGAAGGATTCGATCCTCGAGGCCGCCTACGGCGCCCATTCGACGGTCGGCGCCATTGCCTTCTGGCTGGGTGTGATCGGCGCCTTCATGACGGCGTTCTACTCGACCCGCCTGATGTTCATGACCTTCTACGGCACCTACCGCGGAGACCATCACACCTGGGACCATGCGCATGAGTCCCCGGCGGTGATGCTGATCCCGCTCTATGTGCTGGCCGCCGGCGCGCTGCTGTCGGGCGTTGTCGCCTACGGCTGGTTCGTCGGCGAGGACTGGGAGCACTTCTGGGGCACTTCGATCGCGGTCAAGGCGACCGAGCACATCATCCACGCCATGCACGAGGTCGATGTATGGGTGAAGCTGCTGCCGCTGGTCGCGGCGGTCGGCGGCATCGCGCTCAGCTACTACTATTACGTCGTCAATCCCGAGATGCCGGCGAGGACGATTCGCGCCTTCAAGCCGCTGTACACGCTGTTCTACAACAAGTGGTACTTCGACGAGCTCTATGATGCGGTGCTCGTCCAGCCGACGCTGGCGATCGGTCGGGTATTCTGGAAGAAGGGCGACGGTGCGACGATCGACGGGCTCGGGCCCGACGGCATCGCCGCGCGCTCACAGGATCTCGCCGGCGTGCTTAGCCGGTTCCAGAGCGGCTATCTGTACCACTATGCCTTCGTGATGCTGATCGGCGTCGCCGCGCTCGTCAGCTACTTCATGCTGTTCGTGAGATAGGACGATGGCGAGCTGGCCGATTCTTTCCGTCGTCACCTTCCTGCCGCTGGTGGGGGCGCTGTTCTGCCTGGTCGTCCAGGGCCCCAAGGAGGCCGTGGACCGCAATTGCCGCAGTGCGGCGCTGATCACTTCGCTGGTGACCTTCCTCGTCTCGCTGTTGCTGTGGGTTCACTTCGACCCGACCAAGGCCGGCTTCCAGTTCGAGGAGAAGGTCGCCTGGATCCCGGCGCTCAACATCGGCTACCACATGGGCATCGACGGCATCTCGCTGTTCTTCGTCCTGCTGTCGACGTTGCTGACAGCCATCTGCGTTCTCGCCAGCTGGGAGGCCGTGCAGACCCGGGTCAAGGAATACATGGTGGCCTTCCTGGTCCTCGAGACCTTCATGGTCGGCATGTTCTGCGCCCTCGACCTCGCGCTGTTCTATGTCTTCTTCGAAGGCGTGCTGATCCCGATGTTCCTGATCATCGGCGTCTGGGGCGGCAAGCGGCGCGTCTACGCGGCCTTCAAGTTCTTCCTCTACACGCTGCTCGGTTCGGTGCTGATGCTGCTGGCGATCATCGCGATCTACTGGCAGGCCGGCACCAGCGACCTGCCGACCGTGATGGAGCAGATGCAGCTTCCCTTCCAGTGGCAGTTCTGGCTGTGGCTGGCGTTCTTCGCCTCGTTCGCGGTCAAGGTGCCGATGTGGCCGGTCCACACCTGGCTGCCCGACGCGCACGTCGAGGCGCCGACTGCAGGGTCGGTCATCCTGGCCGGCGTGCTGCTGAAGATGGGCGGCTACGGCTTCATCCGGTACTCTGTCACGTTGTTCCCGGAGGCGACGCAATACTTCGCGCCCCTGATCTTCGGCCTGTCGGTCGTGGCCGTGATCTATACCTCGCTCGTCGCGCTGGTGCAGGAGGACATGAAGAAGCTGATCGCCTACTCGTCGGTCGCCCACATGGGCCTCGTGACGCTCGGCATCTACATCATGAACATGCAGGGTGTGCAGGGCTCGATCTTCCAGATGTTGAGCCACGGCGTCGTCTCGGCCGCGCTCTTCCTCTGCGTCGGCGTGATCTATGACCGCATGCACACCCGCGAGATCGACGCCTATGGCGGACTGGTCCATCGCATGCCGCGCTACGCCTTCGTTTTCATGTTCTTCACCCTGGCCAGCATCGGCCTGCCAGGCCTGTCGGGCTTCGTTGGCGAGTTCCTGGTGCTGCTCGGCGCCTTCAAGATCAATACCTGGGTGACCTTCCTGGCTACGACCGGCCTGATCTGGGGTGCGGCCTACGCGCTCTGGCTCTACCGCAAGATCATCTTCGGCGAGCTCACCAAGGCCTCGCTCAAGGCCATCCTCGACATGAACCGGCGCGAGGTCGCGGTGTTCCTCCCGCTGGTGCTGATCACCCTGTGGATGGGCATCTATCCCAATTCCTTCCTCGATCCGATGGCGCCCGCCGTCGACAAGCTGATCGGGGACTACAATGCGGCGATCAAGCTCGCCCACACGGCGTCGCTGCGATGAGCATGGACATGGTTGGACTCGAACACTGGTCGCTGGCCCGCCCGGAACTCTTCCTGGCAGTGGCGACCGCGCTGCTGCTGCTGTACGGCGTGTTGCGCGGCGAGGTCGCCACTACGTTCGTGTCGATCGCGACCAGCATCGCCCTGATCATCACCGCGGTCCTGCTGTTCGTGCCCTATCGCGAGGGCACTGCGTTCGCGCAGCTCTTCATCACCGACCGCCTGACCACGACCATGAAGGCGCTGGTGCTGATCAGCTCGGCGATCGCCATCCTGATGTCGCGCGCATTCTTCGAGCACGCCAAGGCATGGCGGTTCGAGTATCCGCTGGTCGTGTCGCTGTCGACGCTCGGCATGATGCTGATGATCTCGGCCAACGACCTGATGTCGCTGTATGTCGGGCTCGAGCTGCAGTCGCTGGCGCTCTACGTGATCGCGGCCTTCCAGCGCGATTCGGTGCGCTCGACCGAGGCCGGCATCAAGTACTTCGTCCTGGGCTCGGTCGCCTCGGGCATGCTGCTGTTCGGCGCTTCGCTGATCTACGGCTTCTGCGGCAGCACGGCCTTCGTGCAGATCTCGCAGGCGCTGCTGGCCGGCAAGGCGGCCGAGATCGGCACCACCATCGGCATGGTGTTCGTGGTTGCGGGGCTGGCGTTCAAGATCGCCGCCGTGCCGTTCCACATGTGGACGCCGGACGTGTACGAGGGCGCGCCGACGCCGGTCACGGCCTTCTTCGCCGTGGCGCCCAAGATCGCCGCCCTCTCGCTGCTGGTCTCGGTCCTGATGGGCCCGTTCAAGCCGCTGTTCCCGCAGTGGCAGCAGATCATCGTCGCCGCGGCGGTGCTGTCGATGGGCTGGGGCGCTTTTGCGGCGCTGCGCCAGCCCAACATCAAGCGCCTGATGGCCTATTCCTCGATCGCCAACGTCGGCTACGTGCTGCTGGGTGTGGCCGCGGGGACCGAGCGGGGCATCCAGTCGGTGGTGTTCTTCCTCGCCATCTACATGGTCATGAATCTCGGCACGTTCGCCGTCATCCTGCTGATGAAACGGCGCAACGTCATGGTCGAGAACATATCGGACCTCGCCGGCCTCGGCCGCAGCCATCCGATGCTGGCTTTGTCGATGATGATCATGATGTTCTCGCTGGCTGGCATCCCGCCGCTCGCCGGGTTCTGGGGCAAGCTGTACGTCTTCATGGCGGCCGTCGAAGCCAAGCTGTTCTGGCCGGCCGTGCTGGGCGTGCTGGCCTCGGTCGTGGCGTCCTACTACTACGTCCGCATCGTCAAGGTGATGTACTTCGACGAGAGCGAGGAGGCGATCGATCCGAGCTTCTCCGGCATGAACCGCGCCGTGGCTCTGGTGTCGGCGCTGCTGGTCGCCCTGTTCTCGCTGCTGCCGCAACCGCTCAGCGCCATCGCCGCCGCCGCCGCCAAGGGGCTGTTCCCGTGACATTCGCGCCCGTCCTGCCGGACGGGTGGACGTTGGTCGCGCTGCAAAGCGTCGGCAGCACCAACGACGAGGCCGCGCGCCTGGCCGAAGCCGGTGCGCGCGAGGGCACCGTCGTCTGGGCCCGCGAGCAGACCGGCGGCCGCGGCCGGCGCGGCCGGACCTGGGCCTCGCCGGTCGGCAATCTCTACAGCTCGATCATCCTGCGTCCCGGCTGTCCTGCGGCCCGGGCGGCCGAACTGGGCTTCGTGGCGGCGCTCGCGGTGGCGGACATGGTGCCGGCCGGCCGGCAAGTTCGGGTGAAATGGCCGAACGATGTGCTGGTCGACGGCGGCAAGATCGCCGGAATCCTGCCCGAAAGCTCGATCGGCGCCGACGGCAAGGCCGAGCACGTCGTCCTGGGCATCGGCGTCAATGTGAGCTTCGCCCCGGAAGTCCCCGGGATGCGCTATCGCGGTGCCTGCCTCGGCGGCACGGTCGAGGCGGCGCTGGAGAGGCTGACCGCGGCACTGGCGCGACGGCTGGCACAATGGCGGCACGAGGGCTTCGCCGTGGTGCGAGCCGAGTGGCTGGACAAGGCGGGCCCGCTCGGCCTGGAGGTCGACGTGAAGCTCGGCGAGGAACTCGTGCGCGGCCGCTTCGCCGGGATGGACGGCGAGGGCGCCTTGCTGCTCGATACCGCTGCCGGCCCGCGCCGGATCGTTGCCGGAGAGTTGCTGGCCCGCGCGGCCTGAAGGAACATCGCGATGCTGCTCGCCATCAACGTCAACAACACCAACATCAAGTTCGGCGTGGTCAACGGCGACGAGATCGTCGGCGAATGGCGACAGCACACCTCGGCGATGCGCACCGGCGACGAGCACGCGGTGTGGCTGACCCAGCTGATGCAGATCGAGGGCATCGACCCCAAGTCGATCACCGACGCCATCATCGGCAGCGTCGTGCCCAATGCGAACTTCAACCTGCGCCGGCTCTGCACCCGCTACTTCAACTGCGAGCCGATGTTCATCGGCGACCCCGGTGTCGAGACCGGCATCAAGATCAAGGGTGTCGGAGCCGGCGCCGACCGTATCTGCAACACCGTCGGCGCCAGCATCCTGTTCCCGAAGACGCCGGTCGTGGTGGTCGACTTCGGCACCGCCACGAACTTCGACGTGGTCGACGAGGAGGGCAGCTACTGCGGCGGCGCGATCGCGCCCGGCATCAACCTGTCGATCGAGGCGCTGGTCAGCGCCACGGCGCTGTTGCCGCGCATCGTCGTCGAAAAGCCCAAGCAGGTGATCGGCACCAACACGGTGGCCTGCATGCACACCGGCGTGTTCTGGGGCTATGTCGGCCTGATCGAGGGCATCGTCAGCCGCATCGTGCAGGAGTTCGGCAAGCCGATGAAAGTGGTTTCGACCGGTGGCCTGGCGCCGGTGTTCGAGGGCTCGGTCAAGATCATCGAGCAGACGGTGCCCGACATCACCGCCCGCGGCCTGATCGAGATCTACAAGCGCAATCGCAGGAAATGACGACTCCCTCGGCCGACGAGCTGCTGTTCGTCGCGCTCGGTGGCGCGGGCGAGATCGGCATGAACCTCAACCTCTACGGCCATGCCGGCAAGTGGCTGATGGTCGATCTCGGCATCGCCTTCGGGGACGACACCATGCCGGGGATCGAGGTCGTGATGCCCGACCCTGCCTTCATCGAGGAGCGCAAGGAAGACCTCGCGGGCATCATCATCACCCACGCCCACGAGGACCATCTCGGCGCGGTTGCCGACTTGTGGCCACGGCTCGAGGCGCCGGTCTATGCCACGCCGTTCGCCGCCTCGGTGCTCAAGCGCAAGCTGCGCGAGGCTGGCCTGTTCGACGCCGTGCCCATCACCGAGATCCCGCTCGGCGGGAAGTTCAAGGTCGGGCCGTTCGAATTGGAAATGATCACCATGACGCATTCGATCCCCGAGCCGAATGCGTTGGCGGTGCGGACGAAGTTCGGCACGGTGTTCCATACCGGCGACTGGAAGATCGATCCCGAACCGCTGCTGGGTGAGGTCACCGACGAGGTGACGCTGCAGAAGATCGGCGAGCAGGGCGCACTCGCCATGGTGTGCGACAGCACCAACGTCTTCGTCGAGGGCGAGGCGGGATCGGAGGCGACGATCCGCGTCAACCTCGAGAAGCTCGTCAAGACGCGCCGCTGCCGGGTGGCGGTGACGTGTTTCGCGTCGAACCTGGCTCGCGTCGAGAGCATCGCCAAGGCCGCGGTCGCCGCGGGCCGGCATCCGGTGCTGTCGGGCCGGGCGCTGCAGCGCATGGTCGAGGCGGCGCAGGAATGCGGCTACCTGCTCGATTTCCCGGCGACGGTGTCTGAGCAGGAGGCGGGCTACCTGCCGCGCGAGAAGGTCCTGTTCATCTGCACCGGCAGCCAGGGCGAGCCGCGCGCTTCGATGGCAAAGCTCGCGACCGGCGAGCACCGCGACCTCGTCCTGGAGGACGGCGACAGCGCGATCTTCTCCTCGCGAGTGATCCCCGGCAACGAGCGGTCGGTTGGGCGGCTGCAGAATGCCCTGATGGCGCGCGGCGTCGAGGTGATCGCCGACGGGTCGGAGGAGCACCTCCACGTTTCCGGGCATCCGGCGCGCGACGAGTTGGTGCGGATGTACCAGTGGGTGCGGCCCAGGATAGCCCTGCCGGTCCACGGCGAGATCCGCCACATGGTCGAGCACGCAGAGCTGGCGCGCGAATGCCAGGTGCCGGAGACGGTGCTGGCGCCCAACGGCACGCTGGTACGGCTGGCGCCCGGGCCGGCGACGGTGATCGACCATGTCCACGCCGGCCGACTGGCGCGCGACGGTGACGTCCTGATCGACCTCGGCGGCGACACGCTGCGCGAGCGGCGCAAGCTCATGTGGAACGGCTCGGCCGCGGCGACCCTGGTGATCGACCGGCAGGGGCGGGCGGTCAGCGCGCCGGTCGTGAGCCTGCGCGGCATCGAGGATGCGGACGGCGCGCTGACTGAGGCCATCGTCGGCGGGCTGAAGGAGATGCTGGCCGATCTCAGTGCCGGCGAACGGCGCGACGACAGCCGCATCGAGGAGGCCGCGCGCCAGGCGGTGCGGCGGATCGTGCGGTCCCACCTCGGCAAGAAGCCGTTGACGGATGTCCATATCGTCCGCATCTAACGATCATGATCGGACGCCTGAACCACATCGCCATCGCCGTGCCGGACCTCGCCAAGGCGGCCGAGTTGTACCGGACGGTCATGGGCGCCAGGGTCAGCGCCCCCAAGCCGCAACCGGCACACGGCGTCACGGTGGTGTTCGTCGAGCTGCCCAACACCAAGATCGAATTGCTGCACCCCCTGGGCGAGAAGTCGCCGATCGCCAACTTCCTGGCTCGCAACACCGATGGCGGCATCCACCATGTCTGCTACGAGGTCGAGGACATCTACGCCGCGCGCGACAAGCTGAAAGCGCAGGGTGCACGGGTGCTGGGCGACGGCGAACCCAAGATCGGCGCCCACGACAAGCCGGTGCTCTTCCTGCACCCCAAGGACTTCACAGGCACGCTGATCGAGCTCGAGCAGGTGTGAGGGGGCCATGAGCTGGGCGACTGGCCTCATGGTCTACCTGGTGATCTGGTGGACCATCCTGTTCGCGGTCCTGCCGCTCGGCGTGAAACGAGTCGAGAATCCCGGCCGCGGCCAGGACCCTGGCGCTCCCGAGAGGCCCCAGCTCCTGCGCAAGGCCGTCATCACCTCGATCGTCGCGGCCGTCCTGTGGGTCGGATTCTATTTCCTGCACCAGGCAGATTTCTTCAGCTTCCGCGACGTTCTCAAATGAAAAGCGGCGGTCCCGTGCGACCGCCGCTTCTCTCTCAATCCCCGAATGGTCCGGACGGCTTTTTGCCGCCTCTCCTCCCTAGACTCAGGCCAGCGCCCAAGGCCTAGGCTGTGTACAGGGGCCGTGACGGCTTGCCAAGACCATTTCTTTCGGGCGGCGGGGATTGACGGAACGATTGTTATGAGCGTCGGTCGTTCGTCGACAAACAAATGTCCTCGCCGTCCGTTGGATGGGTACGGTGCCTATCCGATGACCATGTATTTGATCACGAACAGCACGGCGAGAATTCCGACAGCCGGATGGATGTCGCGGAAACGTCCAGCCACCAGCTTGATCAACGCGTAGGCGATGAAGCCGAAAGCGATGCCTTCCGCGATGGAGAAGGTGAACGGCATCGCGAGCGCGGTGATCACCGCGGGCGCCGCTTCGGTGATGTCGTCCCACTCCACTTCGATCAGTCCGCGCGTCATCAGGCAGGCGACATAGAGCAGCGCCGGTGCCGTTGCGTACGGTGGAATGGATCCGGCGAGCGGCGCGATGAACAGCGCGAGCAGGAACAGCACCGCAACCGTGAGCGCGGTGAGTCCGGTGCGGCCGCCCGCGGCGATGCCCGACGCGCTCTCGATGTAGCTCGTCGTGGTCGAGGTACCGACCGCCGCGCCGATCATCGCCGCGGCACTGTCGGATATCAGCGCCCTGTTGAGTCGCGGAACGGTGCCGTCCGGCCGCATGAAGCCGCCGCGATGGGCGAGGGCGATCAAGGTACCGGTGTTGTCGAACAAATCGACGAACAGGAAGGCGAAGATCACCGTCACCAGGCCGACATGGAGGGCGCCTGCGAGGTCCATCTGCAGGAACACCGGGGCGATCGACGGCGGCACGTCGAACACGCCGCTGAATTTCTGCTGTCCGGCGATGATCGAGACGATGGTGACGACCAGGATGCCGATGATCACGCCGCCCAGCACCTTGCGGTGCTCGAGCGCGACGATCAGCGCGAAACCCAGGGTCGCCATCACCACCGGCCAGCTCTTGAGGTCGCCATGCGCGACCAGGGTCGCCTGGTTGCCGACGACGATGCCGGCGTTCTTGAGCGCGATCAGCGCCAGGAACAGCCCGATGCCGGCGGCGATCGCCATCTTGAGCGACTTCGGGATGGCGTTGACGATCCATTCGCGGATCGGCAGCACGCTGATGACGAAGAAGATGATGCCGGAGATGAAGACGCATCCCAGCGCGACCTGCCAGGGAAACTTCATGCCGCCGACGACGGCGAAAGCGAAGTAGGCGTTGAGGCCCATGCCCGGCGCGAGCGCGATCGGGTAGTTGGCCAGGAACGCCATCAGCAGGCAGCCGATCGCCGAGGCGACGCAGGTCGCCACGAACACGGCGCCGAACGGCATGTTGGCTTTGCTGAGGATGTCCGGGTTGACGAAGATGATGTAGGCCATGGTGAGGAAGGTCGTGATCCCGGCCACGATCTCCGTCCGGACCGTCGTCTTGTTCTCGTTGAGTTTGAACAGTCGTTCGAGCATCAAGCGGCTCCCCCGTTGATTCCCCGCAGTGTGCGGGCAGGGACCTGTGCAAAGCCAGCGGGAAGGCGCCGCGGTTTGCCTTTGTCCACACCGTTCCCTACAGTCCGCCGCCATGCGAATGAGCCAGTATTTCCTGCCCACCATGAAGGAGAACCCTTCGGAGGCGCAGATCGTCTCGCACCGGCTGATGCTGCGCGCGGGCCTGATCCGGCAGACCAGCGCCGGTATCTACGCCTGGCTGCCGCTCGGCCTGCGGGTGCTGAAGAACATCGAGCAGATCGTGCGCGAGGAACAGGACCGGTCGGGCGCCCAGGAAGTCCTCATGCCGACGATCCAGTCGGCCGACCTGTGGCGCGAGAGCGGCCGCTATGACGCCTATGGCCCGGAGATGCTGCGCATCACGGACCGGCACGACCGCGAGATGCTGTTCGGCCCGACCAACGAGGAGATGATCACGGTGCTCTTCCGCGACGGCGCGAAGAGCTACCGCGACCTGCCGAAGAATCTCTATCACATCCAGTGGAAGTTCCGCGACGAGGTGCGTCCGCGCTTCGGCGTGATGCGCGGCCGGGAGTTCCTGATGAAGGACAACTACTCCTTCGACCTCGACAAGGCGGGCGCGATCCGCTCGTACAACAAGATGTTCGTGGCCTACCTGCGCACCTTCGCGCGCATGGGCCTGAAGGCCATCCCGATGCGCGCCGACACCGGCCCGATCGGCGGCGACCTCAGCCACGAGTTCATCGTGCTGGCCGACACCGGCGAGAGCGCCGTGTTCTGCCACAGGGGCCTGGTCGACAAGGACATCCTGAGCCGCGGCATCGACTACAGCGGCGACCTGCAGCCGCTGGTCGACGAATGGACGTCGCTCTATGCGGCGACGGATGAAATGCACGACAAGGCCGCATTCGAGAAGATCCCGGAGAGCGATCGCCTCGCCGCGCGCGGCATCGAGGTCGGCCATATATTCTATTTCGGCACCAAGTACTCCAGGCCGATGAACGCGGTGGTCGCCGGCCCCAACGGCGAGCAGGTCACGGTCGAGATGGGCTCCTACGGCATCGGCGTATCCCGCCTGGTCGGCGGCATCATCGAGGCGAGCCACGACGAAGCCGGCATCATCTGGCCGGAGTCGGTCGCGCCGTTCAAGGTGGCGATCGTCAACCTCAAGCCCGACGACGGCGCGGTCTCTGGCGCCTGCACCAAGCTCTACGACGCCCTGAAGGCGAAGGGCGTCGAGGCGCTGCACGACGACCGCGACATGCGGCCAGGCGGCAAGTTCGCCGACATGGACCTGATCGGCATTCCCTGGCAGGTGATCGTCGGCCCCAAGGGCGTTTCGGCCGGCCGGGCCGAGCTCAAGAACCGCAGGACCGGCGCGCGGGAAGAGGTGCCGTTCGACCAGGTCGCAGGCCGATTCGGATGATCTCCGTCGTCCCGAGCGAAGCCGAGGGACCTCTTTTTGTGGAGTGCGTCGCCAAAAGAGATCCCTCCACTTCGCTGCGCTTCGCTCCGCTCCGGTCGGGACGACGGGAATGATCGCCGTCGAACGGCTGATCGCCTTCCGCTATCTGCGGGCGCGCCGCGACGAGGGATTCATCTCGGTGATCGCCGGCTTCTCGCTGGTCGGCATCGCGCTCGGCGTCGGCACCCTGATCGTCGTCATGGCCGTGATGAACGGCTTCCAGCTCGAGATGCTGCGCCAGATGGCGGCCATCAGCGGCCAGCTCGGCGTGCAGGGCAATCGCGACGGGCTGGAAGCCACGCCCGACCTGCTGCAGCGGCTGAAGGCGGTGCCCGGCGTTGTCCAGGCGACGCCGTCGGCGGAGGGCCAGGTGATCGCGGTGGCGGGTGACAAGGTGAGGGGCGTGCTGCTGCGCGGCATGACGCCCGAGGACTTCAGGGCGCGCACGCCACTTTCCGCCGCGATCGACGGCCCGCCTGCGGTGCGCGAGCGCTACCGCAACCTCTGCCGCAGCGAGAACGGCGAGACGACCAACTGGGGCACGCTGCAGAACTTCGGCGACGGCTTCACCGTCGCGGTCGGCAAGCGCTTCGCCGACCTGATGGGGCTCAAGGTCGGCGACAAGCTGCAGATCGTCTCGCCGGTGTCGATCGCCACGCCGCTCGGCGTGATGCCGCGCTCGGCCGTTGCCGAGGTCACGGCGGTGTTCTGCGCCGGCATGTACGACTACGATTCCAACTTCATCTATGCGCCCCTGCCGGAAGTGCAGCGCCTGATGGGCATGGGCAACAGGATCACGACCATCGAGATCTTCCTGAAGGACGGCACGCCTCTCGCCGCGGCGCGCGCCGCGGTCACCCGGGCGGTCGGTCCGCAGGGCTGGGTGTTCGACTGGTTCCAGGCCAACTTCGGCTTCTTCGCCGCGATCCAGGGCCAGACCAACGTGCTGTTCATCGTGCTGACCATGATCGTGCTGGTGGCGGCCTTCAACATCGTCTCCAGCCTGGTGATGCTGGTGCGGACCAAGACCGGCGACATCGCCATCCTGCGCACCATGGGTGCGACGCGCGGCCAGATCCTGCGCCTGTTCCTGCTCGATGGCCTGGCGATCGGCGGCATCGGCGCCGCGATCGGCGTCGTGCTGGGGCTGGCCTTCGCGATGAACATCGAGGCGATCCGCCAGTGGCTGCAGCACACGTTCGGGCTCGTGCTGTTCGACGAGACGCTCTATCTGCTCGCCGAGATGCCCTCGCACATTACCTGGCAGGAGGTCGCCACCATCGCCGTCATGGCGGTGGTGTTCGCGCTCGCCGCCTCGCTCTATCCGGCGTTCCGCGCCGCGCGGCTCGATCCGGTGGAGGGCCTGCGCCGTGAGTGAGCAGGCTGCCGTCGAACGCTGGCTCGCCTGGCGCTACCTCGCGACCCGGCAGCGCGAGGGCTTCGTCTCCTTCATCGCGATCTTCTCCCTGATCGGCATCGCGCTCGGCGTCGCCACGCTGATCGTCGTGCTGTCGGTGATGGGCGGCTTCCGTGCCAGCCTGATCGGCCGGCTGATCGGCATGAACGGCCATGTCGTGATTGCCGCCAGGGACGGCGGCATGCTGCAAACCTCGCCCGAGCTGCTGGCGGCGTTGCGCAACGTGCCCGAGGTGAAGACCGTGCATCTCACCCTGGAACGGCAGGCGCTGGTCAGCGCGGGCAACGGCCAGACCCGCGGCGCATTGCTGCGCGGCGTGCGGGTCGAGGACCTGACCTCGCGCGAGATCGTCACGAAGAACATCGTGATGGGCGAGCTCGGCGCCTTCGATACCCGGCCCGGCGTGGTGATCGGCGAGCGACTGCGGCAGGGGCTGGGCCTCAGGATCGGCGACAAGCTCACGGTCACCACGCAGCGGCTCAACGAGGATGGCACCATCGCACCGCGCTATGCCGACTACGAGGTGCTCGCGAGCTTCCTGACCAAGCGCTATGAGTTCGACAATGCGCTGGTCTTCGTGCCATTGCAGATGCTGCAGGGCGACCTGGAATACGACCATCGCACCGTGAGCTCGATCGATCTCGACCTGTCCGATCCCAACCTGGCGCCCAAGGTCGCCGATACCATCCGCAAGACGCTGCATCGCGACGACCTCAAGGTGTCGGACTGGCAGGCGCTCAACGCCCGCTTCGTCGGCGCCCTGCAGGTCGAGCGGGTCATGATGTTCATCATCCTGACGCTGATCGTGCTGGTGGCGGCGATGAACGTGGTCGCGAGCTTCACCATGCTGGTGCGGGTGAAGCGCGGCAGCATTGCCATCCTGCGGACGATGGGCGCCGCGCCCGGCACCATCGTGCGCGCCTTCTTCATGTCGGCGGCCGCCGTCGGCATCGTCGGCACGGCGCTCGGCACCGGGCTCGGCCTGCTGGTCTGCGCCAACATCCCGGCGATCGCCGGCCTGTTCGGTCGGCTGGGCGGCGGCCGCAACGGCGAAATCGAGTTCATCACCTCGGCGCCGGCGCGGGTGAGCGCGAGCGAGGTGCTGACCGTGATCGTGATCGCCTTGGTGCTGTCGCTCGCGGCGGCGGCCTATCCGGCGTGGCGCAGCACGCGGGTCGAACCGGTCGAGGCCTTGCGCAATGAGTGACGGATTTCCTCTGTCCCTGCGCGACATCCGCCGCACCTTCCAGCAGGGCGACCGCAAGCTGGAAGTGCTGCGCGGCGTCTCGCTCGACCTCAGGGCCGGCGAGATCGTCGCGCTGGTCGGCCAGTCCGGCAGCGGCAAGTCGACCCTGCTGCATATCGCGGGCCTGCTCGAGCGGCCGGACGGCGGCGA
>JAFEFF010000008.1 GCA_018240745.1 Pseudomonadota bacterium
ACGCGGGCGTGCACACCCCGATCCTCGTGCCGTCGTCGGCCGCGGGCAACCAGAACAAGGCAATCGAGGAAATCTTCGCGGCGTTTGGCTAGCCGTCGGGTATGGTTGCCCAAGAGAGGAAACGAAATGCCCAAGCTCGGATACCTGCTGCCGACGCGCGAACGCGTCATGGAGAACCATCACGAGACCGGCTCGCTGCTGGCGCTGGCCGAGAAGGCCGAAGGGCTGGGCTACGATTCGATCTGGGTCGGCGATTCGGTGACGGCGCGGCCGCGCCACGATCCGCTGACCCTGCTGGCCGCCGTCGCCGCGCGCACGAAGAAGGCCGAGCTCGGCACCGCCGTGCTGCTGCCGGCGCTGCGCAACCCGGTGCTGCTGGCGCACCAGGTGGCGACCCTCGACCGCATCGCCGAGGGCCGGCTGATCCTCGGCATCGGCATCGCCGCCGACATGCCGGCGATCCGGCTCGAGTTCGAGGCGATGGGCGTGCCGTTCGACAAGCGCGTCGGCCGCATGAACGAGGCGATCCGGCTGTGCAAGGCGCTGTGGACCGGCAAGCCGGTCGACTGGAACAAGCTCTGGACGGTGAAGCAGGGCACGGTCGGCCCGACGCCGCACCGCCCCGGCGGCCCGCCGATCTGGTTCGGTGGCGGCCTGCCGGCCGGCCGCGAGCGCACCGGCAAGCTCTACGACGGCTGGTTCCCCAACCTGCCGACACCCGGGGAATATCCCACGCAGATGGCCGAGGTCCGCGCCGCAGCGAAGGCCGCCGGCCGCGATCCCAAGGCGATCACCGGCGCGATGTATCTCACGCTCGCCATCGACGACGACACGAGGCGCGCCGACGCCAGGATCGATTCCTACCTGGCGCATTACTACGGCGTGCCGGCGGCGCAGATGCGCGCCCGCCAGCGCTCCTATGCCGGCGGGGTCGCGGGGGCGGCAGCCTGGATCAGGAGCTACGCCGATGCCGGCGCCAGCCACATCATGCTGCGCTTCGCCGGCGACCACGAGCGGCACCTCGAGCAGGGTGCGAAGATCAGGAAAGAGCTCGGCTGGTCGTGAACGGATGGCCAAGCTCGGATACCTGCTGCCGACGCGCGAGCGCGTCATGGAAGGCCAGCACGAGACCGGTCCGCTGCTGGCGCTGGCCGGGCAGGCCGAGGCGCTGGGATTCGATTCGATCTGGGCCGGCGATTCGCTGACGGCTCGGCCGCGCCACGATCCGCTGACCCTGCTGGCCGCCGTCGCCGCGCGCACGAAGAAGGCCGCGCTCGGCACCGCCGTGCTGCTGCCGGCGCTGCGCAATCCGGTGCTGCTGGCGCACCAGGCGGCGACGCTCGACCGCCTCTGCGAGGGCCGGCTGATCCTGGGCATCGGCATTGCCGCCGACACGCCGGCAATCCGGCGCGACTTCGAAGCGGCGGGCGTGCCATTCGACAAAAGGGTCGCCCGCATGAACGAAGCGATGCGGCTGTGCCGGGCGCTGTGGACCGGACAGCCGGTCGACTGGGCGGGATCGTGGACCGTCAAGCACGCCACGCTCGGCCCGACGCCGCACCGGCCGGGCGGCCCGCCGATCTGGTACGGCGGATTCCTGCCCGCGGGCCGCGTGCGCACCGGCCGGCTGTACGACGGCTGGTTCCCGAGCCAGCCGAAGCCCGAGGAGTATGCCGCGCAGCTCGAAGACGTGCGGTCGGCGGCGCGCGCTGCCGGCCGCGATCCTGCGGCAATCGCCGCCGCGATCTACCTGATCCTGGCGATCGACGACGACCCGGCGCGCGCCGACGCCAGGATGAACGACTATCTCGAGCGCTACTACGGCATGCCGGCCGCCGAGACACGCAACCGCGAGCGCTGCTTCGCCGGGACCGAAGCGTGCGCCGCCGCCTGGATCAAGAGCTACGCCGATGCCGGCGCCACCCACATCATGCTGCGCTTCGCCGGCGACAACGAACGCCATCTCGACGTCGCGGCACGGATCAGGCGCGCGCTGGGCTGGTCATAGTCTTCCGGACCGCGAGCCTCCGGCCCGCTCGGAGTCATGAGCGAGCCAGAGGCTCGTGGTCCTGAAGAGCATGAGGCGTGGCCCCACCAGCCCCCAGCGTAACGCCTTCGTAGCCCTTGGCGGCGACGGAGTTGATGATGCCGACATACTTGGGCGAGCCGCCGTTGTAGACGAGGTAGCGGATGGTACCCTGCTCGTGGCCCGGCACATTGGAGTTGTAGCCGGTGAACCACGACTTGGCCTTGCGCATCAGCATCATGGCGTACATGCCGGTCACGTGGTCGGTCCAGCGCTTCTCGACCGCTTCGGTCGCTTCGAAGCGCGTGTAGCCGTGGGCCCGGACGTGCTCCAGGAAGTCGGTGCACCAATTGACCCCGGTCTCGATGCCGCGCGGATAGTTGGTCGAGGCCGAGCCGCTTTGCGGGCCCGACGGCATCAGCAGATTGGGGAAGCCGTGCACCATCATGCCGAGGAAGGTCGAGATGGTGGTGCGCCACTTGTCGGCCAGCTTCAGCCCGCCCACGCCCTCGATGTCGATCCTATCGAACGCGCCGGTGATGGCGTCGAAGCCGGTTGCGTAGACGATGATGTCGAACTCGTAGTCGCGCTCCGTGGTGCGCAGCCCGGTCTCGGTGACGCGCACGATCGGCGTCTCGTTGATGTCGACCAGGTGGACATTCGGCCGGTTGTAGGCCTCGAAATAGTTGGTCTCCATCGGCACGCGCTGCACGCCGAAGCCATGGTCGCGCGGGATCAGCTTCTCGGCGACCGCGGGATCCCTGACCCGCCTGCGGATCCGGTCGGCGATGTACTCGGAGAACTCGGCGTTGGCCTGCTCGTCGGTGAAGATCTCGCGGAAGTTGGCGAGCCAGATGCCGAAGCCCGGCTCGTCATAGAGCCTGTCCCACAGCGCCACGCGCTCCTCGCGCGTCACCTCGTAGAAGCCGCGGCGGTCGGGCTCGTGCTCGAAGCCGCCCGGCGTCCGCGCGCAGGTCGCGAAGATCTCGTCGTAGCGCCGGCGGATGTCGGCCATCGCCTCGTCCGAGATCGGCCCGTTGTTGAGCGGTGCGCTCCAGTTCGGCCGGCGCTGGAAGACGGTGAGGTCACCCACCTTGTCGGCGACCTCACCGATCACCTGGATGCCGGTCGCGCCGGTGCCGATCACCGCCACCCGCTTGCCCGCCATGTCGACCGGCTCGTGCGGCCAATGGAAGGTGTGGAACGAGCGGCCCTTGAAGCGCTCGATGCCCTCGACCCGCGGCAGGGTCGGGATCGACAGCAGGCCGAGCGTCAGGATCAGGAAGCGGCAGGTCAGCTCGCGGCCGTCGCCGACGCGCAGCCGCCACAGATTGCGCGCCTCGTCGTAGTGCGCCGAATCGACCCGGCAATTGAACTGCATGTACTTGCGCAGGCCGAACTTGTCGGCGACGTGGTTGAGGTAGCGCAGGTTCTCGGGCTGGCCGGAGAAGCGCTCCTTCCAGTGCCATTCGTCGAGCAGCTCGCGCGAGAAGGAGTAGCCGTAGGTGTAGCTCTCCGAATCGAAGCGCGCGCCGGGATAGCGGTTCCAGTACCAGGTGCCGCCGAGGTCGCCCCCGGCCTCGAGCACGGTGGCCTCTATGCCGAGATCGGCCAGTCGCTTGATCTGGTAGATGCCGGCAACGCCGGCGCCGATCACGATGGCCTCGTAATGGGCTTCATAATGCGTCATGCCCGCCAGTCTGACACGAACCGGTCCGGCGCGAAAACCGGGGCGGCGCGCGGGACCGGGCTTGCCTGCGACCGGCCCGCCACGCGAAAGTCGGACGCATGAGCAAGTCCGTCATCGGCGATTCGCCGCGCCGCCGCGAGGATGCCCGCTTCATCACCGGGCGCGGCGCCTATGTCGATGACCTGAAGTTCGATCGGCTGACCCGCGCGGTGTTCGTGCGCTCGCCGCATGCCCATGCGCGCATCCGCTCGATCGATGCGTCGGCGGCGCGAAAAGCGGCCGGCGTGCTGGCGGTGCTGACCGCGGCCGATGCGAAAGCCGACGGGCTGAAGCCCCTGCGCCCCTATGCCGAAGCCAACGTCCAGACCGGCGAGCGCTTCACCTTCGACGAGCAGCCGCTGCTCGCGGGCGAGAAGGTCCGCTTCATGGGCGAGACGGTGGCGATGGTGATCGCCGAGACCCTGGCCCAGGCGCTCGACGCCTCGGAGCTGGTCGATGTCGACTATGAGCCGCTGCCGGCGGTGACGACCGCCACGGCGGCGCTCACGCCGGACGCGCCGCAGCTCTCGCCCGAGGTGCCGGGCAATATCTGCATGGACTGGCGCACCGGCGATGCGAAGGGAGCCGAGGCGGCGTTCGCCACGGCAGCGCACGTCCTCACGCTGGCGCTCGACAATCACCGCGTCACGACCAACCCGATCGAGCCGCGCGGCTCGGTCGGCACGTTCGATCGGGCAACCGGCCGCTACACGCTGCACATCTCCAGCCAGAACATCCACGGCAACCGCAACCACGCCGCCCGCTGCCTCGGCGTCGAGCCGAAGGACCTGCGCTTCATCGCGCCGGACGTCGGCGGCGGCTTCGGCGCCAAGAACTTCATCTATGCCGAGCACATCCTGGTCGCCTGGGCGTCGCGCCGGGTCGGCCGGCCGGTCAAGTGGATCGCCACCCGCAGCGAGGTCTTCCTGGCCGACCATCCGTCGCGCGACCTGTGGGCCGAGGCGTCGCTGGCGCTCGATGCGTCGGGCAAGTTCCTGGCCCTCAAGGTCGCGAGCCTAGCCAATGTCGGCGCGTATCTTGCCGGCGTCGGCGGCGGCGTGCCGACCTATCAGTACGTCCACCTGCAGGGCACGGTCTATCGCCTGCCCTCGATCGCGCTGCATGTGCGCGTGGTGCTGACCAACACCACGCCGATCGGCGTGATGCGCGGGCCCGGGTTTGCCGAGACGGTCAACATCCTGGAACGCCTGATCGACGCCGCGGCGCTGAAGTTCGGCTTCGACCGGGCCGAGCTCCGTCGTCGCAACATGGTGCCGGCGAGCGAGATGCCGATGACCAACTCGTTCGGCTTCACCGTCGACAGCGGCGCCTTTCCCGAGACGATGGACAAGGCGCTCGAGCGCGCCGACGTCGCCGGCTTCGCCGCGCGCCGCAGGGCGAGCGAGGCGCGCGGCCTGAAGCGCGGTCTCGGCTTCGCCTATCACATCAAGGGCACCGGCGGCTCACCCGAGGAGAACGTCGACATCCGCTTCGAGACCGACGGCACCGTCTCGCTGATCACCGGCACGCAGCATATCGGCCAGGGCCACGAGACGACGTTCCCGCAGATCCTGGCGACGCGGCTCGGCGTGCCCAACGAGCAGATCGTGCTGCGCCAGGGCGACACCGACCTGATTCCGACCGGCGGCGGCCACGGCAGCTCGCGCGCGACCTACATGGGCGGCACGGCGATGTGGCGCGCCTCGGACGAGATCATCCGGAAGGGCATCGCCCTGGCCGCCGACATCCTCGAGGCCGCCGAGGCCGACATCCGCTTCGAGGCCGATCACCACGAAGGGGGACGGTTCGTCGTCTCGGGCACCGACCGCGGCGTCGGCCTCCTCGAGGTCGCGAAGTCCGGCCGCGAGAAGGGCCGGCCGCTCGACACCTATCACTTCTGGAAGCGCGAGAATCTCACCTTCCCCAACGGCGCGCATGTCGTCGAGGTCGAGGTCGATCCCGAGACCGGGCGCGTGACGCTCGAGCGCTATACCGGCGTCGACGACTACGGCGTGCTGGTCAATCCGATGGTGGTGGCGGGCCAGGCGCACGGCGCGATGGCGCAAGGCTGCGGCCAGGCGCTGCTGGAGCACAGCACCTACGATCCCGGGTCGGGTCAGATGGTCGCCGGCACCTTCATGGATTACGCCATGCCGCGCGCCGACGACCTGCCGTCGTTCGACCTCGGCTTCAACAACACGCGCTGCACCACCAATCCGCTGGGCGTGAAGGGCTGCGGCGAGGCCGGCGCGATCGCGGCCTTCCCGGCGATCGCCAACGCCATCGTCGATGCGCTGGCGCCGCTCGGCGTCACCAATTTCGACGGCCCCGCGGTGCCGGCGCGCGTGTGGCAGGCGATCAGGGCCGCGCAATAGACCGTCGCGCTTCGTGCGGAAAGGTGATCTCGACACATCTTGGTCACTTCAGCGATCGGCATTAGCGGTCATTCTGCCGGACATGAGCATGATCGGTAACCTGAAGAACGCGTTGCGGCCGCTCGAGCCGTGGATTCCCCTGCGCACGCCGCGCCTCTCGTGGTCGCGCTCGCTCGGCACGCTGAAGCAGCAGGGCTTCGAGCCGGCGATCGTGTTCGATGTCGGGGTCGGCTTCGGCACCTACGGCCTCTACCAGCTCTTTCCCGACGCCTTCTATCACCTGATCGAGCCGACGCCCGAATCGCGGCCGCATCTCGAGCGCATCGCCCGCTCGCTGTCGTGCGAGATCCACCACCTGGCGCTGGGCGACCGCGACGGCGAGGTCAAGCTCGAGATACGGGCCGACATCCAGGGCTCGACGCTGCTCGAAGAGATCGGCGAGCGCGACTACCTGCGCTTCGAGACGGTGCGGATGAACCGCTTCGACACGCTTTTCCCGGCGATCGACCGGCCCGCCCTGGCCAAGATCGACGTACAGGGCGCCGAGATGATGGTGCTGCGCGGCATGACCGGCCAGTTGCGCGAGATCGACGCCCTGATCGTCGAGACCAGCACCATCGCCACGGTCAAGGGCGGCGCCGAGGTGGCGGACGTCGTGTGCTTCATGCGCGACCATGGCTTCGTGGTGGCCGACGTGCTGGGCCTGAAGCGCCGGCCGCTCGACGGCGCGACCGCACAGGTCGACCTGCTGTTCGTGCCGAACGACTCGCCACTGCGCGCCGACCGGCGCTGGGCAGGCTGAAGCCGCGCCAACACTGGAGCATATTCCGTTCGGCCGGAATCGACTTCTCATGCTCTTCCGGACCCCGAGCCTCTGGCTCGCTCACGCTTCATGAGGCGAGCCGGAGGCTCGCGATCCGGAAGATTATGACGCACAAGAGCGTTGAGACGCTTCGATGATGCCTGAGGGGAACGCGCTCTAGCTCTGCCAGTCCTCGATCTCGAGGTTGCCGACCTTGTGGTGCTGCAGCGCGTGCTTGCGCGGCATCTGGAAGGGGTCGAAGCCTTCGGCGAAGAACTGCAGGTGCTCGCCGACCTCGGCAATGTCGTACGACCCGACCGGTGCGACCTGGCGCACACCCGAGCCGTCCTCGTAGGGGATCGGCCGCAGGATGCGGCCGCGATACTTGCCCGCCTTGTTTGCTGCCGAGGCCATCACGCCCTCCACAAACCAGAAGGCCCGCACCGAACACCTCGGGCGGGCCTCACAACCTCCACCGGTACATCCGCGGCTCGAGGTCGGTGGAGCGATGCTCCGCTCGATTCAACGCCGGTTGACCGGGCAAGTTGCACGCTTCCGCAACCGGGTCATCAAGTCGTTCGCCGCTGCACCTTCGCCGCCGCCGTAAGCTCCGCGGCATACGTCATCATGCGGCTCTTCTCCGGTTCATCCTGGGTCGATGCGATGGCCCGGGTCCGGCGTGCCAACTCGCGCAATACACCCGGCCCCTGCAGCCGTCCTTTCGGGTAGATCTTGGTCGATGACGTAGCGGCCATAGCAAACTCCAGCCCCACGCCCCCATAACGATGAAGCTTATCAGACGATCGCAGGCCTCGACAGGTCGTCACATGTGATCGATTTGTACCAAAAGCGACCCCTGCAATATTTCCGACCCAGATAAAACCCGCATTGCAAGGACTACCGGACTTTCGCAAGTGTCAGTTGCGCTCTCACGTCCCCAAGCGTGCGAGCGCGGCCTTTGGAAGGGTGAGGTGGGAACGTCTCGCTGCCATCGCAGCGGCGGGACACGAGCATGGGGCTGCAATGGCTGGAGGCTCTTTTACGGCGTTCGCCGACGAGAAGGGCGCGCGTCAATTCCTGGAGGATGTGCTGGGCAGGCCGGATTGTCCGTACTGCCAATCACAACGCATCGTGAGGGTCGTCGGAAAGTCGGTGCCGGCTGGCCGGTACAGGTGCGCCGTCTGCCGCAGCCGCTTCACCGCAATGGACAGCAACCCTTTTGATGAAGGCGTTGCACCGCTGCACAAATGGCTGCGAGCGACTTACGCCACCGACGGTGGCAGCATCTCCACCAACCCGGCCCGCGTCGCGCCCATTGCGGGCGTTTCACTCTCCACGGCGACAAAGATGCTGCATCTGATCCGAGCAGCAGCAACGGCACCCAAGACATCCTCACGCCGCCGAATGGTTCGCTCGATCGTGCGTGCGCTCAACGCCGCTGTGGCCGACGACGACCCAGGCAGTCGTTAGGCGCCGAGCTGGCATCCGGCGCGCCGTACCTGCCAGGCCGACGTCTTCATGCCATCAAATCGGTTGACCCCGAGGCAACCGAACGCGGGGACCGTGGCCCCACCGAAGTCTCGAAACGAGCACCCATCCTGGCCCCACCCGGCCCCCCGAAGGGGAGCCCGTCTCTGTGCTGCGCAGCTCGTGGGGCAGAGACGGACTCCACCGCGCGATCCAGCTTGGGCGTGGGTGCGGGCGCTGGACGGGCGGCGTTCGGGCTTTGCCTGAAACCGTGCGCTCGTTCACCGTTCGATTCGACACCCATCGCGAAGTCTCGCGCAGATGCCTCGAATGCAGACCCAGTCGCTCGCTTCGATCCGGGTCTCTCGCATTCCGCACTCATGGCGGCCGGGCCACCGTGTTTGGTCTTTGCGACCCCGCCACGACAAGCCTCACGGGGTCTTGCAAGTCGAATTGCTCACGATGCCGGCATCGCGTCTTCTCTCGGACATTGATGTGGCTGAAGCCGATGGGGGTCGGTGAAGCCGCCGATAAGTCGGCTGCAGCGGATGGGGAAGTCCTGCAGCCGCCGATGGGTCGGGTGCAACCAGCTCTCATGGCTGCAGCCGAAATGGGTGGGCCGGGTCGATAGGGATCGACTTTGGTCAGTGGGGCGGGTTTTGGCGAGGATGGGCCAAGACCCGCTGGCGGCAGAGTTGGGGTCTTGAAATGCGTGGGAAGAAGAGATCGAAGCACCCGGTCGACGAGACCGGGTCGGCGCAGCCTATGACGTTGCGCTTCTACGGCGACGAATTCATTTTCGACACGGCGTCCGGGATGTTCTTCCGGATCAGCCCGACCGCCAGCTTCATACTCCGGTCGCTCCAGGCCGGTACGCGCGCCGACCGGCTCGCCGACGAAATCCAGGAGCGCTACGGCATTTCCCGTTCGGCCGCGTTGCGCGACGTCCAGTTGCTGCGCAACGACCTCGCCGGCATCGAAGCTCTCGATCGGTTCGCGCTATGAGGTCCAGGCGCAGACCGCCGGTCGTCGCAGTGACCGGACTCCACCGCGGTGAGAATCCCCAGCCGGGCCCCGCGGTCGCCGCCAGCCTGCGGCGTCGTTTTCCCGATCTACGGATCATCGGCCTGTCCTACGATCCGCTGGAGAGCGGTCAGTACGCGGCGGGCCTGGATCGCATCGATTCGGCCTACCTGGTTCCCTATCCCCATGTCGGCCATCAGGAGCTCCTGACGCGGCTCGATGCCATCGCGCGAAAGGATCCGTTCGATATCGTCATCCCGTGCCTCGACTCCGAGATCGAGAATTACCACAGGCTGCAGCGCGATCTCGCCAAGCGCGGCATCGCCTGCGTGTTGCCCGACGCAAAGGCAATGCAACGCCGCAGCAAGGAGAACCTGGCCAGGCTGTGCGAGGACATCGGGGTTCCGACGCCGGCCACCCGCGCCTCCAGCAACCTCGACGAGCTCCTCGGCTTCGCCGCAAGCCTCGGCTATCCGGCGTACGTCAAAGGCCGGTTCTACGAAGCGCGCCTCGTGCACTCGCCGCTGGACCTGCGGATCGCCTTCGATGAATTGATGACGGCCTGGGGTGGGCCGGTATTGGTTCAGGAAGTCGTGGTCGGCGAGGAATACGACGTCGTCGGCCTCGGCGACGGCAAGGGCGGCCTCCTCGGATCCTGCAGCATCCGCAAGATGCTGCGGACCAAGGCCGGCAAGGCGTTCGGCGGCGTGGTCGTCGCCGATCCCGCGCTGGACAAGCTCGTGCACAAGGTGATCCGGGCGCTGAAGTGGAACGGCCCGTTCGAGCTCGAGTTCGCCAAGAGTCCGCGCCGACCCCACCGCTTGTTCGAGATGAATCCCCGGTTCCCGGCGTGGGTCGACTTCCCGTCCCAGCTCGGCTGCAATCTCCCGGCGTGCATGGTCGAACGGATGCTCGACCTGAAGCCGGCCCCGCTCGCCGAGTGCGCGGTCGGGCAGATGTTCGTGCGCCATTGCGTGGACATCGTCGGCAACATCGCCGACCTCGCGCAGATGGCTTCCATGGGGGAGCGATCCGCTCCCCGTTCAATCCAATCCAACTCGAGGTGAAATCGTGAGCGACGTTTACGTGCCGCCGCAAATCAGCGGCGAACTGGGCCAGGCGACGCCGCGGGCTGCCGCCGACCGCAACTTCTTCGTTCGTGAGCGGTCCGTGCCGGCGCGAAAGGAAATCGACGGAGTGTCGATCGAGAAGCTGGTGTCCAAATTCGGCTCGCCGCTCTTCGTGTATTCGGAGCGCGACCTCCGGACCAAGGCCCGTCGGATGCGCCGCGCCTTCGAGAGCCGCTATCCGAAGACCAGCTTCGCCTGGTCGGTCAAGACCAACTACCTCAACGCCATCATCCAGGTCTTCCGGAAGGAAGGCTGGATCGCGGAGGTCGTCTCGGATTTCGAGTACGAGAAGGTGCGCAAGCTGGACATCCCGGGCAAGGACATCGTCTTCAACGGTCCGTACAAGCCGAACGACGCCCTGAAGCGCGCCATGCGGGAAGGCGCTCTGATCCACGTCGACAATTGGGACGAGCTGAGCCGTCTCGACGAAATCGCGCGAGACATTCCCGGCCCCATTCAGATCGGGCTGCGGGTCTGGCTCGACGCCGGCATTCGTCCCGTCTGGTCGAAGTTCGGATTTGCGGTTGCCAATGGCGAAGCGGAGCGGGCCGCCGCGGCCGTCATCAAGAATCCGAAGTTCCACCTCCATTCGCTCCATTGCCATATCGGCACCTACATCCTCGCGCCGGAGGCCTACCGCACGGCGGCGCAGAAGCTCGTGGTGCTGCGCGAGCGGATCGACACCCGATATGGGCAGCTCGTCGACTGCCTCAACCTGGGTGGCGGATTCCCGTCGCACAGCCTCCTGCATGGCATGATGGGTCCGGCCGAAACGGCCGTGCCGCCCATCGAGGACTACGCCGACGCAATCGCCTCGGTCCTGAACAAGCTGCCGGCCCGGAAGCGACCGCTGCTGCGGCTCGAATCGGGTCGATGCCTCGTCGATGAGGCCGGCTATCTGCTGACGAGCGTTGTCGCGGTCAAGGGCGTCAATCGAGCCTCGATGATCGGCGCCGATCTCTCGGGACGGGGCTTCAAGGAACGCATCGTCCTCAACGAGGATTCGAGGGTCGGCTATGTGATCGATGCCGGCATCAATCTCCTTTACACCGCGGCGTGGTTCCAGTTCGACGTCCGCCCGGCGCGAGCCACCAAGGCGCCGGCGTCGCCCTCCCGACTCTACGGCCCGCTCTGCATGGCGATCGACGTCGTTCGTGAAAGCGTCGATCTGCCACCGCTCGCGGCCGGCGACGTGCTGTCGCTGCATCCGGTCGGCGCCTACAACTTCGTGCAGTCGATGCAATTCATCAACTATCGGCCGGCGATCGTCCTGCTGACGGAAAAGGGGACGCCGGAGATCATTCGTGCCCGCGAAACGCTGCGGGACATCGATGGTCCCGAGCGGCTCCCCGCGCACCTGTCCGTTGGCTAGCGGTGGATACGTTACCCATCCCTTCGCCGGCGATCATGGAGACGCCGGCACTGCGGCCGCCGGACCATCCGCATGCCTCCGCCGCCGCCCGGGTTTCCGGCATGGTGCCGCCGCCGGCGAACGGCGGCATCGTCCAGGCCCGGGGCGCCATGGCCAGGCTCGCGGCTGCGTTCGGTCCGGCGCTCGGCAGCGTCTTTCTGATCTCCAACCCGTGGATCGGCCTGCTGCTCTGGCTGGCCATCGCGCAATCACCCCGGCTCGCAGGATTTGCCCTGCTCGGGCTCGCGATCGCGCTGGGGGGACAACAGGTCCTGGGCATCGAGGACGACCCGCGCGTCCAGGGCAGCCTGCGATCGAACGTCATCCTGGCGACGATCTCCGCCGGGTGGCTGATGGAAGCAACCCTCTATCCGCTGCAGGTTCAGGTGGCGATCGCCGTCGTCGTCGCCGTCGTCGCTTTCGTGCTTGCGGCCGCCGTCCTGTTGTTCCTGCGGGCACGGTCGCTCCCGCCATTGTTGTGGGGTTATGGCCTGACCGCCGGCGCAATGTTCATGCTGTTTCCAGTCGGCACGTCGATCGCCGCCCAGCACTACACCTGGTGGCTGATCGACGCGCGCACCATTGCCGACTGGACGACGCTGTTCTTCTCGTCGCTGGGTTCACTCGCCTTCTCGCCCTCCGTCGGCGCGGGCATCATCATGAGCGGAGCGATCCTGCTCTGGTCGCGCGTCGCTTTTGTCGCCGGGGTGATCGGCTGGCTGGCGGGCGCCCTCACCGCCATCGGAGCCCAGCAACTCGGGCTCGTGTTCTACTGGCTGCCGGCGGCGCACAACTTCTTCGTGGCCGGCATGGCGCTCGGCGCCTACTACCTCCTGCCGGGCTACGCCAGCCTCGTGCTCGCGGCTCTGGCGGGAGCCGGCGCGTCTCTGTGCGCGATGGTGCTGCTCACGTTCGTGCCGGCATTCGCCTATCTGCCGCTTGCATCCGGCATGACGATCTGGCTCGCCCTGGCAACGGTGTCGCTCGCGCGCGACGATCGCGAGTTCTGGCGCAACACCCTTCTTCAGTTCATGCCGGAGGAAGCGTGGTGGCGCGAGGCGTTCTGGGCACGGAGGCTCGGCCGTCGCGAACCCCTGCTGGTGGTTCCGGTTCCGGGAATCGTCAAGATCGCGCAGGGATTCGACGGCCCGCTCAGCCACACCGGCCATCTGCGCCACGCCCTCGACTTCGTCAGGCCGCCGGGCTCTTCTTCGCCAGCCGACTCGATCTGGAACGCCCCGGTCGTCGCCCCCGCGGCGGGAGTGGTCGAGAGCGTCCGCAACAATGTCCCCGACAACCCACTGGGTCTCTGCAACTTCGCGGACAGCTGGGGCAATTTCGTCTGCATCCGGCTCGACCAGGGAGGCTGGGCGCTGCTTGCCCATTTCCGCCAGTGGAGCATCGTCGTTCGGCCCGGGACGCGAGTCGAAATCGGCTCCTACCTCGGCGCCGCCGGCAACTCGGGGCGGTCACCCGTTCCGCATGTCCATCTCCAGGTCCAGGCCGGTCGGGAGCCGGGCACCCGCACGGTGCCTTTCAGGCTGGCGAACCTTCAGTCGTCGACGATGGCGGGCAATGCCCTCCTGCACTGGGAGGCCGCCACGGTTCCGGCGGCGAACAGCTCCGTCATGTCGGCGACGCCCCAACCCGCCGTCCACACGTTGTTGACCGGCTTCGCCCCGGGTTCGGCCGTATGGACCGTGGACCAGCAGGGCACGGTCCCTCGCGCCTTCCGCGAGCGCAACGGCAACATCGGAATCGCAGTAGCCACGACCCTCGATGCCGATGGCTGCCATCGCCTCTGCTCCGGGCGCGGCAGGCTGACGGCGCTCGCCGCGCCGGACGCGTGGCGCATCCTGGAACAGGTCGGCGAAGTCCCGCTCCTCGAGCTGATGGCGTTGGCCGCGCCATCGGTGCCGTATGCCGCACAGCCGGGAATGCACTGGTCGGACATCGCTCCCGTGATTCCCAGTGGCGTGGCGCAGTGGACGAAGCTTCCGTTCGCGCCCTACCAGGCGCGGCCGTTCATCTACACCAGGACCACTTGCCTGAGCGTGCCGACCCAGGAGCGCGACGGCCTGAGACTGGAGACGGTTGCGACGGGCAAGGATGCGGCCTTGCCGTCAGCGATCATCTGCACCTTCCACCAGGTGCGCGGCTTGACGCGGATCGAGGCGGTCTTCGCGCGGGGAAGCGCGATCTACAACCTCATGTCCTTCACGCCGAGTCTGCCGTTTTGATGGAGGCTGCTTGGGGGGCGACAGGACTGAACACGATGGGAATGTACCGGTGGGCGGTGTGGGCCACCCTTCATCGGAACATCAGCAGGCTTGGCGGAATCCGGATCGGCGGATCGCAACAGGGCTGTTGAAGGCCGGTCCGGGCATCGGAAGCGATCGCGGACTGGACGGAGCTCAACTGGGGTAACTCAAGGGGAAGATTCTAGGAGAATACGATGAGTGTGAAACAGAAATTGATCGCCGGCACGGCGATCCTGATCCCGCTGATGGCGGGAGCGTGCAGCGACAGCAGCTTGCGCATCGCCACGCATGCCCAGCTCGAGAGTCTCGATCCGATCAAGACCACCGCGTACATCACGCGGACCCATGGCTATATGGTCTACGACACGCTGTTCGCGCTGGATCAGAACCTCGAGCCGAAGCCGCAGATGGTCGAGTCCTATTCGACGTCGCCCGATGGTCGGACCTGGACCTTCAAGCTGCGCCCGGGCCTGAAGTGGAGCGATGGCTCGAACGTGACGGCGGTCGACTGCGTGGCGTCCCTGCAGCGCTGGGGCCAGTATGACGGCACGGGCCAGGAGCTGTTCAAGGACGTCTCCGGCCTGACCGGTCCCGACGATCGCACGATCGTCATGCAGCTCGACAAGCCGAACGCGCTCGTCCTGCAGTCGCTGGCCAAGATGTCGGCGACCGTGCCCTTCATGATGCCGAAGAGGGTCGTGGAGGCCGCGGCGTCCGGCTCGATTACCGACCCGACCGGTTCCGGCCCGTACATGTTCGAGAAGGACAAGTGGACCCCGAACAAGGCGGTTTACGTCAAGAACCCGTACTACGCGCCGCGGCACGACAAGTCGTCGATGGCGGCGGGCGCCAAGGTCGCGAAGGAGAAGGAGATCGACTTCGTCTACTACGACAACCAGCGGGATGCCGTTGCCGCGCTGGTCAAGGGCGACATCTCGTACATCGAATCGCCGTCCACCAAGTACATGCCCGAGCTGATGGGCAAGCCGAATGTCGTCGTCGCGTCGACCGATCCGCTCGGCAACGTCGCGATGATGCGTTTCAACAGCGCCGTTGCGCCGTTCAACAACCCCGCGGTTCGCCGCGCGGTCCTGATGACGATCGACCAGAACGAGTACATGCAGGCCGCTCTCGGCGACAAGCGCTTCTATCGGCTGTGCTATTCGGTCTATCCGTGCACCACGCCGATGGCGAGCGAAGCCGGCAGCGCCATCCTCAAGACCGCGAACCTCGAGGCCGCCCGGAAGGCCCTGATCGCCGCGCACTACGACGGTACGCCGGTGGTCATTCTCAACCCGAAGGACAATCCCGTGATCTCGGCCCTGACCGATGTCACGGTGAAGAACCTGAAGCAGATCGGCATGACGGTCGATGTCCGGAACATGACGTGGGCCGAGATGCTCAAGGAGCGCACCAACCCGGGGGCGTGGGGCATGTTCCACACCTGGTGGCTCGCCGGCGACGTCATGAACCCGCTGTCGATCGCGTTCTCCGGCTCTTCGGCCAAGGGATGGCCGGGAGCGCCGAACGACGCGCAGCTCGAGAGCTACCGCACCGCGTACAGCCAGACGACCGATCCCGAGGCGAAGAAGCAGCTCGCCGCCAAGGTTCAGGAGCGGGTTCTGGCGATCGGAGCGCTGGGGACGCTGGGCCAGTTCTACGAGCCCGTCGCCTTCCGCGACGACCTGACGGGCATCACGTCGCCGATCCAGTTCTACTGGACGCTGGCGCGCAATACCGGCCGGAAGCGGCCGCTCGAAGGCTCGTACACCAACCTGGAAGGTCAGTTCTACGACGAGAACATCGGGTACTGATCCGTAGCCCGTAGCACATCGACTGAACCTGCCCGGGAGACCGGGCAGGTTTTTTCTGTTGAGCGGCCGACGCGGCCGGGCGCAGTCTCGCCTCAATGCAAACGAGGGAGGGCTGATGCGCCGGCGCGCCGGGCTCATTTGCGCCTGGACGATATTTTGCTTGGCCGCGGTGACCGCCCAAGCCCAGGAAATCGTCAAGTTCCAGGCAAGCCAGCCGAACGGAACGACGCCGGTCGACCTGCGCGCCGAGCTCTATCGCCCGACCGGCGGCGGACCGTTTCCGGCCGTCATTCTGTTGCACGGCTGCGATGGCTGGCAGGCGGCCGACATTTTTGCCCTGCACAAGTACGCGCAGACCATGCGAGACGCCGGCTACGTCGTGCTCAATCTCGACAGCTTCGGTCCGCGCTCCTACTCGGGCGCGGAAATGTGCGGGGACAATGCCAGGCTCCGCCAGGCCATCGCCTACCGTACGGCGGATGTCTTCGACGCCGCCCGGTATCTGCGGCACCTGCCCTATGTGGACGGCAAAGACCTCTTTCTGATGGGGCAGAGCAACGGCGGCAGCGTCGCGATTGCAGCGTCATTGCAGGAGGCTCAGTCGGCCTATCGAAGATCGGACCGGGACCCGCCCTTCCGGGCAGCGGTCGCCTTGTACCCCTGGTGCGGGCTCGTGAATCCGGGCAGCACACTGGCGACCCCGGTCCAGGTCTTCAGCGGCGGTCGCGACGAGTGGGTATCGGCGAACGAGTGCGTCGGCGTCCGGACGTCAGGTGCCGAATTCAGGGTCAAGGTCTATCCGGCGGCCGTCCATTCGTTCGACCTGGAGATCCTGCCGCAGCGATTCGCCGGCTTCATGATCGACATGGACCCACAAGCCGCCGCGGACAGCCGCCATCGCATGATGCGCTTCTTCGACCAGCACCGCTCGGAGACGAGACGCGCCGCCCTCCCATGACCTTCTCATGCGTAGTCAGATGTCTGGTCGCTGGTAGCCGCGCGTTAGTTAGCCTGAAACTTCCCGAGGGCTGGAGATGGCGTCCCCGAGAGGTTCGAACCTCCGACCTCCGGTTTAGGAACCCGCCGGTCGACACGACCAAAAGGCTGAAAAATCGCGCTTTTATGGCCCTCCGGGCCGCGCCTTTTAGGGACTCTTGTTAGGGACTCGAGCGGCTCGAGCGCAGCGGACCTTGCCAGGCAGGTCACGGCCGGCGTAAGTCACCCCAACGCCGCGCGGACCCCGTAGCTCAGCTGGATAGAGCGGTCGCCTCCTAAGCGACAGGTCGTGAGTTCAAATCTCGCCGGGGTCGCGCGGCCTGGCGATTTCCCGCAAATGCAGTTGGATCACTCGAATGCCGCGATCGCCAGGCCGTGTCGGCGTCGAGCGGCCGATCGCCGAACGCCGTGGCGATCGTCTGAAGCACTTCCGCTGGACCGAAGGCAACGCCGAAGATGTCGAAATCGTCGACTACCACTAGAGAGAGGAGTCCCCAATGATCGGCCCGTACCCCCCTGTCCATCCTGGCGAGATTTTGCGCGAGGAGTTCATGGTTCCGCTCGAGATCAGCGGCTATGCCTTGGCGGCCGCCTGCCATGTTCCGCGCACCCGGATTGAGCGCCTGGCGCGCGAGGAGACGCCCGTAACGGCCGACACCGCCTTGCGCCTCGGCCGCTACTTCGGCACCGGCCCGGAGTTCTGGATGAACCTGCAGACGGCCTACGACCTTGCCTCGGCCGACCACAAGGCGGTCAAGGATATCGAGCCTCGCAAAGCGGCCTGAGCGCGGCAACGAACACGACGAGCGATTTCGGCTCGGATGGAACTGGTGGGAGTGGGCCAGTTTGACGAACCGACCCGCCACCCGACGTCGACTCGGCTTGCCTTTCCGCTTCGAGGTGATGGAATATCGGGCGAGGCAAACGAGGTACGGTCCGGGTCAGCGTAACCGCGGCGACCGGTGATGCCGCCGCGCCCTTGTTGATGGCAGTGTCGAGGGGGGTAGCAGAATGGATCACGAGCAAATCATGACGGCGCTCGGGCGGGCTGTGGCCGCGCGGTGGGGTGACCTGCCGACATCGGTTCAGCGGGATCTGTTCGAGGCGGCTATCAGGGTCACGCCGGTAGGGGCTCGCGGGAGCCTCGCGACCTATCTCCATCGACAGCACCCGCGAACCATCGATGCCGAGCACCTCGCGAGGCAGACGCCGGAGCCGGATAGCCTCGGCGGCTAGCTGAATCGAAAGCCCCATTGGCTCGCCCGCGTCCGCGCCCAACGCTCCGCGTCGGTGCGATATCGAACAGATGAGTCACAGAAAAATCACTGGTTGGTCGCGCAACCAAATGCGATTTGCGGCAACGAACGGCGCCACCCGACAGACCGCGGTCGGATCCCCGAGCGGGAGGAATCTCAAGTGAACAACGCACTGCCTGCGGCTCTGGTCGGCCTCACCGCGCTGGTCACCAGCGGCCTGGTGCATGCCGGGTACGCCATCTGGTGGCTGGCTCAGGCCCTGACCGGCGGGCATGCGGCGTTCGACTGGGCCGGCGCCCTCACGGTTTCCGGCGCCGTCTCGGCGATCGTCCTGATCGCCGGCCTGGTCGCGCGGCGCCTGCTCGGCAGCGATGCGCCGACACCGACCGGCACCGCACCTGTGCCCGACCTCGCTGCCGTGCCGGTGCGGGTCCGCTCGGAACGCCCCTGAAGGCACGATCCGCGCAAAGGCTCCAGGCCGGACCGGCCTCAGTCGAACGACGAGCGTCGCAGCGCCTTCAGCGCCCCATGCTTCTTCTTGTGCTCGAGCCGGCGCTGCTTGCTGGCCCGGGTCGGCTTGGTCGCCTTGCGCGGGACGGGCGGCCGGGCCGCGGCGCGGACCAGCGCCACCAGCCGCGCCAGCGCCTCCTCGCGGTTGCGCTTCTGGCTGCGATGGCCGTGCGCCTGCAGCACCAGCACGCCGTCGCGCGTCAGCCGGCTGCCGGCCATCCGTTCGAGCCGGCGCCGCACGTCGTCGGGCAGGCTGGGCGAATGGCGGACGTCGAAGCGCAGCTGCACCGCGGTCGAGGTGGTGTTGACGTGCTGCCCGCCGGGCCCGCCGGCGCGCACGAAGCTCTCCGCGATCTCCGACGGATCGAGGGCAATGCCGTTGGTGATCCGGATCGGCGCCGCCGGCCGCGTCCCAGCCGACGGCCGCTCGTCGCTCATTCGTGTCCGCCGGCCGAACGCAGCATGTTCTCGACAGTGCCCTTGCCGCTCTGCCGCGCGTAGGTGAGGGCGGTGCGGCCGGTGAAGTCCGGCTTGTTGGGATCGGCCTTCTTCGCCAGCAGCAATTTCACGATCTCGGCCTGGCCCAGCCGCGACGCCACCATCAGCGCGGTCTGGCCCTGGCGGCTCTGCAGGTCGGGCCGGGCGTTGCGCTTCAGCAGCATGTCGACGATGTCGACGTCGCCGTGCTCGGCGGCGCGGATCAGCGAGGTGTAGCCGTCCCTGTCGGTCGCATCGGGCAGCGCCCCGCCTTTCAGCAGCGCCTGGACCACCGGGATATCGCCGGCCATCACGGCGATCATCAGCAGCGGACGGCCGCTGGCGTCGCTCTGGTTGGGGTTCTCGCCCTTGAGCAGGGCCTGGCGCACCTTCTCCTCGTCACCGCCCCGCACCGCCGCGACGATCGGCTTCTGCGTGAGCGTGTCGAACTGCGCCCAGGCCGGCGCGGCCGCCACGGCCAGCGCCAGCGTCAGGAAACTGCGCCGGATCATGACTTCGCCCCCCTGGAACCCTGTCCCCGTGTCTCCTGGTAACGGACCTCGATGCGATCCCAGATCTGCGCCTCGAGGCAGACGCCGTCGAAGCGGTTGATCTGCTGCAGACCGGTCGGCGAGGTGACGTTGATCTCGGTGAGCCAGTCGCCGATCACGTCGATGCCGACGAAGATCAGGCCGAGCCGGGCGAGCTCCGGCCCGATGATGTCGCACAGCTCCCGGTCGCGCCGGGTCAGCGTCTCCTTCACCGCCTTGCCGCCGACATGCATGTTGGAGCGCGCCTCGCCCTCGGCCGGCACGCGGTTGACCACGCCGGCCGCCTTGCCGTCGATCAGGATGATGCGCTTGTCCCCCTTGCGCACCTCGGGGAGATAGCGCTGGGCGATC
Source organism: Pseudomonadota bacterium (assembly GCA_018240745.1). Lineage (GTDB taxonomy): Bacteria > Pseudomonadota > Alphaproteobacteria > Reyranellales > Reyranellaceae > Reyranella. The sequence continues at coordinate 20,180 of JAFEFF010000008.1, forward strand.
AGGGGCTCGCGGTTGCGCTGCGAGAACATCTCGAGCAGCGAGGCGAAGTTCTCGTCGTCGGGCCGCACGCGGAACACGCCCGAGCCGCCGTTGCCGAACAGCGGCTTCAGGATGATGTCGCCATGCTCCTTCCAGAACTCGCGGAGCGCGCGCGCGTCGGCGCTGATCAGCGTCGGCGGCATCACCTTGTCGAAGTGGGTGACGAACAGCTTCTCCGGCGCGTTGCGCACGCTCGCCGGGTCGTTGACCACCAGCGTCCGCGGGTGGACGTGCTCCAGCAGGTGCGTGGTGGTGATGTAGGACATGTCGAACGGCGGGTCCTGGCGCAGCAGCACCACGTCGAACGCCGCGACATCGACGATCTCGGCCGCACCCAGCGTGAAGTGGTTGCCCTTCTCGCGCCTGAGCTTCATCGGCTGCGCGCGCGCCAGGACCTTGCGGTCGCGGAAGATCAGCTCGGGCGGCGTGTAGTGCCAGACCTCGTAGCCGCGCTTCTGCGCTTCCAGCCCCAGCACGAACGTGGAGTCGCCGTCGATGTCGATGGTGGACACATGGTCCATCTGGATGGCGACCCTGAGCGTCATGGGAGCTGACTTTCCGACAAAGAGTATCCGTCGCCCCGAGCGTAGCCGAGGGGCCTCTTCTGATTCGACAAGAAAGAAGAGATCCCTCGACTTCGCTTCGCTCCGCTCGGGATGACGGCCTGCGGCCGTCAGTTAAGCCCGCGCCGCAATTCCTGCAACAGTTCCGAGGCACGGACGGCCCAGGCCGGGTCGGCCTTGGCGGCCTCCGTGGCGAGAAAACGCTCGAAGGCGGCGATCGCGGCGCGACGCTTGTCGAGTCGCGCATTGATCTGCCCCGATTCGAACAGCAGCTCCGGGCGGTCGGGCGCGATCGCCAGCATGCGGTCGAGCGAGCGCGCCGAGCCGAGCCAGTCCTCGCGCCTGGCCAGGCGCAGGCGCACGTTGTTCTCCATCCGCAGCAGCACGTCGCGATCGGGCACCGCATCGAAATGCTCGGGCGACAGAACGGCATTGGGCCCCAGCACCCGCTGCAGCAGGGCGCGCAGCGCCGGCGGCTCGATCACCTGCCCATCGTTGAACGGAT
>JAFEFF010000090.1 GCA_018240745.1 Pseudomonadota bacterium
ATGGTGCTGCCGGACAGGATTGAACTGTCGACCTCTCCCTTACCAAGGGAGTGCTCTACCACTGAGCTACGGCAGCGCCGGAAAGCGCCCTGAGCCGAGCGCGGCGCGGGTATGCCATAGGGGGGCGGTGGGTTCAACCGCTGCCGCCTCCCGGAATGCCGCGCCAACGACAGCTTGCCGCGGGCCGCGAGCGCACCCTACCATTTCGGCCAAAGACGCTGGAGGAAGCATGGACTGGCGCCCGATTTCCGCCGATTCGCACATCACCGAGCCGCCCAACTGCTACGTCGACAATATCGACCCGGCCTTCCGCGAGCGCGCCCCGCGGGTCGTCCGCAAGGAGGGCATCGGCGACACCTTCATCGTCGAGGGCATGAAGACGCCGGTACCACTCGGCCTGATCGCCGCCGCCGGGGTCGAGCCGCAGAATATTCGCGCGGGGGGTGCCAGGTTCGAGGACCTGCATCGCAGTGGTTGGGACCCGACGTCCCGGCTGGGCGACCAGGATAAGGATGGCGTCGCCGCCGAGATCATCTATCCCACGGTCGGCATGCTGCTCTGCAACCACGCCGACTTCGACTTCAAGCGCGCCTGCTTCGAGGCCTACAACCGCTGGCTCCAGGGCTATTGCAGCCACGACCCGGCGCGGCTGATCGGGCTCGGCCAGACGGCGATGCGCACCGTCAAGGAAGGCATCGCCGACCTCGAGCGGATCAAGGCGATGGGGTTCAAGGGCGTGATGATGCCGGGCAACCCGGGTGAGAAGGACTACGACGACCCGATCTACGATCCGCTGTGGGAGGCCGCTGTCGCGTTGGAGCTGCCGCTCTCGTGGCACATCCTGACCTCGACCGGCGACAACACGATGGTCAAGCCGCGCGGTCCCAAGATCAACAGCTTCCTGTCGATCATCCGCGGCTGCCAGGACATCATGGGCATGCTGGTCTACAGCGGCGTGTTCGAGCGTCACCCGAAGCTGCGCGTGGTTTGCGTCGAGGCCGACGCCGGCTGGGCGCCGCACTTCATGTATCGCATGGACCACGCCTACAAGCGGCATCGCTACTGGATGAAGGGCAAGGAGCTGCAGCGCCTGCCGTCGGAATATTTCCGCGAGCACATCGCGCTCACCTTCCAGGACGACTGGACGGCGTTCCAGTTCGCGGACCGCATGGGCCCCCACCAGCTCATGTGGGCCAACGACTTCCCGCACAGCGATTCGACCTGGCCATGGAGCAAGGACGTGCTCGCCGAGCAGACGAGCCACCTCGATCCGGTGCTGAAGAAGCGGATCCTCAGGGACAACGTCGCGGAGCTGTACAAGCTGGCGGCTTGAGCCGGGGGCGCGTCACTCCAGTGACGCGTCTTTGCGGGCAATGAGAGAAGATCGCGCCACTGGAGTGGCGCGCCCCCAGCGGAAGAATCCCATGCGCTTCAGCCTGTTCATGTACTGCACGATCGGCCGTCGGGCGGAGCTCGAGGCCGGCATGGCGGGGCGCAAGCCCGAGCTCTACCAGCGCATGCTGGACGAGATCGCCGAGTACGTGCGCTTCGCCGACGACGCCGGCTATTTCGGCTTCGGCCATCCCGAGCATCACCTGCAGATCGAAGGCTTCGAGATCTCCAACGACCCCAAGCTGATGTCGATGTGGCTCGGCCGGCACAGCGAGCGGCTGCGCATCATCACCTGCGGCTTCGTCTCGACCACCCACAATCCGCTGCGCGTCGCCGAGGACATCGCCACCATGGACCACATGCTGGGCGGCCGCTTCGGCGTCGGCCTGGTGCGCGGCTACCAGGCGCGCTGGGTCGAGAACTTCAAGATCCGCGCCGAGCTCAATGCCGTCGGGCCGTGGAATAAAGATCAGCCGGCCGATGCAGCCAATCGCGAGTACTTCGGCGAGTTCGTCGACATCGTCGTGAAGGCCCTGTCGAGCGAGACCTTCAGACATCGCGGCAAGTACTGGACCTTCCCGCCCGACGGCATGGTCAATCCGCACGACCATCCGGTCTATGTGAAGTTCGGCCGTGGGGTGGCGCCCGACATGCGCATCAACGAGATCGGCATCGCGCCGCGGCCGCTGCAGACGCCGCACCCGCCGCTTTATGGCGGATTCGCCGCGTCGATGCGCACGGCGCTGTTCTGGGCGAAGTACGGCGGCAAGCCGATCGTGCTGACCGACAATCTCGATTTCTACGACGGGCTCTGCCGCGGCTATACGATGGAGGCCGAGAAACACGGCCGCAGCGTGAAGAACGGCCAGCAGGCGGCGTGGGGCGGCATCTTCATCTGTGCGCCGACGGACGCCGAGGCCCAGGAATGGGCCAGGGACATGATGTGGTTCTGGAACAGCTGGGCGACGCCGTTCGGCCAGGGCGTGCCCGAGCTGCTGGTCGGCTCGCCGGACACGATCAGCCGCCGCCTCGACGAGGTGAAGCGGCGGCTGCCGGACCAGGACGAGGTCGTGCTCCTGATTCCGCAGGGCTTGCACGACAGAAAGCAGATCCTGACCTCGCTCGAGCTGATGGCGACCAAGGTGATGCCCAGGTTTGCGTGATTCCCGAGGAGCGGGGGCGCGCCATTCCAGTGGCGTGTCACCAGCAAAGGAAAAGGGCCGGTGGAACCGGCCCTTTCGTTTTCGTCAGCCCTGGTCGAGGAAGCTGCGGAGCATCCGCGAGCGGCTGGGGTGCTTCAGCTTGCGCAGCGCCTTCGCCTCGATCTGGCGGATGCGCTCGCGGGTCACCGAGAACTGCTGGCCGACCTCCTCGAGGGTGTGGTCGGTATTCATGCCGATGCCGAAGCGCATGCGCAGCACGCGCTCCTCGCGCGGCGTGAGCGTGGCGAGCACCCGCGTCGTGCTTTCGCGCAGGTTGCCCTGGATCGCGGCCTCGAGCGGGATGACCGCGTTCTTGTCCTCGATGAAGTCGCCGAGGTGGCTATCCTCCTCGTCGCCGATCGGCGTCTCGAGGGAGATCGGCTCCTTGGCGATCTTCAGCACCTTGCGCACCTTCTCGAGCGGCATGCCGAGCTTCTCGGCCAGCTCCTCCGGCTGCGGCTCGCGGCCGATCTCGTGCAGCATCTGGCGGCTGGTGCGGACCAGCTTGTTGATCGTCTCGATCATGTGCACCGGGATGCGGATGGTGCGCGCCTGGTCGGCGATCGAGCGGGTGATCGCCTGACGGATCCACCACGTCGCATAGGTCGAGAACTTGTAGCCGCGGCGGTACTCGAACTTGTCGACCGCCTTCATCAGGCCGATGTTGCCCTCCTGGATCAGGTCGAGGAACTGCAGGCCGCGGTTGGTGTATTTCTTGGCGATCGAGATCACGAGGCGCAGGTTGGCCTCGATCATCTCCTTCTTCGCCCGCATCATCTCGCGCTCGCCGTCCTGCACGGTCTTGCACATGCGGCGGAACTCGAAGATCGGCGCGCCGGCGGCGTCGGAGATCGCCTTGATGTCGGCCCGCACCTTCTCGACGTCGGTCGCCTTCTTCTTGGCGAAGTCCTTCCAGCCCTTGCCGCTGAGCTTGCCCACCTTGTCGAGCCAGTTGGGGTCGATCTCGTGCGTCAGGTAGTTGTCGAGGAAGTCCTGGCGCGGAATGCGGAAGCCCTCGGCCAGGCGCAGCAGCTTGCCCTCGAGCATCATCAGCTTGCGATTCAGGTCGTAGAGCTGGAGCTTCAGCTGCTCGATCTTGCCCGGGCTGATGTGCACGGTGCGGACCAGCTCGACGATCTTCTTGCGGTGCTTCTCGTAGCTCTTCTCGAACTCCGCGCTGGGCTTCTGGCCGCGGCTCAAGGTCGAGAGGCGGCGGTTCTGCACCTTCGCCATCTCGGCATAGACCTTGTGGATCTTGGTGAGGGTGCGCAGCACCTCGGGCTTCAGCTTCTCCTCGAGCGCCGACAGCGACAGCGCGTTCTCGTCGTCGTCCTCGCCGCCTTCGCTCGGCGCTTCGGCACCCTCGGCGCCGTTGGCCCCCGGCTGCGGGGCCGCGCGCACGACCGGCGGCTTGGGCGCCACCACGGCCGGACGCGGCGCGGGTACGGCCGGCGTGCCGTCGCCGTTCGCCGCCTTGCCCTCGCCGGGAGCGCCGCCCTGGGTCGCCTCGAGGTCGATCACGTCGCGCAGCAACATGCGGCCTTCGTTGATCGCATCACGCCACGTCAGCAGGGCGTGGATGGTCATCGGGCTTTCGCAGATGCCGCCGATCATCTTGTCCTGGCCGGCCTCGATGCGCTTGGCGATCTCGATCTCGCCCTCGCGGGACAGCAGCTCGACCGAGCCCATCTCGCGCAGGTACATGCGGACAGGATCGTCGGTGCGGCCAAGCTCCTCGTCCTCGCCGGTCGCCTCTGCCGCGACCACAGCGGTCTTGGCCGGCTCGGCCGGGTTGGCGGTCGTGGTCTCTTCCTGCTCCTCGGCCTCGACGACGTTCACGCCGGCCTCGGACAGCATGGCCATCGTGTCCTCGATCTGCTCGGAGGACACCTCGTCCGGCGGCAGGGCGGCGTTCAGCTCGTCATAGGTGACATAGCCGCGCTCCTTGCCCTTCTGGACGAGCTTCTTCAGCTCCGCGCCCAGCGTGTCGAGCAGAGGGGCGTCAGGGCCGTCCTCGCGGGCATCGCTGGTATCGGGCTGAGCAACGGTAGCGGTCTTGGTCGCCATTTCTTTTCCTTGGAACTGCGACAACGGGTCTAAAACAAAAATCTCCTCGCGGCCCGGCAGGACCGTTCGAAGGCTGCGAGAAGGGGAGCGGGGGGCGGACCCGCGATATACCCTTCTATTATATGGGCACAAGTCTCAGTAGCGATAGGGGCAGCGACAGGGTTTGCAGAAGGAAAATGCGCAGACCGGCTATCCGGTTTCAGAGGCTGCGACCTCCTGATGGTGCCGCCGGGCAGCCACCAGATCTTGCCATCTTTCCTCGGTCCCCTCGGTGGCAAACGCCCGCTCCGCCTCCTGTAGATGGGCCGCTGCCGCCTTCCTTTTGACCAAATGGCCGGCAATCCGCCGCCAGTCGTCCACCCACGCCCCAGTCTCAGGTCCACGAAACAACTCCCGGGCCTTGACCCGTGCCATCTCGGCAGCCTGGTCGAGGCCGTGCCGCTGCAGATGCTCTGCCAGCAGCTTTTCTTCAAGGGGTTCTCCGCCCATGGCCTCTTCTGCCGCAGGGTCGATCGAAGGGGCCTCATTCGCGAACTGCGACAGGGCCTGCTCGAGCCGGTGTAGTTCGGGGCTCGCGATGGCGAGCCGGTGCAGCTCCTCGACGACGATGTGCAGCAGGGCCGGCCGCTCGATCAGGGCGCCCAGGAGGGCCCGTTCCAGCCGCGAGCTGTCGAGGTCGGTTCCCGCCATCCGGGCTGCCGTACCGGGGGCGAAGGGGGCCGGTGGCTCGAGGCCCATGCCACGGAACGAACGGCGGGGACCCTGCCAGCGGCCGCCAGCGGAGAAGGGCCGGCGGCCGAAGGCCTTGTTGAAACGCTCGTCGAACTCGCTGCGGTAGAGGCTTTTGACCGAAGGATCGGCAATCTGGTTGGCCTTGGCCCGAAGGGCGCTCTGGATGCTGGCCCGACGCTCGGGCGTATTGGCCGACTTGCCGTCGGTCTCCATGTCCCAAAGGACCTCGGCCAGCGGTCGCGCCAGCTCGAGCACGCGGCGGATTGCATCGGGGCCGCGGCCGCGGATGAGGCTGTCGGGATCCTCGCCGGCCGGCAGGGACACGAAGCGCAGACTCTTGCCCGGCCGCAGCAGCGGCAGCGCCCGGTCGGCGGCACGCTGGGCGGCGCGGCGGCCGGCATTGTCGCCGTCGAAGCAGAGGTAGGGCTCGTCGGCGAGCTTCCACAATTCGCCGAGCTGGCCCTCCGTCAGCGCCGTGCCGAGCGGCGCCACCGCGCCGGTGAAGCCCGCGCCGTGCAGCGCGATCACGTCCATGTAGCCCTCGGCCACGATCACGGGGCGGTCCCTGGTCGCCGCCTCCCGCGCCCGGTCGAGGCAGTAAAGGTTGGCGCCCTTGTGGAAGAGGGGGGTCTCGGGCGAGTTGAGGTACTTGGGCTCGCCCTGGCCCATCACGCGGCCGCCGAAGGCGATGGCGCGGCCGCGGCGGTCGTTGATGGTGAACATCACCCGGCCGCGGAAGCGGTCGTACGGCTCGCGGCCCCGCTCTCCAGGGTCGGTGGGGGGCTGGATGACGAGGCCGGCCTCGACCAGCTTGTCGACCGTGGCGCCCTCGCGCTTCAGCGCCGCTAGCAGCCCGTCGCGCGAATCGGGCGCGAAGCCCAGGCGAAAGTCGTCGATCGTCTCGTCGCCGAGGCCTCGGCCGCGCAGGTAGTCGAGGCCGTGCCGGCCGGCCGGCAGGCGAAGCTGCTTCTGGAACCAGCGCGCCGCCTGCTCGACCACTTCCTGCAGGGTCGAGGCACGTTCGGCCCGCTCGCGCTCGGCGGGCGTGGCACGCGGCACCGGCAGGCCGACCTCGCGGGCCAGCTTCTCGACCGATTCGGGGAAGGAGAGGCCCTCGGTCTTCATCACGAAGCCGACGGCATCGCCATGCTCGCCACAGCCGAAGCAGTGGAAGAAGCCCTTCTTGTCGTTGACCGTGAAGGAGGGCGTCTTCTCGTTGTGGAACGGGCAGAGGCCGGCATACTCCGCGCCCGACCGGCGCTTCAGCGCAACCTTGCGGCCGACGAGGTCGCTCAGGCTGACGCGCGCACGCAGCTCATCGAGGAAGCCCGGGGGGAAGGCCATTGCTCCAGTGTACAGTGCACTGCGCGCTCGACCCTATATGGGACTCGACCCTGCATGGGTGAAAACCGTGGATGACATCAGCGCTGTTCTCACGGTCATGGCCATTGTCAGGCGGTGAGAACCGTTTGGTGTCGATTCCATAAGGGTCTCAGGCGGTTCTTCTCATTGTCGTACACGCCTTGTCACGGGCCGATCAGGTGGACCGGGCGCTCATCAGGCCCTTGTGGGAGGCCGTTTGCGCTTGCTTCCGCCGCTGGCGCGTGTCTTCGCCGGCAGCGTCGAGACGTAGTCGAGCCCGCGCTTGACCCATTTGCGCAGCGAAGCGGCCGTCCGGTAGCCTTCCGGCATCACCCGCACGAAGCCGCCCATGGTCCTGCCGGCCATGGTCACGGCCTTCACGTGCGGCTCCTCGAGCACGCGCTTCTGCGCCTCGGGCCCGACGCGGACCAGGATGCCGCCGCGGCCGCTCGCCGTGACGCACATATGGCCGTTCACCATGAAGACGAGGCCGCCCATCATCCTGCGTTCCGTGACGCCGGTCCTTTCGGCCAGGAGGACGCGGATGCCGTCCGCGGCGTGGGTGTCGTAGGGCATGGGCTGTTATATAGACCGGCCAAGGCTGCCGGCACGGCAGGCATGCGGCACCTTCACCCTGACGATGGCACGTTTCTTCCCGAACACTGGCACCTTCCGATCGCTGGCCAACTACAATTACCGGCTCTGGGCCGGTGGCGCGCTCGTCTCCAACGTCGGCACCTGGATGCAGCGCGTCGCCCAGGATTGGCTGGTGCTCACCCAGCTCACCCACAACAACGCGAGTGCGATGGGCATGGTCATGGCGCTGCAGTTCGGGCCGCAGATGCTGATGCTGCCGTGGAGCGGTTTTGCCGCCGATTACTTCGACCGGCGCAAGCTCCTGATGGTCACGCAGGCCGCCATGGGCCTCTGCGCTTTGGGGCTGGGTCTGCTCACGGTCACCGGCCTGGTGCAACTCTGGCAGGTCTACGTGTTCGCCTTCCTGCATGGTTGCGCCGCGGCGTTCGACGCACCGGCCCGGCAGACTTTCGTTTCGGATCTGGTGGGCGAGACCGACCTGCCGAACGCCGTGGCACTGAACTCCACCTCGTTCAATGCCGCGCGCATGATTGGTCCCGCCCTCGCGGGCCTGCTGATCGCCGGCGTGGGAACGGGCTGGGCCTTCCTCGCGAACGCCTTGTCGTTCGGCGCCGTGCTGTGTTCGCTCACGTTCCTGCGCGTGGGCGATCTTCATCCGATTCGACGGGCCAGCCGCGCCCCGGGCGGCTTCGTCGCGGGCTTCCGCTACGTCTGGAACCGCCCCGACCTCAGAGCCATCCTTCTCATGCTGTTCCTGGTCGGCACGTTCGGCATGAACTTCTCGATCTTCATCTCGACCATGGCGGTCACCGCCTTCCACGCCGGCGCCGGCAAATACGGGCTCCTCTCGTCGATGATGGCGATCGGGACGGTGACCGGCGCGCTGCTCGCCGCCGGTCGCGAGAGGCCCCGGATCGAGCTCCTGGTGTCCGGCGCGGCCATCTTCGGTCTGGGCTGCGGGTTGGCGGCCATCATGCCCAACTACTGGCTGTTCGGCCTGATGCTCGTCGTCATCGGCGTGTCGGCGCTCACCATCACCAACTCGACCAACAGCTTGATGCAGCTCTCGACCGAGCCCTTCATGCGCGGCCGCGTGATGGCGATCCGAATCGCGATTGCGCTCGGCGGCACGCCGATCGGCGCGCCGATCGTCGGCTGGGTCGCCGACCGGTTCGGGCCACGTTGGGCGCTCGGCGTCGGCGCCGCGGCGGGGGTGTGCGGCGCGATCGTCATGATTCACTACCTCGCGAAGCATCGGCACCTGCGCCTGCATGTCGCCGGCGGGCGCCTGCGCTTCACCATGGACCGGGGCGAGGCCTTTTCTCTGCCAAGGTGATGGCCCGTTGCGATGAGTGGACCTAGCCCGCCAGCGTCTTCTTCACGACGGCGGAGGCTTTGGCGAAGTCCATTTGCCCCGCGTATTTGGCCTTCAGGGCCGCCATCACGCCGCCCATGTCCTTGATCGACTTGGCGCCGGAAGCGGCGATGGCGTCGGTCACGGCGGCCTGCACCGCGGCGTCATCCATCTGCCGGGGCAGGAAGCGCTCGATCACGGCAATCTCGGCCTTCTCCTTGTCGGCGAGGTCGGCGCGGTTGCCCTTCTCGTAAAGGACGATCGACTCGTTCCGCTGTTTGATCATGCCCTGCATCATCGACAGGATCTTGTCGTCGGCCACGCCCTCGCGGTTGGCCTCGGTGCGGGAGGCGATGTCGACCTCCTTGAGCTTCGCCAGGATCAGGCGGATGGTCCCCACCGAGCCCATGTCGCGGGCACGCATGGCATCCTTCAGCGCCTCGTTCAGCTTGTCGCGCAGCATGATTGCATCCCAATAGCAGAAGAGGCGGAAACTAATCGTCTCCAGAGGTGTTGGCAAAGCAAATAAGTTGTTGAAAAGCCTTGATTATTTCGGGCTGGCCATAACTTGACCCCATGCGACGGCGCGGTTACAAACCGCCCCGGCCCGGGCAGAACGCTGTCCGGCCGGAATGGACACACGCATCATGACCTCATCACAGACCGCCGGCGCCGAAACCGCCGCGCCGCGTTGGGCCACGGCCGCGCTCGTGCTGGCCGACGGCGCGGTCTTCTGGGGCAAGGGCGTCGGCGCGGCCCGCCAAGCGGTAGGCGAAGTGTGCTTCAACACCTCGATGACCGGCTACCAGGAGATCATCACCGATCCTTCCTATGCCGGCCAGATCATCACCTTCACTTTCCCGCATGTCGGCAACGTCGGCACCAACCCGGAAGACATCGAAAGCATCAACCCCGCCGCACGCGGCGTGGTGCTCCGCGGCGACATCACCGAGCCCGCCAACTGGCGCGCCGCCAAGCCGCTCGACGACTGGCTGAAGAGCCACAACCTGCCCGGCGTCTGCGGCGTCGACACTCGCGAGATCACCCGCCGCGTGCGGGACGGCGGCGCGCCCAGCGGCGTGGTCGTGCATTCGCCCGACGGCAAGTTCGACATCCCGGCGCTAACCAGGACCGCGCGCGACTGGCCCGGCCTCGACGGCATGGACCTCGCCCTCGAGGTCACGGCCAAGCAGACCTATGGCTGGAACGAGACCACCTGGGCGCTCGGCAAGGGCTACGGCAAGCTCGACAAGCCGAAGTATCACGTGGTCGCGGTCGACTACGGCGCCAAGCGCAACATCCTGCGCTGCCTCGCCAATACCGGCTGCAAGGTGACGGTCGTGCCGGCGACGGCGACGGCCGAGGACATCCTGCGTCACAAGCCGGACGGCGTGTTCCTGTCGAACGGCCCCGGCGACCCGGCGGCGACCGGCAAGTACGCGGTGCCGGCGATCCAGGGGGTGCTCGACAAGGGCGTGCCGTTGTTCGGCATCTGCCTCGGCCATCAGCTCCTGGCGCTGACGCTCGGCGGCAAGACCAGGAAGATGCATCGCGGCCATCGCGGCGCCAACCAGCCGGTCAAGGACCTCACGACCGGCAAGGTCGAGATCACGTCGCAGAACCACGGCTTCTGCGTGATCGAGGAGTCGCTGCCCAAGACCGTCGAGGTGACGCACACCTCGCTGTTCGACGGCAGCAACGAAGGCATCCGCTGCACCGACAGGCCGGCCTTTTCCGTCCAGTATCACCCCGAGGCCTCGCCCGGACCGGAAGACAGCCACTACTTGTTCGATCGCTTCGTCGAGATGATCGACAAGAGCAAGAAGCAATGAGTCTCAGAGTCATCTCATTGCTGGGAGCGCGCCACTCCAGTGGCGCTCATCTCATGATCATGATTGCGCCACTGGAGTGGCGCGCTCCCAGCTAGACCATGCCCAAGCGCACAGACATCAAGTCCATCCTCGTGATCGGCGCCGGGCCGATCGTCATTGGCCAGGCCTGCGAGTTCGATTACTCGGGCGTGCAGGCGTGCAAGGCGCTGAAGGACGAGGGCTACCGCGTCATCCTGGTGAACTCCAACCCGGCCACGATCATGACCGATCCCGGCCTGGCGGATGCGACCTATGTCGAGCCGATCACGCCCGACATGGTGGCGCGCATCATCGAGAAGGAGAAGCCGGACGCCATCCTGCCGACCATGGGTGGCCAGACCGCGCTCAACACCGCGATGGCGCTGCACCGCGACGGGCGCCTTGGCAAGCTCGGCGTCGAGCTGATCGGCGCCAATGCCGAGGCGATCGACAAGGCCGAGGACCGGCTGCTGTTCCGCAATGCCATGACCAAGATAGGCCTGGAATCGCCCAAGAGCGAGGTCGTGCACAATCGCGAGGAGGCGGCCCGGGCGCTCGACCTCGTCGGCCTGCCGGCGATCATCCGGCCGTCGTTTACCCTGGGCGGTACCGGCGGCGGCATCGCCTACAACCGCGATGAGTTCTTCGAGATCGTACAGGGCGGCCTCGACGCCTCGCCGGTGACCGAGGTGCTGGTCGAGGAATCGGTGCTCGGCTGGAAAGAGTACGAGATGGAGGTCGTGCGCGACCACCACGACAACTGCATCATCATCTGCTCGATCGAGAACGTCGATCCGATGGGCATCCACACCGGCGATTCCGTGACGGTCGCGCCGGCACTGACACTCACCGACAAGGAATACCAGATCATGCGCAACGCCTCGATCGCGTGCCTGCGCGAGATCGGGGTCGACACCGGCGGTTCGAACGTGCAGTTCGCGATCGACCCGAATTCCGGCCGCATGGTCGTGATCGAGATGAATCCGCGCGTCTCGCGCTCTTCGGCTCTTGCGTCGAAGGCGACCGGCTTTCCGATCGCCAAGGTCGCGGCGCGGCTGGCGGTCGGCTATACGCTCGACGAGCTCTTGAACGACATCACCGGCACGACGCCCGCGGCGTTCGAGCCGACGATCGACTACGTCGTCACCAAGATGCCACGCTTCGCCTTCGAGAAGTTCCCGGGCGCCGAGCCGATCCTCACCACCTCGATGAAAAGCGTGGGCGAGGCAATGTCGGTCGGCCGGACCTTCCAGGAATCGCTGCAGAAGGCGTTGCGCTCGATGGAGACGGGGCTGACCGGCTTCAACGACATCGAGATCAAGGGCGCGCCCGACAAGGCGGCGCTGGTCGCGGCGCTGGCAAAGCCGACGCCCGACCGTATCCTGGTGATCGCCCAGGCCTTTCGCCACGGCCTGTCGGTCGAGGAGATCGCTCACGCCTCCAAGTACGAGCCGTGGTTCCTGCGCGAGATCCGGCAACTCGTCGAGTGCGAGGCGACTATCCGCAAGGACGGCCTGCCGAAGGACGCCAAGGCGCTGCTCGAGCTCAAGAAGAAGGGCTTCTCCGACGAGCGGCTGGGCGAGCTCGCCAATCTCTCCGCGGCCGAGGTCGCGAAGCGCCGCCGCGCCGCCGGCGTACGGCCGGTGTTCAAGCGCATCGACACCTGCGCCGCCGAGTTCGAATCGCGCACGCCTTATCTATATTCCTGCTACGAGGGCGACGGTCATCGCCCGGCGCAGTGCGAGGCAAATCCGACCGACAGGAAGAAGGTCATCATCCTGGGCGGCGGACCGAACCGCATCGGCCAGGGCATCGAGTTCGACTATTGCTGCGTGCACGCGGTCTATGCGCTGCGAGAGGCCGGCTACGAGACCATCATGGTCAACTGCAACCCGGAGACCGTGTCGACCGACTACGACACCGCCGATCGCCTGTACTTCGAACCTCTGACCGCCGAGGACGTGATCGAGCTGGTCGAGGTTGAGCGCCGCAATGGCGAGCTGCTGGGCCTGATCGTGCAGTTCGGCGGCCAGACGCCGCTGAAGCTCGCCAAGCCGCTCGAGGCGGCGGGCATCCCGATCCTCGGCACCTCGCCGGACGCGATCGATCTCGCGGAGGACCGCGAGCGCTTCCAGAAGCTGATCCATCAGTTGAAGCTGCGCCAGCCCGACAACGGCACCGCGACGTCGGAGGTGCAGGCGATCCAGGTCGCCGAGAAGATCGGCTATCCCGTGGTGATCCGTCCATCCTATGTGCTGGGCGGACGCGCGATGCAGATCGTCTACGATCTCGATGCGCTGCAGCGCTACATGCGCGACGCGGTGAAGGTCTCGGGCGCCAACCCGGTGCTGATCGACAGCTATCTGCGCGACGCGATCGAGGTCGATGTCGATGCGCTGGCCGACAAGGACCAGAACGTGTTCGTCGCCGGCATCATGGAGCATATCGAGGAGGCCGGGATCCACTCCGGCGACTCGGCCTGCTCGCTGCCGCCCTATTCGTTGCCGGCCAAGATCATCGCCGAGATCGAGCGTCAGACCGAGGCGATGGCCAAGGCGCTGCAGGTCGTCGGCCTGATGAACGTCCAGTATGCGGTGAAGGACGGCGAGGTGTTCGTGCTGGAGGTCAATCCACGCGCCAGCCGTACCGTGCCGTTCGTCGCCAAGGCGACCGGCCAGCCGATCGCCAAGTTCGCGGCCCGCCTGATGGCCGGCGAGGCGCTGAAGTCGCTCGGCATCAGGAAAGCGAAGGGCAAGCACATCGCCGTCAAGGAAGCGGTGTTCCCGTTCGCGCGCTTTCCCGGCGTCGACGTGATCCTCGGCCCCGAGATGCGCTCGACCGGCGAGGTCATGGGCCTCGACCAGGATTTCGGCCGCGCCTTCGCCAAGAGCCAGCTTGGCTCAGGGGGCAAGGTGCCGGTCGAGGGCGCGGTGTTCGTCTCGGTGAAGGACGCCGACAAGCCGGCGATGGTGAAGCCGGTGAAGCGGCTGGTCGACCTGGGCTTCAAGGTCGTTGCGACCGGCGGCACGGCCGATTTCCTCGCGCGGCACGGCATCCTGGCAGAGCGGGTGAACAAGGTTCTGGAAGGCCGGCCGCACATCGTCGACCTGATGAAGGACGGCAAGATTCAGCTGGTTTTCAACACCGTCGACGGCGCCTCGGCGCTGACCGACAGCTTCACGTTGCGGCGCACCGCGCTGATGCACAAGATCGCTTACTACACCACGGTCGCCGGGGCAAAAGCCTCGGTCGAGGGCATCGCTGCCGTGCACGGCGGGGCGCTCGATGTGGCGCCGCTGCAATCCTACTTCAAAGGCACTTTCTAGCCACCTCTCCCCACCGCGAATTGCACCCGCCAGGGCAACCGTGGTGGGGCCTGGGGCGTTGACGCCGTTCGATTGATTGGGGACGATTGTGATCATGGAAAAGGTGCCGATGACGGCCGAGGGGCTGAGGAGCCTCGAGGACGAGCTGAAGAATCTGAAGAGCGTGGAGCGCCCGGCGATCATCAAGGCGATCGCGGCGGCGCGCGAGCACGGCGATCTGTCGGAGAACGCGGAGTACACTGCCGCGCGCGAACGACAAGGCTTCATCGAAGGCCGCATCGCCGAGATCGAGGACATCATCTCGCGCGCCGAGGTGATCGACTTCTCCAAGCTCTCGGGCAAGACCGTGAAGTTCGGCGCCACCGTGAAGCTCGCCGACGAGGATACCGACGAGAAGGTGAAGTACCAGATCGTCGGCCCCTACGAGGCCGACCTCGCCAAGGGGCGCATCTCGGTGACCTCGCCGATCGGCCGGGCCCTGATCGGCAAGACCGTCGGCGACACCGTCGAGGTCCAGACCCCGCGCGGCGCCCGGTCGTACGAAGTGGTCGGCGTCGCCTTCAAGTAATTTCCTCTGCCGTGTGACGGTGAGGAACAAGGCCGCGCTGTGTCCGTTGCCTGACGATGCGTTCAGGCACGATCGGCAAGGCGGTCCCGCGGCTCGACGGGGTGGCCAAGGTGACGGGGGCCGCCCGGTACGGCGACGATCATCGCGTGCCCGGCGCGGCCCACGCAGCCCTTGCCCTCAGCACCATCGCGCGCGGCACGATCGTCGCCATCGACCAGGCCGCGGCGCGCGCCGTGCCCGGCGTGCTCGAGATCTTCACCCACGAGAATGTCGGCCGCCGCGTGAAAGCCGGCCGGGCATTGACGGCCGGCGGCTACACCAGCTCGCGCGTTCAGCCGTTGGCCTCGCCAAAGATCTACTTCGCCGGGCAGATCGTGGCGCTGGTGGTCGCAGAGAGCGCCGAGGCCGCGCGGGAAGCCGCCGACCGGCTGGCTTTCACCTATGACGAGCAGCCCGCAACGGCGAGCTTCGATTCGCCCGGCGCCACGACGCGCTCCACACGGTCGATGCTGGCCAAGACGCGCATCAAGGTGGGCGATCCGGAAGCCGCCTTCGCAACCGCGGCGCACGAGATCGATGCGCGCTACGAGACGCCGGCGCAGCACCACAATCCGATGGAGCTGTTCCAGGTCATCTGCGTCTGGGACGGCGACGATCTGACGGTCTGGGAATCGACCCAGCATGTCATCGGCACCCAGCGCGGCATCGCCAAACAGCTCGGCATCTCGCCGAAGCGGGTGCGGGTGATCGCAACCTTCGTCGGCGGCGGCTTCGGCGCCCGCAACATGCCGCCCTCGACGCCGCTGGTCGCCTTCGCGGCGCGTGTGGTGAGCCGGCCGGTGCGCCTGGTGGCGACGCGGCAGCAGGGCTTCACCCTGATGACCTTCCGCGCCGAAACTCGCCATCGCGTGCGCCTCGCGGCCGATCGCGACGGCCGCTTCGTGGCGCTCAACCACGACAGCTGGGAGCTCACCAGCCGCACCGAGAAGTTCATCCTGGCCGGCTCGGAGAACACGGCGCGGCTCTATGCCTGTCCCAACATCCGCACAGAAGCGCGGGTCGTCGAAGCCGATCGCCAGACACCGGGCTTCATGCGCGCGCCGCCCGAGGTGCCGTACTTCTTCGCCATGGAATCGGCGGTCGACGAGCTGGCGCACGCCATGGACCTCGACCCGATCGAGCTGCGCCGGCGCAACGATACGCCGGTCGAATCGGTGGGCGGCAAGCCGTTCAGCAGCCGCGCCCTGATGGAATGCTTCGACACGGCGGCCGAGAGCTTTGGTTGGCGCCAGCGCGCTGCCAGGCCCCGCAGCATGCGGCAGGGTGAATGGTGGGTCGGCTATGGCTGCGCGGCGGCAGCCTATCCCGCGCAGATCGCGGCGGCCGACTGCCGGGCGACGCTGTTTCCCGACGATTGCGCGCTGATCGAGATCGGCACGCACGACATCGGCACCGGTGCCTACACCATCCTGGCGCAGACGGCGGCCGACCGGCTGGGCCTGCCGATCGAGCGCATCGAGGTGCGGCTGGGCGATTCGCGGCTGCCAGCCGCGCCGCTCACCGCCGGCTCGGTCTCGACGGCGAGCAACTGCAACGCCGTGGCGCAGGCCTGCGAGGCGCTGGCGAAGAAGCGCAAGGCGCAGGCGGCGCGGACGGAACCGCTGGTGGCGAAGGCGACCTTCAAGCCGCACGGCGCGATGCCGTTTTCGCAGTTCCTGATCCGGCGCGGCATTCCGATGTTCGCCCGCGCGGTGCGGGCCGGGCACGCCTTCTTTTCGTCGGGCGCGCACTTCGTCGAGGCGCATGTGCACGTCGAGACCGCCGAGGTGAGGGTGCCGCGCATGGTTGGTGCCTTCGCTGCCGGCACGATCGTCAATCCGCTGACCGCGCGCAGCCAGTTGACGGGCGGGCAGATCTGGGGCCTGTCGGCGGCGCTGCACGAGGCGACCGAGATCGACCGCCGCACCGCGCGCTACGTCAACCGCGACCTCGCCGGCTATCACGTGCCGGTCCATGCCGACATCGGACGCATCGAGACCATTCTGCTGCCGCAGCATGACGAGAAGGTGAATCCGCTGGGTATCAAGGGGATCGGCGAGCTCGGCAACACCGGCGTCAATGCCGCGGTCGCCAATGCGGTATTCCATGCGACAGCCATCCGCTGCCGCAGCCTGCCGATCCGGGTCGAGCACCTGTTGAGGGCGCCCACCTGACGAGATTCAGGAAGCGGCAACCGCCGCGGCGGCCGCGCGGCGCCGGCCGACCGACGTCATCCAGGCGTACTGGACCAGGAACAGGCCGATCTTGCTGAACAGGCCCCAGGCCGACATGACCGCCGCCCAGGTCTTGGGATCGAGCGACAGCGCGAGCGCGATGTTGAGCGCGGCCGAGGCGAACATCAGGCCGGCCCAGACATAGCCGAATGCGGTGGCGACGTCGGCGACCGGCGCGGCGCGCTCGGGCAGGTAGCGGTTCATCCAGCCGCGCCTCATCATCACCGTGCCCACGATGCAGTAGATGATGCTGGGCTTCAGCATGATGAAGGTCGCGTCCCTGGTCAGCAGGGTGGCCGAGCCCGAGGCGAGGATCAGCACCACGCTTAGGAGCTGCAGGCTGCCGATCGGCTGCTTGCGCAGGTATTGCCAGCCGATCTGCGCCACGCCGAGCACCATACCGAGCGCAACCGAGACGATCAGGTCGTCGGTGGCGAGGTAGACGGCCAGGAACAGGATGGTCGAGGCGAGGTCCATTGTCAGGACCCGCGCCGCCTGCAAGAGGTTCCTCATGGCGCCCTCCGTCGCAAAAGGGTAACGCTGTGACCGTTAAACCAAACTATCGATACACAACGTGTCCCGCAAGAGGCCGGGGGCGGGTTCAGGTCACGACCTTGATGTACGTGTCCTTCATGACGATCAGGCCACGGCGGAAGGTGTAGAGGTCGCAGCCCAGCCACGACTGTTTCTCGCCGGTGCCGAGCGTCGCGGTGCGGTGCCATTCGGTGACCGCGCGATTGCCGCAGATGAGCTCGCAGGTGTGCTTCCACTGCACGTCGCCGGTGGAGGCGAACAGCGGCTCGAAGTAGGAGCGGATCGCCGCCTTGCCCTTGTAGCTCCGGCCCCAGAAGTCGGGACCCTTGGCGTTGCGGAACTCGCCGTCCTCGGCGAAGGCGTCGACGATGCCGTCGACATCGCGCCGCGCGAAGGCGTCGGCGATCTCGTGCAGCCGCTCGAGGGTGACATCGACGTCGGCCAGGGCATCCATCGTCATAACTCCTGTGCAGGCTGTCGCGCCTCGTAAGGGCGCTGCCGCCCGCCAGCGCGCGTGAATACGCCTTATTCCGTGGAGATCGGCACGCCGGGCAATTGCTTGGCGGTGCGGAACACCATCATCGACTTGACGTGACTGACATTGGGCGCCGAGGTGAGTCGCGTGGTCAGGAACTTCTGGTACTCGTCCCAAGTCTCGGCGACGATCTTCAGCAGGAAGTCGGCTTCGCCGGCCAGCATGTGGCACTCGCGGATCTCGTTCCAGCCCGACACCAGTTCCTCGAAGGCCTTGAGGTCGGTCTCGGCCTGGCTGTTCAGCCCGACCAGCGCAAACACCGAAACGCTGTAGCCGAGTGCCTCGGGGCTGAGCTCGGCGTGGTAGCCCTTGATGATTCCGGCGCGCTCCAGGGCCCGCACCCGGCGCAGGCAGGGCGGCGCCGATATTCCGGCTCGCTCGGCCAGTTCCACATTTGTCATGCGGCCGTTGGTCTGCAGGTCGCTGAGAATTCGTCGGTCGATACGGTCGAGCTTGGCCCGGGCCATGGCGTTTCCTCCATTGGCGGCGGTCTATGCCAGAATCATCTTGCGCGCGCAATAAAATTGCCAAAAGACCCGCGTTACCCAAGAACAATTGCGCTTATCCCGCCATAACCTCCGTGCAACCCAGCCGAGGTTTGCATATATGTCTGCGACATGCGGCGGATGGGATGCGAATAGGACATGGCAGCGACACATCGCGGTAAGGTACTGATCCTCGGCTCAGGGCCGGCCGGCTATACGGCCGCCATCTATGCGGCCCGTGCGAGTCTGAAGCCGATGCTGGTGCAGGGCATTCAGCCGGGCGGCCAGCTCACCATCACGACCGATGTCGAAAACTACCCGGGCTTCGCCGATGTCATCCAGGGACCCTGGCTGATGGAGCAGATGCAGAAGCAGGCGGAACATGTCGGCACGCAGCTGTTCTTCGACACCATCGTCGAGGTCGACCTCGACAGGCGGCCGTTCGTCTGCCTCGGCGATTCGGGCGATCGCTATGAAGCGGATGCATTGATCATTTCGACGGGCGCAACCGCCCGCTGGCTGGGCATCCCGACGGAGGAAACCTTCCGCGGCGGCGGCGTCTCGGCCTGTGCGACCTGCGACGGCTTCTTCTTCCGCAACAGGGAAGTGGTGGTGGTCGGCGGCGGCAATACCGCGGTCGAGGAGGCACTGTACCTCACGCACCACGCGTCGAAGGTCACCCTGATCCACCGGCGCGACCAGTTCCGCGCCGAGAAGATCCTGCAGGACCGTCTGTTCAAGAACCCGAAGGTCACGGTGGTCTGGGACACCGTGCTCGAGGAAATCATGGGCGAGAGCACGCCGGCACCGCTGGTGAAGGCGGTCCGGCTGCGCAACGTCAAGACCGGTCAGGAGAGCACGCTGCCGACGGACGGCGTGTTCATCGCGATCGGCCACTCGCCCAACACCGAGCTGTTCAAGGGCAAGCTGGCGATGGACAGCGAGGGCTACCTGATCACCAAGCCCGATTCGACGGCGACCGACATCGAAGGCGTCTATGCGGCGGGCGATGTACAGGACAAGGTTTTCCGCCAGGCCGTGACCGCGGCCGGCACCGGCTGCATGGCCGCCCTCGAGGCGGAGAAGTGGCTGGCGCACCGGGAGGCGAAGCTCGCGCAGGCCGCCGAATAGGCAGCGACGCAGGGGAGAGGGACGGCATGGACTGGGACAAGCTGCGCATCTTCCAGGCGGTGGCCGATGCCGGCAGCTTCACGCATGCGGGCGAGGGGCTTAAGCTCAGCCAATCGGCGATCTCCCGCCAGATCGGCGCGCTCGAGGAGCAACTCGGAGTGATGTTGTTCCATCGCCATGCGCGCGGCTTGATCCTGACCGAGCAGGGCGAGCTGCTGTACCGTACCGCACGCGACATGGCGGCCAAGGTCAACACCGCCGAGGCGCTGTTGCGCGCCAACCAGGACAAGCCGGCCGGTCGGCTCAAGATCCACGCGACCGTCGGCTTCGGCTCGACCTGGCTCACGGCGCAGATGCATGAGTTCATCACGACCTACCCGGACATCGATGTCAGTCTGGTGCTGTCGGACAACGAGCTCGACCTCGGCATGCGCGAGGCGGATGTCGCCATTCGCATGGTCATGCCGCGCCAGCCCGGCCTGGTGCAGCGCCATCTCCTGACAGTGCGCAGCCACGTTTATGCCTCGCAGACCTATGTCCAGAAATACGGCAAGCCGGCAACGGTCGAGGAACTCGACAAGCACCGGATGATCATCTTCGGCGAAGACGCGCGGGCCCCGGTCCAGGACGTCAACTGGCTGCTGCGCGAGGGCAATGCCAGCGAGAACCCCCGCCAGGTGGTGCTGCGGGTCAACAATACCTATGGCATCTTCCGGGCGGTCGAGTCGGGTCTGGGGATAGCTTCGCTGCCCGATTACCTGGCCCGCGAATCGACGAAACTCGAGATGCTGCTGCCGGACCTGAATGTCCGGACCACGGACGTCTACTTCACGTATCCCGAAGAATTGCGCCATTCCAAGCGAATCGCCGTGTTTCGCGATTTCCTGCTGCGCAAGGTGGCCGAGACGCGCTTTTAGCTGTCATTAGGGAGTGTATTGCATCTTCGGTGCAAGGCATGCGCCACCCGCATGTCAGTGTCCAAAACACAGGCGCTCACAACCACGGCTCGAGGCAGTAGTTTGCTTTTAGGTCTTCGACACGAACGGTTTCGGCTGATCGCGTTCGAAACTCGGGATCCTCATGATCCCACGTCTCCCAGACGTGAAGCCTCCCTGTTTGACTCGCCGGGCCCTTGGGCCCGGCGCTTTTTTGTCCGGGACGGTGTGACGTTGCAGCGTCTAGGCTTGCCGAGCGTCCTAATTGATAAGGAACCGCGCTGAGCCTACATTCGGTTGCCAACCCGATGTTTTCCGAGATCAGACAAGCCATCCTGCCTTTGGCTTTGCGCAAACTGCAGCGCCGAGGCGACCTTGAACGTGCCGGGTTGTTGATCGAATCGCTGGCCAAGCACTGGCGTGACAGCCTACCGTTCAACCTGCTGATCGTAGCCCCGCGCAACGACGTGCCCCTGTTGCGCTCCAGCTTGCCGTATTTCCCGAAGATCGAGGTCGAGGTCCGCTCGGAGAGCGAGTTCTTCGGGCCGCTCCACCGCTTTTATGGCCTGCCGGGCTGGTACCGGCAGCAGTTGATCAAGTTGCACGTTCCGGCCGAATTGGGCTTCGGCGGCTTCCTGACGCTCGATTCCGACGTCTGCTGCGTCGGCGATTTCGACGCCCGCACCTTCGTCGACCATGGCCGGGCACTCTCGCGCTGGGAGCCCAAGCGCCATCACGACTGGTGGCAGAGTGCCGCGGCGATCGTCGGCGTGCCCTACGATGCCCGCACCCACGGCCTCTCGGTCACGCCCAACATCCTGCATGGCGATCTTTGCCGCCAGGCGCTGGGCCACTTCCAGCGGGGCCCCTTCGATCCGGCGACGTCGCTCGGCCTGTGGATCGTGCGCAGGGTCGGCAGCATCGCCTGGACGGAGTATTCGCTCTACACCGGCGTCGCGGAGCTCAAGGGCAACCTGTTCGACTATCACGTCCACTGGGACCCGAGTTACTTCCACGATACCCAGCTGTTCTCGGAGACTTCCTGCGTGTGGGGCGCCGACGATTTCGAGCGGCTGGTCCACCTGCCCAACGGCAACGATCCGGGCGGCAAGTTCATCATTGTCCAGAGCCATGCGCGCATTCCGCTCGAACGGGTACGTGACTACTGCTTGAGCTTCGCCGGCTAATCCTTCTGCCCCGTTTCGGAAGCGAATCGCAGCAGGCCGAGCTTCAGGCAGTTGTTGATGAGGTGACAGCGACAATCGGTGGCAACGGCTCGGCCAACGCGGCCTGAAGACGCAGGGTTCTCATGACTCGGTATTCGGTTCTGGTCGGCCTCCTGGTGGCGCTGGGCGCTGGTTGTGCGCTCGCGCAAACGAAGCAACCGGCAACCGCTCCGGCACCTGCATCGGGGCCAGCAGCCGCCGGTGATCCGGCGCAGACCACCGCCACCTACGGCGACTGGGTGCTGCGCTGTGTTCAGCCGGAGAAGGGGCCGCGGATCTGTGAGGTGGTGCAGAGCATGGTGGTGCGGGGCCAGCACCAGCCGGTCGCGAAGGTAGCGGTCGGCTACGACAAGAACGACCTGCTTTTCACGATGCTTGTGCCGCCGGCGATCTCCTTGTCGCGCGGACCGACGCTCGGTGCGGCCGGCGGGGCGACTGCGCCGCATTTCGACCTCGCCTGGCGGCGGTGCCTGCCCAACGGTTGCTTTGCCGATGTGGCTGTGGGGCCCGAACTGCTCGAGACGCTGCGCGGCCGCACCGAGCCGATGCAGATCGATTTCAGGGATGCGGGCGAACGCGAGGTCAAACTGCCGCTGTCGATGCGCGGCCTGGTGCCGGCGCTCGACGCGCTGTTCAAGGAGCCTCGTTAGTCAGAGCTCCTCTTCGAGGGGGATGTCAGTGCCCGCGTTGGTTGGATGCCTCGAGGTGGGCCAACCGTTGCTGCTTCGGATTCAGGGACTGCCAGATCTCGGCGTCGCGCCCATAGGCATCCGGCCGGAATTGCAAGTGGCCATCGGCATCCGCGAACGCGGTTTCGTACACCACGAATACTGGCACGGGCTTTGGCAGGTCCTTTCGGATGGTGCCGCTGGTCGCGATCGCTTCATGGATTGCTTCGACCGGCTGTTGCATCAGCACGGCAGCCAACGCCTGAGGATCCTCCACCCTGATGCATCCATGACTGACGTGGCGGTCGTCGCGCCTGAACAGGTCTTTCGACGGGGTATCGTGCAGGTAAACGTCGAAGCGGTTCCTCATGTCGAACAACAATAGTCCGAGCCCTGATTTGGCTCCCGCCAATTGCTGCAGCTCGCCATTGGGCAGCATGATCATGCCGTGCTGCGCCAAGTAGTTCGGGTCTTGCTTGGCCTTCGGCAGGATCTCGTTAACGGCAATCTCGTCCGGTATGGTCCAAGGTGGGTTGAACCAAATCCCTTCGATCGAGGCTTGGAACTCCGGGCTCTGATGGCGTCTCTCGGTTTGCCCGACAACCACCTTCGAGGAGAAAACCGGCCGATCGTCGCGGTACATCACCACCCGCTCGTCGGCAGCGTTGACCCAGACGCGGTCCGCCGGTAGCCGCCGGGGCAGCCAGCGTTCACGTTCGAGGTTTGCCTCGATCTCGCGCAAGCGGGTCGCCCCGGCCTTGCCGCCGACCGGCAGGCCCGCGCGAGCATCGTGCAACGCCTGGCGCAGCAGCCGGTAGGTCGGCGTCGTCGGCGCCAGCGCTTCGATTACTGCTGCAGGGTCGGGGCTGGCGATGGCGGCGTCGAGCACGGCGGCGACGTCGACCGGCCCAGGCGTCAAGACCTCGTCATCTCTTCGGCGCTCGATCGGCATGGCGCCGCGCGCCAGTGCATCGGCATACGACAGGAAGGCATCCGACAGGACCAGTTCCCGGTCGAGCGTCGGCAATGTTGCTGTCGACCGCAGCACATCTGCGTGGAACAGCTCAGGGGAGAGGCCATGGTCGTCGGCGCGCAGCACAGCATTGATCAGTGACTCCGCCTGGCCCTGCCGGGTCGTCCAGACAGGCGCAAAGCCATGGCGGGCATAGAAGCGCCGCAGCAATTCGACGTTCAGGCGTTCACCCGCGACGAGCGGCTTGGGCGCACTCTCGATCAGTTCTCGGAGCTCACTGCTGGCAGACGCGGCGGTCGCGGCGGCCGTCGCCGACACGAGGGCTACTGTTGGTTCGTGGTCCGGCGCAAGAACCGGCGGCTCGGTGGGGGCGCAGGCGGCTGCGGCGAGTACGATCGCGCCGCCTGCCATTGGTCCGAGCCGTGCCAGAAGGCGCCGCGTCGGGAAGCTGAAGGATGGGAACAAGGCAGGCTCACCAATTAGCGTACCGCGACTTGCGCTGCCGCGGGTAGAAAATGGCGGTACGCGTTAGCGGTTCCGAGGCTGCCCAAGACTTTCACGCGATCACCTCGAGAACAATCGTGCCGTCCAGAGCGAGATTGCTTTACGCGGCAGCAAAAGCAAGATTTTCATCGTATGAACTGCGGTTCGCTCCGTCGGCGGGGCCAATCGTAGTGGGCTCCGGCCATAAAGTCCCGGTATTGCATCATGTTGGCGGGAACCAGACGGCCCCTTCGACGTTTACCTCGATCAGTTTCGGATTGTTGCGTCGCGTGTGAGTCCTTGAACTCTGGAGGAAACGGATGTCCGACGTTGCCGAAAAAATGGCCCGCCTCAGGCAGCTGCGTAATGCCGCGCTGGTTGCAATCGTAATTCCAGCCGCGCTGCTCGGGGCATGCTCGCAGCCGACCCCGCCGCCGCCGCAACCGGCGCCTGCTCCCGCAGCGCCTCCGCCGCCTCCGCCTCCGCCTGTCCGCGGCTGAGCGGCGGCGCAGTAAGATCCCAGGAGTCGATCCTTGCTATCAATGGCCTGACCAGCCACGGGCGAGCGTCAAGAGGTGTGGGGCTAATGGCTGCCGGCCTCTTGATCGCTTGCCCCGCGGCGGCAACACAGGTCCCTGATACGCGCGCCCCAGTGGGCGCTCGCGTTATCGTGTCCACCAGCACGTGGTTCGCTAGGTCGTTAGGGCCCCCTGGCCCGAGTCCTTCGCCTTGCTCGGCTCCCTCCCGACCAGCGCGAGAGTCACAGCGGCGATGATCAACGCCAGCGCCACGCCGTCGAGCCACGAGACCTTGGCTGCCGTCATCAGCGCGCTGCTACCGAAGCCGACGCACGGCACCACCAGCGTGGTGAGCCCGGCCACCGCCGCCGGCAGCGCCCGGATGATGCGGAACCAGCAGGCGTAGGCGAGCACGTTCGATACGAGAATCAGCCAGGCAAGGGCCACGAGGCCGCGCACGTGCTCGGGACGGAAATAGGCGCCGCGCGAGAAGACCAGCCAAACGATCACCACCGGGAGGGAGCCCAGCAGGATCTGCCAGGCCGCGTTGATCGTGGTGTCGCCGCTCATCGCCATGCGTTTGGTGAGCACGGTGCCGATGCCGAAGGATATCGCAGCCAGCAGGGTAAGGAGCGTGCCGACGGGGGCGGTCCGGGCGGCCGTCTCCTGGCTGATGATGATGCCGACGGCGGCGAGGCTCAGCGCCAGCGACAAAGCAATGCGCAGCGTGATCCGCTCCTTCAGCAGGAACACCGCCAGCAGTGCTGACCAGGCCGGCATGGTGTAGATGATGATCGGCGTGCGGCTCGGGCCGAGCGTGGCGATGCCCGCGATCAGGAAGATCTGGAACAGCCCCATGTTGAACAGGCCGGTCAGCGCGATCTGGCCCCACAGTCGGCGGTCGGGGAGCGCCGGCGCGCCCTTCCAGACGCCGAGCGCCAGCAGGATCAGTCCCGAAGTCGGCATGATGATCAGCCGGCCCGAGAACAGGTCGACCGCCTCGAGCGACCAGCTCATCAGCGGATAGGACAGGCCCCAGGCGATCCAGACGCAGGGCAGCAGGAAACGCGTCATGCTCCTGGAATGCTCAGACCTTGCCGTTGTGCTCGCCGATCCTGGGCGCCTTGTCGGGCCCGCCGGCGCGCTCGCCGTCGATCGACAGCGGCAGGCCGTGGAACGTGGCGTTCGAGCCTTCATAGGGCTGGCCGAACATGCCGAGTGCCGCGGTCTGCGCCAGCTCGAGCACTTGCGGCACGGTGTTGAGCGGACCGTTGGGCACGCCCGCGGCATCGAGCCTGGCCGACCAGAAGGCACGGTCTTGCTTCTTCATGATGTCGCCGATCATGCCGAGCAGCAGCTCGCGCCGCTCGGCGCGCTGGACGTTGGTCTTGAAGCGCTCCTCGTCAGGCCATTCGGGGTGCCCCAGCACCTCGGCGAACTTGCGCCACAGCCGGTCATTGCCCGGGCAGATCATCAATGGCCCGTCACTGCACTCGAACGCCTGATAGGGCGTGAGCGTGGGGTGGCCGGTGCCCTGGCGCGGCGGCATCTTGCCGGTCACCGAGTAACCCGCGACATGGTTCGACGCCCACATCAACCCCGATTCGAACAGCGATGTGTTGACCAGGCTGCCCCGGCCGGTGGCGTGACGCTTGGCGAGCGCCGCCAGGATGCCGATCGCCGTCCACATGCCGGTCGAGAGGTCGATGATCGAGACGCCGATGCGGGCCTCGGGCCCGGACGGATCGCCGTTCAGCGAGATCAGGCCGGCGACCGCCTGGATGATCGGCTCGTAGCCCGGCCGATGCTGCCACGGGCCGGTGTGCCCGAAGGCGCCGAGATCGGCGTAGATGAGCTTCGGGAACTTCTTCGTCAGTGTGGGGCCATCGATGCCGAACTTGGCCGGCACGTCGGCGCGCAGGTTATGGACGAAGATGTCGGCCGCGCCGATCCGCTCGATCAGCGCTCGGCGTTGCCTG
>JAFEFF010000091.1 GCA_018240745.1 Pseudomonadota bacterium
ACGGCGTGCTGTCCGGCATCGGCCGCCTGACCGCGCGCACTCTGGGATTGCCGGTCGAATACTACGACGAGGAGAAGTACTACAACGAAGTGGGCTCGCGCTGGATCGGCTGGGGGACTGCCGGCCAGGTCGACACGCCGACCGTCTCCGGGAGCGGCAAATGAGCGACGCCAAAGGCGCGAACAACGATCCTTCGATGGACGACATCCTTGCATCGATCCGGAAGATCATCTCGGATGACGAGGCGCGCGCGCAGGTGAGCGGTGGCGCGAGCGCACCCGCCGCTGCCAATACGTCGAACCCTACGGCCGGGCGCGACGACGTACTGCTGCTGACCGACCTGGTCGAGGAGCCGCCGGCTGAGACGCCTCCGGGCCCTGAACCGACGCCGCTGCCGCGACGGATCGACCCGGTCAGCGCCAGTGAAATGCCCCAGCCGGCCGTGCCGCCGATCGACCCGGCCGAACCGATGCCGGTCATCACCCTCGTGGATCCCGTGGAGGCTCCCGTGAAGCAACCTACCGATACTCTGATCGAAGCGGGTGCAGCCGGTGTCGCGGCCTCGGCTTTCGATCGCCTGAGCCAGGCGGTGCAGGAAAGCGTGCCCACGCCCGCCGCGCAGGATCCGGGGCCGGCCGTGGGCGGCCGCAACCTCGAGGACATCGTCAAGGACATGCTGCGGCCGATGCTGAAAGAGTGGCTGGACAAGAACCTGCCGCCGATGGTCGAGCGTTACGTCGAACGCGAGATCGTCCGGCTGACCCGCCGCTGAATCCAGGCGCCCGATTCCCCACCCAACGCCACGGGCCCATACCGTGGCGTTTTTCGTTATAAGGCCCTCCACAGACCCCGCCATGCTCGACAAGACCTACGACCCCAAGGAGATCGAAGCCCGCCTCTACCCGACGTGGGAGCAATCGGGCGCGTTCAAGGCGCATCCCGATAGCGCCAAGCCGCCCTACTGCATCGTCATCCCTCCGCCCAACGTCACCGGCAGCCTGCACATGGGCCACGCGCTGGACAACACGCTGCAGGACATCCTGATCCGCTGGCGTCGCATGAAGGGCGACGACGTGCTGTGGCAGCCCGGCACCGACCATGCCGGTATTGCCACCCAGATGGTGGTAGTGCGCAATCTCGAGCAGGAGGGCGTCGGCCTGGCGGTAGAGGGTGCGGACAAAGGGCCCGACGGCAACAAGAAGCTGCTCAGTCGAGAGGAGTTCCTGACCAAGGTCTGGGAATGGAAGGCTTATTCAGGCGGCACCATCACCAGCCAGCTGCGCCGGCTCGGCGCCTCGTGCGATTGGAGCCGCGAGCGCTTCACCATGGACGAGGGCTTGAGCAAGGCCGTACTCAGGGTGTTCGTCGACCTCTACCGGCAAGGCCTCATCTACAAGGACAACCGGCTGGTCAACTGGGACCCCAAGATGCTGACTGCGATCTCCGACCTCGAGGTCGAATCGCGCGAGGTGAAGGGCAATCTGTGGTTCTTCAAGTACCCGATCGAAGGTAGCGACGAACACATCGTCGTGGCGACGACGCGGCCCGAAACCATGCTGGGCGACACCGCCGTCGCGGTGCACCCGGACGATCCCAAGTGGAAACATCTGATTGGCAAGCACGCCGTCCTGCCGCTGGTCGGCCGGCGCATTCCGATCGTCGGTGACGAGTACTCCGATCCGGAGAAAGGCTCCGGCGCGGTCAAGATCACGCCGGCGCACGATTTCAACGACTTCGAGGTCGGCAAGCGGCACAAGCTCGAGGCCATCTCGATCTTCGACAAGTTCGCGCGGC
Organism: Pseudomonadota bacterium; assembly: GCA_018240745.1. Taxonomy (GTDB): domain Bacteria; phylum Pseudomonadota; class Alphaproteobacteria; order Reyranellales; family Reyranellaceae; genus Reyranella. Next base: position 1,795 of record JAFEFF010000091.1, read on the forward strand.
TGAACGACAACGCGCCGGAAAAGTATCGCGGACTCGACCGCTTCGAGGCGCGCAAACGCATTGTCGCCGACATGGAGGCGGCGGGCCTGATCGAGAAGATCGAGCCGCATACCCACGCCGTGCCCTACGGCGATCGCGGCGGCGTGCCGGTCGAGCCGTTCCTGACCGAGCAGTGGTATGCCGATGCGAGGAAGCTCGCCGAGGCGCCGCTTGCCGCGGCGCACGACGGGCGGGTGACCTTCATCCCGGAGCGCGGGCGTGAGGAGTTTTTCCGCTGGATGGAGAACATCGAACCATGGTGCATCTCGCGCCAGCTCTGGTGGGGCCATCAGATCCCGGCCTGGTACGGCCCCGACCGCACGGTGTTCGTGGCGGAGTCCGAGGGCGAGGCGAGGGCCGAGGCCCGCAAGCACTATGGCAAGGACGTCGAGCTGGAGCGGGATCCCGACGTCCTCGACACCTGGTTCAGCTCGGCGCTGTGGCCCTTCTCGACGCTGGGCTGGCCCGACCGGTCGGCGGCCCTCGACAAGTACTACCCGACCTCGGTGCTGGTGACCGGCTGGGACATCCTGTTCTTCTGGGTCGCCCGCATGATGATGATGGGCATGCACTTCATGACCGAGGTGCCGTTCCGCACGGTCTACCTGCACGGCCTGGTGACGGACGAGAAGGGCCAGAAGATGTCGAAGTCCAAGGGGAACATCATCGACCCTCTGGAGCTGATCGACAAATACGGCGCCGATGCCCTGCGGTTCACCATGGCGTCGATGGCGGCTTCCAACGCCGGCCGGCTGCGTCTTGCGACCGCGCGCGTCGAAGGCTCGCGCAACTTTGCCACCAAGCTGTGGAACGCGACGCGCTTCGCCGAGATGAACGGCGCGGCGTTGCCGAAAGATTTCGATCCGACGACGGCGAAGCTCACCGTCAACAGATGGATGCTGGGCGAGCTCGCCCGCGCCAACCAGGCAGTCGACAAGGCGATCGAGGAATTCCGCCTGAACGACGCCGCGACCACGCTCTACGAATTCATCTGGGGCGTGGTGTGCGACTGGTACGTCGAGCTCACCAAGCCGATCCTGCAGGGCGCCGATGGCGCAGAGAAGGACGAGACCCGCGCCGCCACCGCCTTCGTGCTGCGCGAGACGGTGAAGCTGCTGCACCCGGTGATGCCGTTCATCACCGAGGAGCTGTGGGACAAGCTCGGCCATCGCGCCGAGCACGGCATGCTGATCAGCCAGCCCTGGCCGGCGCCGTCGGCAATCGACGCGGCCGCCGATGCCGAGATGAGCTGGCTGGTGACGCTGATCTCCGATATTCGCTCGGCACGTTCGGAGCTGAACGTGCCGGCGGGCGCCAAGCTCGAGCTGTTCGCGGTCGGCGCCAATGCCGGCACGCAGCAGCGGCTCGACACGCATCGCGCGGCGATCGAGCGCCTGGCGCGCGTGGAGGGCATCGAGACGGCGGCGGTGCCCCCCAAGGCGTCGCTGCAGATCGTGCTGGGTGAGGCGACCTATGCGCTGCCGGTCGGCGAGGTGATCGACCTCGAGGCCGAGGGTGCGCGGCTTGCGAAGGAAATCAAGAAGCTCGCGGACGAGGTCGGCAAGATCGACGCCAAGCTCGGCAACGCGAACTTCGTCTCGCGCGCGCCGGAGGAGGTAGTCGAGGAGCAGCGCGAGCGCCGCGCCCACGCCGAGCAGACGCGCGCTCGCCTCAGCATGGCTCTGGAGCGCCTGGGCGACTGACACCAACCCGGGCGTCGCGCGCGACCCTTGTGACTGGTGACCAACGCTGGCGCGCTATTTGAGCGGCCTTGTCCACCAGCTCGATGCGACCGTGAGATCCGAGCGTCGCAGCACCTCCGCCTTGGCGAGATCGCGCTCCGCACACACGGCGACGATCTGCGCTGCGCCGTGCTCGTGCACCAGCGTCGAGACATGCGATAGCAGCGCCTCGCCGATGCCAAGCCAGTAGCGCGGCTCGCTGACCGCGAAGTCGTCGATCAACCAGGTGTCGCCGCCCGGCGCATAGACCGGCGGCGCCGCGAACTTGCGGGCGATCAGGAAACCCAGAACCTGCCGGCCCTCGGTCGACACGAGGAAGTACGTATCGGGCTCGACGAGCAGCGTGGTGAAAAAGGTCTTGGTCGAGGCGGCCGAGTCGTGGGCCTTGTGCCAGAAGGTCGGCTGAAACTTCTGGTACTGCTTGCGCTGGCTTTCGATGATGGCGACGACCGCGTCGAGATCCGATGCGGTCGCTCGCCGGATGTCCATGGCGCGCTACGAGGCCTTGCGCAGGTCCGGCACGTAGGGCCGCGACGCGAAGTGTTCCTGGTTGTCGCCGCGCGCGAAGCGCAGGCCGGCATGGCGCAGCGCCTCGTCGTCGACCTTGTCGAGCGGCACGAAGTATCGGTCGTCGTTCTTCACGAAGGTGTCGTTGTCGACCCGGTTGTAGCAGATCAGCAAGGTCCAACGCCGCCTGGCCGAGCGGTTCGCGTCGGAGCGGTGGATCGCGTTGCAGTGGAAGATCAGCGCGTCGCCGGGCTCGAGCTCGCAATATTCGATCGGGCAGTGCTCGAGGATGTACGGCATGCGCTTGGGGTCGACCTCGTTCTGGGTCGGCGACAGCGGCGTATGGTCGATGCGGCCCAGCCGATGCGAGCCGGTGGCGATCTGCAGGCAGCCGTTGTCGCGATTGGTCTTGTCGAGCGCGATCATCACCGAGAGCAGATCGGGCCTGAGGCAGCCGTTGTAGTACCAGTAGCCGTAGTCCTGGTGCCATTCCCAGGCGCCCCCGACCTCGGGTTCCTTGGCGGTGAGCTTGGACTGGTAGTGATAGACGTCGCCGCCCAGCAGATCCGCTGCGGTATCGACCATGCGGGCGCAGCGGGCGGCGAGGCCGTAGACGCTGTCGCCGGCGCGGTTCCAGAGCGCGATGCGGGTCGAGCGGCCCTCGCCGTCGCGGCGGTCGAGGATGCTCGACCGCACCGCCGGATCCTTCTCCATCGCCTCGGTGAGCAGCTTCACCTCGTCCGGCGCGAACAGCCCGCGCGCATAGGTGAAGCCCTTCTGGTTGAATTCAGCCGTCTGCGCGGCGTTCAGCACGTTGGGCATCGTTTCCTCAAACCGGCCGGAAGACGTTACGGCCATCCTGCTGCGTTACGGCGACCTTACGCCCAAGCTGCTCGCGCGTCAGCATGTCGGCAAGGAGGTCGGGCTCGTTGGGGGCCATCGCGACGAAGCGGTCGCCCGAGCCGTCGAGCCGGCCGAGGATGTAGCCCTTTTCCGGGGCGTCCTTGCCGAAGGCCACGCAGTAAGTCTCGATCGCGCCGCTGCCGGCGGGCGCGGTGTCCACCCGGCGCGTGGCGCCGGCATCGAGCTCGGCCTGCAGTTTCTTCGGATCCTCGCGGCGCCACGCGCCTTCGGTCGGCGCGGTGGAATAGAGACCGGCGGAGTGCTTGGTCAGGTACATGCCGTTGGCCGTCACCATGCCGAACGAGCCGGGCTTGGTGCGGACCACGTTCATCATCTGGGCGATCGAATGGGTGACGTAGTTGTTGCCCGGGCCGCCGAAGAACGGCAGGCCGCCGGTGACGCTGATCGGCCGCGGATCGTCCTCGCTGAGACCGATCTCCTTCATCGCCACCTCGACGGCCGACGGAAAGCAGCTGTAGAGATCGAATGCCGCCACGTCGGCCAGCGTCTTGCCGGCCATGTCGAGGGTCAGGCGATTGCAGCCTCTGATGGCGGGTGAGGCGTCGAGTCGGTCGCGCTCGGAGACGACCCAGGTATCGGTGCCGTCGGCGCAGCCGTGCAGGAACACCCAGCGGTCCTGCGGGATGCCCCATTCGCGGGCCTTGCCGACAGAGGTGATCAGCACGGCCGCCGCCTGGTCGATGATCGCGTTGGCATTCATCAGGCGCGGGTAGGGGAAGCAGATCCAGCGATTGTCGTCGAAGATGGTCGCCAATCGTTCGGCGCTGTAGCCCTCGCGCCGCGTCGCCAGGGGATTGTCGTGCGCCACCCTGGCCAGCCGCTCGAACAGCCGGCCCATCGCCTGCATATGGGTCGACACATTGCGCTTCAGGCCGGCGCGGATGGCATTCTCCAGCAGCGGATAGAAATGGATCGCCGCCCGCAGCTCATGGCGGGCCTCCTCGTCGGAATAGCCGAACCGCTTGTCGCCGATGCGATCCGGCTCGCCGCCCGGATCCTCGTTCCAGTCGATCACCATCCCGGCCTTACGGGCGTTCTGGGTGCTGCGCAGCAGCTCGGCGCCGCAGATCAGGGCCAGGTCGGTCTCGCCACGCGCGATCTCCTCGGCGAAGCGGTTGACCATGTACTGGGGCATGTTGCCGCCCGAATGGGCGTAGAGCAGCTGTCGCGGATGGGCGTGCAGCCGCCTGGCCACGCTCTTGGGCGGATTGGTCGAGCGGCCGAACGGCGAGGCGAAGCGCGGGCTGATGTCGCTGAAGAACTCCATCACCACGATTGCATCGATCTCGTGACCCAGGGCATGGCCGCCGATCGCCGCCTTGGTGTCCTCGAGCGCCAGGTTGGCCGCCTCCGCGCAGAAGGCGACGCGCGAGCGTTCGCTCGACGGCTTGCCGGTGGTGTCGGTGATCTGGCCGCAGCCGACCAGGATGGGCGTCCTCGGATCGATCACTGTGTCAGCGCCTCGATCTCGTCGGCGCTGAGCCCGGCTTCCGCGAGCACGCTCTCCGTATCCTCGCCCAGCTTTGCGACCTTCGGGCCGCTTTGCAGCCTGGAGCCGGAGAAGCGGAAGGGCGGCGCGGGCGACAGGAACTTGCCGGCACTGTCCTCGATCTCGCACAGGGAGCCGCGGTGGGCGACCTGCGGGTCCTGCAGCGCCTCGGTGACGGTGAGATAGGCCGAGCAGGGCACGCCGTGCTTCTCCAGCGCGGCGATGCATTCCTTGACGGTGAGTGTCTTGGACCAGCGCTCGAACTCGTCGACGAACTGATCCCAGTTCATGCGGCGGTCGTGGTACTTCTCGAAGCGCGGATCCTTGAGCCAGTCGCGCCGGCCGGCGGCGATCGCCATGTCCTGGAAGGTCTTCTCGCTCGCCGTCGCGATCATGACGTAGCCATCCCTGGCCTCGACCGGGCCGTACATCGGCCGCGACGGCATCTCGAAATCGAACTGCGCACGATTGACCTCGCCCAGCAACATGCCGACCAGCGTCTCGAACATCGACACGTCGACCATCTGGCCTTTGCCGGTCACGTCGCGCTGATGCAGCGCGGCCAGGATCGCGCCCAGCGCGTAGGCGCCCGAGGCGTAGTCGGCGACGAAGATGCCGCAATTGTCCGGCCGCTCGCGGCCCTGCTGGTAGAAGAGATGCGCCCGGTCGAAGCCGGTCGAGGCGTGGATCACCGGCGCGTAGGCCGGGCGGCCGGCGGCGGGGCCGGTCTGGCCGTAGCCGGAGATCGCGCCGTAAACGAGACGCGGGTTGACCTTGGCGAGCTCGGCGTAGTCGAGGCCGAGCCGCTTCATCACGCCGGGCCGGTAGTTCTCCAGCACGATGTCGACCCTGGCGACCAGCTTCTTCACCGCGGCAATCGCCTCCGGTTTCTTGAGGTCGAGCACGATCGAGCGTTTGCCGGCGTTGAGCTGGCCGAACATCGTGCCCTGGCCGTGGCGCTGCACCGGCCGGCTGCGCATCAGGTCGCCCTCGGGCGATTCGACCTTGATCACGTCGGCGCCCATGTCGGCGAGCAGGCGGCCGCAATGAGGCCCGGCGATGGTGGTCGAGAAGTCGAGGACGCGAACGTCGGAGAGAGGCCGCGGATGGGCGTCAGTCATGGGTCCCCCATACATTCATCGCGCGATCAGGATAAGAACCACGCCGCCGACCACCAGGAGGCTGCCGAACCACTCGCCGGAGGAAGGTCGCTCCTTGAGGACGACGTGCGATGCGATGAAAGTGAACACGAGCTCGATCTGGCCGACCGCGCGCACCAGAGCGGCGTTCTCGAGCGTCATGGCGAGCGCCCAGCCGGCCGAACCGAGCACGCTGAAGATGCCAACCCAGACCGACGAGCGCCAGTTGAACCACACCTTGCCGAGCTGCGGCTTGTCGCGCCAGGCGAGGTAGGCCGCCATAAGCACGATCTGGATCGTGTTCATGCAGGCGAGCGTGGTGATGCCGCGCACCATGAAGTCGCCGCCCGGCAGCTCCTTGGAGGCCTCGCGGATCGTGCCGGCCGCCACCGCGAAGAACAGGCCGGACAGGATGCCGTAGAGCGCGCCCTTGTGCGTGAGGTCGGCGAGCACCGTGCGGATGTTGGCGAACGAGCCGCGTACGCTCAGGATCGCGACGCCGCACAGGCAGATCAGGATGCCGATCCAGGAATAGAAATGCAGCGGTTCGGCCGAGATGAAGGTGGCGTAGAGCGCCACGAACAGGGTCTCGGTCTTGGAGTAAACGGTGCCGACCGCGTAGTTGCGCAGCGAGAAGGCGTGGATCATCAGCGAGGTGGCGATGATCTGGCCGAGCCCCGCGATCGTCACCAGGCCGAGGAAGGCGAGCGGGATGTGCGGCACGCTGCGGCCGGTGCCCCACGCCAGGAAGGCCAGCATGCCGAGGGCCAGCGGCGCGCCGTAGAGGTAGCGGACGAAGTTGGCGCCGTCGACGCTCAGGATGCCGCGAATTTTCTGCTGCATCGTCGTGCGGATGTTCTGAAACAGCGCGGCGGCGATGGTGATCGATATCCAGAGCGGCAACGTTTCCCTCCGGTGACACTGTAGGTCGTGGCGGCGCGCGACTCCAGCCGCGCACTCTCCGCACGGCGATATGCGAGATGCGGTTCTGGGATATAATGGTTTCATGCGGAACACGACCGTCACGGGCTCGGCCTACGGGCTGAAGCCGCCCACCTACAACGCGCGGCTCACCGAAGTCGGCCGCGGCACGCCGATGGGCGAGCTGCTGCGCCGCTACTGGCATCCGGTCGGGCTCAGCAGCGACGCCGGTGCGACGCCGCGCTCGGTGAAGATCCTGGGCGAGGAGCTGATCCTGTTCCGCGACGGAGAGCGGCGGCCGGGCCTTGTTTATCCGCGCTGCTGCCATCGCGGCACGACGCTCTACTACGGCAAGGTCGAGGAGCGCGGCATCCGCTGCTGCTATCATGGCTGGCTGTTCGACGTCGAAGGCCGGTGTTTGGAGATGCCGGCCGAGCCCGAGCCGAACGGCCCGCAATGCGGGCGGGTGCGCCAGCCGTGGTATCCGGCGCAGGACCGGTATGGCCTGGTGTTCGCCTATCTCGGCCCGCCGGAGAAGATGCCGGTGCTGCCGCGTTTCGAATGCCTCGAGGTGATGGGGCCGGGCGAGTTCGTCGAGGCTGACGATTCCAGCATCGGCACCGGCGGCATCCAGATCGCGCCCTGCAACTGGTTGCAGCATTTCGAGAACGTGGTCGATCCGTACCACGTGCCGATCCTGCATGGCGCCTTCAGCGGCCCGCAGTTCGTCGAGCAGATGGCGGCCTTCCCGAAGGTGAAGTTCGAATATGGCCCGATCGGCGTTAAGGCCACGTCGCTGCGACCGGGGCCGAACGGCCGCAAGTTCCGCCGCATCACCGAGGCGGTGCTGCCGACCTTGCGCGTGGTCCCCAACCCGCAGGTCGCGCAGTACGGCATGGTCGAATCGATCGGCTGGACGGTGCCGATCGACGACACGCACTATCGCATTTACGTCGCCGGCCGCGTCAGGGAGAGGGGCGCGCTGGCCAAGTTCAAGTCGCGCTACAACGGCAAGACCTGGGCCGAGCTCACGCCCGAAGAGCATCAGAAATTTCCCGGCGACACCGAGGCGCAGGTCGGGCAGGGACCCATCACCTTCCATTCGGAGGAGCACCTGATGTCCTCCGACCAGGGTGTCGCCATGCTGCGCCAGATGTTCCAACGCCAGCTCGAGGCGCTCGCCGCCGGCAAGGACCCGGTCGGCGTCGCGTTCGACGAGAAGGAGGCCTATGTGAAATTCGACGCGGGGCAGTACCTCGAGGATTGAGAGATGGCGCGGATCGTCCTCGGAATCGGAACGTCGCATACGCCGATGCTCAATGTCGACCCCGAGGAATGGCCGCTGTTCGAAGAACTCGACCGCAAACGCGCGCATCTTCACAAGGACGGGACGCGCGCGACCTACGGCGATCTGCTCGCGGTTGCGCCGCCTTCCCTACGCGCTGAGCTTGCTCCGGCGAGGCACGCCAAGCGACACGGCGCGGCGACTGCGGCGCTCGGCCGCCTGCAGGAAGCGCTGAAGACGGCGGAACTCGATGTGGTGGTCATCGTCGGTGACGACCAACATGAGGTCTATCACGACGCCAACATGCCCAGCGTGTTGATCTATCGTGGCGACACCATCGCCAACGTGCCGAACCGCACGACGCGAAAGACGGATCCCGACGTGGCCTGGCGGCCGGACTGGGCCAAACGTGCCTCCGCTCGCTACTACGAAGAGCGCGAGACACGGCACTACCCGGTCCATGCAAAGCTCGCCCGTCACCTCACGGCCGCGCTGATCGACCGCGAGTTCGACATTTCATCCGCCGATGCCCTGCCTGAAGGAGAAGGCGAAGGGCATGCGTTTGCCTTCGTCCACAAGCGCATCATGGACCGGGCCGCGATCCCCGTCGTGCCGGTGTTCCTCAACACCTACTACCCGCCGAACCAGCCGTCGCCGCGGCGCTGCTACAAGCTCGGCCAGGCGATTCGAGGGGCGGTGGAGGACTATCCGGAGGAGCTTCGCGTCGGGGTCGTCGCGTCAGGCGGACTCAGTCACTTCACCATCGACGAGGACCTCGACAACGAGGTCATTCGCGCGCTTCGCGAAAAAGACGCCGAGGCGCTGCAGTCCTTGCCGCGCCAGCAGCTCAACTCGGGAAGCTCCGAGATTCGCAATTGGATCTGCGCGGCGGGCGCGCTCGAGCATCTCGACCTCGAGTGGGTTCACTACACGCCGGGCTATCGTACACCCGCGGGGACGGGCACCGGCCTCTGTTTCGGCTATTGGGCCTAGTTCAGAGATCGGCACCGACTGCGGCCGCCACGGACGTAAAGCCGTCGCGGGCCAGCAGCGTCGCCAGCTCGTCCTTGATTCGCCGCACCAGCGGCGGCCCCTCGTAGACCAGCATCGAGTAGAGCTGCACCAGGGTCGCGCCCGCCCGGATCTTGGCGTAGGCGCCCGCGCCCGAGCCGACACCACCGGTGCCGATCAGCGGGAATTGCCGCTCGACGCGTTGCGCGGTCTTGCGCAGGACCTCCGTCGACAGATTTGTCAGTGGTTCGCCTGACAGCCCACCAGCCTCGTTGCGTCGAGCCGAGCGCAACGACGCAGGCCGCGACAGCGTCGTGTTGCCGACGATGATGCCGTCCAGCCTGAGATCGCGGCAGACGGCGACGATGTCGTCGAGGTCGTCGTCCGTCGCATCGGGCGCAATCTTGACCACGAGCGGCACGGGCTTGGCCGCGATTGCGTCCTGCACCCGCTTCAGCAGGTCGGCAAGCTGCGCGCGACCCTGCAGATCGCGCAACCCGGGAGTGTTCGGCGACGAGACGTTGCAGACCAGATAGTCGGAATAGGGTGCGAGCGCCGCGGCGCAGGTTACGTAGTCGGCCGCACGGTCAGTGCTGTCCTTGTTGGCGCCGACGTTGACGCCGACGAAACCGTGCCGCGACCTGCCTCTCAGCCTCGAGAGGGCAATCTCCAGACCGTGTCCGGGGAAGCCCATGCGATTGATTACGCCGCGGTCCTCGGGAAGCCGGAACAGCCGCGGCCGCGGGTTGCCGTCCTGCGGCCGGGGCGTGACGCTGCCGACCTCGACCAGGCCGAAACCCAGGCCGAGCAGCGCGTCTGGCACTTCGGCATTCTTGTCGAAGCCGGCCGCGAGGCCGATCGGGTTGCCGAGCGTGCGGCCCCATATCTGAACCGCGAGCGATGGAGGATCGGGCTTCCGATCGCGTGGGACGAGGCCGCTCTTCAGGCCGCGGATGGCAAGCCCGTGCGCCGTCTCGGCATCGAGACGCGACAGCAGGAGATCGGCAGCATGGTACCAGCCCATGCCGCCTCGTTAGCAGAAGTCTGCTGTGGAGTGCTGCGATTTAGCGAATATCAGTGCCCGATTGCGGGCGCAGCCCCAGGGCCTCGCTGAACAGCTCGGCGAAGACCTGCTTGAACAGCTGGCCGACGCGAGGATCGTCCGGCCCCGAGGCGTCGGTCCAGCCGGTCAGCTCGGAGAGCGCGAGGTCGTTGCGACAGTAGATCGCAAAGACGGTCATCCGGCCTGGCGTTCCGGGGCGGACGCGTGTCTTGCCGGTTGCGCAGACCGAATCGGCGCTGAGGTCATTGGCGGCATTGAACACGAGCACCATCCGGTAGTTCGGATGCGGCATCTCCGCCGGCAGGGAGTAGGTGAAGGTGAGCGGCGGCCGTGGCTTGTTGGCCTGCATTTGCGGCAGCAGGCGGGCGGCGACGTCGTCGGGCGAGAGACCCGGGAAGGCCTCGCCGGCCAGCACGACCCGGAGGGACTTGCCATCGACCGCGTTGTAGAACTCACGGAAGTCGTACTGCGTGGCATAGTTGACGCCGCCCAAGGTGGCTGCGCCAGCGGCTGCCGACAGCGCAGAGACGCCGATCAGACCGGCCAGAATGGTCTTGAGCGCACGCATAGCCTTCGTCCTTTGTCTAAACGTCCAGGTCCTGGGCGAACTTGGCGTTCTCCTGGATGAAAGCGTAGCGCTTCTCGGGCTTCCGGCCCATCAAATCCTCGACAAGAATCTGTGTGCGCATCGCTTCACGCCGAGTGTCGGTATCGGCCGCCGTGGGTACGTCGACCTTGAGCAGTATCCGCTTGGCCGGATCCATGGTGGTCTCGCGCAGATGCACCGACTGCATCTCGCCCAGGCCTTTGAAGCGCGTGATATCGGCCTTGCCGCCGAAGGCGGTCCGCAGCAGCTCGTCCTTCTGCGCATCGTCCTGGGCGTACTCGGTCTTGCCGCCCTTGGTGATGCGGTAGAGGGGCGGCTGCGCGAGAAAGAGGTGGCCGTTCTCGATCAGCTTCGGCATCTCGCGATAGAAGAACGTCATCAGCAGTGAAGCGATGTGCGCGCCGTCGACGTCGGCGTCGGTCATGATGATCACGCGCTCGTAGCGCAGGCGCTCGTCGTTGTAATGCGTGCCGGTTCCGCAGCCCAGCGCCTGGATCAGGTCCTGCACTTCCTGGTTCTCGCGCAGCTTGTCGGCCGAGGCCGAGGCCACGTTCAGTATCTTGCCGCGCAGCGGCAGGATCGCCTGGGTCTCGCGGTTTCGCGCGGCCTTGGCCGAGCCGCCGGCCGAGTCGCCCTCGACCAGGAAGATCTCGGTACCTTCGGCCGCGGTGTTGCTGCAGTCGGCGAGCTTGCCGGGCAGGCGCAGCTTGCGCGTCGCCGTCTTGCGCTGCTGCTCGCGGTCCTGCTTGCGCCGGACGCGCTCCTCGGCCTTGGCGACGACGTGCTCGAGCAGGGCGGTGCCGGCTTCCTTGTCGCCGGTCAGCCAATGCTCGAAGTTGTCGCCGATGATGGACTCGACCAGCTTGGTCGCCTCGACCGAGACCAGCTTCTCCTTGGTCTGGCCCTGGAACTGAGGCTGCTCGATGAACACCGAGACCAGGCCTGCGGCGCCGTCGATCACGTCGTCGGCGGTGATGATCGAGCCCTTGCGGTTGCCCGTGAGATCAGCATAGCGCTTCAGGCCGCGCACGAGGGCGCTGCGGAAGCCCGACTCGTGCGTGCCACCCTCGACGGTCGGCACGGTGTTGCAATAAGAGCGAACGAAGCCTTCCTCGTCGTTGGGCCACCACACCGCCCATTCGACCTTGCCGCCGGCCGTGCCGTTGGTCTCGCTCCTCGCCTCGCCGGCGAAGGGTTGCGGCACCACGGTCGGGCGCTGGCCGATCTCGGAGACGAGGTAATCCTTGAGGCCGCCCTCGAAGTGGAACGATTCCTCCTCGGGGATCGAGCCGTCCTTCGGCAGCAGAGCTCTGTCGCAACGCCAACGGATCTCGACGCCCCGAAACAGGTAGGCCTTCGAGCGCGCCATGCGGTAGAGCCGCTCGGGCTGGAATTGCGTCTTGCCGAAGATCTCGGGGTCCGGGTGGAAGGTGACGGTCGTGCCGCGCCGGTTGGGGGCGGGGCCGGCGGACTTCAGCTTCGAAGCCGGCTTGCCGCGCGAGAAGGTCTGGATCCAGGACTGCCGGTCGCGCGCCACCTCGACGATCAACTCGTCGGACAGCGCATTCACGACCGAGACGCCGACGCCGTGCAGGCCGCCCGAGGTCGCGTAGACCTTGTTGTTGAACTTGCCGCCGGAATGGAGCGTCGTGAGGATGACCTCCAGCGCCGACTTGTTCTTGTACTTGGGATGCGGGTCGACCGGGATACCGCGGCCATTGTCGCGGATCGCGACCTTGTTCCCGGGCAGCACTTCGACATGGATAGTGTCGGCGTGGCCGGCCACGGCCTCGTCCATGGCGTTGTCCAGCACCTCGGCGACGAGATGGTGCATCGCCCGCTCGTCGGTGCCGCCGATATACATGCCGGGGCGCTTGCGGACAGGCTCCAGACCCTCCAGCACCTCGATATCGCGCGCGGTATAGGAATTGTCCTTCGAGGCGCTGCGCTTGCCGCCGGACCGTTCGAACAGGTCGCCGTTGTTCTTTGCCATGGTTCTTTGTCTTCGTCGGCGGCGGTGAGGGGATGACGCCGATGGCCGCTCTAGCCTCGGATATGGTAGGAAAATGCTCGAAAATCAACCACATCCAGTGGGGAACTCATGCCCGAATCGCCGCGCGACCCGATCATCCGCACGGTGCCCCAGCCGGCCGACATGAACGGAAATGGCGACATTTTCGGCGGCTGGGTGCTGTCGCAGATGGATATTGCCGGCGGTACCCTGGCGTCGCGTGTGGCGCACGGCCGGGTGGCGACGGTGGCGATCACCGCCATGACGTTCGTGCAGCCGATCAAGGTCGGCGATCTCGTGTCGATCTACGGCGAGGTGAGCAGGATCGGCCGCACCTCGATCACCATCGACCTCGAGACCGTGGTGCAGCGGCGCCTCGATCCGACACCCATTCAGGTGACGCACGGCACCTTCGTATTCGTGGCCATCGACGACGATGGCAGGCCGCGTCAGGTAAAGGCATGAAGCTCGTTGCAATGGCGGTCATCGCGGCGCTCGCGCCGGCGACGGTCCTGGCTCATCCCCACATCGTCATTTCGCAGATGGTGCGCGCCATCGAGGGCAATGGCGCCTACACCCATGTCGAGATCGTCTGGAAATTCGACCCGCATGCCAGCGAGGACGAGATTCCGGCAATCGACGAGGACAAGGACGGCAGGTTCTCCGACGAGGAGATCCGGCTGCTGATCCGCGATACCATGCCGGGGTTCCGCAAGGCCGGCTTCCTGACGTGGTTCAATACCGGTGGCGCGGACTTCCATCCGCCGAAGAATCCGGCGTTCGCCGCGCGCATCGACGATCCGGCGACTTTCAATCCGCCGGAGTGGGACCGCACCGCGGGCGACGGCATGCAGATGCCGGAGAACAAGCGTGCGACCCTGCCGCCCGAGCCAACCGCGCACAGCCCGCGCAATCTCGTCTACACGATGCGTTTCGAGTTACCCAAGCCGGTGAAGAGTTTTTCGATCACGACCTACGATCCCGAGGACTTCATGCGGGTCGTGGTCGACAAGGAGTCGTTGTCGAAGGGCTGCGCGCTCGACAAGCATCCAACCCGCAAATCGGAGTTCGTGCCCGGTCATCCAGTCTACGCGGATAGAGTGACGTGCCGGCTGCCCTAGTGGCGGAGGGACGGGCGAGCAGGGTAGCCGAGCGGCAGAATCGTCCGTGGCTCGGCATCCTGTTCATGTGCATCGCCTGCGCCCTCTTCCCGGTGCAGAACGCGTTCGTGAAGCTGCTGACCGGCATCTATCCCTTCCAGGAAGTCGTGTGGGTCCGGCTCGCCGTGCACCTCGTCCTGATGTGCATCGTCTTCCTGCCGCGTCGCGGTCTTGCGCTCCTGCGCACCCGGGCGCCGGTGCAGCAGGCGATCTGCTCGGCCGGTCTGCTGGGCTCGACGCTGTTCTTCTTCAGCTCGGCGAAGTACGTCGGCGTCACGGAGGCGATCGCCATCTCCTTCGTCTCGCCGCTCGCCGTGACCGTCCTCGCCTGGCCGCTGCTCGGCGAGCGCATCACCTTCGTGAGGCTGGCGTCGGTCGTGATCGGGTTTGCCGGCGTGATGATCGTCATCCGCCCCGGCAGCTCGGTCTTCCAGTGGGCGTCGCTGATGATGCTCGCGAGCGCCATATTCTACGCGGTCTACCAGATCGTCGTCCGGCGGGTCACCGCCGTCGATCCGCCCGCGACCACGGCCTTCTATTGCGCGCTCGGCTGCACGCTGGCGACGTCGTTCCTCGTGCCGTTCCATTGGCGGACGCCGGGTAACTGGCGCGACCTGGCGATGATGGTGTCGCTCGGCATCTCCGGCGGCTTGGGCCATTACTGCGTGGCGCGGGCCTTCAGCTACGCGCCGGCCAACCTGATCGCGCCCTTGAACTACACGCAGATGATCGGCTCCGTCGTGATCGGCTACCTGATGTTCGCGGAGATTCCCGATGTCTACACCTGGCTCGGCAGCGCGGTGATCATCGCCGCCGGTCTGCTCGTGGGATGGCAGAGCCGCCAGAAAAGCAAGCTGAAGCCCGGCTGAAGGAGGAGACCAATGCCGTATCTCGTCGCCGAGAACCTGCCGGCCGTTTCGGCCGGCGCACGCTTCCGCGCGCTGCTCGAGCGGCCCGGCATCCTGCAGATGCCCGGCACGCACAACGGAATGGCCGCGCTGCAGGCCAGGCAGGCGGGCTTCGAGGCGCTCTATCTCTCGGGCGCCGGCATGTCGG
>JAFEFF010000092.1 GCA_018240745.1 Pseudomonadota bacterium
GCGCGAGGAGGCCCGCCGCTTCATCGAACGCCGCCGCCCCCACAACGCCAAGGTCGGCGGCTTCCCCCTGGCCGGCCTCTAGCCTCCCGTCGTCCCGACGCCCGCGACTTCGCGCTTCAAGTCGAACTCGGCGGCGATCAGCTCGTAGGAGCGTTTGCGCTTGGCGAAGTCGAAGCAGATCGTCACCAGCATGATCTCCTCGACCTGGTAGCGGGTCGCATGGTCCTCGATGCCGGCGCGCACGGTCCTGGGCGAGCCGGTGACGGCACGGCGGCGCATCGCCTGCATGAAGCTCCTGGTGCGGGGATCCCTCTCCGCTTCCAGCGCCTCCTCGACCGGGGGAAACGGGCCGGGCTCGTTCTGGGTGCGAAGCCGCATCGCCCACAGCTCGCGGCTCTTGGACAGGAGGTCGGCCTCCTCGTCCGAATCGGCGCACATGACTCCCATGGCCATCATCGCCCGAGGCTCGGGATAGAGCGCCGAGGGCCGGAAGTGGGCGCGGTAGGCGCGGGTGACGCCGTCGCCGCCGTCGGGATTGATGAAATGAGCGAAGCAGAAGGGAAGTCCGAAGTGCGCGGCCAGCGCCGCACTCTCATCGCTGGAGCCGAGCAGCCAGATGTCGGGCGCGGTGCTGCCGACCGGCTGAGCGGTGATGCCGACCGCCGCATGCCTGTCGGGCAGCGCATCGTGCAGCCACGCCATCAGGTCGCGCACCTGCACGGGATAGTCGGACGGGTCGTTCCAGTTGGGCTTGCCGGCGGCCAGCACGCTCATCGTGCGCTGGTCGCTGCCCGGCGCGCGGCCGATGCCGAGATCGATGCGGCCGGGGAACAGCGTCTCCAGCATGCGGAAGTTCTCGGCGACCTTGAGCGCGCTGTAGTGCGGCAGCATCACGCCGCCCGAGCCGATCTTCATTCGCTCGGTCAGGCCGGCGACGCGGCTGATCAATACTTCGGGCGTCGAGCCCGCCAGCGCCTCGCTGCTGTGATGCTCGGCCAGCCAGTAGCGGCGATAGCCGAGGCGATCGCAGAGCTGCGCCAGCTCGAGTGTCTCGCGCACCGCATCGGCCGCCGTGCCGCCCTTGCGAATCGGCGACTGGTCGAGCACGCTGAGACGCAAGCTCATGCTCCTCCCCATGAATGGCGAGGCCGGTCAAAGCCCCTTCTTGCCCATGGCGAGGAACTTGTCCTGGCGCTGGCGGCGCAGCGTGTCGGGGTCGAGGTTGCCGAGTTGGGCCAGCGCGTCGGAGACGACCTTGCCCACCGAATCGATCGCCTCGTCGGGCGCGCGATGGGCACCGCCCATCGGCTCCGGGATGACGTCGTCGATCACCTCGAGCTTCTTGAGATCCGGCGCGGTCACCTTCATCGCCTCGGCGGCCTCCTGCGCCTGGGCGTTGGAGCGCCACAGGATCGAGGCGCAACCCTCGGGCGTGATCACCGAGTAGACGGAGTTCTCGAGCATGAACACCTTGTCCGCCGACGCGATCGCCAGCGCGCCGCCCGAGCCGCCCTCGCCGATCACCACGCTGACCAGCGGCACGCCGATCGCCAGGCAGGTGTCGATCGAGGAAGCGATCGCCTCCGCCTGGCCGCGCGCTTCGGCATCGAGGCCGGGATAGGCCCCCGGCGTGTCGACGAAAGTGACCACCGGCAGCCTGAAGCGGTCGGCGAGCTTCATCAGGCGCTGCGCCTTGCGATAGCCCTCCGGCCGCGCCATGCCGAAATTGTGCTTGATCCGCGAATCGGTGTCGTCGCCCTTCTCCTGGCCGATCACCACCACGCTGCGGCCGTCGAGCCGCCCGAGCCCGCCGACCACGGCGAAGTCCTCCGCGAACGCCCGGTCGCCCGCCAGCGGCGTATAGTCGGTGATCAGCCGGTCGATGTAGCGCTGGGCGTGCGGGCGCTCGACATGGCGCGCCACCAGCACCCGTTGCCACGGTGTCAGCTTGGCATAGGTCTGGCGCAGCAGCTTCTGCACCTTGTCCTGCAACCGCATCACCTCGTCGGCGATGTCGACATCGGCCGAGTTCGGCAGGTGCCTGAGCTCGGCAATCTTGCTTTCGAGCTCCGCGATCGGCTTCTCGAAATCGAGATACGTCGTCATGGGGGGCTCAGGTCTCGCCCGGCTCCCGCCCTCTGTCAACCGGCCGGCGCCGGCGCCTGGCCAGCGGATGGTGATCCTCGACCAGGGCGCGCAACTTCTCCGGCACGACGTGCGTGTAGATCTGGGTCGTCGCGATGTCGGCATGACCCAGCATCAGCTGCACACTGCGCAGGTCCGCGCCCGCCTCGAGCAGGTGGCTGGCGAAGGCATGGCGCAGCACGTGCGGCGACACGCGCACCGGATCGATGCCCGCTGCCAGCGCCGCCTCCTTCAGGAGCTGCGCGAAGCGCTGGCGAGTCAGATGGCCCTCGCGGCCGCGCGACGGGAAGAGGTAGCGCGACTTCTCCTCGCCGAGCGCGGCCGACCGCGTACGCAGCCACTTGGCGATCGCCGCGCGCGCCGGATCCGACAAGGGCACCTGGCGCTCCTTGCTGCCCTTGCCGCGCACCAGCAGCATGGTCGGATCGCGCTCGGCCGCGCCGACTGGCAGGCCGACCAGCTCGGAGACACGCAGACCCGAGCCGTAGAGGATCTCGAGCAGTGTCTCCATGCGCCCGCCATCGCTGCCCCCGGGCTTGGCACGGGCCTGTGCCGCCTCGATCAGTCGGTCGACCTCGACGCGCGTCAACACCTTGGGCAGCGGCCGGCCGAGCTTGGGCGAATCGAGCGTGCTCGCCGGATCGTCGTCGCGCATCCGCTCGGCCAGCAGGAAGCGATAGAACTGCCGCAGCACCGACAGCCGGCGCGCCACGGTGCGCGGCGTCATGCCGACATAGTCGAGCGCCTTCAGATAGGCGCGCAGCGCCGGCGTGCCGGCCGCCGCCGGTTTCTGCCTGCGGCGCGCGAGGAACGCCTGCAGGTCGTCGAGGTCGCGGCCGTAGGCATCGAGCGTGTTCTGCGCCGCGCCGCGCTCGGCCTGCAGCATCTCGAGGAACGCTTCGACCTCGCGTGACCGCTCGACCGGCGGTCTCCTGGCGGGCTGCTTCCTCTTCACAGGCCGTAGGCGATCGCCACTTCGATCGCGAACAGGCGCGCCGCCTCGTCCTCGCCGACAGCACGCAGGCAGCGCACGATGTAGCCCGCCGAGGACGGCGCAAGGTCGCCCAACGACGACTCGCCGAGCGCAACCGACGCCAGCAGCGCCGTTTCGGCACGGCGATGCCCGTTCGCCGCGGACTGCAGCGCCTGCAAGGTTTGGTTGGCGACCGGCCGGCCGCCGGCCGCCTGCTCGGGCGCCTTCGTCGTGCCGGGCGGGATGTTGATTCCGGTGGCGCGGAACAACTCGAGCATCAGGTTGCCGCGCACCGCCGCGCGGCCCGGATCGCCCTGCTGCAGCACGGCGTACCAGCGATCGACCGCGCCCGTCGGCAGGGTGGTGGGATTCTCGATGCCGGCGATCGCCGCCAGCGGCAGCAGATGGTCGAGCGCGTTGAGCGTGCCGGGATTGTTCTTCGCGGCGTCGATCGCGAGCTTGATCCATGCCTCCGTGCGCCGCTTGTCGCCCAAGAGGAGGAAGCCGCGGATCGCCTCCAGCGCGATGTTGGAGAACTCCGGCCGCGGGTCGAGCCGCAGCAGGCCCTGCGCGGTCGCGCGGGCGATGGTCGGGAACAACGGGCTGCCGCGCGTCTCGGTATAGACCGCGGTGATCGACTGCATGATCTCCGCGGCGTTGGTGGCATTGCTCACCGCCGCCACGAGCCGCGCCCGCCGCGCCACCGGCGCCGGCAGCGCCACGCCGTCGCGGATCGCCTCCTTGTAGAGGTCGCTGAGCCGCGTCGCCTCGATGATCGCCCCGCCTTCGCCGCGCTCGGCGACCTCGATGCGCGTCGCCAGCGGCAGTGTCCGATTGGCGACCAGCGCGCGCATCATTGGCGGCTGGGTCGAGGCGAGCACCGACGGCGGCAGGCGGGTGTGCGACAGATCGAGCGAGATCATCGCCGGACCGTCGAGCAGGGTGCCCAGCCCCTGGGTCTCGCCGTCGCAGGCCGCCAGCGCCCGTTTGCCGAACGGCTCGGCCATCGGATGGGCCCGCGCGATGGCACAGGCTCCCGCCTTCTCGCCCGACATCATCAGCGCATTGACCGTCGTGGCGGCGATCGCCGGATCGTCGTAGCCGCCGGCGGCCCGCACCATCTCGTTGAGGTTCTCGCCCTCGCCCATGGCGGCGAGCTTCTCGACCTTGCGCGCGAACAGGGTGGGCGGCGGGCTGTTGTCGGGGGCGGGCGTCACCAGCTCGCTCACCATCACCTTGAACTGCAGGTCGCGCAGGGCCCGGCTGCGCGGCGCGGCGGGCAACGCCGAGACCAGGCGCTTGGCGGTGCCGAGCGGCGTGCCTTCCCAGGCGTTGGGCGGCATGCCCCCGGTCGCAGGCGTCAGGTATCCGGTGGGAAAGTCGTCGAACTGAGTCTGGGCCAGCGCCGGCACGGCGCCTGCAAGGATCGTCAGGGCGAAAAGGTTAGCGCGAAAAGCGTTCACTGGGCACCGGCACCTCGAAATGCTTCACCGGTGGACGCGGCTCGAAGATCGCCAGCGCCGCGACCCCGAGGGCAACGACGCAGATCACCAGGAAGATCAGGAACGGCCCCAATCGGAAGGTCGGAAGCTGGGTTCTGGAGCGGAAGAGGGGCACGCGGCGCAAACTACCCGTCCTCCCCAAAGGCGGCAATCGTGGCGGCGATCCCCGCGAGCCGCTCGCTTGAATCGGGCGGCGGAATAAGCGACATGCAAGGACTCAAGGCCCCCATGGACTCCTCTCCTCCTCTTTCAGTGCCGCGCACGGTGGCCCTCGTCGGGCTGATGGGCGCCGGCAAGAGCGCGATCGGCAAGCGGCTGGCGCTCCGGCTCGGCCTGCCGTTCGTCGATGCCGACGACGAGATCGAGCGCGCGGCCGGCTGCTCGATCTCGGAGTTCTTCGAGCGCTTCGGCGAGGCGGAGTTCCGCGCCGGCGAGCGCCGCGTGATCTCCCGGCTGCTGGCCGGTCCTGCACACGTCCTGTCGACCGGCGGCGGCGCCTACATGGACGCCGAAACACGGGCGCTGATGCGTGCCTACGCCATCACCGTCTGGCTGCGCGCCGACCTCGAGGTGCTGTACGACCGCGTGAAGAAGCGCACCCATCGGCCGTTGCTGCGCCAGGGCAATCCGAAGGAAATCCTCGAGCGTCTGATGAACCAGCGTTACCCCGTCTATGCCGAAGCCGACATCGTGGTGGACTCGACGGCCCAGCCTGCCGACGTCACGACCGATCAGGTGCTGGAGGCCTTGCGCCGGCACCTCGAGCCGCAGCCCGAAGGAGCGACGGCATGAGCACGGTGGCCGTCAGTCTTGCCGGGCGCAGCTACGATATCGTGATCGGCCCCGCCCTGATCGATCGCGCGGGCGAACTTAGCGCGGGCCTCCTGCGGTCACCGCGAGTCATTGTTGTGACCGACGAGACCGTGGCGCCGCTCTATGGCGCGCGAGTCTATCACTCCTTCAAGAACGCCGGCATCACCGCAACCCTCGCCGTCCTGCCGGCCGGCGAGAGCAGCAAGTCGTTCGCATCGTTCGGCGAGCTGCTGAACGCGCTGCTCGACCAGCGGCCGGACCGCAAGACGACGCTGGTCGCGCTGGGCGGCGGCGTGGTCGGCGATCTCACCGGTTTTGCGGCGGCGACGCTCCTGCGCGGCGTCGACTTCCTGCAGATCCCGACGACCTTGCTGGCGCAGGTCGATTCCTCGGTCGGCGGCAAGACCGGCATCAACATGCGCCACGGCAAGAACCTGATCGGCGCCTTCTACCAGCCGCGGCTGGTGCTCGCCGACACCGACGTGCTCGACACCCTGCCCCGGCGGGAGCTGTTGGCAGGCTATGCCGAGGTCGCGAAATACGGGCTGATCGACGACCCTGGCTTCTGGGCATGGTGCGAGCAGAACGGCGATGCGGTGCTCGCCGGCGACGCCACCAAGCGCACCTACGCGATCGAGCAGAGCTGCCGCGCCAAGGCCCGCATCGTCGCCGCCGACGAGCGCGAGACCACCGACCTGCGTGCCCTGCTCAATCTCGGCCATACCTTCGGCCACGCGCTCGAGGCCGAGACCGGCTTCGGGCCCGACCTGCTGCATGGCGAGGCGGTCGGCGCCGGCATGGCGCTCGCCTTCGACCTCTCGGCGCAGCTCGGCCTCTGCCCGCCCGAGGATGCGGTGCGCGTGCGCAAGCATCTGGCGGCGGTCGGCCTGCCGGTCCGGCTGCGCGGCATCGGCGGCGACAACCGCCGCGCCTGGGATGCTGCGCGACTGATCGAGCACATGCGCGGCGACAAGAAGGCCGAAGCGGGCCGGCTCACCTTCGTCCTGGCGCGCGGCATCGGAAAGGCCTTCGTGACCCGTCAGGTCGACGAGACCGCGCTGCACGGCCTGCTCGACCGGGCGATCGCCGCCTAGCATTCCCATGGAACACGACATCGCGCTCCACCTGCCGCTCTGGGCCGCGGCCCCGGCGGTCGTGCTGTGCCTGGCGCTCGGCGCCTACATGTCGGCGGCGGAGACCGCGATCACCGGCGCCTCGCCGCCGCGCATGCATCGGCTGGCCCAGCAGGGCAACAAACGCGCCGCGATGGTCAACCGCCTGCTCGCGCGCAAGGACGAGGCGGTGAGCGCCGTGCTGCTGGGCAACAGCGTGATGAACATCCTGTCGGCCTCGCTCACCACCGCGGTGCTGACGGCGATCTTCGGCGCTGCGGGCGTCGTCTATGCAACGGTGATCGTCGGCATCCTCGTGGTCGTGTTCGCCGAGGTGATGCCCAAGACCTGGGCGTTGCTGCGCGCCGACCGCATGGCGCTGGCGCTGGCACCGTCGATGCTGTTCAGCCTGACGCTGCTGGGACCGGCCGCACGCGCCGTCGCCTGGATCAGCCGGCTCTTCCTGGCCGGCATGGGTGTGAAGGTCGACCGCATCCCCAACGCCGAGGAGCATGCCGAGTTGCTGCGCGGCGCGATCGAGATGCATGGCGCGGGCAACACCGACGAGGACGCGCCGGCCGAGAAGGCGATGCTGCGCTCGGTGCTCGATCTCGGCGACCGCACGGTCGGCGACGTCATGACCCATCGCGGCAACGTCGCGCTGATCGACGCCGACGATCCCAACGATTCGATCGTGGCGCAGATGCTGGAGGCACCCTACACGCGCATCCCGCTCTATCGCGGCCAGCCCGACAACGTGATCGGCGTGATGCACGCCAAGGACCTGTTCCGCGCGGTGCGCGCCGCCGGCGGGCCGGCCGGGGTCAAGATCGAGGAGGTCATGACGCCGCCCTGGTTCATCCCGGAATCGACGGTGCTGTTCGACCAGCTCGAGGCGTTCCGCGAGCGCCACGAGCACTTCGCCATCGTGGTCGACGAGTACGGCGCATTGCGCGGCATCGTCACCCTCGAGGACATCATCGAGGAGATCGTCGGCGACATCGAGGACGAGCACGACGCGATCCGGCGCGGCGTGGTCCAGCGCGAGGATGGCAGCCTGCTTTGCCGGGGCGACGTGCCCATCCACGACCTCAACCGCGAGTTCGGCTGGCAGCTGCCCGAAGACGTGGCGATCACGATCGCCGGCCTGGTGCTGCACGAGGCCCGGCGGATCCCCGAAGTGGGTCAGGTTTATGCATTTTACGGCTTCCGGTTTGAAATTCTGAAGCGCGAGGGCACCCGAATCGCCGAGTTGCGCATCGTGCCGCCGGCCGCCATACAGGCCGCCAAAATCTGACTGCTTTCCGAGAGGGTTCCACAATGCCGCTTTCGCCGCCGGTTGGGCGACAGCATCTGCACACGCGCAAGGTCACCTGCCAGGGCTTCTACCGCGACGACGGACTGTTCGACATCGAGGGCCGAATCACCGACGAGAAGACCTACGAGCATGCCAACGAATGGCGCGGGCCGCTCAAGCCCGGCGACCATGTGCACGACATGTCGATCCGCGTGACGCTCGACCACCGCTTCACCATCGTCGAAGTCGAGGCGGTGACCGACAGTTCGCCCTATCGCATCTGCGGCGACATCACGCTCAACTTCAAGAAGCTGATCGGGCTGCGGATCGGCGCCGGCTTCAACAAGGCGGTGCGCGAGCGACTGGGCGGCGTGCATGGCTGCACGCATCTCGTCGAGCTGCTGGGACCGGTGGCGACGACGGCGTTCCAGACCGCGGGCTCGAAGAAGGTCAACGAGCTGCAGACGGCGCATCGCATCAAGATCGGCAAGCCGCCCAGGCCGCACGATCCGTCGAAGCCGCAACGCAAGCCGCACATGATCGACAACTGCCACGCCTGGGCATCGGACGGCGAGGTGACAAAGCGCTGGGTCCCGCAGTTCTACACCGGCCCCGATGCCGAGGCGGTGCGCGAAGCCGCAAAGAACAAGGAAATCGAGCTCGACGGCTGATTCATCGGACCGCGCGCATCCTGCGCGGTCATGAGCGCGCAGGATGCGCGCGGTCCGATGAATCCTCGGCCGGCGTCAGCGTCGTCAGCGCGAGGGCGTGCAGGCCGGCGGCGAATTCGTCCTTCAAGGCCTCGTAGACGAGGCGCTGCCGCGCCACCCGGTTCTTGCCTTCGAACGCAGCCGACACGATCTCGACACGGAA
>JAFEFF010000093.1 GCA_018240745.1 Pseudomonadota bacterium
CGCCACCGAGCTGGTGGGCCGACTCAAGGTGCAGGCCGCGCCGTTCAAGCCGGTCTATCACCTCGGCGAGCAGGTCCAGGCGCTCGAGGGTCAGGCGGGCGGATGGAAGCTCACCACCTCGAAGGGCACGGTGATCGAGGCGCGGGCGGTCATCATCGCCGCCGGCGTCGGCGCGTTCGGTCCCAACCGGCCGCCGCTCGACGGGATCGAGGCCTTCGAGGGCAAGAGCGTCTTCTACTATGTGACCCAGCGCGAGGCGTTTCGCGGCAAGCGCATCGTCATCGCCGGCGGCGGCGATTCGGCGGTCGACTGGGCGCTGTCCCTGTCGGAGGTCGCCGCGCACGTCGCCGTCATCCATCGCCGCAACAAGTTCCGCGCCGCACCAGAGAGCGAAGCGCGGCTGCACGCGCTCGCCAAGGCCGGCAAGGTCGAGATGGTCGTGCCGTACCAGCTCCACGGCCTCGACGGGGCTGACGGGCAGCTCTCCGCAGTCAACGTCACGACTTTGGACGGCGCCGAAAAGAAAATTCCCGCGGATGTCCTGCTGCCGTTCTTCGGCCTGTCGATGTCGCTCGGCCCGATCGCCGGCTGGGGGCTGGCGCTGGAGCGCAATCAGATCACGGTCGATCCGGCGACCGCCGGGACCAGCAAGCCCGGCATCTTCGCGGTCGGCGACGTCGTCACCTATCCCGGCAAGCTGAAGCTGATCCTGACCGGCTTCGCCGAGGCCGCGATCGCCGCGCGCTCGGCCTACGCCCTGGTGCATCCCGAGCAGCCGCTGCATTTCGAGTACTCGACGACCGCAGGCATCCCGGGTGCGTGACGCTCAGGAGTGGTGGAAAAGCAGGAAGAGCACGATCACCGCGCGGGTTTTCTTTTGCTCCAAATGTAAATTTCCTGCGCGCCGGCCCGCGATTTCCCAGGAAATCGCGCCCACCAGCGTCAGCAGCGGCGAATCCGGCACTCGCGCCGTGTCCATTATGGGCATTGGCCCCTGGTTGGAAGCGCCTAAAGCCCACTGAATCGACGAGCCATTGTCCATAATAGGTGTTCGAGCTGCAGTGATGCAGACTCGCGCGCATGATCTTCCTCATCGGACCGCGCCACTCCCGTGGCGCTCATGATTTCCGAGCGCCACGGTGGCGCGGACCCATGAGGAGGTGTTTTTTCGCGGAGGCGGAAGGCGGTGGATTCGTGGACTCCCGGGCGAAAACACCGATGCGCCAAGGGCTTGGGAGTCCACAAGGGAGTGGACTCTCGTGGACTCCCGGCAAGGACGATTCAACGAACGGCAACGTCGCGCTAGTTGACCGGCCGGCTCTGCGGCAGACGGTCCTTCCTGGCGTAGACCGGCGGGGACAGGGCGTCGGCGTCTCGGCCGGCCCAGTCGCGCTGACTGACGGTCTTGAGGCGCTTGCGCTGGCCCTCGATCAGGCCGGCGGTGGCGGCCTCGACGTCGATGGTCAGGACCTTGCCGTCCTTCACCACTGGCTTGCCGTCGACGAAGACGTGCCGGATGGCGCGCTCGCTCGCCGAATAGATCAGGCTGCGCACGGGCTCGTGGCTCGGCTGCATGTAGGGATGGCTCATGTCGACCAGCGAGAAGTCGGCCTTGGCGCCGGGCGCCAGCCGGCCGAGATCGGGGCGGCGCAGGATCTTCGCGCCGCCGATCGTCGCCGCCTCGAAGGCGTGGCGGGTGGTGCCCATCTTGTAGTTGCCGGTGAAGATACGCGCGGCGTAGCAGACCAGCCGGATCTCATCGACCATGTTGTGCGGGAAGGTGTCGGTGCCGATCCCGACCGTGATGCCGGCGTTCATGTAGCGGCCGATCGAGTTCATCACCATGGCGCGGCGGGCGAACACGGTCGGGCAGTGCGCGACAGCGGCGCCCGAATCGCGCAGCCGCTCGAAGTCGTTGGCGTGCGGATGGTGGATCTGCGGATGGTCGTTGAGGAAGATGCCGTGACCGATCACCAGGTCGGGCCCGAGCACGCCGATCGACTCGAGCCATTCGATCGGGGTCTTGCCGTGGCGGCGGACCATTTCATAGAACTCGACGACCGCCTGGCAGGCATGGGTCTGCATCGGGATGCCGCGCTTCCTGGCCTCCTGCAGGGCCTCGCGGAAGAAGCCCTCGCGGCAGGTGTCGATCTGGGCCGGGCCCGCCATCGCCCCGACGCGGCCGCTCGGGTGCTTCAGCGCCGCGTCGATGGTCTTCATCGAGGCCATGAAGGCTTTCTCGCCGGCCTTCTCGTCCCAGGCGTAGTCGACGGTGTGGCCGTTCTTCGTGAACCACACGCCCTGCCGCATCATCGGGCAGACGACCGCGCGAATGCCGGTCCCGGCGAGTTGGTCGACCCAGCCGTCGCGCGCCATCGACAAGTCGGTGATGGTGGTGACGCCGCTCTTCAGCAGCTCCGACATCGCTACCTGCGTCGACGGGCCGGCATCCTCGGGATCGAGGCCGTAGACGGTGAGGTATTCGTAAAGCGAGCTCTGGCCGAGCTTGTCCGAGCCGTACTCCTCGGTGAGGCCCTTGTTGGCAGGCTCCGAGAAGGGATGGGAGTGCACGTTGACGAAGCCGGGGATCGCCATGAAGCCCTTGCCGTCGATCGTGCTGTCGACCGGATCGGCGTAGCCGGGGCCGACATGGACGAGCTCGTTGCCCCTGAACACGAGGTCGGCGCCGTCGAGATAGACGTGCCGCTGCTCGGATTCGTCCCAGGCGACGACGTGATCGAGGTTTGCGATGCGAGTGGTGGTGGTGCTCATCGGTCCCTTACCCTTTGCGCTTCAGACTGGCATGATCAGGACATGACTACAAAACTCACCGAAAAGGCGCGGGGCGTCTACATCATCGCCGCCACGCCGTTCACCGACGACGGCGCGCTCGACCTGCAGAGCGTCGACACGCTCACCGATTTCTACATTCGCAGCGGTGTGCATGGCTTCACGCTGCTCGGCATGATGGGAGAGGCGCACAAGCTCGCGGCCGAGGAATCGATCGAGGTGGTGAAGCGGGTGATCTCCCGTGCCGGCGACCGCCAGGTGATCGTCGGCGTGAGCCATGCCGGCCTCGAGAACGTGCGGCGGCTGGGCCACGAGGTGATGGTGGCCGGCGCGGCGGGCGTGATGGTGGCGCCGCCTCCGGGGCTCAAGGGCGACGACGGAATCTACAACTACTATGCGCAGGTCTTCGAAGCGCTGGGGCCGCACATTCCGGTGGTCTACCAGGACTATCCGCAGGCTACCGGCGTCTATCTGCCGCCGTCCGTGTTCGAGCGGCTGGTCGACGACTTCGAGCAGCTCGTCATGCTGAAGCACGAGGACGCGCCGGGCCTCGCCAAGCTGACGCGAATCCGCGAGGGCGAGAAGAAGCCGGGCCGCCGGCGGGTATCGATCCTCGTCGGCAATGGCGGCCTCTACCTGCCGCAGGAGATGCGGCGCGGCGCCGACGGCGCCATGACCGGCTTCGCCTGGCCGGAGATGCTGGTGCAGGTCTACGAGCTGTTCGCCGCGGGCAAGGCGGAGGAGGCAGAGGACCTGTTCGACATCTACCTGCCGCTGGTGCGGCACGAGGTGCAGCCTGGCATCGGCCTTGCCTTGCGCAAGGAGGTGCTGTTCATGCGCGGTGCCATCAGGAGCCCGCGGCAGCGTGCACCGGGCTTGTCGCTGACCGCGACCGACCGGGCGGAGCTTGGCTCCCTGATCGCTCGCCTCGAGCGCCGGCTGGCGGCGTCGGGCCAACACAAGCTGGCGGCGGAGTAAGGGGACTATGGCCGACTACGATTTGATCGTTCGCAACGCCAGGATCGTCACGGAGGACCGTCAGACCGAGGGCGACATCGGGGTCAAGGATGGCAAGGTCGCTGCGATCGAGCCGGGCCTCGAGGGCACGGGACGCCGCGAGATCGATGCCGCCAACAAGTTCGTCCTGCCCGGCGGCATCGACAGCCATGCCCATATCGAGCAGAAGTCGGGCTTCGGCATCATGTGCGCCGACGACTTCTACAGCGGCACGGTGTCGGCGGCGTTCGGCGGCACCACGACGGTGATCCCGTTCGCCGCGCAGCATCGCGGCATGTCGCTGCGCCAGGTGGTGAAGGACTATCACGCGGCGGCGACGCCCAAGGCGGTGATCGACTACGCCTTCCATCTGATCGTCACCGATCCCTCGCCGCAGGCGCTGGGCCAGGACCTGCCGGCGCTGATCAAGGACGGCTATACCTCGTTCAAGATCTACATGACCTACGACGCCATGAAGGTCAGCGACTACCAGATGCTCGACATCCTGGCGCTGGCGCGGCGCGAGGGCGCGCTGGTCATGGTGCATGCCGAGAACCACGACATGATCCAGTGGCTGGCGCATCACCTGATCGAGCAGGGCCACGGCGCGCCGAAGTTCCACGCCATCGCCCACGCGCGCGTCGCCGAGGCCGAGGCGACCAACCGGGCGATCTCGCTGGCACGCCTGGTCGATGCGCCGATGCTGATCGTGCACATGTCGGAGATCGAGGCGATCGAGACGCTGCGCCAGGCGCAGAAGAAGGGGCTGAAGATTTTCGGCGAGACCTGCCCGCAATACATCGCGCTCACCGCCGACGACATGGACAAGCCCGGCGTCGAGGGCGCGATGTGGTGCTGCAGCCCGCCGCCGCGCGACAGCGCCGCCCAGGAGGCGGTGTGGGCGGCGCTCAAGGACGGTACCTTCCAGACCTTCTCGTCGGATCACGCGCCCTACCAGTTCAACGAGAAGGGCAAGATCCCGAAGGGCGACAAGACCACCTTCAAGGAGATGGCCAACGGCGTGCCGGGCCTGGAGATCCGCCTGCCGCTGCTGTTCAGCGAGGGCGTGCAGAAGGGCCGCATCAGCCTGCAGCAATTCGTGGCGCTGACCTCGACCAATCACGCGCGGCTCTACGGCCTCTACCCGCGCAAGGGCACGATCGCCGTCGGCTCCGACGCCGACTTCGCGATCTGGGACGCCGACAAGGAGGTTACGATCCGCTGGAAGGATCTGCACGACAATGTCGGCTACACGCCATACGAGGGCCGCGAGATCAGGGGCTGGCCGATCGTCGTGGTGAGCCGCGGCCGCGTCGTGGTCGAGAACGGCAAGCTCGCCGCCGAGCGCGGCTCCGGCCAGTTCCTGCCCTGCGAGTCGCCCGATTCGTCCAGGCCCAAGGGCATCACCGCGCCCGAGCTGCTGGCGATGTCGCGCTTTGGACTGAAGCCGTTGTTTTAGATATGCTAGGCTTCGCTAAAGTTTGACATAGGTATCCCAATGAACGTGTCTTTGACCACCAAGCTCGAGAACTTCGTGAAGTCGAAGGTCAAGACCGGCGACTACAACAACGCCAGCGAAGTCGTACGCGAGGCTCTTCGTCTTCTACAGAGAGAGGACGAAGCCGCGCATGAGCGAAAGATCGACCGGCTTCGGAATGCTCTTCAAGCGGGCATCGACAGCGGCGATGCCAAGGACTTCGACATGAGGAAGGTCGTCAAGCGCCTCAAGCGACGGGCGAAGGCCTAGCTTTGCGATGGCCCGCCGGCTGCGGGTCTCTGCGCTAGCTGCGGGGGACATCGACCGCATCGCAGGCTATTCACGCCAGCGTTGGGGAATCGAGGTCGCAGTGCGGTACCTCCTGGGGCTCGATGCAGCCATCCGGAGGCTCCGGCGCCTGCCATCGCTGGGTTCGAACTATGGGAAGTCATGCCGGGTGTGCGGCGCTATCTCTACAGGTCGCACGTCCTCTACTATATCGTCGCGGATGACAGCGTCAGGATCGTCCGAATCTTGCATGTTCGAATGAGTCCCAAACGCCATTTGCCGTAGCAACAAGAGAGACCGCATGTCCCGTCGCCTGAAAGTCTCGTCCGCCCAACTGGGCCCGATCCACCGCGCCGACAGCCGCGCGAGCGTGGTCAAGCGCATGATCGAGATGCTGAAGGAGGCCGATTCGCGCGGCTCGAAGTTCGTGGTGTTTCCCGAGCTCGCGCTCACGACCTTCTTTCCGCGCTACTGGATGGACGACCAGAACGAGGTCGACAGGTACTTCGAGAACCAGATGCCGAGCCCCGAGACGATGCCGCTGTTCGAGCTGGCGCGGCAGAAGGGTATCGGCTTCTATCTCGGTTACGCCGAGCGCACCGAGGAAGAGGGTGCCGAGCACCGCTTCAACACCTCGATCCTGGTCGGGCCCGACGGCCGCATGATCGGCAAGTACCGCAAGGTCCATCTGCCGGGCCATGCCGAGCACCGGACGAACGTGCCGTACCAGCATCTCGAGAAGAAGTACTTCGAGGTCGGCAATCTCGGCTTCAACGTCTGGAAGATGTTCAAGGACGAGGTCCGCGTCGGCCAGTGCATCTGCAACGACCGGCGCTGGCCCGAGACGTTCCGCGTCATGGGGCTGAAGGGCGCGGAGATGGTCGTGCTGGGCTACAACACGCCGACCGACAACGTCTATGCGCCGCACGAGCCGCCGTACCTGCGCGTGTTCCACCACAACCTGTCGATCCAGGCCGCGGCCTACCAGAACGGCATCTGGGTCGTGGCGACCGCCAAGGCGGGCAAGGAGGACGGCTACTGGCTGCACGGCGGCTCGGCGATCGTCGCGCCGACCGGCGAGATCGTCGCCAAGGGCACGACCGAGGAGGACGAGGTGATCTCCTACGATTGCGACCTGGCGTTGGGCGAGTACATCCGCAACACCACGTTCAACTTCGCCAAGCACCGCCGGCCCGAGCACTACAAGCTGATCTCCGAGCGCACCGGCGTCGAGATCGAGACGGCGAACTAGAGGACCGAACCATGCAATACGCCGCCAAGGAGCTCGCGCCACGCGATCGCTACAAGCTCCTGATCTCCTTCGTGCTGCCGCGCCCGATCGCCTGGATCACCACGATCGGGCCGACCGGCGTGGTCAACGCCGCGCCGTTCAGCTTCTTCAACGTGTTCGGCGAGGATCCGCCCCTGATCATGGTCGCCATCAACAAGCGGCCGGACGGGCGGCTCAAGGACACCTGGACCAACATCCAGCGCACCGGCGAGTTCGTGGTCAACCTGACCGACGAGCCTCTGGCGCGCGCCATGCACGAATCGAGCGGCGATTTCCCGCCCAACGTCGGCGAGCCGGACTATCTCGGCCTGAAGCTGGCGCCGTCGGTCGACATCGAGCCGCCGCGGCTCGCCGACGCGCCGTGGTCGATGGAGTGCAGGACCTGGCAGGTGATCAACGTCAAGGACGACCGCCAGCTGGTGATCGGCGAGGGCCTGCGCTTCCACATCCGGGACGAGCTGTGGGATCCCAAGGCGATGCGCGTCCACATGGACAAGTACCATCCGGTCGGCCGCATGTTCGCCGACCGCTACTGCCGCACCGACGACCGCATGGAGTTTCCGGCGGCCCCGGTGGTGAAGGCGGAGGCCGCCGAGTAGGGATGGCTAGATCAGCTGCTGGCGCAGGTCGACCGCGGCCGCCTGCAGCAGCTCGATGTGCTTCTGCGGCGGGTCGTCGAGGGTGCCGGTGACCTGCAGGGCGCCGACGGCGCGGCCGTCATAGCGCTTCAGCGCCACGGCCAGTCCGCAGTCGCCGACCTTCATGTCCTGGTGCGTCTCGCCATAGCCCTTGTCGCGCGCCTCGACGATGCACTTGCGGATCGCCTTGATGCTGGTCGGCGTGAACTGGGTGAAGGGCTCGGGCCTGAGCTCCTCCAGCCACCGATCGAGCGCGGCGTCGTCGAGGGTGGCGAGGATGGCGCGGCCGGCAGCGGTGCAGAAGGCGGGATGGCGGACGCCGATGCCCGGCGCGAGGTCCATCGGGTAACGCGGCAAGGAATGGGCGATCGTCACCATGTCATGGCCGTCGAGCACCGCCACCCAGGTGGAGCGACCGGTGATCGTCGAGATGCGTTCGCAGACCGGCTGGACCACGGTCGAGATCCTGTTCGAGCCGAGATAGTCGCCGGCGAGTCCCAGCACGCGGGGCGTCAGGCGAAACACCCGGCCGTCGGTGTCGGCGAGTTGCAGCGTGATCAACGTGTGCAGCATGCGGCGCACGCTCGCCTTGGGCAGGCTGGTCGCGCGCGCGACATCGCTGAGACTGAGTTGTCGTCGTTCCTGACCGAATGCGTTGATGACGCTCAATCCTCGCGCCAGGGCCTCGACATAGTTCGGTCCCCCGTTCGCTAGACGTCGCGCGGCATCGGCCTCGCGCAAACGCGGCATTCCCAATCCTCCCTCGAGGCTCTAGCGTGCCTCAAACTCCTCAAAATGAACAGACGTTCGATGTACGAACCGGCGCCAGATAGGGTGGTGCGACGCATGACTTCCGCACGCGACAACGCGGACCTGAGCCGGGTCGGCCTCGGCACCCCGATGGGCGATTTGATGCGCCAATATTGGATTCCGGCGTGTCTGTCGTCGGAGCTCGAGCCCGGCGCTTCGGCCCTGCGTTTGCTGCCGCTGGGCGAGCGGCTGGTCGCCTTCCGCGACAAAAGGGGTCGGGTCGGAATCATGGATCACCGCTGCCCGCACCGGATCGTCGGCCCGTCCTGGCCGCGCCCCGCGCAGTAGGCCATGCGACGCAGGACAGTTCTTGTCTCCGGTGTGGCCAGCCTTCTTGCCGGTGAGGCGCGCGCGGGCGACTGGCCGGATCATCCGGTGCGTGTCGTGGTGCCCTACGCCCCGGGCGGGCCGCTCGATCTGGTCTCGCGGCTGGTCAGCGAGAAGCTCGGCGCCAGGTTCGGCCGGAGCTTCGTGGTCGAGAACAAGCCCGGCGCGAATGGCGCGATCGGCGTGCAGTCGGTGATGGCTTCGCCGCCCGACGGCTACACCCTGCTGCTGCACGGGAGCGCCGGCGTCACGATCTACCAGGCGGTAATGCGCCAGCCTGCATTCGACACCTTGCGCGACCTCACGCCGGTCTCGCTCATCGCCTATTTCGACCTCATCCTGTGCACCAACCCGGCGATGCCGTTCAGGACGGTCAAGGACTTCGTAGACTACGCCAGGGCCAATCCCGGAAAGCTGAGCTACGGCACTGCGGGCGTCGGCGCCATGAACCATGTCGGCATGGAATGGTTCAAGAGCCTGGCCGGCATCGACGTCGTCCACGTGCCCTATCGCGGCGATGCGCCGGCCGCAGCCGACCTTACGGCGGGCGTCCTCGGCGTCGCGTTCGTCAGCTCGAACGTCGCGATCCCTCTGATCCAGGCCGGCAAGCTGCGCGCTCTGGCGGTACCGAGCCGCCATCGCATCTCCGTTCTGCCCGATGTGCCGACCATCGACGAGGCGGGCTGTACCGGCTTCGACCTGCAGCCCTGGGCGGCGATGTATGGGCCGGCCCGACTCGACAAGAGCATCGTCGCGTCGCTCGACAACGCGCTGAAGCAGATCGTTGCGGCTCCCGATGTCGCCCAGCGCCTGGCCCAGCTCAGCATGACGCCTGCGGCGACCTCGTCCGAGGAGCTCGCCATGATGATCGAGAAGAGCATCACGCTGTGGAAGGACGTCGCCACCAAGGCGAAGATCGTGATCGAGTGAGATGAAGCCACTCTCCTCTCCGCCGACAGGGGGAGAGGAGAAAATGGGCTACCAGTGCAGGCGGCTGCGGCCGATCGCCATCGACACGGCCGCCTGGCTCGGCTCGACGACCGGCAGGCCGACATGACGCTGCAGGCGGTCGCGATAGCGTGCCATGCCGGCGCAGCCCATGATCAGGACGTCGGCGCCGTCCTCGTCGCGCAACTCGGCGGCAACTTCGGCCATGCGGCTGAAGGTGCGCGACTCGTCGGCGAGCTCGACCACGCCCAGCCCGATCGCGCGGTCGCCGGCCATGCGGTCGGCGACGCCCATCTGGCCGACATAGCGCAGGTGCCGCGGGATCGACTTCTTCAGGATCGAGATGACGCCGAAGCGCTGGCCGAGCGTCATTGCCGTGAGGATGCCGCATTCGGCAATACCCAGCACGGGCTTGGTCGTGACCTCCCGCGCGGCATGCAGGCCGGGATCGGAATAGCAGGCGATCACGAAGGCCGAGCAGTCGTTGTCGCGGCTCTTTACCGTGGCGCTGATCGGCGCGACGACGCTCTCGACATGCGCCTGGGTCTCGATGCCCGGCGGGCCTTCCTTCAGGGTCACGCATTCGATCGCCGGACCGCCCGACATGCGCAGCGGTTCCATCGCACGATCGATGCCGTCGGTGACGGCCTGGGTCGAGTTGGGATTGATGACGAGGATGCGTTCCATGGCCGCAAACATGGCCCCTGAATTGCCATTCAACAACTGCTGATCTAACGTCCCGCCGCAGGGGTTCGATGAGGGAGGACAGTCAAATGAAACACCGTTTCGCCGCTTTGGCCGCGGCCATTCTGCTGTGCGCGTCGCCGGCGCTGGCGCAGGACAAGCTGCCACCGCTGCGCACCGGCGTGGACGGCACCTTCGCGCCGCACGCCTTCCCCAAGCTCGGTGGCGGCACGCAGGGCTTCCAGATCGACCTGTTCACCGAGGTCGCCAAGCGCCTGCATCGTGACATCACCATCGATTCGGTGAGCTTCTCGACCCTGATCCCGGGCATGCAGTCGGGCCGTTACGACTTCATCGCCGCGCCGACCACGGTGACCAAGGAGCGCGCCGAGCAGATGCTGTTCACGTCGGGCTACCTTTGGACGGCCTACCAGTTCGGCATCAAGAAGGGCACGCCGCCGATCAA
Source organism: Pseudomonadota bacterium (assembly GCA_018240745.1). Lineage (GTDB taxonomy): Bacteria > Pseudomonadota > Alphaproteobacteria > Reyranellales > Reyranellaceae > Reyranella. The sequence goes on from JAFEFF010000093.1 coordinate 10,716, forward strand.
GGGCTGGGAAGATCTCAAGGGCAAGGCGGTCGCCGTCAACAAGGGCACACCCTACGAGACGCTGAGCCAGAAGAAGGCCAAGGAGATCGGCTTCGAGGTCCAGGCCTACGATACGCAGCCCGATGCCACGCAGGCGGTGCTCTCGGGCCGCGCCTACGCCACGCTCGGCGGCAACACGGTAATCGTCTACACCGCCCAGCAGACGCCGCAGTTCGTCGCCGACCTCGAGCTCAAGGAGACGCGCGCGCACTGGGCCGCGCCGACCCGCAAGGACAACGTCAAGCTGCGCAACGAGCTGCAGGACGCGATGGACTGCATGAAGAAGGAGGGCCGGATCGCGGCGCTCTATGAGAAGTGGTTCAAGAAGAAGCCGGCGGCGGACGATCTCGCCGTGGTGATCACGCCGGGCTATGGCGTGCCGGGCATGCCGGGCTACGACCCGACGCCGCACGAGCTGCACTGCGGCGGTTGATGCCACCGATCGTTTCTGCAAGAGCAATCCACAAGCACTTCGGCACCCTCCACGTCCTGAAGGGTGTCGACCTCGACGTCGCCGAACGCGAGCTGGTGTTCGTGATCGGCCCGTCGGGCTCGGGCAAGTCGACGCTGCTGCGCTGCCTCAACCGGTTGGAGGAGCCGAGCTCCGGCAGCATCACGGTCGACGGCATCGACATGCTCTCGCCGCGCACCGACATCAACCATGCCCGCCAGCGCATTGGCATGGTGTTCCAGTCGTTCAACCTCTATCCGCACATGACGGCGCTGGGCAACGTTACGCTGGCGCTGCGCAAGGTGGCCGGCAAGTCGCGTGCCGAGGCCGATGCGCTGGGCCGTGCGGCGCTCGAGCGGGTCGGGCTGGCGGACCGCGCGCACCACCGGCCGGCCGAGCTGTCGGGCGGCCAGCAGCAGCGTGTGGCGATCGCCCGTTCGATCGCGCTCGAACCGAGGGTGATGCTGTTCGACGAGCCGACCTCGGCGCTCGATCCGGAGCTGGTCGGATCGGTGCTTGCGGTGATGCGGTCCCTGCGCGAGAGCGGCATGACCATGATCGTGGTCAGCCACGAGATGGGCTTCGCCCGCGCGGCCGCCGACCGCGTGGTCTTCATGGACGAGGGCCAGATCGTCGAGCAGGGGGCGCCGGCGCTGATCTTCGAGAACCCGAGTCATGCGCGCACGCGGGCGTTCATCGGGCAGATCCAGAGGCATTGATGTCTTCCGGACCACGCGCAGCCTGCGCGCTCCTGATCATGAGGCGCGCGGGCTGCCCGCGGTCGAGGAGAGCCTGAGCCCATGAACCGCTGGGAGCGATTCCTCGACACGTTCTTCAACGTCAAGGTC
>JAFEFF010000094.1 GCA_018240745.1 Pseudomonadota bacterium
GCCGCCTCGTTCGCGCCGTAGTGGGCGCCGCAGCAGCCGCCGGGCTTGCTGCGGTTGCCGACGCCGGCGAGGTAGCGCACCGGCAGGCCGAGCGCGTCGAAGCTGTGATGGGCGCCGGGATAGACGTGCGTCTCCAGGAGCTCGCGGCCGGTCCCGATCCGGTCGAACAGGGCCTGGCATTGGGCGACCGGCGTCCAGTCGTCGAGCGCGCCCATGGCGACCATCGTCGGCTGCGGCACGGTGAGCCTGGGGCCGAGCGGCTCGGCCAGGGCGCAGTCGGGATAGACCAGGATGGCCGCGCGCGCCGGCACACGGGCTGCGAAGGCCCGCAGCGCCGCGACCCCGCCGCCGTAGGAGTAGCCCATGAAGCCGACCGCGCCGGCGCGGACGTAAGGCTGCCCGTCCAGCCAGCGCAGCGCAGCGTCGATGTCGAGGGCGCGCTTCTCGGCGTCGGCCTGGGTCGGCCAGTTGCGGCCGCACACATCCTTCAGGCCGCGCGAGGAGAAGCTGTCGACCACCAGCGCAACGTAGCCCCAGCTCCGGAGCAGCCCGGCCATCCGCGTGTTGTTCTGGCCGACGCCGCCGCAGCCATGGAACAGCGCCACCGCCGGCGCCTTCGCGGTGTCGGGACGCCAGAGCTGCGCGGGGATGTCGATGCCGTCGCTGCTCACGCGCACGGCCTGCTGCGCGCCGGCGGGCGGCGCGGCGACGAGCGCGGACAGGAGAGCGAGCGCGGCAAGGCGCAGGAGACGCCTTGCCAATCGAGTTACTTGGCGGGCGCCGGCTGCCTGAAGTGCGGCACGCCCTCGACGCGGTCCTCGAGCGCCTCGGGGCCTTCGGTCGGCAGGGTCTTCACGTAGTTCAGCGCGCCCTCGATGTCGTCCTGCCAGATCTCGCGCGGCAGGTCGTAGACGAACTCCACGCCGTAGCCGTTGGGATCGTGGATGTAGAGGCTGTGCGTCATGCCGTGCTCGACGCGGCGGTCGAACTTCACGCCCTTCTTCTGCAGGTAGGCGAGATGCTCCATCCACGCCTCGCGGCTCGGCATGGTGATGGCGATGTGGTTGACCGCGACCGGCATGCCGAACATCGACCAGTTCTCCGGCGGCGCCGGCAGGTCCTTGTTCTCGACCAGCGCGATGTCGTGATGGTGATGGCTGCCGTCGGAGCGCGTGCCCGAGTAGAAGCGCATCTTCGGCGGGTTGGGGCGCTCGGGCCGCGGCGTGAGCTGCCCGACCATCTCGAAGCCCACGACCTCGGTCCAGAACCTGTGGCTTTCCTCGATGTCGCGGACGTTCAGGACCAGGTGGTTGATGCCGCGCGGCTTGACCGGCTTGTCCATGGGGGTTCCTCCGTTTGGAGCAATTCTAACCCGGCCGGGGGCGGCAAAAAAAGCGGGGTCGCACGGAATAAAACGACCCCGGCGGCGTCTCCCTCCCCGTGCACTTTCGCACGCGCAGGGAGATTCCATGCCGAAATCGCTTGTTTTCATTGCCGCCGCCGCCGTGCTCGCCGCCGGCACCGCCTTCGCCGCCGAGCCGGCCGGCCCCGCCCCCAAGGCCAGCAACGGCGTGTACGTCACCGCCAAGGGCATGACCCTCTACACCTTCGACAAGGACACCGCCGGCAAGTCGGCGTGCAACGGAAAGTGCGCCGAGAACTGGCCGCCGGCGCTGGCCTCCGACGGCGCCAAGCCGATGGGCGCCTGGACCGTCATCACGCGCGACGACGGCCTCAAGCAATGGGCCCTGAACGGCAAGCCGGTCTACGCCTTCGTCAAGGACACCAAGCCGGGCGACAAGACCGGCGACGGCTTCCTGAACGGCGCCTGGCACGTCGCCAAGCAGTAGGCAGATTCTTCCGCCGGGCGTCATGCTCAGCGGACCGCGGACCTCCAGGTCCGCATCATGTTTCATGAGCGGACCTGGAGGTCCGCGGTCCGGAAGACATGACGCCCCGGCAAAAGACTGCCGTACACTGAACCAATGGCCGATCCCGGGCCCCTGATCGAACCGCACATCCCGGCGTTGCGGCGCTACGCCTTCGCGCTGCTGCGCGACCGCGACCGCGCCGACGACCTGGTGCAGGATACGCTGGAGCGCGCGCTGTCGCGCTGGCTGCTGCGCCGCGCGGACGGCGACGTCCGGGCGTGGCTGTTCACCATCCTGCGCAACCTCCATGTCAGCCGCTGGCGCAGCGATCGCCGGCGCGGCTCCGCCGTCGAGCTCGACGAGGCGACGGTCGGCGTGGCGGCGCGACAGGAGGCGGCGCTCGAGGTGCACGACGTGCTGGCGGCGCTCGACCAGCTACCCGAGGAGCAGAAGTCGCTGCTGCTGCTGGTCGGGGTCGAGGACTTCTCCTACGACGATGCCGCGCGCATCCTCGGCATGCCGATCGGCACGGTGATGTCGCGCCTGTCGCGCGCGCGGCAGCGGCTTCGTTCGCTGGTGGAGACCGGCAGAGTCACGCTGCTTCGGAGAGTGAAATGACCAGCGATGGGCCGATCGTCGAGGACGACCTGCAGGCCTATGTCGACGGCCGCCTGACCGACGCGCGGCGCGCCGAGGTCGAGGCCTACCTGGCGCACAACGCCGACGTGCGCGAGCGCGTCGAGCTCGACATCCGCCAGCGCAATGCCCTGCGCGGCCAGCTCGAGGCCAAGTTCGCCGAGCCGGTGCCGCCCAGGCTGTGGCTCGCCACCATCCGCGCCGCGCGGCGCGGCACGATGATCTGGCGGCTGAAGGCCGTCGCGGCGAGCCTGCTGATCTTCACCGTGGGCGCCGGCGCGGGCTGGTTCGCCGCCCATCGCGAGACCCTGGCGCCGCCGGCGACGGCCGGCGTGGCGCAGAACGCCTCGGCGGCCTACCGCACCTACGTCGTCGAGGTCGCCCATCCGGTCGAGGTCGCCGCGACGCAGGAGGCGCACCTGCTGCAATGGCTGTCGCGCCGGCTCGGCAAGCCCCTGGCCGCCCCCGACCTGACGCCGTTCGGCTACAAGCTGATGGGCGGCCGGCTGCTGCCCGGCAACGACTCGGCGGCGGCGCAGCTTATGTACGACGATGCCAGCGGCAAGCGGCTGACGCTCTACGTCCGCGCCGCGCAAGGCGGGGAGACGGCTTTCCGCTTCAACCGCGACGGCGATGCCGCGACCTTCGCCTGGATCGACCAGGGCTTCGGCTTCGCCGTCACCGCGCCCGTGACCCGCGAGGAGCTGTTGCCGATCGCCGAGGCGGTCTATCGAAAGTTCAACTGAGCTCGTGCCAGCGCGCGCCCGGCAAGAGCGCCGCTACCGGCTGGGGTCGGTCAGGTCGTCAAATTCGCGCAGATGCCGCGGTGCCCAGGGGTGGCTGCGCGCGGCGGCGATCCAGCGCGACAGGAGGGGCCAGCGCCGGCGGGCGCGCTTGACCCAGACGCGGCCGGTCTCGAACTCGGTGGCGAACACGTAGAGCGCCAGCACGAAGAAGATCCAGCCCTGCAGGACCGGCAGCAGGCCGCCCAGCAGCGAGAGGGCCAGCAGCACCACGATCAGCAGGGCCATCAGCGGCTTGCGCACTACCTGTCGTCCTGAGCGAAGCGAAGGACCTGACGGATCGACCACAGACCGTGTTGAAGCCTTAGGTCCTTCGCTTCGCTCAGGACGACAGGGAGGCAGGTCAACGCCGACGGGCCCATCCCTCACAGATGGATGGGCTTCTCCCAGGCCGCAAGGGCCGCTTCCTTGAGCGCCTCGCTGACGGTCGGGTGGGCGTGGCAGACACGGCCGATGTCCTCGGCCGAGGCCCTGAACTCCATCGCCATCGCCGCCTCGGCGATCATGGTGCCGGCTTCGGCGCCGATGATGTGGACGCCCAGCACCTCGTCGGTCGCCTTGTCGGCCAGCACCTTGGCGAATCCCTCGGTCGCGCCGTTGGCGCGGCTGCGCGGGTCGGCGAGGAACGGATACTTGCCGACCTTGTATGCGACGCCGGCGGCCTCGAGCTGCTCCTCGGTCTTGCCGACCCACGCCACCTCGGGCTGGGTGTAGATGACCGACGGCACGAGGTCCCAGTTCACGTGACCCTTCTGCCCGGCCAAGGTCTCGACGCAGGCAACGCCATCCTCGCTCGCCTTGTGCGCCAGCATCGGCCCGTCGATCACGTCGCCGATCGCGTAGATGCCCGGCACCGACGTCTGGAAATGCCGATCGACCTCGATGCGGCCGCGCGGCGTCAGCTTCACGCCGGCCCTGTCGAGGCCGAGGCCTTCGACGTACGGACGGCGGCCGATGCAGACCAGGACGATGTCGGCCTCGACCGTCGTCGCCGCGCCGCCTTTCGCCGGCTCGACCGTGAGCACGACACCGGCACCGCCGGCATCCGCCCCGGTCACCTTCATGCCGAGCTGGAACTTCATGCCCTGCCTGGTGAGCGAGCGCTGAAGCTGCTTGGTGACCTCGTCGTCGACGCCCGGCGTGATGCGGTCGAGAAACTCGATCACCGTCACCTCCGACCCGAGCCGGCGCCACACCGAGCCGAGCTCGAGGCCGATGATGCCGGCGCCCACCACGACGAGGCGTCTCGGCACCTCGCCGAGCTCGAGCGCGCCGGTCGAGGAGACGATCTTCCTCTCGTCCACGGTCACGCCCGGCAGCGGGATCACTTCCGAGCCCGAGGCGATCAGGATGTTCTTCGCGCCGAGCGTATCCTTCACCGCGCCATCGTCGCCGACGACGGCGACCGCGCCCGCCTTCTCGATCCGGCCTGTGCCCTGGAACGCAGTGATCCTGTTCTTGCGGAACAGGAAGGCGATGCCCTTGGTCGTGGCGTCGACCACCTCGTTCTTGCGCTTCATGAACTGCGCGAAGTCGAGCGCCGGCGGGCCGACCCTGACGCCGTGCGTGGCGAGATCGTGCGCCGCCATCTCGAACAGGTGCGAGGACTGCAGCAGCGCCTTGGACGGAATGCAGCCGACATTGAGACAGGTGCCCCCCAAGGTCGCGCGCTTGTCGACCACCGCCACCTTCATGCCGAGCTGGCTGGCGCGGATCGCCGCGACGTAGCCGCCTGGACCGGCGCCGATCACGACGAGATCAAAGGATTCGTTTGCCATGTCACACCGTGATCGCTGCCACTGTCATCCCGAGCGAAGCGAGGGATCCTTACTGCTCCAGAAAGATCCCTCGCTTCGCTCGGGATGACTGGGTGTTGGTTGCTACGCCCCGCGTCTTAAACCCCCAGCAGCAGCCGCTCGGGATCCTCGATGCATTCCTTGACCCGCACCAGGAACAGCACGGCTTCGCGGCCGTCGATGATGCGGTGATCGTATGACAGGGCGAGGTACATCA
>JAFEFF010000095.1 GCA_018240745.1 Pseudomonadota bacterium
CGATCGGCGACGATCAGCATGCGCTCGGTGCGCAGCCTGGTGAGCATGCGGTTGAGATGCGGCACGCTGAGGCCGAGCGTGTCGCTCATCACCTCCTGCGAGATCGGCAGATCGAATGCCGTGGGCTCGGCGCGGCCGACCATCAGCAGCCGCCGGTGGAGCACCAACAGGAAGTGCGCGAGTCTCTCGATCGGCGTGCGCCGGCCGATGTCGACGATGCGCTCGGCGGAGTGGTTGCCGTTCTCGACCGCCAGCCAGCTCAGCGCCAGCGCGAACTTGGGCCGCCGGTAACAGACATTGATGAAGGCATCGAGCGAGCAGACCTCGAGCTTCATGTCGGTGAGCGCGATCACCGAGAATGCCGCACGGTCGTGGAAACTCCCGGGCAGGCCGACGACGTCGCCCGGGATCAGCACGTCGACGATCTGCCGCTTGCCGTTGCGCAGCACCTTGTAACGGGCCGCCATGCCTTCCTTGATGAAACTGAGCTTGGTGTAGGGGTAGCCGTCGACCACCAGGTCGCGCCGCTTCTCGACCACGGCTTCATACTCGATGAGGCCACGCAGGGCGGCCAGGTCGTCGGCCGTGAGGTCGACAAAATGCTTCAACCGCGTCGTGAACGGCGTCTCCCAACGCGCCATGATCTTGCGGATCGTGCCCGGCATTTCCTCGAATCCCTGCTCGTTTTCATTGATCTTGATTAATAAGCGGGCTTAAGGCGACCCCTACGAAAGGCGAACACTGTTCCTCCGTTGGGTCACCCAGGGAGGAAAAAATGACTGCCAATCGCCACTCGCGGCGCGATTTTCTGCGTCAAGCCGTCGCAACCGGTGCCGGTGTGGGTGCCCTGTCGACCGGCCTCACCCCCTTCATGGCCATGCCCGTCTGGGCCAAGGACGAGCCGCCCATCGGAACCTGGCCGGCCGGCTCGCAGGGCAGCTCGGTCGGCATCGGGGTGGCCGTTCCTCGTACGGGCACCTATGCGGTGCAGGGCGAGGACGAGCTCAAGGGCTGGGAGCTCGCCGTCGAGCACATCAATTCCGGCCATGAGCTGATGAAGAAGATTTCGCCCAAGACCACCAAGGGCGTGCTCGGCAAGGAAGCGAAGCTGTACGTCGCGGACTCGGCGGCCAAGCCGAACGACGCCGTGCAGGCCGAGCAGCGCTTCATCACCGAGAACAAGGTCGTGTTGATGACCGGCTCGACCTCGTCGGCCGTCGCCGTCGCACTCAACAAGCTCGCGCAGCGCGAGAAGGTTCTCTACGTCACCGGCATCTCCGGCTCGAACGACACCACCGGCAAGGACTGCGTCCGCTACGGCTTCCGCCAGAACTTCTTCGGCCAGACCGCGGCGGCGGCGATCGCGCCAGTGCTGGTCAAGCAGTTCGGCAAGAACAAGAAGGCGGCGTACATGACGCCGGACTACACATACGGCCACACCGTCACCAAGGCGGTGCAGGACGCCACCAAGGCCGACGGCTGGACGACGGTGACCAACCAGGTGTCGCCGCTCGGCGCGCCGGACTTCTCGTCCTACCTGCTGAACATCGCCAACTCGGGCGCCGACGTCCTGATCAACGTCAACTGGGGCCACGACGCGGTGCTGTCGATCCAGCAGGCCAAGCAGTTCGGCGTGCTCGACAAGATGAAGCTGGTGGTGCCCTACCAGGTGCCGTTCCTCGCCCGCGAGACCGGCGGCCTGATGCAGGGCGTCTATGCCGCCACCGACTACTGGTGGACGATCGAGGACAAGTATCCGCTCGCCAAGCTGTTCAACGCGGCGTTCGAGAAGAAGTACAACTACAAGCCGGAGTGGGGCGCCGCGAACGCCTATGTGAGCTTCGCCCACTGGGCACGCATGGTCGAGGAGGCCGGCACCTTCTATCCGCCGACCGTCATCAAGACCTACGAGAAGGGCGAGACCATCCCGTCGCTGGTCGGCGACGTGCATTATCGCCCCGAAGACCACCAGTGCATTCGCCCGGTGATCATCGTGAAGGGCAAGATGCAGAAGGACATGAAGGGCAAGGAGGACTACTACGACATCATCGAGATCGTCCCGGGCGAGGGCCTGATGCAGAAGCCGGACGCGTTCGGCTGCAAGCTCGGCGACTACACCTGATCGCTGCTGCGAAAAGGATTGGGAGCCTCCCGCGTTGTTCACCTGGGCCAATTTCTTTTCGCAGGTCTTCAACGGCCTGGCGCTGGGAGCGCTGCTCGCGCTCATCAGCTCCGGGCTGACGATCATCTACGGCACGCTCGGCGTGCTGAACCTGGCGCACGGCGCCATGTTCATGATGGGCGGTTATGCCGGCTACGTCGTCTACGACGCGACCGGCTCGTTCACCCTGGCGGTGGCCGGCGGCGCGCTGTTCATGCTGGTGGTCGGCGTGGTGATGGAGCGCATCGTCATCCGCCACTTCTATCAGCGGCCGCACGAGGACCAGCTTCTGGTGACCTTCGGCATCTCGATCGTCATGGTCGAGGTGGTGCGGCTGATCTTCACCAGCCTGTCCAAGACCGTTCCGCCGCCGCCCTTGCTGACGGGCATCACCTCGCTCGGCGTCACCTTCTATCCGACCTACCGGATCGCCGTGGTCGCCATCGTCGCGGTGGCGCTGCTGGTGCTCTACTTCATCCTCTACCGCACCAAGCTCGGTATGATCGTGCGCGCGGGTATCGAGGATTCGGAGATGGTCGACTCGCTCGGCATCGACGTCTACCGCGTCTTCATGATCGTGTTCGGCATCGGCTCGATGGCGGCGGGCTTTGCCGGCATCGTCAACGCCCCGGTCGTGTCGCTGACGCCCGACATCGGCGAGGCGATCCTGGTGCAGACCTTCGTGGTGGTCGTGATCGGCGGCGTCGGCTCGTTCCCCGGCGCCGTGCTGGGCGGTCTGATCGCGGGCGAGATCATCAGCATCACCTCGATGATCAACCCCGGCTACGCCTACGTCATGCTGTTCGCCGCCATGACCCTCGTGCTCGTGCTGCGCCCCTACGGCTTGCTGGGCGCGCGAGGACGAGAGTGATGGCGACGCGAATGAACACCGGTCCGTGATGCCCTCGCCTCGTCGTTACCTCGCCGAGCTGCTGACCGCGCTCGGACTGCTCGCGGCACCCTTCGTGCTGCCCCACCTGGGGCTGGCGCCCAACACCGCCAACCGTATCCTGGTGTGGGGCCTGTTCGGCATCGGCTTCGACATCCTGTTCGGCTACACCGGGCTTCTGTCGTTCGGCCAGGCCGCGTTCTACGGCACTGGCGGCATGGTCGCCGCCTACCTGCTGACGCGCGCGGGCTTCCCCTCGGTGTGGGGCGCGCTGCTGATCGGCATGCTGAGCGCGGCGGTGGTCGGCTGGCTGGTCGGCCTGATCGCGCTGCGCCGCACCGGCATCTACTTCGCCATGATCACGGTGGCGATCGGCGAGGTGTTCTATTTCGTCGAGTTCAATCCGCTGGCCGACTGGACCGGCGGCGAGAACGGCCTGCCGGGCGTGCCGACGCCCAGCCTCTATCTCGGCTTCACGACGCTGCACTTCACCAGCGGCTGGGCGCTCTATCCGTTCCTCGCCGCCTGCTACTTCGTCGGCATCGTGCTCGCGCTGCGCATCGTGCGCTCGCCGGTCGGCGCCATCCTGAGCGCGATCCGCGAGAATCCGCTGCGCGCCACCGCGGTCGGCCACGACATCCACAGCTACAAGCTCACTGCTTTCGTCATAGCGGCGGCCTATGCCGGTCTGGCGGGTGGCCTGCTCGGCATCCTGCAGGCCTTCATGCCGCCCGAGGCCTTCATCTTCGACACCTCGGGCCAGCTCGTGATGCAGACTGCGATCGGCGGTCCCGGCACGCTGTTCGGCCCGCTGCTCGGCGCCGCGGTGTGGCTGTCGCTGCAGGACTTCCTGCAGGGCGCGCTGGGCCTCGGCAGTGCCTGGAAGCTGGTGCTGGGCGTGGTGTTCGTGCTGCTGGTCTGCTTCCTGCGGCACGGCCTGGTCGGCGGCATCAAGGACCTCTGGCGCCTGCTCTTCGAGCGCAAGCGGGCCGAGACCGAAGCGCCCGAGGAGGCGACTCCGATCCGGGCTGCGCCGGACTCCATGCCGGCGCGCGCGCGCGAAGGCGACCTGCAGGCCGGCACGATCCTCGAAGCCAAGGGGCTGACCAAGCGCTACGGCGGCCTGGTCGCCAACAGCAACATCGCCTTCACCGTCAAGGCCGGCGAGCTGCGCGGCATCATCGGCCCCAACGGCGCGGGCAAGAGCACCTTCTTCAAGATGCTGACCTGCGAGGTCCCGCCCAGCGGCGGCACGATCGTGTTCGAGGGCCAGGACATCACCGGCAAGGGCGTGACCGAGGTGTGCCAGCTCGGCCTCACCAAGAGCTACCAGGTGAACCAGCTCTTCACCCGCCTCACGGTACGGCAGAACCTGACGATCGCGGCGCTGGCCGATCTGCGCGGCCGCTTCCGCCTCGATCTCTTCCGCAGCCTGGAGAAGATCCCGGGCCTGCAGGAGCGCGTGCAGCACACGCTCGGCCTGGTCGGCCTGACGGCGCGCGCGGACACGCCGGTCTCGGTGCTGGCCTACGGCGAGAAGCGCCGGCTCGAGATCGGTCTCGCCCTCGCGACCTCGCCCAGCCTGCTGCTGCTCGACGAGCCGCTGGCCGGCATGAGCCCGCGCGAGCGCGTCGAGACCGTGCAGCTCCTGAAGTCGATCGCCCGCGGCCGCACCATGATCGTGATCGACCACGACATGGACTCCCTGTTCGAGCTGGTCGAATGGATCACGGTGCTGCAGGAAGGCAGGGTGCTGACCGAGGGCACGCCGGACCAGATCAAGTCGGACCCGGCGGTGCGCGAGGCCTATCTCGGCGGAGTGCACGCATGAGCCCCCTATGAGCCTGCTCGAGGTCGACGGCCTGAACTCCTACTATGGAGATTCGCACATCCTGTTCGACGTCTCGCTCAGGGTGGAGCGCAACGAGGTGGTGGCGCTGCTCGGCCGCAACGGCGCCGGCAAGAGCACGACTCTCAAGAGCCTGATGGGCGTGGTGACGCCGCGCAGCGGAAAGGTCGTGTTCGACGGCAAGAACGTCGCCGGCCAGAAGAGCCACGCGATCGCCCGCGCCGGCATGCAGCTCGTCCACGAGGATCGCCGCATCTTCGGCAGCCTCAATGTCGAGGAGAACCTGGTGCTGGCTGGCCTCAGCGCGCCCAAGCGCTGGCCGATCGAGCGCATCTGGGAGATGTTCCCGAGGCTCAGGGAGCGCCGCGCCAGCCGCGGCACCGACCTGTCGGGCGGCGAGCAGCAGATGCTGGCGATCGGACGCGCGCTGATTCGCGATCCGCAGCTAGTCCTGCTCGACGAGCCGTTCGAGGGCCTGGCGCCGGTGATCGTGCAGGACCTGCTGGCGACCTGTCGCCGGCTGGCCGAGGCCGGCCAGACCATCGTCGTGGTGGAGCAGAACATTTCCGCCGCGCTGACGCTCGCCGACCGCGTCTACATCCTGAACAACGGCCATCTCGTCGAATCTCTGTCCAAGGAAGCGCTGCAGGCTCAACCGGAGATCCTCCACCGCCATCTCGGGGTGTAGTCTTCTCATCGGACCGCGCCACTCCCGTGACGCTCATACGTCTGGGAGTGGCGCGGTCCAATGAGCGTTAGTCCAGCGTCACCCGATAGCGGCTGATCGCCAGTGCGGAGACGACCAGCAGGAGGACGCACATCGCCAGAAGCTCGGCGGAAACATCGCCGAACCCCGCGCCCTTCAGCATCAGGCCGCGCACCACGCGCATGAAATGGGTGGCGGGCAGGACCTCGCCCAGCCATTGCGCCCATTGCGGCATGCCGCGGAACGGGAACATGAAGCCCGACAGCAGGATCGAGGGCAGGAGGAAGAAGACCGAGGCCTGCATCGCCTGGAGCTGGTTCTGCGTCACCGTGGAGATGGTGAAGCCGATCGCCAGGTTCACGGTGATGAACAGCGCGGTGCCGAGGCCGAGCAGGGCGACGCTGCCCTCGGTCTCGATGCCGAACAGCCCGCGCGAGATCAGCAGGATCACGACCACCTGGACCGAGCCGATGGCGATGTAGGGAACGATCTTGCCGATCATCACCTCGATCGGCCCCACCGGCGTGGCGAGCAGGTTCTCCATCGTGCCGCGTTCGCGCTCGCGGGTGACGGCGAGCGCCGTCATCATCACCATGGTCATCGTCAGAATCACCGCCAGCAGGCCGGGCACGATGTTGAGCCGCGCCTTGCCCTCGGGGTTGTAGCGGCGCTGCAGCACCAGCTCGACCGCGCCCGGCCTGGGGTTGAGCGACGCCAGCGGGCCGGTCAGGTCTCGCCGCAGGGCCTGCTCGATCGCGGGCTGCGCCGAGGCCAGCGGATTGGCCGCCGCGAGAGGATCGGTCGCGTCGGCATCGATCAGCACCTGCGCCCGCTCGCCGCGCACCAGCCGTCGCGTGAAGTCGGACGGGATGGTGACCACGAACTGTACCGCGCCGCGCTGCAGCAGCGCGTTGGCCTCGGCTTCGGAGCGCGGCCGTTCGGTGAAAGTCATGTACCCGGTGCTCGACAGCGCCGAGACGATGGTGCGTGTGACCGTCGTGTCGTCGGCCGAGATCACCGCCGCCGGCAGGTGGTGCGGATCGGTGTCGATGGCGTAGCCGAACAGCAGCAGCTGCATGATCGGCACGCCGAACATCATGGCGAAGGTCAGCCGGTCGCGCCTGAGCTGCTGGATCTCCTTGACGATGATGGCGAGGAGGCGTTGCCACATGGGTTAGGTCCTCCACTCGTCCCGCCGTCGCCGCTCGTCCTCTCCGCCCGCGTATGCGGGGGGAGAGGAAGGGGCCCCGCGCGTAAGCGCGGGGGAGGTGAGGTGGGCCATCGGCCTCTCCAAGGGCACCATCGTGATTGAGGTGCGCGCCACCTCACCTCCCCGTTGCTGCGCAACGGGTCCCTTCCTCTCCCCCGCTGCGCGGCGGAGAGGACGAATGAGATCGGCTCTGAGCGACATCGTGCGCACTACTACCCATCGAGCGCGTTGTCGCGCGCTCGGCCCATCAGGTGGATGAAGACGTCTTCCAGCGTCGGCTCGGCTTCCTTCCAGTCGAGATTCTCGTCGTGGCGGAACGGCTCGATCGCCCGCACGAGCGCGTCGTGGTCGGGGCCGCAGACGTGCAGCGTCGCGCCGAACGCGGCGGCGGCGGTCACGCCGTCCGCGTCGCGCAGCCTGGGCGCCAGGCGGTCGGCGCCCGGGCCGCGGGCGATGAAGGCGGAGAGGCCGGATTGCCTGATGATGTCGGCAGCGCTACCGCGCGCCATCAGCTCGCCGTAGGCGATGTAGGCGATCTCGTGACAGCGCTCGGCCTCGTCCATGTAGTGGGTCGAGACCAGCACGGTGATGCCCTCGGCGGCATAGGCGTGGATCTCGTCCCAGAAGGCGCGGCGCGCCTTGGGATCGACGCCGGCGGTCGGCTCGTCGAGCAGCAGCAGCCTGGGCTCGTGGAGCACGCAGGCAGCGAGGGCCAGGCGCTGCTTCCAGCCGCCGGACAGCGCGCCCGCCAGCTGATTCTGGCGGGTCGTGAGGCCCAGCCGCTCGAGCGACTGCTCGACGCGCTCCTTCCGCCGATCGAGGCCGTAGACGCGCGCGACGAACTCGAGGTTCTCGCGGATGGTGAGATCTTCATAGAGGCCGAAACGCTGGGTCATGTAGCCGGCCCGGCGCTTGATCGCGTCGCGCTCGCGCACGAGGTCGTGGCCGAGGCACGTGCCGCCGCCCCCGTCGGGGGTCAGCAGCCCGCAGATCATGCGAAGCGTCGTCGTCTTGCCCGAGCCGTTGGGACCGAGGAAGCCGCAGATGCGGCCCTGCTCGATGCCCAGGCTGACGTGATCGACGACGGTGCGCTTGCCGTAGCGCTTGACCAGATCGTGGACGTCGATTGCGAGTGACATGACAGGCTCGTTCATTTGGCCAAAGGCGCGACGGTGATCGGCAGGCCGGGGGGCAGCCGGGTCTGCGTCGGATCCGGATGCGCCTCGACCAGGAACACCAGCTTGGTGCGCGCGGTCTGGGAGTAGATCACCGGCGGCGTGTATTCCGCGCGCGGCGAGACGTAGATGATGTGCGCCTCGAGGTCGGGCGGACAGGAATCGCAGGTGAAGCTGACGGTCTGGCCGATCCGGGCGTGGGCGACATCCTCCTCGGGCACGAAGAAGCGGAGCTTCACGCGACCGGGCGGCAGCAGCGACACGACCGGCGTGCCGGCCGGCACCCATTCGCCCACGTTGAAGAACGTGTTCTCGATCAGCCCGTCCTCGGGCGCGACCGGCATCAGGTCGTCGAGCCGCTTCCTGGCCTGGTCGAGGTTCGCCTGGTTCTGGTCGACCATCGCCCTGGCGGCGGCGATCTCGTCCGGCCGCGCGGCGAGCTCGTTCACCTTCTCCTGGGCCATCAGGGAGTTCTGCCGCATGCGAAGCTGGCGCATCGTCGATTCCGCGTTGTCGTAGTCCTTGCGCGTACCGACGCCCTTGGCCAGCAGCTCGCTCTGGCGCCGGTATTCGATCTCGGCGTTGACCAGCGCGGCTTCGGTCTCGCGGCGCTGCGCGGTCGTGACTTCCTTCTCCTCCGGCCGCTTGCCCTTCAGCAGGTTCTCGTAGCGCGACCGGGCTTCGGCGAGCGCGCCTTCGGCGCGAGCGATCTCGGCCTGCGCGAGCACCGGATCGATCACGAACAGCCGGTCTCCCTTCCTGACCTGCACGCCGCGCTCGACCGGCCGCTGTACCAGGCGGCCCGCGACCGGCGGAGCGATCAGGCTGGTCTCGCCCTCGATGTAGCCGAGATAGTGGGCGCGCTCGCCGCCGAGGCCGAGCGCCGACATCAGCGGTTCGCGCCACAGCGCCGCTGCGGCCGTGGCGGAACAGACGAGGACGACGACGGCGAGGAGGGCGAGGCGCTTCATGATGGCCTCAGCGCATGCAGCATCAGGTCGGCGTGATGGCGGGCGAGGGCGCGGGCATCGAGCTTCTCGGCGCCGATCGGCTCGAACACCGTCTTCCAGATGATGCTGAGCAGGATCGGCCCGATCAGCGAGCGCACCGTCAGCATCGGATCGACCGGCCGGAACTCACCCGATTCGATTCCGCGCGCGATCAGGTTCTCGAACAGGGGCACGCCACGGCCGATCACCTCCTCGAGGTAGAAGCGGCCGATCTCCGGGAAGGCGCGCGATTCGGAAATGACGACCTTGGCGATCGAGGCCATCGGGGTGTCCTCGACGCGGCTCGCCATGAAATCGAGGATGGCGGGGATCAACGCGGCGACCGGTCCGTGATGCGCCCGCGTAATCGCCTCGACCGTCAGCAGGTTGCTGCTGACCGCCTGCCGGATGACTCCCTGGAACAACGCCATCTTGTCCTCGAAATAGAGGTAGATCGCTGCCTTGCTGAGCCCGGCGCGTGCCGCGACGTCGTCCAGTCGTGTGCCCGCGAAGCCCTTCTCGACGAACAGCGCCAGCGCGGCCTGGACGATCTCGTTCGGCCGCTCGGCCGGTGCGCGACGCTGTTTTCCGACTTTCATATAACTAACTTACCAGTCAGTTAGTTGCATCGCAAGCGTTCACGCACTTCATGATGACTGTATCTTCCGGCAGGCGTAGCAGCCCGGCATCGATCGGCGGCCCAACGAAAAAGGCCACCCGATCGGGTGGCCTTTGCATTCCGGTCTGGTCGGCGGCGTCAGTTGTACTTGGCGATCTCCAGCCGGCCGACCTGGTCGCGATGGACCTCGTCCGGGCCGTCGGCCAGGCGCAGGGTGCGTTGGTGGGCGTACATGTTGGCGAGCTTGAACACCTGGCTGACGCCACCGGCGCCATGCAGCTGCAGGCAGCGGTCGACCACCTTGGAGCTGATGTTCGGCACCGCGACCTTGATCATGGCGATCTGCTGGCGGGCTTCCTTGTTGCCGTACTTGTCCATCGCCCAGGCGGCCTTCAGGACCAGCAGCCGGGCCATGTCGATCTCCATGCGCATGTCGGCGACGTGGGCCTTGGTGACGCCCATCTCGGAGATGCGCTGGCCGAACGCGACGCGGCTCTTGGCACGCTTGATCGCCATCTCGAGCGCACGCTCGGCGACCCCGATGGCGCGCATGCAGTGATGGATGCGGCCCGGGCCGAGGCGGCCCTGGGCGATCTCGAAGCCGCGGCCCTCGCCGAGGAGGATGTTCGACTTCGGCACGCGCACATTGTCGTAGATCACCTCGGCATGGCCGTGCGGCGCGTCGTCGTAGCCGAACACGTGCAGCATCTTGACGACCTTGATGCCGGGCGCGTCGCGCGGCACGACGATCATCGACTGCTGGCGGTAGGCGGGCGCCGACGGATCGCTCTTGCCCATCAGGATGATGACCTTGCAGCGCGGATCGCCCATGCCCGACGACCACCACTTGCGGCCGTTGATGACATAGTCGTTGCCGTCCGCCTCGATGCGGCACTCGACGTTGCGCGCATCGGACGAGGCGACCGCGGGCTCGGTCATGGCGAAGCAGGAGCGGATCTCGCCGTTGAGCAATGGCTTCAGCCACTTCTCCTTGTGCTCCTTGCTGCCGTAGCGGGCGAGCACTTCCATGTTGCCGGTGTCGGGCGCCGAGCAGTTCACCGCCTCCGAGGCGATCGACGAGCGGCCGAGGATCTCGCAGATCGGCGCGTACTCGAGATTGCTGAGGCCCATCGTGCCGTGCGTGTCGCCCGAGTCGCGGTCGGCCGGCAGGAACATGTTCCAGAGGCCGCGCTTCTTCGCCTCGGCCTTGCATTCCTCCATGACCGGCGGAAGTTGCCAGCGGTCCTTCGAGGCGTTGAGCTGCTCCTCGTAGACCGTCTCGGCCGGATAGATGACGTCGTCCATGAACTTCAGGAGCTTTTCCTGCAGTTCCTTGGTGCGATCCGAGTATTCGAAATCCATGGCCGTCTCCTGTCGTGCTGCGGCGGACTCTGGCGGAAATCCGTGGCAATGTGAACGGTCATTCAGCCGCGTGTCACGTTTCGGCCAGCGGGAGGAAATCACCATGAAAATCACGGGCTACGAAGCGATCGCCCTCAAGGTGCCGGAGGACGATCCGCTGGCCAACATGCCGGAGGAGGCGGGCCGCACCCGCCCGGCGGTCTGCCTGCGCCTGCGCACCGACAGCGGCATCGAGGGCATCGGCGTCACGCTCTACGGGCGGATGATGAAGACCCTGCACACCGCGGTCGACGAGCTGGCGGCGCTGACGGTCGGGGAGGATCCGATGCGCATCGAGGCGATCGTCGCCAAGCTGCGCAACAACAGCGGCGATGCCGGGCCGGGCGGCATCTTCACGCTCGCGCTGTCGGCGATCGACACCGCGCTGTGGGACATCAAGGGCAAGGCGCTCGACCAGCCCTTGTGGAAGCTGCTGGGCGGCCATCGCGATCGCGTGCCGACCTATGCCTCGGGCTCGCTGCGCCGTGGCCTCACCGACAGGCAGGCGCAGCAGGCGGCCGAGACGCTGCTCGCGAAGGGCTTCGTCGAGATGAAGACCCAGATGGGCCTGCCGGGCAATCCGACGCCGGCCGACGAGGTGCGCCGCGTGAAGGTGATCCGTGACGTGATCGGGCCCGACATCAAGCTTATGTGCGACATCAACCAGCGCTGGCGGCCCGAGCAGGCGATCGATATCGGCCATCGCGTCGAGGAGGCGGGCGTCGGCCTGTTCTGGCTCGAGGACGTGACGACCGCCGACGACTACCAGGGCCTGGCGCGCGTCACTGCGGCGCTCAAGACGCCCGTCGCCGGGGGCGAATATGTCTGGGGCATCCAGCCGTTCCGGCAGATGATCCAGGCGCACTCGGTCGACATCGTCATGATCGACCTCGCGCGCGTGGGCGGCGTCACGCAATGGATGAAGGTCGCCGGCATGGCCGAGGCCTTCAACCTTCCGGTCGTGAGCCACGTCATGCCCGAGATGCTGATGCACATGGTGGCGGCCTGCCCCAACGGGCTCACCGTCGAGTACATGCCATGGATGGTGGCGCTCTATGAGGAGGGCCCGGTGATCGAGAAGGGCCAGCTCGTGATGCCGAACACGCCGGGTCTCGGCCTCGAGCTCGACGAGAAGGCGCTCGAGCGGTTCGCGGCGTGAGCGTTACCACGAGCGCCGCTATTCGCATCGTGCAGGCACGCTAGCCGCTCCCTTGTCGAGCGGCCAGCGAGCGTCTTACATCTCGGCCGAAAGAGAACGAGGAAACCTTGGACAGCATCCTGCAGGCTCCCTTCAAGCCGATCGACTTCCTGAGCCGCGACATCAAGACCGACCGGCGCGCCGACGGCACGATCGTCCTGCAGTCGAACCACAAGCTGAAGCCGTACGAGAAGCACGTGCCCGCGTTCCTCGCCAGGTGGGCGAAGGACGCGCCGGATCGCCTGTGGCTGGCGCAGCGCCGCGGACCGGGGCGCCAATGGCTGAAGGTGACCTACGCGGAAGCCAAGCGCCAGGTCGATGCGGTGACCCAGGCGCTGCTCGATCGCGGCTTCGGGCCCGACAAGGCGGTCATGATCCTGTCGTCCAACTCGATCGAGTTCGCGCTGCTGTCGATGGCGGCGATGCAGGCACGTGCGCCGCTCGCGCCGGTATCGCCGGCCTACTCGGTGATGAGCCAGGATCATGCCAAGCTGAAATACGTCTTCGACCTGATCAAGCCTGGCCTCGTGTTCGTGCAAAGCGGTGCCGTTTACGCCGATGCGCTGGCCGCCCTCGACCGAGCCAATCCGGACTTTGGGGGCGTGCTCGTGGTCCATGTCGACAAGGCGCCGCCGAAGGTGCAGTCGCTGCCGTGGAGCGAGCTGGTCGCCACCAGGCCGACCGATGCGGTGCAGAAGTCGATCGAGCAGATCGGGCCGAAAACCGTCGGCAAGTTCCTGTTCACCTCGGGCAGCACCGGCATGCCCAAGGCGGTGATCAATACCCAGGAGATGATGTGCGCCAATCTGGCGATGGGCCAGATGGTGCGGGTGCGCAAGCCGACCGATCCCGTGCCGGTGATGCTCGACTGGCTGCCGTGGAACCACACGATGGGCGGCAACGCGACCTTCCAGAGCAACCTCGCCGAAGGCGGCACGACCTGGATCGACGACGGCAAGCCGCTGCCCGGCCTGTTCGACGAGACGCTCAGGAACCTGCGCGAGATCTCGCCGACGTATTTTGCCAACGTGCCGGCGGGCTATGCCATGCTGGCGACCGCGCTCGAGAAGGACGAGCTGCTGGCGCAGAAGTTCTTCAGGAACCTGAACTCGCTCGCCTATGGCGGCGCAACCTTGCCGAGCGATCTCTACGATCGCATGGAGCGGCTGGCGGTGAAGCACACCGGCTATCGCCTGCCGTTCATCACCGGCTGGGGCTCGACCGAAACCGCGCCGACCGCAACCACGGTGCACTGGGCATCGGAGCGCGTCGGCCTGGTCGGCCTGCCGTTCCCCGGGGTTCAGCTCAAGATGGTGCCGACGGGGGAGGAGGGCCGCTACGAGCTGCGGCTCAAGAGCGTGATCGTGACGCCCGGCTACTACAAGCAACCCGACCTCACGGCGCAGATGTTCGACGAGGAAGGCTTCTACCGGATCGGCGATGCCGGCCGGTTCGTCGACCCCGGGGATCCGAGCCAGGGCCTGGTGTTCGACGGCCGCGTGGTCGAGGACTTCAAGCTGATGAGCGGTACCTTCGTGCTGGTCGGCACCTTGCGCAGCACGGCGGTGGCTGCCGTCTCGCCGGTGCTGCAGGATGCCGTGGTGTGCGGCCAGGACCGCGAGTATGTCGGCCTGCTGGGCTTCCCCAACGTCGCCGCCTGCCGGCGCCTCGCGGACGATGAGGACCTCCAACTGTCGACCGAAGAGGTGCTGGCGCATCCCAGGGTGATCGAGACCATCAAGCGCGGCCTCGCCGGGATGAACGCCGCGGGCAAAGGCTCGTCGATGAAGGTCAAACGCGTGCTGCTGATGCGGGAGCCGCCCTCGGTCGACGGCCACGAGATCACCGACAAGGGCTACATCAACCAGCGCGCCACCCTCGACCGTCGCAAGGCGCTGGTGGACAGGCTCTATGCCGGCGGCGAGGGTGTGATCGAGATCGACTGAAGGGAGGACGCGCCATGGCGGGCAACGGACAGACGGTCATCGACCTCGACGCGAAGCGCATGCAGGCGATGGCGGCGAAGGACGTCGCTCTGCTCGAAACGCTGATCGCCGACGACCTCGTCTACACCCACTCTTCGGCGCGGCTCGACACCAAGCGCAGCCTGATCGACGGCATGACTTCGGGCAAGACCGTCTACACCGCGGTCGAGCCGTCCAACGTCAGGGCGCAGGACTTCGGCGACACGGTCGTGCTGACCGGCGAGTGCCGGATCGAGGTTACGTCCAACGGCACGCCGAACGCGTTCGGCGTGCGCTTCACCGATGTCTATGCCAGGCGCAACGGGCGCTGGCAGATGGTCACCTGGCAGTCGACGCGGCTGCCGGCCTAGAGCGAGCTAGGCATGCTCCTCGGAGATGTCCTTGTTGGTGTGGTCGGGCATCATCAGCGTGGCGATGATGCTGACGATGGCGCATAGCGCGATGTACGCGGCGATGGCGTAGCCGGTTCCGTAGGCGGCGAACAGCGCGGTGGCGATCAGCGGCGCCGGGCCGCCCGCAGTGATCGAGGCGAGCTGGTAGCCGATCGAGGAGCCGCTATAGCGCAACCGGGGCGTGAAGCCCTCCGCGATCAGGGCCGCCTGCGGGCCGTACATCAAGTCGTGCGGAACGAAGGACAGCACGATGGCGAGGAAAATCCAGCCCGGCACCATCGTGTCGAGCATCGCGAAGTAGATGAAGCCGAAGATGCCGGTCAGCACCGAGCCGATCAGGTAGATGCGCTTGCGGCCGTAGCGGTCCGACAGCGCGCCCGCGAACGGGATGGTGAACAGCGAGATCACGCCGGCCGTGATCAGCGCGATCAGCAGGAAGTCGCGCTCCTGGTGCAGCACCTGCGTGCCGTAGGCAAACACGAAGGCGAGGTAGATGTAGGCCGGCGCCTGCTCGGCAGTACGCGCGAACATCGACAGGAGGACCTGTTTGGGCTGGCGCTTGATCACCTCGATCACCGGGGTGCGCTCGACCCGGTTCTCGGCGACGATCCGGCGGAACGCCGGCGTCTCGAGGATGCCGAGGCGGATGTAGAGGCCGACGCCGACCATGATGATGCTGAGCATGAACGGGATGCGCCAGCCCCAGACCAGGAACTGGTCGCCCGAGATGGCGCTGAACGCCAGCACGGCGACGTTCGCCAGCAGCAGGCCGGCCGGTCCGCCGAGCTGCGGCCACGAGGTGATGAAGCCGCGATGCCCGTTGGTGCGCGCCCATTCCATCGACAGCAGCACCGAGCCGCCCCATTCGCCACCCACGCCGATGCCCTGGATGAAGCGGATGATCGTCAGGATGACGGCGCCCCAGATGCCGATCGAGGCGTAGCCGGGGACGAAGCCGACCGCGAAGGTCGCGAGACCGGTTATCAGCAGGGTCGCGATCAGCGACGCCTTGCGGCCGATGCGATCGCCGTAGTGGCCGAAGATCGCCGCGCCGATCGGACGGGCAACGAAGCCGACCGTGTAGACGGCGAAGGCTTCGAGCACGCCGACCAGCGGATCGGAGTGCGGGAAGAACAGCTTGCCGAAGACCAGGCCGGTCACGGTGCTGTAGAGCAGAAAATCATACCATTCGATCGTCGTGCCGATCGTGCTGGCAATCACCGCCCTGCGAAGCTGCGAACGATGCTCGGCCTCCGGCAACGCGCCATGGAGGACACTAGTTACGCTCATGGTAACGCCTCCCTAGTAAGTTTTTGTATGGCGGAAATTCTAAACCTGCGTTGCGGCTGAACAATCCGACTTGCGAACATGCGACACGACGCCCAAATGGTTCGGAGTGCTGACAAGGTCAGTGACCGCGACGCGCGCACGAGGAGACGACGATGATCCAGGCAAAGGTGCCCGAAGGACTGCCCCAGTGGATGTCCGAGCATGTCGACCGCTACCTGAAGAGCGGCGGCAAGGATGGCCACATGTACACGATCAAGCCGCCCGGCATGGACAAGCAGATCACCGTCCCCGCGCTGCTGCTGGTCACCAGGGGCCGCAAGAGCGGTGAGAAATATCTGTTCCCGCTGTTCTACGGCGATACCGGCAATGGCGGTTACTACATCGTCGCCTCCAAGGGCGGCGCACCGGATCATCCCGGCTGGTACAAGAACCTCGTCGCCAACCCCGAGGTCGAGGTGCAGGTCGGCACGAAGACGGTGAAGGCCCGGGCCCGCACCGTGTCCGGCGCCGAGCGCGCCAAACTGTGGGAGGGCGCGCTGAAGTTCTGGCCACCCTACGCCGACTACGCAAAGAAGACGCCGCGCGAGATTCCGGTCGTCGTCCTCGACCCGGTCTGAGGACCCCCACCCCAACCCTCCCCCTTCGGGGGAGGGGGCCCCTCCAGGCGGAGGGCAGCAACTCTCTTTAACCCTCCCCCGAAGGGGGAGGGCAGGGAGGGGGTCAGATCTTCTCGATCACCGCGGCGCGGAAGCGCTTCATCTCGGCGAGAATCTCGTCGGCGGTCGAGCGGCCGCCGAAGTCGATGTCGACCGCCCTGACACCGGCCTTCTCGAGCGCGCGGAAGTCGGCGATCAGGTCCTGTTCGCTGCCGGAGAACAGCCGCCGCTCGCCGTTGTTGGCCCTGGACGGCACGGCCGCGCCGTAGCGCTTCACCCGGAAGCTGACGCCCATCGACGCCGGATCGCGGCTGGCCTCGGCCGTCGCCTGGCGCAGGCGGGCAATACCCGCTTCGAGCCGCGGCAGGGTATCGAGCAGGTGCTGGTTGTTGCTGCCGATCGGATACCAGGCCTCGGCTACCCGCGCGGCGCGGCGAATCGCATTCATGCCTTCGCCGCCGACCCAGATCGGCACCGGCTTCTGTACCGGCTTGGGCTCGAGCACGATGCCGTCGAACTCCACGTATTTGCCGGCGAACTTCGGCCTGGCCTCGGTCCACAGCACGCGGAAGGCGTCGATGTACTCGTCGGTGACCTTGCCGCGGTCGGGGAAGGGCGTGGTGACCACGGCGTCGAACTCGGCCTCGAGCCAGCCCGCGCCGACGCCGACCACCAGCCGTCCGCCGCTCAGCACGTCGAGTGTCGCCAGCATCTTGGCCGCCAGCACCGCCGGCCGATGCGGCACGACCAGAACCGCGGCGACCAACCGGATGCGCGAGGTCTTGGCCGCGATCCAGGCCATACCCATAAGCTGCTCGTGACGCTCGAGCGGCGCCTCCTCGTAGAACGCGCCGTCCTCTGAGTAGGGATAGCCCGGCACCCTGGTGTCGGGCAGCACGACGTGATCGGTCAGCGTCAGGTAGTCGAAGCCCATCGCCTCGCCTTCGACGGCAAGGCGGGTCATCTCGGCGACCCTGGAAAGCGGCCCCGAGTTGGGGAGATTGAAGCCGATCTGCATCAGGCGGCGAGCTGCTCGGCGGTCGGGCCGTCGCCGGCCAGCGTCGTGCGGCGCATGTCGCGCGGTTCGTGGGCCGGGAAGGGCCGGGCGCGATGCATGGTCTGGCGGTTGTCCCACATCACCAGGTCGCCGATCCGCCACTCGTGCGTATGGACGAACTCGCGCTGCGTCGCGTGCTCGATCAGGTCGCGCAGGTAGCCGCGCGCCTCGGGCATCGGCCAGCCGACGATGCCGCCGGCATGGCTCGACAGATAAAGCGACTTGCGGCCGGTCACCGGATGGGTGCGCACCATGCACTGGCGCACCGGCCTGAAGCGCTCGCGCTCCTCGTCGGTGAAGTCGTAGAAGCCGATGATCTGGCGCGAGTACATCTGGCTGTGCTCGCACACCATGTCCTGCACTTCGGTCTTGGTCTCGTCGTCGAGCGCGTCGTAGGCGGCGCGCATGTCGGCGAACTGCGTGTTGCCGCCCTTCGACGGGATGCTGACGGCGCGCAGCAGCGAGTACTTGGCCGGCGTCACCTTGAACGAGCTGTCGGAGTGCCAGAGGCGATTGCCGATCGCGAACAGCCGCCGCCGGTCGTCGCGGGCGAACGGCTTGTCGTTCTTGTCGAGGTTGGAGACGTCGGCGAAGGTGGTCGGCAGGCGGTAGTCCTGCGCCGCCCGCAGGCTGGTGCCGATCGCACGCTCGATCGGACCCAGGCTCTGGGTGAAGGCGAGCTGCTGCTCGTCGCTGATGTGCTGCTGGTTGCGGAACACCAGCACGGCGTACTTGTCCATGCCGGCGTGGATGGCGGTCACGTCCTCAGCCGTCATCGGCCTCGCCATGTCGATGCCGTCGACCTCGCCCGCGAAGCAGGGCCCGACCTGCCGGATCGTGATCGCCATCGTCGCCTCCGTTACTTGAGGGGGGAGAACTTGGCCGGGACGGCGAGCAGCGTCTCCTGGCGCAGCATGACGATGCTGGGATCGCGCGGCGGCGGCCAGATGCCCTTGGCAACGGCCTCGCCGCGGATGCGTTCGCGCTCGCCCATGTTCTTGTAGGCCCAGACATGGACCCACTGGTTGAGCGTGCCGATGTCGGGATAGCCCGCGAAGATCAGCGGCGATAGGGCCATGCGTGGCTTCACGTGCTTGGACCAGACGTCGATCACCTTGGGGATCATGGCCGTCGCGTAGGTGTAGGTGCGGAACTCGTAGATGCCGCCATGCTCGCCCGGGGCGAAGTTGGGCGAGAACGGTGCGCCGAGCAGGATCTTGCTCTCCATGTTGACCACGAAGTCGGCGATCGCGGGCGGCCATACTTTCTTTTCGACGACCTCGGCGCGGATCCTGGCGCGTTCGTTGGTGTCCTTGTACGGCCAGATATGGATGATCTGGTTCAGCGTGCCGACCTCGCTGCGCCAGAAGCCGGCCAGCGGCGAGTACTTGACCCGTTCTTCGATCTTGTCGGCGAAGGCCTGCTCGGCCTGCGGCACGGTGCCGGGCTTCAGGGTGTAGGTGCGCACTTCGTAGATCATCGTTTCCTCTCCCAGTGCAGTGTCATCCCGAGCGAAGCGAGGGATCCATGGGGAATCAGTCTAGATCCCTCGCTCCGCTCGGGATGACACGGTGTCGCTAATCGGCCGCGGCCTTCATCGGCTTGAACGCGGGCATCACTTCAGTGGCGAACCGCTCGATCTGCTCCAGCGTGACGGAAAGCGGCGTGCCGAGCGGCATGGTGCAGATGACGCGGTCGAGCCCCGGATAGCGCTTCTCGACCGCCTTGAGCTCCGCGATGATGTCGGCCGGCGTGCCGGCGAGGAAGCCGCCCGCCTTCACCGCATCCTCGATGCGCGGCAGCCTGGTGTTGGGGACCAGCGCCGGATTGCGCATCGCCGCGATCTGCTCCTCGGTGATGGCGCGCACCAGCCGCAGCTCGCCGAACATCTTCATGTTCTCTTCGTAGGCCGTCGCGGCGGCGCGCATCGCCGCCTCGCGGCTTTCGGCGATCCGGAACTGGTAGCCGAGCGCCAGCCGCTCGCCCGGCTGCAGCTCGATGCCTCGCCGGGCATAGGCCTCGCGGAACCCGGTCATGTGCCGGTCGACCGCGCCGCCCTCGGCCGAGCCGCCGCCGATCACGCCGCAGATGCCGTGCTTGGCCATGAAGTCGAAGGCGCGCGGCGAGCCCGACTGGATCGGCTGCCAGCACTCGACCGGCAGCCGCATCGGCCGCGGCACCAGGCTGATCTCCTTCAGCGTGTAGCCGCGGTACGGCACCTCGGGCGGGCAGGTGTAGTACTTGCCCTTGTGGCTGAAGCGCTCCTCGGTGAAGGCCTTGAACAGGAGGTCGACGCCTTCCTCGAACAGCTCGCGGTTGGCCTCCTGGTCCGTCAGCGGCGAGCCGAAGGTCTCGACCTCGCGCGTGTGATAGCCGCGCGCCACGCCGAAGATCACGCGGCCGCCGCTCAGTATGTCTGCAACCGCATAGTCCTCGGCCAGCCGCAGCGGGTGCCACATCGGCACCACGTTGAAGCCGCAACCGATCTTGAGGTTCCTGGTCTGGTTGACGAGGTGCATCGCCAGCATCAGCAGGTTGGGGATGCACTCGGTGCCTTCGGGCTGGAAATGGTGTTCCGCCATCCAGAAGGTGTCATAGCCCAGCCCGTCCATCTTCCGGGCGTAGGCCACCGCCTTGTGCAGTGCACCAGCGAGCTGCTCGTTGGAGTACCGGCGGTCGTTGATCGGCGTTCCGAGATAGCCGAGATTCTCCATATCGACGGTGCCGACATAGGAGCTGTCGAACTTCGTGATCATGGCGCGGGCCCTCCACCGGGCAGCGGGAAAACGCGCTAGAATGTCCGCCAGACCGAACGGAGGCAAGCGATGGCCAAGCAGTACGACCGCAGTGCGGAGGACCTCGGGAACATCGTGGGTCTGGAGCACGTCAACCTGCTGGTGCCCGACCAGGGGCTGGCAACGCTGTTCTACATCAGCGGCCTGGGGCTCACGCGCGACCCGTATCTGATGACCAGCGTCGACAACATGTGGGTCAATGTCGGCAAGAGCCAGTTTCACCTGCCCACCGGCAAGGCGCAGAAGCTGCGCGGCCGCACAGCGCTCGTGATTCCGGGCCGCGACCTGCTGCTGACGCGGCTCGGCAACATGAAGAAGGCGCTGGGCGACACCCGGTACTCGTTCAAGGAGCACAAGGACCACGTCACGGCGATCTGCCCGTGGGGCAACGAGTACGTGATCTACGAGCCGTCGAAGAAGTTCGCGGGCATGGCGCTCGGCATGCCCTATGTCGAGTTCGACGTGCCGCAAAAGACCGCCAGGGGCATCGCCGACTTCTACAGCAAGATCCTCGGCACCATGACCTCGGTGAAGGATCACGCCGCGCACGTCTCGGTCGGCTACGGCCAGGAGCTGATCTTCCGCGAGACCGACAAGCCGATCCCCGACTATGACGGTCATCACATCCAGGTCTATGTCGCGAACTTCTCCAGGCCGCACCACGAGCTCGTCCAGCGCAAGATCCTCACCGAGGAGAGCAACCAGTACCAGTACCGGTTCAACGACATCGTCGATCCGGCGAGCGGCAGGAAGCTGTTCGAGATCGAGCACGAGATCCGGAGCATCACCCATCCGCTCTATGCGCGGCCCCTGGTGAATCGCAATCCGCGCCAGACCAATCGCAACTACGTGCAGGGCCGCGACGGCTGGGTGCCGGAGTGGGAGGATGCCGACATGGGCGACCCGCGCCGCGCCATGCGCGAGGCTCGCTACCAGGAAGCGACCGGCCGCCCGCTCGCCGCGGACTGAAGACCATGCCCGTCCGCGTCATCGGCATGATCGGCGTGACCCCGCCCGCCAGCGGGGCCACGGTGCACATCATCAAGGGCGGCATCTCCGCGCCCTACCTCAAAGCCTACGCGCAGGCGCATGACGATGCGGGCTTCGACCTCGCGCTGGTCGGCTACACGGCATCGTCGGCCGAGGGTTTTCTCGTCGCGCAGTATGCCGCCCAGCACACCAAGCGGCTCGGCTTCCTGATCGCGCACCGGCCGGGCTTCGTCGCGCCGACCCTGGCCGCCCGCAAGATCGCGACCTTCGATCACCTGACCGAGGGCCGGATCGCGCTGCACGTCATCTCGGGCGCGAGCGACGCCGAGCAGGAGGGCGATGGCGACTCCGCGCCCAAGGACGTGCGCTACCGCCGCGCCGCCGAATACATCGAGGTGATGAAGCTCGCCTGGTCGAACCACAAGCGCTTCGATTTCGAGGGCGAGTTCTACAAGGTGCGCGGCGCCAAGTCGGACGTGCATCCGCTGCAGCAGCCGCATCCGCTGATCTTCTTCGGCGGCTCGTCGGAAGGCGCGCTGGCGATGGGCGCCAGGCACTGCGACGTGTTCGCGATGTTCGGCGAGCCGCTGGCGCCGACAGCACAACGCATTGCCGAGTTCAAGGCGCGCGCTGCCCAATACGGTCGCACGCCGACCTACAACATGTCGTTCCGGCCGATCCTTGCCAGGACCGAGGGCGAGGCATGGGATCGCGCGCGCAGGATCCTCGGGTCGGTGCGCGGGCCGGCGGATCCGTCGGGCTTCGGCAATGGCAAGAAGCCGCTCGACCAGTCGGCGCGGCGCCTGCTCGACTTCGCCGCGCAAGGCGAGACGCACGACGAGCGGCTGTGGATGCCGATCGCCGAGGCGACCGGCGCGATGGGCAACACGTCGTGCCTGGTCGGCACCCCCGAGCAGGTCGCGCGAGCGATGCTGGAGTACTACAAGCTCGGTATCCACTCGTTCCTGATCCGCGGTTTCGATCCGTTCGACGACACAATCGACTTCGGCCGCGAGCTGATCCCCCGCCTGCGCGAAGGCGCGGCAGAGCTCGATCGTTCGCAGGCGGCGTAGTCTTCGTCTTGCCGGACCGCGGGCGGGACGCCCGCGGTCCGGCAAGAAATCACATCATCCCCGGCTCGCCGAGATCGGTGCCGTCGATCATGCGGCTGTAGCGGAAGGGGTGCGGATCGACCACCGGCGGGTCGCCGGCGATCAGGTCGGCGGCGAGCCGTCCGGCGCCCGGGCCGATGCCGAAGCCGTGGCCGCTGTAGCCGGCCGACAGATAGAGGCCGGGCATCGTATCGACGGCGGAGATCACCGGGATGCCGTCGGGCGTCGAATCGATCAGGCCGCCCCACGCATTTGCGACCTTGAGGCCCTTGAGCGCCGGATAGTGCTCGCCGAGTCGCGTCAGGCCGAGCTGCACCAGCTTCGGGTCGGCGCCGGGATCGAGCGTGCGATGGCGCTCGAACGGCGTCGGCTTGTCGAACGACCAGCGGGCCAGCATCTCCGGCCCGTCGAAAAACGAGCGGCCGATCGAGAAGCTGAGGCCCCAGCGCCGCTTCCTGAAGGTCGGCCAGAAGTCGCGCGCATACATCAGGCCCTGCGGCGACACCTCGAGCAGCCCACGGCCGCCGAGGCCGACCGAGTAGCCGCCGTCGAGCCGGCGGCGGATCGTGACGTCGGGCATCGACAGCCCGCCCTTGGCGACTTCGGGCGCGGCGTGGGTCGAGAACGAGGTCGACTTCACGCCGGCCTGCGGCAGGCGCAGGCCGTGGCGGCGGCAGAACAGCCCGCTCCACGCACCCCCCGCCAACAGCACCGCCTGCGTGCGGATGACGCCCTTCTCGGTGATCACGCCCGATACCTTGCCGGCCTCGGTCTCCAGGCCGCGTGCCGCGCACTCCTGGTGGATCGTGGCACCGAGCCTGCGCGCCGCTTCGGCGATCGCCGGTGCCGCGAGCGACGGCTCGGCGCGGCCATCGGTCGGCGAATGCACCCCGCCGATCCAGTCCGGCACGCTGCCGGGCGTCATTTCCTTGGCCTCGGCGGGCGAGAGCACGCGGCTGTGCATCTGGTACTCGCGGGCCTTGAGCGTCCACGCTTCCCATTGCGCGAAGTCGGCCGGTCGCGTCGTCACGTAGAGCAGGCCGGTGCGGCGGAAGCCGGTCTCGGCGCCGATCTCCTCGTTGAGCGTGCCCCAGATCTCGAGGCTCTTCATGGCGAGCGGCAGCTCGCGCAGGTCGCGGTGCTGCTGGCGCACCCAGCCCCAGTTGCGGCTGCTCTGCTCGCCGCCGACGCGGCCCTTGTCGAGCAACGCCACCGAGAAGTCGCGCTTGGAGAGTTCGTACGCCGCGGTGCAGCCGGCGATGCCGGCGCCGATCACGACGATGTCGACGGCCCTGGGAATCTTCTCGTCGCTGGCGACGGATTGGACGGGGGGTGACACGTCAGTCGGCCTGGATGGTCCTGGCGAGCATGCGCAGGCGTTCCTTGTCGGCGTCGTCCTTGACCGGGATCGAGAACTCGCAATGGGTGACCGCCCTCCCGTAGCGCTGGGTAAGCTTCTGTGCGATCCGGTCGTAGGTTCCGACCGTGACGTAGGTGTGCAGCACCTCGTCGCTGATCTTGCCCGGCATTTCCTCCCAGCGCTGAGCGCGCGAGAGCAGCTTCAGCTCGTCGGCGAGATCGCCCAGGCCGTGATGGGCGAACGCGGCACGGTACTGGGGCGTCGAGGCGTAGAACGAGATGCGGGCGCGGACGTCGCGCACCTTGGGCACCAGCTCCGCCTCGGTCGCGGCCGCCGCGACCAACGGCTTCATGCAGACCTGGAACTTCGCAAGAGAACGGCCGGACTTCCCGGCACCGGCACGCACGGCGGGCAGCATCACTTCTTCGATGTAGGAGGGCGTGCACACCGGATGGAGCCGGATGCCGTCGGCCACCTCGCCGGCCATGCGGCACATCACCGGGTTCACCGCCGCGACGTGAATCGGGATATCGGGATGCTCGATCGGCCCCGGATTGAACAGGGGCACCATCAGGTTGATGGTGTAGTGCGGCCCTTTCACGTCGAGCGGTGCGCCGGTCTGCCAGTGGTTCCATACCGCGCGCACGGCAGCCACGTACTCGCGCATCCACGGTCCCGCCGGCGACCATGTCATCCCATAGCGGCGCTCGATATGCGCCTTCACCTGGCTGCCGAGGCCCAGCGTGAAGCGGCCCTTGCTGAGCTTGGCCAGCGTCCAGGCGCTCATCGCCGTGATCGTCGGGCTGCGCGGGAAGGCCATCGCGACCGAGGTGCCTATCTTGAGCCGCGTCGTCGCCTGCGCCGCCAGGGCCATCAGGATGTAGGGATCGTCCTTGGTCTCCTCGACGACGAGGCCCTCGTAGCCGATCTCCTCCAGGAGCCTCGCGTCGCGCCCGATGGTGGCGAGATCGAGCGGAACCTCGGGCGCGCGCAGGCCGGGGTCGACCTTGCCGAGCGGAAGCAGGGTTTC
>JAFEFF010000096.1 GCA_018240745.1 Pseudomonadota bacterium
CCGCCGCCGGTGCTGTCGGCAATCGGCAATGTTGCGCTGCTGGCGCGGCCGATGCTGGCGATCGTCGGTGCACGCGAAGCCTCGCTCGCCGGCCGGCGGTTCGCGGCCGAACTGGCGGCCAGTTTGGGCCAGGCCAACTTCGTTGTCGTGTCGGGCCTTGCGCGCGGCATCGACGCCGCCGCCCATGAGGCCGCCGTGCCGACGGGCACCGTGGCCGTGCTCGCCGGCGGCATCGACCAGGTTTACCCGCCCCAGCATGCGGACCTGCAGCGCGCCGTCGCCGAACGCGGCCTGCTGCTGGCAGAGACGCCGCTGGGTGCGCCGCCGGTCGCCCGCTCCTTCCCGCGCCGCAACCGTATCGTCAGCGGCCTTTCGGTCGGCGTCATCGTGATCGAGGCGGCCGAGCGCTCGGGCTCCCTGATCACCGCCCAGCGCGCCCTTGAGCAGGGCCGCGAGGTGTTCGTCGTTCCAGGCTCGCCGATGGACCCGAGATATGCCGGATCCAATACCCTCATCCGGGATGGGGCTATTTTGGTGCGGGATGCCAACGATATTATAAGTGTGTTCGGGAAGCCGCAGTCCGTCTCCCAACCGGCTGAAAAACCGAAACAAATTCCTCGCGACAGTGCCACTGAAGCAGTCCTGTCCGTGCTGGGCTCCGTACCCACTGCGGTTGACGAACTGGTACGCCGATGCCAAGTGTCCGCCGCCACCGTGACGGAGGTCTTGCTGGCCCTCGAGCTGGACGGCCGTCTGGAGAGGCACCGGGGTAACCGCGTATCCCTGATATAAATCAGGTACTTGGCTCCGGCCCTTAAAGTTTTTTCGGAGCTTGTATCGACGATGGATGTGCTGGTCGTCGAATCGCCTGCCAAGGCCAAGACCATCGGCAAGTATCTTGGAGCCGGCTACACCGTGCTGGCGTCCTACGGTCATGTCCGCGATCTGCCGCCCAAGGACGGCTCCGTCCGGCCGGACGAAGACTTCGCCATGGACTGGGAGGTCGACGCGCCGTCGCAGAAGCGGCTGGACGCGATCGCCAAGGCTGTCTCCAAGGGCGGCAAGCTCTATCTCGCCACCGACCCGGATCGCGAGGGCGAGGCGATCTCCTGGCATGTCCGGGACGTGCTCGCCCACAAGAAGGCGCTGCAGGGCGTCGACGTGAAGCGGGTCACCTTCAACGCCATCACCAAGCAGTCGGTGCTCGACGCCGTCGCCCATCCGCGCGACCTCGACCAGCCGCTGATCGACGCCTACCTCGCCCGTCGCGCCCTCGACTATCTGGTGGGTTTCACCCTCTCCCCGGTCCTTTGGCGCAAGCTGCCGGGCAGCCGCTCGGCCGGCCGCGTGCAATCGGTGGCGCTCCGCCTGATCTGCGAGCGCGAAGCCGAGATCGAGGTCTTCAAGAGCCGCGAGTACTGGACGGTCGACGCGATCTTCGGCACGGCCAAGAAGCAGACGCTGAAGGCCCGCCTCACCCATCTCGACGGCCGCCGACTCGACAAGTTCGACCTCGACACCCAGGAGCGCGCCGAGCAGGCCAAGCGCGAGATCGAGCGCCGCGCCTTTGCCGTGGCGGCGATCGACCGCCGCCAGGTCCGCCGCAACCCGCCGCCGCCCTTCATCACCTCGACCTTGCAGCAGGAGGCCTCGCGCAAGCTCGGGCTCGGCGCCGCCACCGCCATGCGCATCGCCCAGCGCCTCTATGAAGGCGTCGATATCGGCGGCGAGACGGTCGGCCTGATCACCTACATGCGTACCGACGGCGTTCAGCTCGCGCCCGAGGCGATCGGCCAGACACGCCGCCTGATCGAGACCAGGTACGGCCAGAACTACCTGCCGGCGCAGCCGCGCGCCTATTCGTCGAAGGCCAAGAACGCACAGGAAGCTCACGAGGCGATCCGCCCGACCGACCTGTTCCGCACGCCGCGGGACGTGGCGCCGTACCTCGACAAGGACCAGCTCGGCCTCTACGAGCTGATCTGGAAGCGCACCGTCGCGAGCCAGATGGAATCGGCCGTGCTCGACCAGGTCACCATCGATGTTGCCAGCGCCGACAAGACGGTGCAGCTGCGCGCCACCGGCTCGGTCGTGAAGTTCAACGGCTTCCTCACGCTCTACGACGAGGGCCGCGACGACGACGCCGATGAAGAGAGCGGCAGCATCCTGCCCGACGTCGCCGAAGGCGAAGGGCTGGAGCGGCGCGAGGTCATTCCAGAGCAACACTTCACCGAGCCGCCGCCGCGTTATTCCGAGGCGAGCCTCGTGAAGAAGCTCGAGGAGCTCGGCATCGGCCGGCCGTCGACCTACGCCTCGATCATCGAAGTCCTGCAGCGCCGCAACTATGTCAGGCTCGACCGCAAGCGCTTCATTCCCGAAGACCGCGGCCGCATCGTGACGGCCTTCCTGCAGACCTATTTCCCCCGCTACGTCGAGTACAACTTCACCGCCCATCTCGAGGAAGAGCTGGACGATATCTCCGACGGCAAGATCGACTGGCGCCAGGTGCTGCGCGAGTTCTGGGGCGCCTTTTCCTCGGCGGTTGGCGAGACCAAGAACCTCCGCGTCAGCGAGGTGCTGGACAAGCTCGACGAGGAGCTGGGACCGCATTTCTTTCCGGCCAACGACAATGCCGGCCAAGCGGGCGGCAAGAGCCCGCGCGACTGCCCGGCCTGCGGCAACGGCCGGCTCGGCCTGAAGCTCGGCCGGTTCGGCGCCTTCATCGGCTGCTCGAACTATCCCGAGTGCAAGTTCACGCGGAAGCTCGCCGTCGTCGATCCCGAGAAGGACGCGCAAAGCGGCGCCAACCTCAACGAGCCGAAGGTGCTGGGCATCGACCCGGCCACCGGCAAGCAGGTGACGCTGCGCAACGGGCCGTACGGCCTCTACATCCAGCTCGGCGAACCGGAGGGCAAGGAGAAGCCCAAGCGCGCCTCGCTGCTGAAGGGCATGACGCCGGATGAGCTCACCCTCGAGAAGGCCCTCGCCATCCTGTCCCTGCCCCGCGAGCTCGGGCCGCATCCCGAGGATGGCGACCCGGTGCTGGCCGGCGTCGGCCGGTTCGGGCCCTATGTCCGGCACGGCAGCAAATACAAGTCGATCCCGGCCGACGAGAGCGTGTTGGAGATCGGCATGAACCGCGCGATTGCGCTGCTGGCGGAGGCCAAGGCCTCGGGCCGCGGGCGCGCCGCCAAGCCGATCCGCGTGGTCGGCGCCCATCCGGGCGACAGCGCGCCGATCGAGCTCTACGAAGGCCGCTACGGCATGTACGTGAAGCACGGCGGGATCAACGCCACCGTGCCGCGCGACCTCAAGTCCGAGGAGCTCACCGTCGAACAAGCGGTGTCGCTCCTCGCCGAGCGCGCCGCGAAAGGCGGAAAGAAGCCGAGGCCGGTGCGCGCCAAGAAGGCTCCGCCGCCCGCCGCCAACGATTCGGGCGAAGCAAAACCCAGGAAGAAGGCCGCGGCGAAGAAGAAGGCGGCCAAACCGAAGGCCCCCAAGGACAAGCCGAAGTCCGAGACTCCGCCGCGCACCGGGACCGATGGCTAGAGGCCGGGTACCGACCCGCGACGAACTGCTGAGCTTCATCAAGGAGAGCGCCACGCCCGTGGGCAAGCGCGAGATCGCGCGTGCCTATGGGTTGAAGGGCGACCAGCGCATAGAGCTGAAGCAGCTCCTGCGCGAATTGCGGGATAGCGGCGAGATCGCTGCCGACCGCGCCAAGACATTCAAGGATCCGAAAGCACTGACTGACATTACGGTATTGGAAATCGTGCGCGTCGACGGAGACGGCCATCTGCTGGCCGTGCCGCGCCGCCACGACGAAGGAACCGACGGCCCGGTCCCGCGCATCGAGATCGATCCGCAGGGCTCGCGAGGCTCCATGGCCCCTGCCGTCGGCGACCGTGTGCTCGCGTCGCTGAAGCGGCGCGGGCAGAACATCTACCAGGCCCGCATCATCCGCCGCCTCGGCAGCGGGCCCAGGAAGGTCCTCGGCCTCTACGAGGAACGGGACGGGCTCGGCCATGTCACGCCGACCGACCGCAAGCTCAGGCGCGAATTCGACATCCGTCCGGCCGACCGGAACGGTGCCAGTCCCGGTGACATCGTCTGGATCGAAGAGACCGGCGGGCACCTTTCGCGCCGCGCCAAGGTGATCGAGCGCATCGGCACGATGAGCGATCCGAGCACCATCAGCCTGATCTCGATCGCCGCGAACGACATTCCGGTCGAGTTTCCCGAAGCGGCGGCGCGCGACGCGCAGAATGCGAAGGCCGCGCCGCTCGGGGATCGACTCGACCTGCGCAAGGTTCCGCTGGTCACGATCGACGGCGAGGATGCGCGCGACTTCGACGACGCGGTGTTCGCCGAACCCGACGAGGACCATCCCGGCGGCTGGCACCTGCTGGTCGCCATCGCCGACGTCGCCTGGTACGTGCGGCCCGACAAGCCGCTCGATCGCGCCGCCTATCGCCGCGGCACGTCGGTCTATTTCCCCGACCGCGTCGTGCCGATGTTGCCGGAGGAACTGTCCAATGGCTGGTGTTCCTTGGTACCGCGCGAGGATCGCCCGGTGCTGGTGGCGGAGATGTGGATCGACGCCGACGGCCATCTCAAGAAGCACCGGTTCCACCGCGCCATGATGCGTTCGGCCGCGCGGCTCACCTACAAGCGCGTGCAGAACGCGATCGACGGCCATCCGGATGCCGAGACGGCCGGCCTGCTCGCGCCCGTGATCGAGCCGCTCTACGGCGCCTTCAAGGTGCTCCTGGCGGCGCGAGAAAAACGTGGCGCGCTCGATATAGACCTGCCCGAACGGCTGGTGCGGCTGGGCGACGACGGCCGCATCGCCGAGATCGGCGTGCGCGAGCGGCTCGACAGCCACAAGCTGATCGAGGAGTTCATGGTGCTGGCCAACGTGGCGGCGGCGCAGGCGCTCGAGCATCGCCACGTGCCCTGCCTCTACCGCGTCCACGACCAGCCCGACCCGGCCAAGCTCGAATCGCTGCGCGAGTTCCTCGGCACCCTCGGCATCGCCATCCCGGTCGGCCAGCGGCTGAGGCCCGCCGACCTCAACCGAGTGTTGCATGCCATCGAGGGCAAGCCGGTGGCGCGGCTGGTCAACGAGACCATCCTGCGCAGCCAGAGCCAGGCGGTGTACAGCCCGAACAACCTCGGCCACTTCGGCCTGGCGCTGGGGCGCTACGCCCACTTCACCTCGCCAATCCGGCGCTACCCCGACCTGATCGTCCATCGCGCCCTGATCTCGGCCTACGGCCTGGGCGATGGCCGCCTGCCCGATCAGGACAAGCCGCGGTTCGACGAGTTCGGCGAGCATCTCTCGATGTGCGAGCGGCGCGCGGTCGCGGCCGAGCGCGGCGCCATGGACCGTTATGTCGCGGCCTATATGGCGGCCCATGTCGGAGCGACCTTCACCGGCCGGGTCACCTCGGTCACGCGCTTCGGCCTGTTCGTCGCGCTCGACGGCACGGGCGCAGACGGACTGATTCCGGTCAGGAGCCTCGGCCAGGAGTTCTTCCGCCACGATGAAGGCCGGCAGATGTTGATCGGCGAACGGACCGGCGAGAGCTACGGCCTGGGCGACAAGGTACAGGTGCGGCTGGACGAGGCCGACCCCGCCACCGGTGGCTTGCTGTTCGATCTCGTCGATGTGATCGAGCGGGTCGAGCGCGTGTCCGTTCCGCGCGGCAGGAAGGGCCGGTTGCCCGAACGCCGCGGGGCGCGTCGCCCTGTCGCGCACTTCAAGGGCGCTCGGGACAAGCGGTCGCGGGGACGCCGCTAACGCCCTCGCCCATCTTGGCGGCCATGTCATCGGTCGCGTACGCCCCCGTCGATCATTGGACCGCGATGCGCCGCGGCTGGCGTGGCCGTTGCCCTCGCTGCGCCGAGGGCCCGCTGTTCGGCGCCTTTCTCAAGATGCGCAGCCATTGCCCAACCTGCGGCCTGGTGCTCGATCCCTACCGCGCGGACGACGCCCCCGCTTACTTCACGATTTTCGCAGTCGGCCATATTATTGTCCCTCTCGCCCTGATATTGGAGCGCTACGGCAACCAGCCACCGCTGTGGTTCCATGCCGTGTTGTGGTTGCCGCTGTCCGTCGTGATGGCGCTGATCCTGCTGCCGCGTGTCAAGGGGGCGGTGATTGCCCTCCTCTGGGCGCATCGAATCGCGGCGCCGAAGTCGCCCGACGGTCTGGACCTTTCACCCTGACCCTGGCTGGCTGCCCGATGGAGGCTTGTGCTATTCTTTGAAAGAGCGTGGGGTGTCTCAAGGTGCCGGTCGTCCGCTTTCTGAAGCTAGCGCTGTCGCATGCGACAGCGACCCTCCTCGCGGCCTCTCTGGTCGCATCCTGTGAACCAACCGGCGACGTCGCCGCCGATCAGAGCCGCAACCCGGCCACCGCGGCCGACGTCAGCGTCGAGCGGGTCATCCTCCAGGCCTATCGGGCGATCGGCGATCGCCATCTGAACGAGCCCGACTTCCGCAGGATGTCGCTGGCGACCTACAAGGGGTTCGCCGCCTCCGACCCGACGCTGTCGCTGCGGGAGAGCGACCGCGCGGTCACCCTGATCCACGATGGCCACGATGTCGTCTCGCGTCCGGCGCCCAGCGATCCGGCCGACGGCCGCGCCTGGGGTGGTATGCTGGCCGAGCTGTTCGCCGCCTCGATCGATGCCTCGCCGGTGCTGCAGCAGACCGACCGCGGCACCCTGATCAAGGGCGCGATGGTCGCCACAACCAAGCAGCTCGACAAGAACACCCGCTACGCCGATCCCGACGAGGCGCGTGACAACCGCTTCCAGCGTGACGGCGGCGGCGGCATCGGCATCACTGTCGAGCGCACCGACGACAAGAAGATCCTGATTCGCGCCGTGCAGGACGGCGCGCCGGCGGCCAAGGCCGGGGTCAAGCCGGGCGACCAGATTGTCGCGGTCGACGGCGAACCGATGATCGACAAGGGGCTGATCGACGTCGTGCACAAGCTCCGCGGCAGCGTCGGCCAGCCGGTCACGCTCACCGTGTGGCGCGACGGCGACCGCGAGATCGCCATGGAAATGCGGCGCGGCCGCATCATCCCGACCACGGTGACCTACGAGCGCGTCGGCAACACCGCGCTGATCCACCTCACCGCCTTCAACAGCGACACCACCGACGAGCTCGCCAAGGCGCTCGACAAGGCGCACAAGGAACTCGGCCGCGACATGCAGGGCATCATCCTCGACATGCGCTCCAACCGCGGCGGCCTTCTCGACCAGGCAGTGTCGGTGGCCGAGACGTTCATCGGCGGCGGCGTGATCTTCTCGACCCAGGGCCGCCATCCCGACAGCCGGCGCACCTATCGCAGCGACAGCAGCCACACCACCCAGGCGCCGCTGGTCGTGCTGGTCAACGGCAACTCCGCCTCGGCGGCCGAGATCGTGGCGGCCGCCCTGCAGGACCGCGGCCGCGCCGCCGTGGTCGGCACCACCAGCTACGGCAAGGGCACGGTCCAGACCGTCATCCGCTTGCCCAACGAGGGCGAGCTGATCCTCACCTGGTCGCGCCTGGTCGCGCCGTCGGGCTACACCTGGAACGAGCAGGGCGTCATGCCGAATATCTGCACGGCCAAGGTCACCGACATTTCCGCGCTGGGCCCGGCGTCGGTGGACGCCACCAAGCCGCTGCTGCAGCGCTGGCATGCCGAGCGCAATCCCAGCCACGAGGAGATCTCGAACCTGCGCAAGATCTGCCCGCCGGGCGAGGATTCACCGCAGCAAGACGTCGACATCGCCTCCCGCCTGCTCGAGGATCCGACCCTCTACGCCCATGCCGTGGCGACCGGCTCGATCGACCAGGCAGCGATGCCGGTGGCGGCCCAGCAATAGCGGCAATATTGAGCCCCGGGGCGCTTGACAGGCCGCCGCCGGCGACTAAGTTGCCCGCCTTCCAGAGGACCTGACCATGGCCAAGCCGACCTCGATCCTGATCAAGATGGTGTCCAGTGCCGACACCGGCTTTTTCTACGTGACCAAGAAGAATCCGCGCACCAAGACCGAGAAGCTCGAGCTGAAGAAGTACGACCCGGTCGCGCGCAAGCACGTCGTGTTCAAGGAATCGAAGATGAAATAGCCGGACTTTCCGGTTCCGGACATCGAGATCAAGCCGCCCTTCCGGGCGGTTTTTTTCGTGGGCTACCCTTCCAAAAGACGATGAGCGCTCAGCCTTCGCGCGACGACTGGAAGGGCCGCGCCGGCGGGCCGGGCACGCCACCCGGACGGTGCTGGCGCTACATCCCGTGTAGCGACCCGCCGTCGAACCCCGTGGCCGGCAGGCCGAGATAGGCGATCAGCGTCGGCGCGATGTCGACCAGGCTGCTCGGCTGCGAGCGTACGCCCACGGTGCTGCCGTCGTTCACCATCAGGAACGGCCGCGTCTCGTCGGGTCCCCAGCCGCCGTGCTGGCCGCTGCCGACCGGCACGGGCTTGCCTTCGGATACCACCCAGCGCTTGCCGGGAACGCCGTGCCGGTTGGCGTCGGGACGGCGCGCCATGTTGACGGCGGCGACGACGCCTCCCTCGGCGGCGAACCCCTGGCTGGCGAGCGCCTCGCCGACCAGCACGCCGTCGGCCCAGGGCTCGCGGCTCATCGCGTCGATCACTCCCAGCAGCGCGGGTCGGCCGCGCGCGGTGGCGTAGAGCAGCGCTGCCGTCCCCTGCCCGGCCACTGCGACATCGCCCGCCTCGAGCTGCTTCCACAGGCCGCGCTCGGCGAGCCAGTCCTCGAGGCTGACCGCCGCGCCGATCGTCTCCTGGCCATGGTCGGAACCGACCAGCAGCAGGATCTCCTCGCCCGCGGCGCGCAGCCGCTCGACGGTGCGCACGACCTCGGTGACGCAGCGCTCGGCGCCGGCCAGCGCCTCGGCATGCGCCGGCGAGCCGAGCGGCACGCCGTGCAGGGTGTGGTCGGGATCGCAGATCCACATCAGTGCGAGCGCGGGCTTGCGGTCCTCCAGCACCTCGGCGCAGAAGCGCTCGGTCATCGCCCAGTCGCCGGCCGCGTCGTGGCTCACCGGCAGCGCGTCGAGCGGTTGGGCACCGGGAGCGTGCGATCCGCTGCGGTGATAGACGTAGCCGTGCGCGTCGGGATCGAGGAAGAAGGCGGCGCCCGGCGAGACATTGGAGAAGGCGATGAAGCCGCCATCGTTGGCCACGCGCTCCGACAGCGCCGGGACCAGCAGGGTGCGACCGGTCGCGCGCCGCAGGTGCTCGCGGAAATCCGGCGCACCGACATCGCGCACGACGATCCTGCCGTCTTCGAACAGGCCCATGCGATTGCCATGCAAGCCATGACGTGCCGGATGGCAGCCGGTGGTTACCGACGCGGCCGAGGCCCGCGTGACCGACGGGAACACCGCGCTGTGGTCGTCGCACCACACGCTCTCGTTCCGCAACGCGTGCAGCACCGGAGTCGCCTCCGACGTGATCCAGTTGCGCCCCAGCCCGTCGCAGCAAACGAACACCGCCCTGCGAGACATGCATCGATCTCCCTTGCGTCGTCCGGCCGATGGTAGTCGACTTCGAGCGATAACCCAGGAGGAAACGATGCAGTTCGGATATTTCACGATGCCATCGCACCCGCCGGAGAGGCCGCTCAAGGCCGGACACGACTGGGACCTTCAGGTGATCCGCTGGCTCGACGAGCTGGGCTTCGCCGAGTGCTGGATCGGCGAGCATCATACCGCCCCGTGGGAGCCGCATCCCTCGCCCGACCTCCTGGTCGCGCAGGCGCTGATGCAGACCAGGAATATCCGGTTGGGCCCGGGCGGCTTCCTGCTGCCCTATCATCATCCCGCCGAGCTCGCGAACCGCGTTGCCATGCTCGATCACCTGTCGGGCGGGCGGCTGAACTTCGGCGTCGCCGCCTCCGGCCTGCCGAGCGACTGGGCGATGTTCAACGTCGACGGCATGTCGGGCGTCAATCGCGAGATGACGCGCGAGGCGCTGGAGATCATCCTCAAGCTCTGGACCTCGAACGCGCCGTTCGACTTCAAGGGCAAGTTCTGGAATGTCAGCCAGCCCCCCGAGATGTTCGGCGTGCTGCGCCATCACATCAAGCCGCTGCAGAGCCCGCATCCGCCGATCGGCGTCGCCGGCTTGAGCAAGGGCTCCGACACGCTGAAGCTCGCCGGCGAGAAAGGCTTCCTGCCGATGAGCCTCAACCTCAACCCGGCCTATGTCGGCAGTCACTGGGAGGCGGTCGAGATCGGCGCCGCCAAGGCCGGCCGCACGCCCGATAGAGGCCAATGGCGCATGGTGCGCGAGGTGTTCGTCGCCGATACCGACGCCGAGGCGATGAAGCTCTCGGCCGGCTCCTATATGGGTCGCATGATGCGCGAGTACTTCCTGCCGCTACTCGGCGCCTTCGGCTTCCTCGAGTACCTCAAGCATGACCCGAGCGTGCCTGACTCCGACGTGACGCCGGAGTATTGCGCGCAGCACAACTGGATCATCGGCTCGCCCAGGACCGTGATCGAGAAGATCGAGAAGATCTACGACGAGGTCGGTGGCTTCGGCCAGCTGCTGGTGTTCGGCTTCGACTACGCCGACAACCCGCAG
This sequence comes from Pseudomonadota bacterium, assembly GCA_018240745.1. Taxonomy (GTDB): domain Bacteria; phylum Pseudomonadota; class Alphaproteobacteria; order Reyranellales; family Reyranellaceae; genus Reyranella. The sequence continues at coordinate 10,617 of JAFEFF010000096.1, forward strand.
GCCTGGCGCCACTCGCTCGAGCTGATCTCGAAAGAAGTGATGCCCAAGGTGCAGCACCTCAAGCCGAAAGCGGCCAAGAAGATGGCGGCGGAGTAGTCCTCCGCGATCTCACCTCTGCAAGCCGCAGGCAGTCCGCGGCTTGCGCGCGGTCGACAACGCCGCACTTGCCGATCGGTCAGAAAGATCGATGCCTCGCCCTCGCGCAGCTCTAGCGAACGCGCTCGGGCACCTGGGCTTCGACCACTTGGGCTTCGAACTGATCCGCGAGAAGCAGGAGTCTCCTCTTCTCCGTCTCGCACATGGCGGACGCGAGGATGCGGGTGCGCTGCGCCAGCTCGGCGATATCACGTGCACTCTCCCGCGAGGCACTGGTGTGAGTGGTGGCTTTGGATTGCCGACGAGGAGCCCTCGGAGGGGTCCGCGGTGATGTTCCATCCATAGCCGCCTCTCATCCATCCAATGTGACAAACCGACAATCGTCGATACATAACCCGCGGTTCGCGACACACTTTTGTGACCCACCGTTTGCGGCCCACAGGCATAAGAGCGAGTAAAAACAATGTCTTATCGTTTCCTTTGTGACTTTCCAGCCCCAACTTCCCACAATACACCTGTTGCGACCATTCTGTGACTGACCTACAGGTGTAAACGGGACGTTGGGAAATGAGGAGCTAGGCGGTTTCTTGGGGAAGCCGCCGACATCCTCCTCACTTGGAAGGGGTCTCGCCTGGTTGGCCGACCGAGCCTGTCAGCCTCGGACGACAACGGCGGGAAATGTATGGGGTAGTGGGAATGACAAACAATTCGATGGTTGCGGCATTCGCCGACGAGCTAAGCGCGCATCAATATCTCGAGACTATCATGTGGCCCGACGGCCCCACGTGCTTGCGCTGCGGTGCACGTGGCCGGATCGGGCAGCTCGACGGCGCAACCACCCGCATCGGCACCTACAAGTGCTATGCTTGCCGGAAGATCTTCTGCATCACGCAGGGGACCATCTTCGAAAGAAGCCACGTTCCCCTGCACAAGTGGCTGCAGGCGATCTATCTGACAGATGGTGGCAGCAAGCCGATCGTGCCGTACCACCTGGCGCGTATCGTGAACGTCTCGTTCAAGACAGCAACCACCATGATCGAGAAGCTGGCGGCCGCGGCCGCACGGGACGGAGCCTTCGGCCTCGATCGTCGGCACCGAGGTGAAATCCTCCGCCATCGCGATGATGGCGAACCAACTGCACGCAGCCTCCCCAATTAGCTCCTGGCGGCAGGATCTGCCGCCGGTGAGCCGGGGGCTTTAGGTCGGATGCAGTAGCCGGCAGTCCGGGTAGAACCGGGCACCCTCGGCATCGAGGAGCGCTCGCTCACAGGTAGCGGGCGACCACTGGTTTGCTCACAGCTAGCGGGCAAGCCCGGACGTCGCTGCGCTCAGATCTTCGGCCAGGCCGAGTGCCGCTTGGACAGCACCGCGGCTGCGGCGAAGCCGCCCGCCGCGACCAGCATGATCGCGGTCAGCCCCCACAGCACCGGCGTGTAGTCGCCAAACGCGCTCCAGGCGAAGGCGCCCATCAGCGGGCCGGCGGCGCGCATGATGTTGGTCGGCATGGTGAGCGCGCCGGACACGACACCATAGCCTTCGGGACCGATGAATTCCGGCACCGCCATGCCGCGCAGGATGGTCAACAGGCCGTTGGCGACGCCGTAGATGATGGCGAACAGGATCAGGCCGTAGACGTCGTCGACGCCCAGCGCAAGCATGCCCATCGCCACCGGGAAGGCGAAGTAGATGCCGGCGCCGAGCTGGATGGTGCTGATTCGGTTCTGCGCCGCCATCAAGAGCACGCGGCCCACCACCTGCATCGGCCCGATCAGGGCTACGATCGCCATCACCACGCCCATCTCGATCTTGCGCTCTGCGAGCAATGGGATGAGGTGGAAGCTCATCGCCGAGAAGGCGAGCCCGTAGCCGGCGAACGCCACCACCAGCCCCCAGAAGGCCGGCACGCGGATCGCCATCGCCAGCGGCCCACGCTTCTTGATGACGCTCTGCGATTGCGCCGCCTTCGGCATCTCGGAGATCGGCACCGCCTTCTCCTTCGGCCCCGGCACGAACAGCCCGTGGATCAGGAACGCCACGCCGACATTGATTGCCGCCAACACCATCAGCGCCGGCCGCCAGTCGATGCGTTCGATCAGCAACTGTGTGAACGGAATGCCGAAGGTACTGGCGAGACCGCCGAGGAAGGTCATCACCAGGATGGCCTGGCGGAAGCGCGGGCCGTAGACGCGGGTGATCACCGCGAAAGCGGGCTCGTAGAGCGTCACCGACTGGCAGGCGCCGAGGCCGAGCCAGATGACGTAGAACATCGCGATCGAGTGGACGTGCGACCACGCGAACATCATCACCGCCGCGAGCAGCGAGCCTCCGGTCATCAGCAGCCGGCCGTAGCCTCGATCGATCCACGCGCCGACCGGAATTGAGCACAGGCCCGCCACCAGCAGACCGCCCGACAAGGCACCGAACAGCTCGTTGCGCGACCAGCCGAGTTCATTCTCCATCGGCACCACGAACAGCGGGAAGGTGTAATAGACCAGCCCCCACGTGATCAGCTGGCCGAGCGACAGCACCCACAGGATGGTCGACGGGCGTTTCCGCCACGGTCCCTTTCCGCCGCCGACGATGCTGGCTCGAGCCTTGCCTTGTCCGTCCATGTCATCGAAGCGTAGCGTTCGCCTCGGTCGAAGGCCAGCATCGACATCGGCGCCCGCATCCTGTGAACTCAGCGCTCATGCGCATCGGCATCGATCTCGGCGGCACGAAAATTGAAGGCATCGTCCTCGATTCCGACGGCCGCGACAAAGCACGTTTGCGGATCGACACGCCCGAGGGCTCCTACGAGGCCGGCGTGAAGGCGATCGTCGACATGGTGCACGCGCTCGAAGAGCAGGTTGGCACCCAATGCAGCGTCGGCGTCGCCCATCCCGGCGCGATTTCGCCCGCCACTGGCCTGATCAAGAATGCCAACTCCACGCGCTTGAACGGCCATCCGCTGAACAAGGATCTCGAGAGGATGCTCGGCCGCCCGGTGCGGCTGGAGAATGACGCCAACTGCTTCGCCGTATCCGAGGCGTCGGACGGCGCGGCGGCGGGCTGCGGCATCGTGTTCGGCGTGATCCTGGGCACCGGTGTCGGTGGCGGCGTGGTGATCGACGGCCGCCCGCTGACCGGCGCGCAGGCGATCGCCGGGGAATGGGGCCATAATCCCCTGCCCCATCCGCACGACGACGAGCGTCCGGGCCTGCGCTGCTACTGTGGCCGCACCGGCTGCATCGAGACCTGGCTGAGCGGCCCGCGGCTGCAGGAGCAGTTCAAGCAGCGCACTGGCCGCACGTTGCGCGCCACCGAGATCGCCGACGCCGCGGAGGCCGGCGACACGCAGGCGGCGGAACAGATGGAACTCTATTGCGACAGGCTCGCGCGTGCGTTGTCCGTCGTCATCAACATCATCGACCCGCACGCCGTCGTGCTGGGCGGCGGGCTGTCGAAGATGAAGCGCCTCTACATGCGCGTGCCCGAGCTGTGGAAGCAGTACGTGTTCTCCGAGCCCGAGTTGATCGCGACCCGGCTATTGCCGCCGAAGTTCGGCGATTCCAGCGGGGTGCGCGGCGCCGCGTGGCTGTGGCCGCCCGGCTGACGCCGAGGGAGGTCACGTCCCGCCCATCGGTATCGGAGCCCGTCCCGGGACTGGCGGGACGATTTGTCGGGCGAGCCATCAGCGGAACGGCGGCTCGTCGAAGCCGCGCAGCTTGCGCGAGTGCAGCGAGCCCAGCTCGCCGCGCAGGAGGTCGATCGCCTCGAGGCCGATGCGCAGGTGCTCGCTCACCGCGCGCTCGTAGAAGCGCGTCGCGGCGCCGGGCAGCTTGATCTCGCCATGCAGGGGCTTGTCCGAGACGCATAGCAGGGTGCCGTAGGGCACACGCAGGCGATAGCCCTGCGTCGCCAGCGCGGCGCTCTCCATGTCGACGGCTATGCAACGGCCGAGGCTGATGCGGCGGCGTTCCTGGCTGAAGCGCAGTTCCCAATTGCGGTCGTCGTAGCTCACCACCGTGCCGGTGCGCAGCCGCCGCTTCAGCGCATCGCCGCGCTGGCCGGTCACCTTCGCCGCCGCCTCCTGCAGCGCCACCTGCACCTCCGCCAGTGCCGGGACCGGCATCTCGGTCGGAACCAGGTCGTCGAGGATGCGGTCGCGCCGCAGGTAGCCATGCGCCAGCACGTAGTCGCCGATCGTCTGCGACTGACGCAGGCCGCCGCAATGGCCGATCATCAGCCAGCAGTGCGGACGCAGCACCGCGAGATGGTCGGTCGCAGTCTTGGCGTTCGGGGGACCGACACCGATGTTGGCGATGGTGACGCCGCCCTGGTTGTCGGCGCGCATCAGGTTGTAGGCCGGCATCTGGAAGCGATGCCACGGCGCCGCGGCAACCTGTGCTTCCATCGTCGCCCTGGTCCCGCGCTCGACTATCGTGCCGCCCGGCAGGGCGAGACGGGCATAGGGGCCGTCGGGCCTGGCGAGCTCGGCCAGCGCCCAGGCGACGAACTGGTCGACGTAGCGCTGGTAGTTGGTGAACAGGATCCACGGCTGGATCGTGCGCCAGTCGGTGCCGGTGTAGTGCAGCAGCCGGCGCAGCGAGTAGTCGACCCGCACGGCATCGAACAGGGCGAGCGGCCGGGGCTTGTCCTCCTCATGCTGCCAGGTGCCATCGGCGATCTCGTCGCCGACATTGGACAGCATCGGCGTCGGGAAGAAGCGCGCCAGCTCGCTGACCGAGAGGTCGCGATGGATGAACTCGTCGCCCTCGTCGGTGACGAAGGGATACGGGATCTCCTGCGTGCTGACGCCGACTTCGATGAGGGCGCCGAACTCGTCGACCAGCGGACGGAGCTGCTCCAGCAGGTAGCGCCGGAAGAACGCCGGCTGCGTGACCGTCGTGCAGTAGCGGCCCGGCGCCTGGAACTTCGCCCAGGCCCGCCAGGTGAAGGGAATGGCGCCGGACGGCTGCCAGTCGACGCGCAGCTCGGGATAACGGAACGCGGCGCGGTCCTCGGGCGCCGGTGGCTCGCCGGTCGCGGTGAAGTGCGCAAGCGCCGCGCGCAACGCAGCGCAGGCCTGCGTGTGCAGCTCCTCCAGCCGGTCGACTGCCTGCTCGGGCGTCAGGCCGGACATCGCCTCATGTCCCCTTCGTCAGTTGCAGGTCGGCTTGGGCAGCGGCTCGAGCCGGGTGATGCGGTACTCGATGCCGCCCTCGCCCTCCTCGTGCGTGCCGTAAAGCTCGATGCCGTTGTCCAGCATCAGGCTGCTCATCTCGTAGGCCGCCTCGCCGTTCTGGTCCTTCGGATCGGGATCGAAGAAGGCGCCACGGTAGTAGATGCGGCCGCGATTCTCGGCGAGCGAGGCCCCTTCCTCGGGAACCATGACGTTGGCGAGGCGCTTGGGCACCCGGCCGATCACCACGTTGACCTGCTGCGGCGGCTTCACCTTCTCGCCGAAGAAGAACAGTGCGTCGAAGCCGATGTCGCCCGCCTTGGCGTGCTGGATGGTCGCGCGGGTCATGGCGTTGGGGAACAGCGTGCCCTTGGGCAGCGCGACCGACTGGCCCTCGGGCTCGCCGAACAGCGACTGGCCGACGCCGTCGTCGCCGAGCGTGGCCTCGCCGCGCAACTGGCTGGTAGCCTTGCCGTTCGTGGCGGCGTTGTGCTCGAACTTCAGCTTGCGGCCGTCTCGGCTCTCGGTCATCTGCGAGGTCTGCTCGCTGACCACGCCGCCCTTGCCCCCCTGGAGCTCGAGGCGCATGCGCTGGCTGATGACATAGCCCTCGCAGGTCTGCTTCAGCTCGAAGGCGTAGGTGCCCGGCGTACCGATACCCGGCTTGCCCTTCTCGAGGAGGTTCACCGCATAGGCGGCGCGATGCGGCTGCAGCTCCTGGGCCGCGGCCGGCAGGGCGATCGACACGACGAGCGCCCCGGCAAGCGCCATGGGAGCGATGGGTACGCACGACACTCTCAGCATTTCGGCCTCGGCACGGCTTGGATCTGGATCAGGCGGGCATCGACGGCAAAGTCACCATAGTCGAGCAGCATCGAGCGGGCGACGCCGTTGGCCAGTAGATCGAGCGCCATCTCATACTCCGGCTGGGCACCCTGGTCGCCATTGGCGAAAAAGGCAAAGCGCACCCCCCACGCAGGTTGCCGCAGCAGACCGATGTCGCCGCGCACCGGCGTGCCCGCGGTCGGCTTCGGCGGCTTGCCGATCACCGCATTGACCTGGAACGCGCCGTCGAGGCGTGCGCCGTCGAACACCTTGTAGGACACGGACTTGTCGCCCAGTTTGGCGTGCTTGATGACCAGCGCGAGGTGGCTGGTTGGAAACAACGTGCCGGCCGGCAGGTCGAAGCTGCGCGGCTCGGGCAAAGTGAAGCTCGCACGGCCTTTGCCGCCGATACCGTCGAGGTCGGCCTGGCCGCGCAGTTCCTCGTCGACCTCATCGTTCTGCGCGTTGCGCACGCTGAAGCGCAGCGCCAGCCCGTCCTTCGACTCGTAGCTGGTGAAGTTGGAATCGGTCTCGAACTCCTCGCCGTCGTTGCGCAGGAAAGTGAGCTTGATGCGCTGCTTGACGTTCCAGGCGTCGCAGGAATCGGCAGTCTCCAGCACCATGTTGCCGTTGACCTCGGCGATGCCACTGTTGGGTCGTGCGAGTGCCAGCTTCATCTCGTAGGTCGCGCGGTGCGGCGCCAGGATGACGTCGGAGGGCGGCCCCTCGACCGGCTGCGACTGGGGCGGCGGAGGCTGCAGCGGCTGCCGCTGGACCGGCTGCTGCTGGGCGTCGGCGACGCCACTTATCCACAGGCCGAGCAAGGCCGCAGCGGTGACCGCCGCGAGGGATGCTGCAGTGGGAACGCGCGGACGGCGAAAACTATGGATGGACAACGGGCAAATGGCTGAGGGCTAGGCCTTGTAGCCGGACGCTCAAGCGTAATATCCATACCCGCCGATTACCAGAAACATCGCCTGCGTCAGGGCTGCACAGGGGGATACCGTCAAATGACCGGAAGCAAACCGCGCGTACTCGCCACGCGGCATTTCCCGCCCGACGTCGAGGCCCGCCTGTCGGCCAGTTTCGACGCCCGGCTCAACCCCGACGACAAGCTCTATGACGGGCCGGCGCTGGTCAAAGCCTCCGAGGGTTTCGATGGCATCATGTGCGCCGCCGGCGACCCCTTGAACGCCGACACCATCGGCGGGCTGCCGGCGTCGGTGAAGATGATCGCCACCTTCTCGGTCGGCTACGAGCATGTCGACGTGGCGGCGGCGGCCAAGCGCAATATCAAAGTCAGCAACACGCCGGACGTGCTGACCGACGCCACCGCCGACATCGCCATGCTGTGCCTGCTGGGGGCCGCCCGGCGGGCGCACGAGGGCACCACCATGTTGCGCACCCACAGCTGGATCGGCTGGGAGCCGACGCAGCTGATGGGCGTGCACGTGACGGGCAAGCGCCTCGGCATCCTCGGGATGGGCCGAATCGGCCAGGCGATGGCCGATCGCGCCCGCGCCTTCCGCATGACGATCCACTACAGTAATCGCACGCGGCTCTCGCCCGAGCTCGAGAAGGGCGCGATCTTCTACGCCAACCCCGACGATATGCTGCCGCATTGCGACTTCCTGTCGATCAACGCACCACTGACTCCCGCGACCCGCAAATGGGTGAATGCCGAGCGCATCGCCCGGCTTCCGAAGGGCGCGATCGTGGTGAACACCGCGCGCGGCGGCGTGGTCGACGACGACGCGCTGATCGCGGCGCTGAAGAGCGGCCATTTGTTCGCCGCCGGCATCGACGTGTTCGACGGTGAACCCAGGATTCACCCGGGCTACTACGATCTGGAGAACGCGTTCCTGCTGCCGCACATGGGTTCAGCGACGGTCGATACGCGCAATGCGATGGGCTTCAAGGCGCTCGACAATCTCGAGGCCTTCCTGCTCAGGGGACAGACGCCACCTGATTTGGTGATGCCTTCCTGATTGGCTTGGCGTGGGCCACCGCGGAAAGGTGGGCGTGGCCGCGAACCGGGGCCTTCACCTTCTTCTTGACCGGCTTGTGCGTGGGGACCGGCTTCTCCTCGACAGGCGGCGGAGCCGACGCCGGGTCGATCGCTGCAACGACCGGCTCGGACGGCGTCGCCGGAACGGGTCCGGGGTTCCTGGCGTAAGCCTCGGCGGTCCAACTGCTGGCCGGCTCGTCGGGCGTCTGGCGCAGCGGCGGGGCATAGGAGACGCCGTCCTCACTCGGCATCCGCTCGGCGGTGTCGTAGTCGACGTGGTACGGGTCCTTGCCGTCCGGACGAGCGTGGCAGACGTTTTCGTTACGGAACACCCGCCACAAGGCACAATCCTTCTTGGAGACCATCGACATGAAGTGGTCGGAGGTGCTCTTGCCGGTCTCGGCGTACGACGCGCCGTCGGCACCGTAGCTGGCGGCGGTCACAGCCGCGCCAGCACAGCCGCCTGTGAGAAGCGGCAGGCCAAGGGCCAGGAGAGTGAGCCGAGGGATGCTCATAATTTTCTTTAAGTAACTGATTTAAGGCATGGAATATATTGGACTTTTTGTGTCCCGTCAATTTGCCCACGCCCGCCGGCCTGGACATAGACGTTGATGATCGGCGCGACGAGGAGGATCAGGCCGCGGATTTGGATCTCTCAAGGAAACTGTCGATCTCGACATGGGCGCGCCCATTGTTCAGCACGCCGAATCCGCCAGCACGATCGTCACCCCGTCGGCAGGGCCCTACCCTCGAAAGGGAAGTCAGCTAGTCCTTCTTGGGAGGCGGCAGCCTGAGTGCGATGTGCAACTCGCGCAGCTTCTCCGCCGGGACCTCGGTCGGCGCGTCCATCATCAGATCCATCGCCGACTGGTTCATCGGGAAGGTGATGACCTCGCGGATGTTGGGCTCATCGGCCAGCAGCATGACGATGCGGTCGACGCCGGGCGCGGCACCGCCGTGCGGCGGCGCGCCGTACTTGAAAGCGTTGAGCATGCCGCCGAAGCGCGCCTCGACCTCTTCCTTGCTGTACCCCGCGATGCCGAAGGCCTTGTACATAATCTCCGGCTTGTGGTTGCGGATGGCGCCCGAGCAGAGCTCGATGCCATTGCAGACGATATCGTACTGCCACGCCTTGAGGGTGAGCGGGTCCTGCGTCTCGAGCGCCTCCAGCCCGCCCTGGGGCATCGAGAACGGGTTATGGCTGAAGTCGATCTTCTTCAGCTTGTCGTCGTACTCGAACATCGGGAAGTCGACGATCCAGCAGAAGGCGAACTCGCCCTCGCGGATGCATCCCAGCTCCTGGCCGACCTTGGTGCGCGCCTGGCCGGCGAACTTCCACGCCGCCTCCGGCTGGTCGGCGACGAAGAACACCGCGTCGCCGTCCTCGGCGCCGGTGAGGCTCTTGAGCTTGGCGAGGCGGTCGTCGGCCACGAACTTGGCGATCGGTCCCTTGCCGGCGCCGCCCTCGAGAACGATGTAGCCGAGACCCGGCTTGCCCTCGCCCTGCGCCCAGCCGTTCAGCTTGTCGAAGAAGCTGCGCGGCTGGCTCGCCGCGTTGGGCGCGCGGATCGCCCGCACCACGCCGCCCTTGGCGACGATGCCGGCAAATACCTTGAAGTCCGAGCCGGCGAACACCTCGCCGACATCATAGATCCTGAGCGGGTTGCGCAGGTCGGGCTTGTCGGTGCCGTATGTCAGCAGCGCCTCGGCATATGGAATGCGCGGGAAAGGGAACGGCGTCACCTTGCGCTTGCTGTCGCTGTTGAAGCCCGAGAACTCGTCGAACACGCCGTGCAGCACCGGCTCGATCGCGGCGAACACGTCGTCCTGGGTGACGAAACTCATCTCGAAATCGAGCTGGTAGAACTCACCGGGCGCCCGGTCGGCGCGCGCATCCTCGTCGCGGAAGCAGGGCGCGATCTGGAAGTAGCGGTCGAAACCGGACACCATCAGCAGCTGCTTGAACATCTGCGGCGCCTGCGGCAGCGCGTAGAACTTGCCGGGATGCAGACGGCTCGGCACCAGGTACGAGCGCGCGCCCTCCGGCGAGTCGGCCGTGAGGATCGGCGTCTGGAATTCGGTGAAGCCCTGCTCGATCATGCGGCGGCGCAGCGAGGCGATCACCTGGCTGCGCAGCAGGATGTTCCTGTGCAGCTTGTCCTTGCGCAGGTCGAGGAAGCGATACTTGAGCCGCAGTTCCTCCGGCGTCGTGTCGTTCTCCTGGTAGACCGGGATCGGCAGCGGCTCGGCCATCGACTGGACGGCCATCTCGGCCGCGTCGAGCTCGACCTCGCCGGTCGCGAGCCTGGGGTTCACGGTCGAGGGCTGGCGCGCCACCACCTTGCCGGTCACGGTGATGACGCTCTCGGTCCGCACCGCCTCAGCCACCTTGAACACCGGGCTGGAGACGTCGACCACCACCTGGGTCACCCCGTAGTGGTCGCGCAGGTCGATGAACAGCAGATTCCCGTGGTCGCGCTTGACCTGGACCCAGCCGGACAGCCGGACCTCCTGGCCGACATGCTGGGGCCTCAATTGGCCGCAGGTATGGGTTCTGTACACCGAGGACATCGCGATTTTCCGGGCTCGAATGGGGCGGCAAGAGGCACGGATAACCCCGCCAAGTCAAGCGATTGGGGTCCTTCCGTTCGCGTCATCTTTGCTCCCGGCCAGCTTGCCCGCTATAGAACAGGATCAATGAAACTGATCACCACGACCGACGAGCTGGCGACCTTCTGCAAGTCCCTGGCCCGCGCCGAGTTCGTTGCGGTCGATACCGAGTTCATGCGCGAGCGTACCTACTGGCCCAAGCTCTGCCTGGCCCAGGTGGCCGGCCCTGAAGAGGCTGCGGCGATCGACGCGCTTGCCGAGGGTATGGACCTGTCCCCGCTGGACGAGCTCATGGGCAACCCCAACGTCCTCAAGGTCTTTCACGCTGCCCGTCAGGACCTGGAAATCTTCTACCTGCGCATGAGCAAGGTCCCGGGGCCGCTGTTCGACACCCAGGTGGCGGCCATGGTGTGCGGCCACGGCGAGGCGGCGTCCTACGAGTCGCTGGCGACCAAGCTCGCCAAGGCCCGCATCGACAAGTCGAGCCGCTTCACCGACTGGAGCCGCCGGCCGCTCAGCGAGCGCCAGATCACCTACGCCATCTCCGACGTCACCCACCTGCGCGTGGTCTACGAGCACCTGCGCAAGCAGCTCGAGCGGACCGGGCGCCTGAGCTGGATCACCGAGGAGATGGCGGTCCTCAACGACCCCGGCACCTACCGCGCCGATCCCGAGCAGGCTTGGCGGCGATTGAAGCCGCGCGGCGCCTCGCCCCGGCTGCTCGGCACGCTCAAGGAGGCGGCGGCGTGGCGCGAGCGCACCGCCCAGCGCATCGACATCCCGCGCCAGCGCCTCTTACGCGACGAGCAGTTGCTGGAGATTGCCAGCCACGCTCCCAAGACGGTCGAGGAACTCGCCCTCACCCGCGGCCTCGGCCGTGGCTTCGCCGAGGGCTGGCAGGGCCGCGAGATCCTCGAGGCGATCGAGAAGGCCCGGAAGCTGCCGGACTCGCAGCTGCCGACCCGCGACCGGCCGCCCGAGCAGTTGCGCGCACCGGGCGCCGTGGTCGACATGTTGCGCACCCTGCTGCGGCTCAAGGCCGAGCAGGCCGGCGTCGCGGCACGACTGGTGGCGAGTGCCGACGAGATCGACCGCCTGGCCGCCGGCAAGCGCGACGTCCATGTGCTCCACGGCTGGCGCAACGAGATCTTCGGCAAGGATGCAATCGCATTGATGGAGGGCCGCGTCGCGCTGGCGCTCGAGGGCGACCATGCCCGGTTGCTGCCGGTGCCGCCCAAAGCCAAGGACCGGGCGGCAGAATAGCCGTCAGCTCGCGACGATCACTGCCTTCAGGTCGAACGCTTCCGCCGCGCTGTCCAGGCGCCGCGCCGTCACGTCGCCCAGGCTGCGTCGCAGCGCCGACGGCACGACGAGACGCAGCTCGCGATCGGTGCGGCGAAGCTCGACCTGCGGCAGCAGGCCAGGGGCGCCGCCGGACAGGTTGTAGGCCAGCCTGAGGCACGCGCCGAGCCGGCGCGCAAAGGCGCGGCCCTTGCCATCGCTCAGGCGCAGGGCGGTATCGAGCATCCCCGACTTGGAATCGCTCTTGTAGCGATAGGCGAGAGTCATCGCGAGGATGGCCCGCTCACGATGGTTCATGCCCGGCGCCGGCAGGTGCAGCACGCGGACATAGGCCTGCTCGGCGCGATAATCGGGATGGTCGTTCCAGGAGATGTCGCTCAAATGGCAGGCAGCGATGCGCAGGATGCGCTCGTTCTCGGTCTCGCCGCCGAAGATCGGCGTCAGCCAGTCGAAGATCTCCGACGGCGCGAGATCGAAGCGCCGCCAATCGGCGCCCTGCTCTTCGGCGAAGGCGATCAGCGGATGGCGCGCGCGCTCGGCGTCGCTCAGCCGCGAATAGTAGAAGCCTTCGCGCAGGCCGAACGCCGAGAAAACGACGTTGCGCGGCTTGAGCGCCGCCAGCAGCCGGTCGAGCGCCAGGCAGGCCAGCGGCAGGGTGTCGACGCGCCGGCGCGACACGCCCGGCATCTTCTCCAGCGACTTGGCGCTCTGCACCGCGATCAGCCGTGCCACCGCGCGCGCCTCCTCGGCCGGGATGTCGTAGTGGTGGATGATGTGCAGCGGATAGCCCGCCTGCTCCATGTGCAGCCGCGCGAACGACCGCCAGGCGCCGCCGACGGCGTAGAAAGTCTTGCCCGATTCCTCGCGCAGCCAGCGCACCTGCTCGATCGCATCGACCACGACCCGCCTGGGATCGGTCTTGCCCGAGGACATCAGGCGCAGCGGGCCGATCGGCAGCGTGGTCGAATTGCCGATGCGGCCCTGCCCCAGCGCCACCAGCTCGAGGCTGCCGCCGCCCAGGTCGCCCATCACGCCGGACGCGTCGGGCATGCCGCACATCACGCCGTAGCCGGAGAAGCGCGCCTCGTCCTGGCCGCTGACGATGTGCGCCTTGATGCCCGGCCGACTCGCCAGCTCGTGCATGAAGGCAGGGCCGTCCGATGCGTCGCGCACCGCGGCGGTCGCCAGCAGGTCGAGCGACGTCACCTTCATGTTGTGCGCGAGCGTGGCGAAACGGTCGATGTTGGCGAGCGCCATCTCGACACCTTGCGGGTTCAGCCGCCCGGTCGCGTCGAGCCCGCGGGCCAGGCCGCACAGGACCTTTTCGTTGAACAACGGCAGAGGCGCGCGGCTCGCGCGCTCATAAACCACCAGGCGGATCGAGTTGGAGCCGACGTCGATGATGCCGACCCGGCCGGGGCCGAGACGGCCATGCGCGGGGTTGCCCTCCCCGCCGGTCTCTATGGTCCGTTCGCCGTCCATGCGCGCCCCCGTCTAGCCGAAACCCGCCGGGATTGCAGCGACGAATTGGTCGCGACGCGCCTTACGAGCTGAGAACGAGGCGCGGCACCGCGCCGCTGAGCCGCAGCGCACTGCCGCGGCCGGAAAGCGACGGATTCGTCATGAAATAGTGATGGGCAATGAAAGGTTCCTTGCCTGGATGCGGCCGCGTATAGGCTCCGCTGGGTGCCATGTCCCAGCTCTGGCCGTCGTCCTTGAGGTTGGCGACCATGATCTGGTCGAGCACCTGTTCGTGCACGGTGGGGTTCTCGACCGGGCAGAACAGCTCCACCCGGCGGTCGAGGTTACGCGGCATCCAGTCGGCCGACGAGATGAACACCTTGGCATCGGCCGAGGGCAGCGCCTTGCCGTTGCCGAAGCAGACGATGCGCGCATGCTCGAGGAAGCGGCCGATGATGCTCTTGACGCGGATATTGTCGCTGAGGCCCGACACGCCCGGGCGCAGGCAGCAGATGCCGCGGATCACCAGGTCGATATGCACGCCCGCCGCCGACGCGGCGTACAGCCGGTCGATCATCTGCGGGTCGACCAGCGAGTTGAGCTTGGCCCAGATCGCGGCCGGCTTGCCGGCGCGCGCGTTGGCGATCTCGGCGTCGATCAGCGTGTAGAGGTCGGACCGTAGCGTCACCGGTGCGAACGAGATCTTCTCCATCTTCTCGGGCCGCGCGTAGCCGGTCATGAAGTTGAACAGGCGCGCGGCGTCCCGGCCCATCGCCGGATCGCAGGTGAAGAACGACAGGTCGGTGTAGATGCGTGCGGTGATCGGATGATAGTTGCCGGTGCCGAAATGCACATAGGTGCGAATCGAGCCGGCCTCGCGGCGCACCACCATCGACACCTTGGCGTGGGTCTTGAGGTCGATGAAGCCGTACACCACCTGCACGCCGGCGCGCTCGAGGTCGCGGGCCCAGCGGATGTTGGCCTCCTCGTCGAAGCGCGCCTTGAGCTCGACCAGCGCCGTCACGGTCTTGCCGGCCTCGGCGGCCGCGATCAGCTCCTTTACGATCGGCGAATCGGCGGAGGTGCGATAGAGCGTCTGCTTGATTGCGACCACCGCGGGATCGCGCGCGGCCTGGCGCAGGAACTGCACTACCACGTCGAAGCTCTCGTAGGGATGATGGACGACGATGTCCTTGGCCCGGATCGCGGCGAAGCAGTCGCCGCCGAAGTCGCGGATGCGTTCGGGGAAGCGCGCATTGTAGGGCGTGAACTTGAGGTCCGGCCGGTCGTCGACGATCACCGCCTTGACGTCGCCGATGTTGAGCATGCGGTCGAGCTCGAAGACGTGCAGGACCTGGCCCGCGATCTCGAGCTGGTCGAACAGGAAGTCGCGCAGCTCGCTCGGCATGTGCGCATCGACCGAGATCGAGATCAGGTCGCCGCGGCGGCGGCGCTTGAGGGCGCTTTCGTAGAGCAGCACGAGATCTTCGGACTCCTCGTTGATCTCGACGTCGCTGTCGCGGATCAGGCGGAAGAAGCCGCGATCGGTCACCTCGTAGCCGGGGAACAGGCGCGGCAGGAAGATCGCGATCAGCTCTTCCAACGGCAGGAAGCGGATGCTGCCGCCGGGCAGGCGCACGAAGCGGTCGACCTGCGGCGGCAGCGGCAGCAGCGCCATCAGCGGCCGCCTGTCGTCCTTGCGCTGCAGCTTGAAGATCGCCGAAAAGCCGCCGTTGGGGATGAACGGGAACGGATGCGCCGGATCGACCGCGAGCGGCGTCAGGATCGGGAAGACCTGGTCGATGAAGTAGGTCTCGAGCCATGCCCGCTCGCTGGCGGTGAGCTCGGCCCCGGCCAGCACCGCGATGCCGGCCTCACGCAGCTCGCCCTGCAGGATCCCCCACACCCGCTGCTGCTCGGTCATCAGGATCGAGGCGCGCTCGCGAATCGCGGCCAGCTGCTCCCCCGGCGTCAGGCCATCGTCGCTCCGCAGGGTCGCCCGGTTGGGCAGCATGTCGACCAGCCCAGCGACCCGGACCATGTAGAATTCGTCGAGATTGGCGGCCGAGATCGAGAGGAAGCGGACCCGCTCCAGCAGCGGGTGGCGGGCGTTGCTCGCCTCCTCCAGCACACGGCTATTGAACGCGAGCCAGGAAAGTTCGCGGTTGATGAAGCGGCGGGGGCTGTCGGCCGTTATGGCGCCAGCCACTTCGGAAGCGAGGGCGTCCATTGTCTTCGTGCTTTGTCAGTTGACCGCGAGAACGCTACCGTCTCTCCATGACCCTGTCATGGCAATTCCCTAACTTGTTGATTAGAAAAGGTTTTGCGGAATGCACGCCGTGAAGACCATTCTCCTGCTGCGTCATGCGAAATCGGCTTGGGGTCAGCCCGGGCTGGACGACCATGACCGGCCGCTGAACAAGCGCGGCGAGCGGGCGGCGGAAGCGATGGCGGAGTATATTGTCCATAACGCCCCCCGCCCCGACCTGATCCTGTGCTCGACGGCCGTGCGGACGCGCCAGACGCTGGCGCCGGTGGTCCACCGGCTGGCCAATCCCGCCCCGCCGATTGCGCTGGAGAAGGGCCTCTACCTCGCCACGGAAGGCGAACTGCTGGTCCGGTTGCGGGCGGTCCCGGAAGACGTCCGCACCGTACTGCTGATCGGCCACAATGAAGGGATCGGCGAACTGGCCCGCGCCCTGGCTGGTGACGGCGAGCCGGCCACCCTCGCCCGCCTGCGTGAGAAGTTTCCGACCGGGGCGTTGGCGATCCTGGGACTTCGCGAGGTCTCATGGCAGGACCTGGCGCCGGGCCAGGCCGACCTCCTGGCGTTCGTCCGGCCGCGCGACCTCAGCGACTAACGTCTGGCCTCATGCAGGCAATGCATGAATCCATCGCTCTAATAGGTGCCCGGGTACTGACCTCCATCCATCAGGATGTTCTGGCCGGTCATGTAGCCGGCGTGCACGCCGCACAGGAACGCGCACATCATCCCGAACTCCTCGGCGGTGCCGAAGCGGCCGGCCGGATGGGCCTTGGCGCCGGCGGCATATTCTTCGTCGAAGCTGCGCCCGGCCTTGCCGGCCCTCACCTTGATCGTGCCGCGCAGGCGGTCGGTGTCGAACGGGCCCGGCAGCAGGCCGTTGATCGTGACCCCGTGGCGGATCGTGGTGCGCGCCACGCCGGCGACGAAGCCGGTCAGGCCCGAGCGCGCACCGTTGCTGAGGCCGAGGATGTCGATCGGCGCCTTCACCGAGCTCGAGGTGATGTTCACGATGCGCCCGAACCCGCGCTTCATCATGCCGTCGACCGTCGCCTTGATGAATTCGATCGGGGTCAGCATGTTGGCGTCGATCGCTTTGATCCAGGCATCGCGGTCCCAGTCGCGAAAGTCGCCCGGCGGCGGACCACCCGCGTTGTTGATGACGATGTCGGGCTCGGGGCACGCGGCGAGCACCTGCTTGCGACCGGCGTCGGTCGTGACGTCGACCGCAACCGGGGTCACCTTCACGCCGTGCTTCTTGCGGATCTCCTCGGCGGTCGCCTCGAGCTCGCTCTTGGTGCGCGCGTTGATCACGAGGTCGACGCCCTCGCCTGCCAGCGCCATGGCGCAGCCCTTGCCCAGGCCCTTGCTCGCCGCGCAGACGATCGCCTTGCGACCCTTGATGCCCATATCCATCGTTTCGCTCCCTACTGGCTGACTCGTGTCCAAAGCTGGGTTTCGCCGAACATCGGCGAGCCGACGAAGCCGCGCAGGCGCAGCTTGCCGTCGGGCTGGAGGCTGATGTTGGCGCTGTAGATCTTGCCGTTCTCGCCGTTGTAGATCTTGCCGTCCTCGAAGGTGTTCGGATCCGACGTCGTCTTGAAGCCCCAGATCAGCGGCATGCCGAGCATCTTGCGGCTGCGCAGCGCCGGATCGGGATTGCGATAGTCGGTCACCGTCTCGGGCGCGACCACCTGGCCGTTCGGCCCCTTGGGATTGATCAGCCCGACGACCGTGCCGCAGAGCGCGCCGGCCTTCGGATCGGCGCAAGGCGCGATCTTCACCCGCGCCACGCCGGACTGGGTGAGCCAGGTGCCCATCACGGCCGATTGCTGCGCCGTCGCCGACGTCGCGAGCAGGATCATCGAAGCCAGTACGACCAATCTTCCTCTCACGCCGTTCCTCCCGCGAGTTCGGCCAGCACATCGGCCGCCAATCGCCGGTCGATCTCGCGCCTCTCGCTGAGAGCGCGTCGATCGAGGGCGGCGACGACCCGGCGGGCCGTCTCGGCCGAGCGCTCCATGCGCGCGACGAGATACTGCACGACGCCAGGGCCGGCATGCAATTGCCGGTCGCCCAGCTGTTTCAGGATGATCGAGCCCAGCAGCTCATCGTCGGGCGGCGCGACGGCGACGGCCGGCGCTGCGCGCAATCGCGAGGCGAGATCGGGCAGCGCGATTCGCCAATGCGCCGGCGGCAGCTCGGCGACCAGCAGCAGATGCCTGCGCCGTTCCCGCATCAGATTGTAGAGATGGAACAGTGCGCGCTCCGATGCGCGGTCGGCATGATCGATCAGGATTGCCGCGTGCGCCTCGGCAAGCGCGGTGAGGTCGGGAACGCTCTTGCCCTCGAGGTCGGTCGCGGCGAGCACCGCGGCCTTCGCCTGAGTGGCCCATATACGGGCGAGATGGGTCTTGCCGCTGCCCGGCGGGCCGCTCAGCGCCAGCGCCGGCGACGGCCAGTCGGGCCAGCGGTCGATCCAGGCCAATGCCTCGCGGTTGCCCTCGGAGACGACGAAGTCCTCGCGCGCGAATGTCGGCGGCGGCAAGGCCAGATCGAACGTGAGCTGCTTGACCATCAGTCGGCCGCGCTGCTGCCGCGATCGAGGGTGCTGGCGTGGTAGCGACCAGGCAGATCGCACGCCACCACCGGATCGAAGAAGTACGCCGCCACTGCGCCGACCACGAACGGCAGCAGGAGGTCGCTCAACGACCATAGCAGCAGGAGAAAGCCGACGGTGACGCCGGGCCAGAACAGCCAGCGATTGCTCAGCGCGCCAGCAGCCGCCACGTGTCGGCATCCTTCTCGAGCTGCAGGCCGACCTGGGACAAGGTCTTCTGCAGATCTTCGGGCGAACCGTAGTAGTCGAGATGCAGGTCGGCGTGGTCGGCCTCGAGCTGCCGCACCGCGACGCTCCTGATCGCCGGGATGCCGCCCAGCCGCTGGCGCACCTTCACCCAGTCGCTGAGCGCCTGGATCGGCACGACGACGTCGAGCCCGGCCTGCTGATCGCGCCGTACCGTGGCAAGCCCGC
Source organism: Pseudomonadota bacterium (assembly GCA_018240745.1). GTDB lineage: Bacteria > Pseudomonadota > Alphaproteobacteria > Reyranellales > Reyranellaceae > Reyranella. The sequence goes on from JAFEFF010000096.1 coordinate 29,380, forward strand.
GCCAGTCCTGGTCGAGCTTCGCGTGGATCTGCTTGGCCGCAGCAGCGAGCTGGCTCGAGTCCTGGACGGTGAGCGACATCAGCGGCGAGCGCGCGCCGGTCTGCATGTCGTAGCGCATGCCGCTCAGCTTGATCGGCCCTTCCTTTTCGCCCTCGGCGACCGCCACGATCACGACCGGCGCGCGATAGCGCTCGTCGAGACGGGACAGCGCCGTGATGTCGCCGACATAGGCCTGCTCGACCGTGATGGCGTCCTGGTCGAGCTGATCGCCGCGCGCCAGCGCGACCGGCACCGAGGTGCCGAGCGTGTCGAGCCCGGACCACGCATCGCGCCAGGCGTTACGGTCGTCGAGCGGCTCCAGGCCGGTTTTGTCCTTCCACAGCGGGATCACGAGGGCGGCGCGCGACACCGTCTCGGCGATCGAGATGCCGGCTTCGCCCAGCCACTGCTTCACCGGCTCGGCGCTGAACACCACACCGATGGTGGCGCTGTAGCGGGTGCCCGCCGTGCGTTCGCGCTCGAACTCCACGCCGCGCACCATGCTGTCGAGCCGCTGGTCGCTGACCGGCGGCACCTTGGCGCGATCTTCCGGCGACACCATCCGCTCGACCAGCAGCTTCATCGCCTTCTGCCGCGCCTCCCGGATCGCGGTCTGGCGCGCCTGCACCGCATCGGCACCGGTGACGTCCTCCTCGATGCCGCCGATGGTGAAGGTATTGCCGTTGGAGATCTGCGCCTGCGCGGACCACGATGCCAGGGTCGTCAGCACGACGAGAATCGTGGAAAAAATGCGGGCTGACGGCATTGCAGGAGTCCGGTACTGGTTCAGGCGGTCTATTCCTACCACGAATGAGCCCGGCTTGAAGCACAACAACCCGCCGCTGACCTACAAGGAAGCAGGCGTCGACATCGACGCGGGCGACGCGCTGGTCGATCGCATCAAGCCGCTGGCCAGGAGCACGGACCGTGCGGGTGTGATGGGCGGCCTGGGCGGCTTCGGCGGGCTGTTCGACCTCAAGGCGGCAGGCTTCAGGGACCCGATCCTGGTGTCGGGCACCGACGGTGTCGGCACCAAGCTCAAGGTCGCGATAGAAGCAGGCATGCCCGACACGGTCGGCATCGACCTGGTGGCGATGTGCGTCAACGACATCGTCGTGCAGGGCGCCGAGCCGCTGTTCTTCCTCGACTACTACGCGACCGGCCGGCTCGAGGTCGACACCGGGCGGCGGATCGTCGCCGGCATCGCCGAGGGCTGCCGCCGCGCCGGCTGCGCCCTGATCGGCGGCGAGACCGCGGAAATGCCCGGCATGTACGCCGAGGGCGACTACGATCTCGCGGGCTTCGCCGTCGGCGCGGCCGAGCGCGACCATCTCTTGCCGCGCCCCGACATCGCGGTCGGCGACGTGGTGCTGGGCCTCGCCTCGAGCGGGCTGCACTCCAACGGCTACTCGCTGGTGCGCAAGGTGATGGAGCGCGGTGGCCACGACATCGCCACGGTGATGGAGCCGACGCGCATCTACGTGAAGCCGCTGCTGCAGGCGGTCCGCTCGACGAATGCGATCAAGGGGCTGGCCCACATCACCGGCGGCGGCCTGCCGGGCAACGTGCCGCGCTGCCTGCCCGACGGCCTGCGGGCGCGGCTCGATGCCAGGCGCTGGAAAGCGCCGCCGGTGTTCGGCTGGCTCGCCAGGACAGGCGCAGTGCCGACCGAGGACATGCTGCGCACCTTCAACTGCGGACTGGGCATGATCGTGGTGGTCGCCAGGGGCGATGTCGGCAAGGTCACCGGCGCGCTGGTCGGCGCGGGCGAAGCGGTGCGCGAGGTCGGCATCATCGAGCGCGCACCGACGAGCGAAGCGGACTGCGTGATCGACTACGCCGACAGCCTTTGGCGGAGTTGAGGTGGCCAGGCTGAAAGTCGGCATCCTGATCTCGGGCCGCGGTTCGAACATGGCCGCGCTGATCGAGGCCACGCGCGATCCGTCCTATCCCGCCGAGATCGCCTGCGTGGTGAGCAACGTTGCTTCGGCGGCCGGGCTGGAGATCGCGAGGAAGGCCGGCGTGGCTGCCGTGGCGATCCCGCACAAGGACTTTCCGGACCGCGAGAGCTTCGATCGCGCCGTGTCGGACGAGCTGGAGAAGCACGGCGTCGGCCTGGTGGCACTGGCGGGCTTCATGCGCATCCAGAGCCCGTGGTTCCCGCAGCATTGGGCCGGGCAGATCATCAACATCCACCCCTCCTTGCTGCCGGCCTTCAAGGGCCTGCATGTCCAGCAGCAGGCACTCGATGCCGGCGCGCGGATAAGCGGCTGCACGGTGCACTTCGTCACACCGGAGCTGGATTCGGGACCGATCATCGCCCAGGCCGCGGTCCCGGTCCTGGCCGGCGACACGGCCGGCACGCTGGCGGGGCGCATCCTCCGCCAGGAGCATCGGCTCTATCCGCTGGTCGTGCGCTGGTTCGCCGAGGGCCGCGTCCGGCTGACCGCGGGCAGGGTCGAGGTCGACGGGGTGCCGCAGGGGGCCACCCTGCTCTTCTCGCCGGACCCCTGATTCGCTATAGAAGCCGCACTAATTCCAGGACCCTCAGGGGAGACCCATGGCTGCCGACAACAGCACCGAGTACCGCGCCCATCTCGCGACCTACACGGCCTTCAGCAAGCTCGTGACCTTCATGATCCTGTGGATCGTGCTGCTGCTGTCGACCATGGCCCTCGGCCTGGTCGGCGGCGTGCACATCCTGTCGCTGCTGCTGGGCATCGGCGGCACGATCGTCCTGGTGATCGCCTTCGCCATTCTAGGCTGACCTTGCCGGACCGCGGGCGTCCCGCCCGCTCATGATCATGAGCGGGCGGGACGCCCGCGGTCCCGGAAGATTTCTTAGCCCACGATTTCGCTGCCCGCGAAGAAGTAGGCGATCTCGATCGCCGCGTTCTCCGGCGAATCCGAGCCATGCACCGAGTTGGCCTCGATCGACTCGGCGAAGTCCTTGCGGATGGTGCCCGCTGCGGCATTGGCCGGGTTGGTGGCGCCCATGATCTCGCGGTTCTTGGCGATCGCGCCCTCGCCCTCCAGCACCTGGACCACGACCGGGCCCGAGGTCATGAACTTGCAAAGCCCGTCGAAGAACGGCCGCTCCTTGTGCACGCTATAGAACGCCTCGGCCTGGGGGCGCGTCATCCAGATGCGCTTCTGCGCGACGATGCGCAGGCCCTTCTCCTCGAAGCGGGCATTGATCTTGCCGGTCAGGTTCCGGCGCGTCGCGTCGGGCTTGATGATCGAGAAGGTGCGTTCGACGGCCATGAGGGTCCCCGTGATGAATTCCTCCCCATTCAAATGGGGTGGAGCAATGTAAGGCGCGCGCTTATAGACGCGGGATTCCCGCCCGGCAAGGCGGCCGTTCGCCTTGGTTTTCGCCCATTCCGCGTGCTACACGCGCCCGCTTCATGCTCCACGTCACCGACCTCTCCTTCCGCCACGGCGAGCGGATCCTGTTCGACCGCGCCGGCGCGGCGATTTCCGACGGCTGGAAGGTCGGCCTTGTCGGCCGCAACGGCGCGGGCAAATCGACCCTGCTGAAACTGATCCAGGGCGAATACGAGGCCGACGGCGGCGACATCAACATGACCGGCCGCATGCGCATCGGCTCGGTGCCGCAGGACCCGCCGGGTGGCGACATCCCGGTGATCGAGGCGGTGCTGGCCGCCGACGTCGAGCGCACGTCGCTGCTCGCCGAGGCCGAGACCTGCCACGACGGCGCGCGACTCGCCGAGATCCACATGCGGCTCGACGAGATCGGCGCTGCCGCCGGACCGGCGCGCGCCGCGTCGATCCTCAACGGCCTCGGCTTCGACACCGCGGCCCAGGCGCGGCCGTGCGGCGAGTTCTCCGGTGGCTGGCGCATGCGCGTCGCGCTGGCCGGGACGCTGTTCAGCGATCCGGACCTCTTGATCCTCGACGAGCCGTCGAACCATCTCGACCTCGAAGCGCAACTCTGGCTCACCGAGCATCTCAAGCGTTTCCCCCATACGTTGCTGATGGTCAGCCACGACCGCGATCTGCTGAACGACGTCTGCGACCACATCATCCACATCGACCAGCAGAAGCTCGTCACCTACACCGGCAACTACGACACCTTCGAGCGCACCCGCGCCGAGCGGCTGGAGAACGACGCTGCCCAGCGCGCCAAGACCGAGGCGCGACGCAAGCACATGCAGGCGTTCGTCGACCGCTTCAAGGCCAAGGCGACCAAGGCGCGCCAGGCGCAGTCCCGCATGAAGATGATCGAGAAGCTGGGAGCGGTGGTGGCGCCGCCGGTCGAGGAGCACATCAACCTCAGCTTCCCCTCGCCCGAGCAGCTCGCCTCGCCGATCGAGACGATCGACCAGGTGAGCGTGGGCTACGACACCGGCCCGCTGGTGCTGAAGAAGCTCGACCTCAGGCTCGACATGGACGACCGCATCGCCCTGCTGGGCCAGAACGGCAACGGCAAGTCGACCTTCATCCGGCTGCTCTCCGACAAGCTCGCGCCGCGCGAGGGCAAGCTGAGACGCAGCAGCAAGCTCCGGATCGGCTACTTCTCGCAGGACCAGGAGGAGAGTCTCGACTACGAAGGCACGCCGTTCGAGCACATGAACCGCGCGCTCGGCCCCGGCGTGCCGGAGCACAAGGTGCGCGCCCAGCTCGGCCGCTTCGGCTTTTCCCGCGAGCGCGGCGACCTCAAGGTCGGGCTGATGTCGGGCGGCGAGAAGACCCGGCTGCTGTTGGCGCTCGCCACCCGCAACGCCCCGCACCTGCTGCTGCTCGACGAGCCGACCAACCACCTCGACATGGATGCGCGCGCCTCGCTGGTCGACGCGATCAACGACTATGAAGGCGCGGTCGTGCTGGTGAGCCACGACACGCATCTGGTGAAGATGGTCGCCGACCAGCTCTGGCTGGTCGCCGGCGGCTCGGTGAAGCCGTTCGAGGGCGACATCGACGACTACCAGGCGAAGCTGCTGCGCGATCGGAATGGCCGGCCGGCGAAGGAGTCGAAGGCCAAGAAGGAGAAGAAGGAGGCCAAGGCCGCGCCCGCTCCCTCGCCGGTCGCCGCTGCCGACAAGCCCAAGCGCGGCCATCTCAAACGCGCGATCGAGAAGGCCGAGAAGGCGATGGCCGATCTCAACAAGAAGCGCAGCGAGATCGAAGCCAGGCTCGCCGATCCCGCGACCTGGTCAGGTCCGTCGACCGTGGCCACCGAGCTGCAGAAGGAAAAGCAGCGCCTGGAGCGCGACCTCGCCCACGCCGAGCACGACTGGCTGGTGGCGCAGGAGGCGTACGAAGCGGCGTAGCACTGGCACCGTGCCACTCATGCTCATACGGACCGCGGGCCTCCAGGCCCGCTCATGAGCGGAGCTGGAGCTCCGCGGTCCGAAGAACGTGACGCGCCACTGGAGTGGCGCGCACCCAGCCTATTCTGCGGCCGCCGGCATCGCGCGGGGCGCGGTTGTCTGGCCGATGACCGTCACCAGCGCGGCATTGAAGAGATAGAGCCCGATGGTGATCCAGAACATCACCGTCGGCAGGCCGGCATTCATCACCTGGCCGAAGATCAGCGGCGCCAGGAACGAGCCAATGTCGAGTCCCGAATAGACGAAGCCGTAGACCTTGCCCGAAGCGCCGGGCGGCGTCGACTGGCGCACGATCATGTCGCGCGAGGGATTGGTCGTGCCACCGGCAAAGCCTGCGCCGTAGAGCAGGAACGGCAGCACGAACGGCGACACGCTCTGCAGTGCCACAGGCAGCGTGAACGCCGCCGCGACGAGCAGGCCGGTTGCCGCCACCCGCTCGTGGTGGCGCATGCGGTCGGCCAGCCAGCCGCCCAGCAGCATGCCGCTCGCCGAGCCCAGCACGAACACGATCAGGCAGAACGCCGCGTAGCTCTGGCTGACGTCGAACATCGAGCGGAACGCCGGCACGGCGAACTGCTGGATGCCGACCGTGTTGGCGGCGACCAGGGCGAAGAAGGCGAGGCACAGCAGGATCGCGGGCTGCAGGAACAGCGACCAAGGCGAGGGCTGCGCCGCCGTCGACGCGCGCGCCTTGATGCGATGATCGACCAGGTCGGTGCGATGCGCGTAGACCAGCACCGCCAGCACGAGGCCCGGGACGGCGCCGATCAGCGCCGCCGAGCGGTCGCCGACCGCGCTGTCGAGGAAGAACATCGCCGGCCCGCCGGCCCAGCCCAGCGAGCCGCCCAGCCCATGGATGCTGAAGGCGCGGCCGATCTTCTTGGGATCGACCGAGGCGTTGAGCAGGGCGAAGTCGGCCGGATGGAACACCGAGTTGCCGAGGCCGCCCAGGACCGCGATCGCCGCGAATTGCCAGAACGAATGCGCCACCGACATGAACCCCATGGCGCAGCCCAGCGACAGCAGGCCGCCGGCCAGGATCGGCCGGGCGCCGAAGCGATCGACGGCGAAGCCCGATGCGGTCTGGCCGAAGCCCGACATGGCGTAGAACAGCGCGCCGAGGAAACCGACCTGCTCGAAGCTCAGCCCCACGCGGTCGCGCAGGACCAGCAGCATGGTGACGAAGGCGAGCTGATAGTAGTGGCTGGAGCCGTGGGCGACGCCAATCAGGCTGATGACGCGCAGGTCGCGACGCACGGGAACGCTGGCAACGGACATGGTTCTCTTATAGCGGAATAATCACACATACGACCTGCATTTACGCGGCAAGAGCCATGCGCGAGGGGTGTATGCTTCGTGCATGACCGGGCTTAGCGCCGAGAGGTTCACCGCCGAGCAGGCCGCCATTCGCGACATGACGCGCGACGTGGTGCAGCGCGAGGTAATCCCTTACGCCGCGCAGTGGGATCGCGACGAGACGGTGCCGCTGGAGACAGTGTTGCGGCTCGGCGCACTCGGCCTGTTCGGGGTCTGTGCGCCCGTCGAATGGGGCGGCGCGGGCGCGGACTTCCTCGCCTACATGCTGATGACCGAGGAACTCGCCTACGGCGACGCCGGCATCTGCAACATGGTGAACGCCGCCAACTCGTTCGGCGCCAAGGTGCGCGATAGCGGCACGCCGGAGCAGAAGAAGCGCTTCCTGCAGCCCGTGGCGAGCGGCGAGGCGCTGGGCTGCCTGCTGATGACCGAGCCGCACGCAGGCTCCGACGCCGCTGCGATGCGCACGCGCGCGGTGAAGCATGGCGACCGCTGGGTGCTGAACGGCACCAAGTGCTTCATCACCTCGGGGCAGTCGGCCGGGTACGCGGTGATCTTCGCCGTGACCGATCCCGAGGCCGGCAAGCGCGGGCTCTCGGCTTTCCTCACCCGCACCGATCGGCCGGGCTATCGCGTGGCGCGGCAGGAGACCAAGCTCGGCCATCGCAGCAACGACACCTGCCAGATCGCAATCGAGGACCTCGAGGTTCCTGCCGGGGATCTGCTCGGCCAGCCGGGCGATGGCCTGCGCATCGCGCTCGCGGCGATGGACAGCACGCGCGTCGCCGCGGCGGCGCAGGCGATCGGCGTGGCCCGCGCGGCGCACGATGCGGCGCTGGCCTATGCGCGTGAGCGGCAGGCCTTCGGCAAGCCGATCCTCGAGCACCAGGCGGTCGCCTTCCGGCTCGCCGAGATGGCGACCGAGATCGAGGTGGCGCGGCAGATGTGCCACCACGTCGCTCGGCTGAAGTCGGCCGGCGTGCGCTGCGTGAAGGAGGCATCGATGGCCAAGCTCTACGCCTCGCAGATGAGCGAACGCGTCTGCTCGGCGGCGATCCAGGTCCATGGCGGCTACGGCTACGTCAACGACTTCCCCGTCGAGAAGTATTACCGCGACGCCCGCGTCTTCCAGATCTACGACGGCACCAACGAAGTGCAGAAGATCCTGATCTCGCGCGAACTGGCGGCAGGTCGATAGGCCGGCAGGATGGCCAGGAGCAAACGATCAAGGCGCTGACCCAGAAACAGGTCGACTCCTGTCGCGAAGCGCATGCCGGCAATGCTGGTGCGCGGCACCGACGGATACGGCTACTTCGATCTCTACGGGCCGCCGGTCGAGGAGCTCGGCGCGAAGGAGCTCGCCGCGCACGACCATGTCCACAACTGCTACGCCGAGAACTATCGCGAGCAGGTCAAACGGCACGAGGAAGAGTTCGCTGAAGCGTGAGTCTTGCGCTGGGGCGCGCCACTGAAGTGGCGTGCCCAGGGCAGGAAGGAAGGGTCCTCGGGTCCCTGTCAACGCCCCGTCACAGTAAAGGTGGCGCGGTTTGGCGTGCAACCGCGCCGCCCCCCTGGCCGTTGCGCTAGGACATTCGCCCGTGGAGAGTCCCATGTCTGCCAGCAAGCACGCCCACGACGAGAAGTTGAGCGACTTGAACCAGAAGCTGCAGAACGCCAAGGAAGCGGCGACGACACACGATGCCGGCGAGCGCGAGAAGGCCGACCTCAAGCTGCTCGAGCAGGAAGTCGCAGCCGAGAAAATGAAGGCCAGGCGGCCGGCTCCGTCGAAAAAGAAGAAGGGCCAGACGGACGTCGACGCCAAGCTCGACAAGGCGCTGAAGGACAGCTTCCCCGGCAGCGACCCGGTGTCCTTCGTCGAAGCCGCGCCGATCAAGCCGGGCGACCGCAAGCTCAGCACCGTCCCCGACGGGGACGAACCGAAGAACAAGTAGCCCGTTCGACTCAGGCGCTCGGATCGCCGGCGTTCGGGAAGAAGAGCTGCTGGCCGTTGATCTTGTAGTTGGCGATGGCTTTCTGGCCCTCGCGCGAGATCAGCCAGTCGATGAACTGCTGCCCTTGAGCCTTCTTCACGTACGGATGCTTCGCGGGATTGACCAGCATCACGCCATACTGGTTGAACAGCCGCTTGTCGCCCTGCACCGCGATCGCGAGATCGCCCTTGTTCTTGAACGACAGCCAGGTGCCGCGGTCCGAAAGCACGTAGGCCTCGGAGGCCGAGGCGGTGTTGAGCGCCGCGCCCATGCCCTGCCCGATCGACTTGTACCAGGGGCCCTTGTCGTGCTCGATGTCGATGCCGGCCTGCTTCCACAGCTTGAGCTCGGCGATGTGCGTGCCCGAGCGGTCGCCGCGCGAGATGAAGGGCTGCGCCCTGGCCTTGATGGTGCGCAGCGCCTCGACGATGTCCCTGGACTTGCCGATGCCTGCCGGATCGCTGCGTGGCCCGATCAGCACGAAGTCGTTGTACATCACGGCGAACCGCTTCACGCCTCCCCCCTCGGCGATGAACTTCTCCTCCTCGGACTTCGCGTGCACGAACACCACGTCGGCGTCGCCGCGCCGGCCGATGTCGAGCGCCTGGCCGGTGCCGACCGCCACCACCTTCACGTCGATGCCGCTGTGCCCCTTGAACAGCGGCAGCAGGTAGCCGAACAGGCCGGAGTCCTGGGTCGAGGTCGTCGAGGCGACGACGATCGAGCCTTGCTGCGCCGCCGCGGGGAGGACGAAACCGAGGAAGGCGAGAGCGAGCAGCAGGCGCCGAATCATACGAGCAACTCCCCAGCAATGAACCGGCGCGCCTCTTCCGTGCGCGGCGCGTCGAAGAACGAGGGCGCGAACCCCGTCTCGACGAGGCGGGCACGATGCAACAGAACCACCTCGCCCGCCAGGCGCCGCGCCTCCCCGAGATCGTGGGTCGACATCACGATCTTGATGCCGCGCTCGCTCACCGTGCGGATCACGTCCTCGACCGCCTTGGTCGAGCCGGGGTCGAGGCTGGCGGTCGGCTCGTCGAGAAACAGGATCGTCGGATCGCGCGCGAGCGCGCGCGCCAGCGCCAGCCGCTGCTGCTCGCCGGCCGACAGACGGCGCGCCGGACGGTCCGCGGCGTGCTCCAGCCCGACCAGCGCCAGCAGCTCGCGCGTGCGGTCGCTGCCGGCCGAGGCGTAGCGGATGTTGGCGGCGGCACTGCGCCGCAGCATGGTCGGGCGCTGGAAGACGATGGCGCGCCGCTCGTCGGTGCGCGTGACGCTGCCCGCGGTCGGCGCCAGCAGGCCCATGGCGAGGCGCAGCAGCGTCGTCTTGCCGGCGCCGTTGGGGCCGATCAGCACGGTCGGCGGGCCCGGCTCGATCGCGAGCGACAGCCGGTCGAGCAGCGTGACCGATCCGGCCGCGACCGTGACGTCGTCGAAGCGGATCATCCCGCCAGCCGTTCGGCGGCGCGCCGCAGCGCCCAGGCGAGCGCATTGACCGCCACGACGATGGCGATCAGCACCAGGCCGAGGCCGATCGCCAGCGGCAGGTCGCCCTTGGATGTCTCGAGCGCGATCGCCGTGGTCATGGTGCGGGTGAAGCCGTCGATGTTGCCGCCGACGATGATCACCGCGCCGACCTCCGCCGCGGCGCGGCCGAAGCCCGCCAGCAATGCCGTGATCAGGCTGAAGCGGGCATCCCACACCAGCGTGGCGATGCGGCGCATCGGTCCCACCTCCATCGCCGTGAGCTCGTCGCGATATTCCAGCCACAGGTCCTCGATGGTCTGGCGCGCCAGGGCGGCGATGATCGGCGTCACCAGGATGGTCTGGGCGATCACCATCGCCTGCGGCGTGAACAGCAGCCCCCAGGCGCCGAGCGGCCCCGAGTGCGACAGGGCGAGATAGACGACCAGCCCGATCACCACCGGCGGCAGGCCCATCATGGCGTTCAGCATCACGATCGCCGCATCGCGGCCGGGGAAGCTCGACAGCGCGATCGCGGCGCCCAGCGGCACGCCAAGGACGGCCGCCAGCAGCACGGCCGAAAAGCTCACCGCGATCGACAGGCGCACGATCGCGAACAGCGCCGGATCGCCCGTCAAAACGAGATCGAGCGCGGAAAGATGTTCGGGCATCGCGCGACTTCTCGCAGAGCCCATGGCGAGGGTCAATTTGAGCCACGACGCCCGCGATGGGGTTGCGCTAGTCTCCCCCGCCGAAGAAAGGGGGAACGCCATGAAGCGCTGGAAGCATCGTCCCGAGGGCTCGACCTGGGGCGATTGGGGCGAGGACGATCAGCTCGGCCGCCTCAACCTCATCACGCCCAGGAAGGTGCTGGAGGGCATCGACGAGGTGAAGGCCGGCCGCTCGTTCTGCCTCAGCCTGCCGCTCGACTTCCCGGGCGGCAACGTGCTGAACGCGCGCCGCCTGCCGCCGGTGCTGTCGCCGACCGGCGACGAGAACGGCTGGCGGTTCAACTTCCTCACCAATACGGTCAATCCGCTGTTCCAGGACGTGGCGTGCGACGACCGCGTGATCCTGACGCTGCAGTACTCGACCCAATGGGACACGCTCGCCCATGTCGGCGGCCTGTTCGACGCCGACGGCGACGGCGTGGCCGAGCCGCTCTACTACAACGGCTACAAGGCGGGCTCCGACGTGGTCGGGCCGCAGGTCGATGCCGGCCGCGACGGCTGTGGGCATCTTTCCTACGCGCACAAGCTCGGCGTCGAGAACATGGCGACCAAGGCGATCCAGGGCCGCGCCGTCATGGTCGATCTCGAGAAGCACTACGGCCGCGCCCACAAGTACGTGAGCTACGACGACTTCAAGCGCGTGCTGGAGGCCGACAAGGTCGTGGTCGAGCCGGGCGACATGCTGCTGCTCTACACGGGCTTCAGCGACGAGATCATGAAGATGAACAAGAAGGTCGACCCCGAGCGCGTGCATGCGATGTGCTGCGTGCTCGACGGGCGCGACAAGGAGCTGTTGCAGTGGATCACCGACAGCCAGATCAGCGCCCTGATCGCCGACAATTACGGCGTCGAGGCGGTGCCGGCGCGGCCGGGCCCCGCGGGCGCGGAGCATCCGATGCTGCCGCTGCACAACCACTGCCTGTTCAAGCTCGGGCTGAACCTGGGCGAGATCTGGTGGCTCAAGGACCTGGCGCTGTGGCTGCGCGAGCACGACCGCTCGCGCTTCCTGCTGACGGCCCCGCCGCTGCGCCTGCCGGGGGCAGTCGGCTCGCCCGCCACGCCGGTGGCGACCGTCTAGGAGCAGGATGGACAACGGCTTCACCTCCTTCGTCGCAGCCGCGCTCGACAGCCCGTTCCGGCTGCTCGACATCGGCTGCTCGGGCGGGCTCGATCCGCGTTGGCGGGCGTTCGGCCCGAAGCTGCGGGCGATCGGCATCGATGCCAGCAAGGCCGAGTGCGCCCGGCTGACCGAGGCCGAGACGCAGGCTGGAATCGAGTACGTGCCGACCTTCGTCGCGGGCGTCGCCGACAGACCGGTCGATCTCGAGCGCGGGCAGGCGTCGCCGCTGATCATGGCGGTGCGCGAGCGGCTGTCCTTCATGCGCACGCGCGAGATCCGCCAGGCGCGGCTCGCGCAGGCCGAGATCGAGGAGAAGCTCCGCCACAACGCCTGGGAGATGACCGAGCTGGCCGACCGGACCAGGCCGGTGCTGGTGTCGGAGCTGCTGGCGCAGCGCGGCTGGACCGAGTTCGACTATCTCAAGATCGACATCGACGGCTCGGACTTCGAGGTGCTGCAGACCTTCGACGGCAAGCTGCAGCCGGCCGGCGTGCTGGGCGTGCAGCTCGAGGTGAACTTCGTCGGCACCGATAGCGAGACCGACCACACCTTCCACAACACCGACCGCTTCATGCGGCGACAGGGCTACGAGCTGATCCGGCTCGACGTGCGCACCTACTCCTCGCGCGTCCTGCCCGGCCGCTATGTCTGGCCGACGCCGGCCGAGACGCTGTTCGGCCGGCCGTTCCAGGGCGAGGCGTGGTATGCGCGCGATTTCGAAGGCGCCGCGCTCGACCGCGCCAGGCTGCTCAAGCTGGCGGCGATCTACGCTGCGGTCGGGGTGCCCGACATGGCGGCCGAGCTGCTGGCCAAGCGGCGCGGCGAGCTCGGGCCTTTCGACGTCGAGCGCGGCCTCGACCTGCTGGCCGCTCAGGCGCAGCCCGATCGCGCGCGCAAGCTCGACTACCGGCAATACATGCGGGGCTTCGAGGCCGACGCCGCCCACTTCTACCGGCGCGAGGGCAGCTTCAGCCTGGGCGAGCGCCTCGAGGCCGCATGGGAAGCCTTCCGCAAGCCGCGACGGTAGTTCACGCTCTCTTGCGACCGCGCGCACCGGGCTTCGGCTCGGTGCACAGCCCGCGGCACGGAGCCGGGGAGCAGTCCCCGGATAACCCAGGCCGCTACTGAAAGACGGCGAGCCTCGCGGACATCAGGTGTGCGGCGGGGCCACGCCTGTGCTGCCCGGTTCCTCGACGACGGGCAGGCCCGACACTTCGCGCATGTGAGGCGAGATGTCGTACGTAACCGTCGTGATCTCAGGACAGCGTTTGCACGCAGCCTCACCCTCCTGGCTATACCAGCGGCATTCTTTCCGGATGGTGCACGGCGGAAGCCTGTCGACCACCGCCGGCAGCATCGTCGCGACCCGGGTGGCCAACCGGCAATCCGCACCGTCGAAGTGCGGGCACTTGTTTTCGGCGCAGGTCGCGGCGATCCGGAATACCTCGGTCGGCTTCAGCGGTTTGCTCAGGGCAAGGATGTCGGGTGTCGCCGGAAGACGCTCATTGAGGTAGGCCACCACCGGGCGGCCGCCGTCCTCCTGGACGATGCCGAGCACCGTCGCCCGGTCCATGCCGGGCTGGGCGCTCGGACAGAGCTTCGACACGACCGGCTCCGCTACGGCTCGATATGCAATTCAGGCGGCACCGGAATGCCGATCAGGATGTGCCGGCCAATCGAGAGGATCGATCCCTGCCCGCCCTGGTGAGTGACGGCAAGCTGAGGAACCGCTCCGCCGAGATGCGAGGCGACGTCCGTCGCGAAGGCCTGCGTCTCGCCGAGGGTCACCTTGGCGGCGATTTCCTCCGGCACGGGAATGCCCCGGATCAGATAGGACACCGTTATTCCGTTCGGCACCGTAAACTTGAACTTGGGATGCTTGTCCATCGCCGCCTTGACGGCCGCTTGAACCGAGGTCGAGAACTTGTGCATGGAGATCGAGACGGGCTTGGCCATGTGACTTCTCCTCCTGCTCGAATCCGATGGAACAGCAAATGGTCGCATCAATCGCCTGCCCCGGTATGAACCTTAAGGTCCAGGGCAAGGGCGAAGAGGACTTAGATCCAGCGCGCCTCGACGCCGTGCAAACGGGTCATCCCAAGCGCATTGGCCGGATATTTTGTGGGCCAGACGAATTGAGCGATCCCGGCAGCCGCTGAACCTTCAGGACTGGATCGTTCGGAGCGGGAGGAAGGGCAGGCGCCGTCGCCCCGCGGTGACCGTCTCGCGCCGGCGAAGGCAAGGCCACGTCGCCGGGGCCGGAGACGAACCCTCTGCGGGCGAGTGCTGCGACCTCCCCGCGCCGCTCTGCCCCCATCTTTCCGAGAACGCTGTGGACGTGGTTCTTGACCGTCGCAACCCGGATGTCGAGGGCCCGTGCGATCTGCTTGTTCGAAAGGCCGTCGGTCAGCAACCGCATGATCTCCCGTTCCCGGCGCGTGAGCTCGTCGAGGGTCGACACCGCGCTGACGCGACGGAGCAACATGCCCGCGGTGCGGGGCGAACACTCCAGCTCGCCGCGAATCGCCGACTGAACCGCTGCAACCACGTCGGCGATCGAGCCCTCCAGCCCGACGAAACCCGCCACGCCCGCTCGGGCGCAGTCGATGACGACTTCCTCGGCGTCGGGCACCGCAAGCGCGATGACCTTGGTCGCAAGCCGCATGTCGCGCACGCAGCGCGCCAGCTCCAGGCTGCGACGGACAGTGATGTCGAGCAGGATGGCATCGGCGGCCGTCCCGGCAATTTCCGCCGCGGCCACCGAAAGATCGGACGAGCCGACGACTTCGATCGGGCCCTCTTGCGAAAGCGCGAGAGTGAGGCCGTCGCGCAGAATGCGCATATCGCTCACGATGAAGACTCGTGTCCGCGCTCGCCCGTCATGTGTCGCTTGTGCACCGGCCTGCTGGCGAAAACGGTTGGCGTCGCCGCTCATGCTGCCCCCCTTTCACAACCGATGACCTGCGCGATCGACCCATTCGCCGTCCGCGCATTGCCTCTTCGGGCCAGGATGTGTGGCGCTCGGAACTCAGTGTCGATGTCGCGCCGGGCTCAGACTTTCCGGCGCTGCAGCACGCATCCGACGCGCGAGACCACGACAACAGCGTTCAACCTGTCGACGATGCGCCCTCCCGAAAAGACCGGCCGATGGTAGGGTCGAAGGGTGTCGAGCGCGTTCCGTGCAAAAGCAAATTGGTTTCGTCGGTATCGTGCCGAAAGGACGGCAAGCAGGAGCGACGCCCCGCTTGCGGCCATTCGGATCACGCTTTCTTTTCCCAACCCGCAGCGGTCTGCTGCCAGTAGACGACGGTGTGGCCGGCGGCCTTGTAGGCCTTCCAGCGCTCGCGGCTGTCTGCGACGGCGGCTTCGTCGCGGCCGTCGAACAGTTCGAAGCAGCGCTTGTACTGGTCGACGCGGTCGGATTTGGCGCGGTCGGCGACGAACAGGAAGGCCGCGCCGTTGGGATTCTCGTCGAGATGAGTGAGCCAGACCGGCTGGCGCTCGGCCTCGCCGTCGCGCGCGCTGCCGTGCGGCAGGAAGCCGTTGGCATCGTAGGTCCAGAGATGGGTGTCGAGCGCGTCGACCCGCTCGGCTGAGCCCAGCAGCACGACCGCCCGCTCGCCCGCCTGCAGCGTCTTCAGCAGCAGGCGCGGCAGCGCGTCCTCGAGCGACGACTTGGTGAGGTGATAGAAGTTGATCTCGGTCGCCATCAGCGCTCGTAGCTGTTCGCGATCCATGTATCGAGCAGGCGCACGCCGAACGCCGTGGCGCCCTTGGGCGTGGTCTCGTTGCCCTTGCCCCAGGCCATGCCGGCGATGTCGAGATGCGCCCAGGCGACGCCCTCCTGCACGAAGCGCTGCAGGAACTGCGCCGCGGTGACCGAGCCCGCCTCCCGGCCGCCGCCGACGTTCTTCATGTCGGCAATGTCGCTGTCGATCAGCTTGTCGTACTTCGGCCCGAGCGGCATGCGCCACAGCTTCTCGCCGATCTCCGACCCCGCCGCGCGCAGCCGATTCGAGAGCCGGGTGTCGTTGCTGAACAGCCCGGCCCGCTCGTGACCGAGCGCAACGATGATCGCGCCGGTCAGGGTCGAGAGCTCGACCATCGCCTGCGGCTTGTACTTCTGCTGCACGTGCCACATCGCATCGCACAGGATCAGCCGGCCCTCGGCGTCGGTGTTGATCACCTCGACGGTCTGCCCCGAGAGCGAGGTCCAGACATCGCCCGGCCGCTGCGCATTGCCGTCCGGCATGTTCTCGACCAGTGCGCAGATCCCCACCACATTCGCCCGCGCCTTGCGCGCCGCGAGCAGCCGCATCGCCCCCGTCACTGCGCCGGCGCCGGCCATGTCCCATTTCATGTCCTCCATGCCGCCGGCGGGCTTGATGGAAATCCCGCCGGTGTCGAAGCAGACGCCCTTGCCGACCAGCGCGACCGGCTTCTGCGACTTGGGGCCGTTCATCCAGGTCATGACCAGGAGCTGGGATTCGCGTTCGCTGCCCTGGCCGACCGCGAGCAGGACGTTCATGCCGAGCTTCTTCATCTCGGCCTCGCCCAGGATCTCGACCTTGACGCCGACCTTGGTCAATTCTGTCTTGGCGCGCCGTGCGAATTCGGCGGGATAGAGCACGTTGGCCGGCTCACTCACCAGGTCGCGGGTGAAGAACACCGAGTCGATCGCCGGCTCGAGGTGCGCGTAGGCGCGGCGCGCCTCGGCGGGGCCGGCGACGACGACGGTGACCTGCTCGAGCGAAGCCTTCTGCTCGGGCTTCTGCTTGGTCTTGTACTTGTCGAAGCGATAGGACCGCAGTTGCGCGCCGAGCGCGATGTGAGCGGCGACCTGGGCCGGCTGCAGTCGGTTGCCCTTCACCGGATCGACCACGATGGTGACGGCCTTCAGGCCCGCGCTGTCCGCCTCGGCCACGACCAGGCCGCCCAGAGCCTCCGCGGTGCGGGCATCGAGCTCGCGCGCCTTGCCGACGCCCAACAGGATCAGCCGCCCGTAGCCCGCCTGCCCCAGCACCGTCAGCGTCTTGCTCTTGGCCCCGGTGAAGCGGCTCGCCTCCATTGCCCGCCCCAGCGCGCCGCCGGTCGCCGTGTCGATCGCCTTCGCAGTGGCCTGCAGTTGCTTGTCGGCGCCGACGAACATCGCGACATTGCCAGTGAAAGCCCTCGGGAAGGCCGAAAATTCCACTTTCATTCAGGTTCCTCGCTCGTTGACAGCGTTTTCTCCCCTGCGACCGTACGGCGCAAGGCGCGAATTGCGTCCGGGGGCCCGCGACAGTATCAGTACCGGCCCTCAAAACGGGAATGAAAATGACTGTCTCAGCCCTCCCTCGCATCAACGTCGTCGGCCTCGGCAAGCTCGGAGCGCCGCTCGCCGCCGTGCTCGCCAGCCGCGGCTTCACCGTGATCGGCCTCGACGTCAACCGGACGTTCGTCGACGCGCTCAATGCCGGCAAGATGCCCATCGTCGAACCGCAGCTCAACGAGCTGATCGCCGAGAACCGGGAGCGCCTGTCCGCCACCATGGACGCCAACGAGGCGGTGCAGAAGAGCGACGCGTCATTCGTGATCGTGCCGACGCCGTCCAACAAGGAGACCGGCTTCTTCTCCAACAGCTACGTGCTGAAGGCGATGGAGACGCTGGGCAAGGCGCTGCGCAACAAGAAGGGCTACCACCTGGTCGTCGTCACCTCGACGGTGATGCCGGGCTCGACCGACGGCGAGATCAAGCAGGCGCTCGAGGCCGCCTCGGGCCGCAAGGTCGGCCCGGATCTCGGCCTCTGCTACAATCCCGAGTTCATCGCGCTCGGCTCGGTCGTGCGCGACATGCTCTACCCCGATTCGATCCTGGTCGGTCAGGCGGACCAGAAAGCCGGCGACATGCTGGAGACGATCTACCGGCAGATGTGCGTCAAGAACCCGCCGGTCCAGCGCATGAACCTGGTGAGCGCCGAGCTCACCAAGATCTCGGTCAACACCTACGTCACCACCAAGATCTCCTACGCCAACATGCTGGCCGACATCTGCGACCGCCTGCCGGGGGCCGACGTCGACGTGGTGACCAAGGCGCTCGGCGCCGACACCCGGATCGGCCCGAAGTACCTCAAGGGCGCGATGGGCTACGGTGGCCCCTGCTTCCCGCGCGACAACGTCGCCTTCGCAGCCCTCGCCCGCAAGCTCGGCGCCAGGGCCAACGTTGCCGAGGCGACCGACCAGATCAACAACTACCAGGTCGAGCGCCTGACCAACCTGGTGTCGAAGTTCGCCAAGGCGGGCACGCGCATCGCCCTGCTCGGCCTGTCCTACAAGCCGCAGACTCCGGTGGTCGAGGAGAGCCATTCGGTGAAGCTCGCCGGCGCGCTGGCCGACAAGGGCTACATCGTCACGGTGCACGATCCGCTGGCCCAGGAAGCGGCGCTCAACGTGCTCGGGGAGCGTGCGCTGGGGGCGTCGTCACTGGAATCGGCGGTGCGCGACGCCGACCTGCTGATCGTCGCCACCGGCTGGCCCGAGTATGCGGAGATCGACCCGGCGTGGGCCAAGCGCGACAACGGCCAGAAGATCACCATCCTCGACCTGTGGCGCACCTTGCCGGCGCAGAAGTTCGAATCGGTCGCCGACCTGCTCTATCTCGGTCTCGGCCGGTAGAACGCACGTCGTGGACCTGCGCCGCGAAGTCCGCGAGTAGGTGCCAGAGCCGCGAGACGACGTAGCCATGGAACAGCACTTGCGCCCAAACGAGCGGGGGCCGGTCAGCGCGTAGAGGAAGGCGGCAGCCAGGAAGAATGGCCCGTCTTCCTGATCCTTCCGCAGGATATGGCCCACGCGCTCGATGGGTTCGTCGGGCGTCCGTGATGTCGGTTCAATCCTCATCCAATCTCACCAGGCCGAGGGTCCCGCAAATACTCGTGCTCCAAATCCGCGTTGCCCTCACGATACTCATGCTGCCCCTGCCAACCCTTGCTCTCGTGCCGAGCCCGTTCGGCCGGCCACGCGGGAGTCGGGAACCTCAAGGAGCACGACATGAGCACCGACGATCCACTTTCTTCGCTGCTGCATAACACGCGCGAACTCGAAGACTTTCTTCACGACTTCATAGGGCAATTGGCGAAGCGCAAGCTCAAACCCGGCGCAGATGTTTCGCGTCTCCCCGAAAAGTTTGGTCTCGAGATGCCGTCGGCGCTCAAGGGAGCCAAGATCACATGGGACGGAACAGGTGATCATGGCGCCGCGGAACGGGAAACGGGAGAGCAGGTACTGGTGCTGTCCCGGCCCGGCCAATTCGATGCCGTGGGACTCACGATCGGCTGCATCCGAATCAGGCGGTTCCAGATATGTCTCGAGTGCGGATGGTTTTACTGCCGCATCGTCATCAAGGGCAGATTTTAGTCAGACCCCCGACTCCGACGACGCGGCCGGAAGACGGCTGCGTCCCCGCTCCGCGCGCGGCGTATCCGCCCGCGGCCAGCCCGACGGATCGACGATCGCATCCATCGTCGGCGAATAGTCGGACGCGCCCGGCCGCTGCTCCAGGGCATTCCCTTGCAGCCCCAACGCCAGAAGCGACGTCAAGGCAAGAGCGCCAATCAGCATCGCCAGCGCAAGCGCGAATCCCCGTCCCAGCGCATTCATCCCGGATATCCCACGTACCCGGGCGTTGCTTAGGTCCACTGTGAGGCAATCTCAAGGCAGGCGCTCCGACCCGACTACGCACTGACGTCCCTCCGCCTGGAGCAGGAACAGCAGGCATGACTGACCGGCAACTTCATACGAGGCGCCGGTCTCCTCGAACAGACAGACGCTCGACCTTGGTCGCATGGACGAGAACAGCACGAAGTTCCCTGCCCCAGCTCGCTCGGGAACGCCCGACATCGCCGAACGTGGCCCGCTGCGACCAACAAATCTGCCGCTCCCCGTGTCGCGCGCGACCGCGCGACATCGCACCGGCGCAACTCCCTATCCGACCGCACGTTCCCATCGGAACGTGCGCGATCAAAGGCAAGAGGGAGCTTCGAATGCCCAAGGACGACAACACCGTACACTACGAAGGCCCCTCCGGCGGTTGGGGCTCGGTGCGTGGCATGATGCGCATCTATGCGCGAGAGCTCAGCCCGCCGACGGTTCTCAAGACGCTGAGCGAGCAGAACAAGCCGCAGGGCTTCGCCTGCGTGTCGTGTGCCTGGGCGAAGCCCGCCGACTACCATCCGGCCGAGTTCTGCGAGAACGGCGCCAAGGCCACGATGTGGGAGATGACCAGCCGGCGCTGCGGCCCGGATTTCTTCGCCAAGCACACCCTGGCCGAGCTGCGCGAATGGCGCGACTACGATCTCGAGCAGCAGGGCCGGCTCACCCATCCGCTGCGCTACGATCCGGCGACCGACCGCTATGTGCCGTGCAACTGGGACGAGGCCTTCTCGGCGATCGGCCGGGAACTGCGGGCGCTCGATCCGAAGTCGGTGATCTTCTACACCTCCGGGCGCGCCAGCCTGGAAGCCGCCTATTGCTATTCGTTGCTCGCCCGGCTGTACGGCAGCAACAACCTGCCCGACAGCTCGAACATGTGTCACGAGACGACGTCGGTCGCGCTCAAGAAGCTGATCGGCGTCGGCGTGGGTACGGTCGTGTACCAGGACTTCGCGAGCTGCGACGCGATGTTCTTCTTCGGCCAGAACACCGGATCGAACAGCCCCCGCTTCCTCCATCCTCTTCAGGAGGCCGCCAAGCGGGGTTGCAAGATCGTCACCTTCAACCCCGTGCGCGAGAAAGGGCTGGAAACCTTCATCAACCCGCAGAGCCCGTCCGAGATGCTGACGGGCCACGAGACGAAGATCTCCTGCCAGTACCACCAGGTGAAGCCATCGGGCGACATCGCGGCGATCCTTGGTCTGTGCAAGCACATCCTGGCAAGGGACGACGAGGCCAGGGCGCGCGGCGGCAAGGTGGTCGACCGCGACTTCATCGAGCAGCATACGCACGGCTTCGAGGCCTTCGAGACGTTCGTGCGCAACACCGGCTGGAGCGAGATCGAGCGCGCGTCCGGCCTGTCGCGCCGCGATCTCGAAGCAGCAGGCCAGGTCTACGTCGAGGCCGAGAAGGTCATCGCCGTATACGGCATGGGCCTGACGCAGCACGTACACGGGTTCGACAACGTCGCGATGCTGGTCAACCTGCTGCTGCTCGGCGGCAATATCGGCCGCGACGGCACCGGTCTCTGCCCGGTGCGCGGCCATTCCAACGTGCAGGGCCAGCGGACGGTCGGCATCTCGGAGAAGCCCGAGCTGGTGCCGCTCGACAAGCTCGCGGCGCTGTACGGTTTCGAGCCGCCGCGCGAGAAGGGCCTGAATACCGTCGAGGCCTGCGAAGGCATGCGGTCCGGCAAGGTGAAGGCCTTCTTCGGCCTGGGCGGCAACTTCGTGCGCGCGATTCCCGAGCGGGAAGCGATGGAACGCGCCTGGACCGGCATGAGACTGACGGTGCAGGTCGCGACCAAACTCAACCGCAGCCATCTGGTCCACGGGCAGGTCGCCTATCTGCTGCCGTGCCTCGGCCGCACCGAGGAAAGCCAGGTCCTGACGATGGAGGACAGCCTGAGCTGCATCCACGGGTCGCTCGCGCGGCGCGCGCCGGCCAGCGACCATCTGCTGTCGGAGCTGGCGATCGTCGCCGGCCTCGCCAAGGCCACGCTGCCCCCGAACCCCAGGGTGCCGTGGGACTCGTGGGTCGCCGACTACGCGATCGTGCGCGACCGCATCGAGGAGACCTATCCGGATCTCTTCCCGCATTTCAACCAGAAGCTCTTCACACCCGGCGGCTTCTACAAGGGCAACAAGGCGCGCGAGCGGATCTGGAAGACCGCAAGCGGCAAGGCCGAGTTCACCGTCCCGACGGCGCTGGTGGCCTGCGGCTTCGGCGAGGCGCCCGGCCGCTATCGGCTGATCACGCTGCGCAGCAACGACCAGTTCAACACCACCATCTACGGCTTCAGCGACCGGATGCGCGGAATCGAGGGCACGCGCGATGTGCTCCTCATCAATCGGGACGAGATGGCGCGCGCCGGTCTGGCCGAGGGCGACGTGGTCGGGTTGGTGAGCGACGCCGAAGATGGTGTCAGCCGCCAGGTTTCGGGCCTGAAGGTCACGCCGTTCGCCCTGCCCGACGGATGCGTCGCGTCCTACTACCCTGAGTGCAATCCGCTGGTGCCGCTGTCGCACCACGATCAGCAGTCCAAGACGCCGGCGTCGAAGGCGGTTCCGGTCCGGATCGTCGCACAGGGTACGGCTGCGCACCGTTAGGAACAGGGTCGGCCCGGTCAGCAACAGAGAATGGCAGCGGACGTTTTCCGAACGCGCCGCCCGCCCGTTGGCGCCTCACCATTTTCCGGAGGACCCCATGAAGATTGCCTTGCTCGCTTCGACCGCGCTCCTGGCGATGGCCGCCGCAGCGCCGTCCCTTGCCCAGTCGATTCCCGAGAAGACGGGTGTCAACCAGGCACTTGCCATCGCGCCCAAGACCCAGGACTTCGTCACTCTCGCCGCGCAAAGCGACATGCTGGAGATCCAGTCGAGCAAGCTCGCCCTCCAGAAGTCCGACAACGACAAGACCAAGACCTTCGCCCAGAAGATGATCGACGACCACACCAAGACCTCGACCGAGCTCAAGGACCTGGTGGCGAGCGGCAAGGCGAAGCTGAGCCCGCCTCCTGCGTCACTCGACAAGAGCCATCAGGCGAAGCTCGACAAATTGACCAAGCTGCAGGGCAAGGACTTCACCAAGCAGTACGACGACATGCAGGTGTCGGCCCACAAGGATGCCGTGTCGCTGTTCGAGCGCTACGGCAAGGACGGCGACGATCCCGACCTGAAGGCGTTCGCCGGCAAGACCCTGCCCAAGCTGCAGGAACATCTCAAGATGGCGCAGGATCTCGAGAAGTAGACTTGTCCCCTCTGGGTGAACCGGCCAGCCAAACTCGAAGGGGCCCCCGGTTTTCGGCGGCCCTTCTCGCAGGCCCGGTCATCGGACCGCTCCAGGAGCGGTCCGGCGCCCCACTGGAATGGCGTGCTCCGATCAGGCCCTAACCCGCCTTCTTCTTGAACTTCAGGATGACCTTTTCCTTCATCGTCACCGGCTCGGCGAGCGGAATGCCGGCGAGGACCTGGGCACAGAACGGGTTGATATTGGCGCCGACATAGTCCGTAAAGACCGGCCAATATTTGTTGAAGATGACGTTAATGCCGATGAGGCGGCGCGGGGTCTGGCGTCCTTTGGGGCGAGTCTCGCCCTCGGTCGAGGCGGCACGGCGGAACAGGCGTTCGACGGTCTTGAGCTGGCGGCGGTCGGCCAGCGTCTCCTCGCGGCCGACCCGCACCGGATCGTCGATCTTCTGCGTCGTCAGGCCGAACTCGAACATGAACAGGTCGGCGCGCTTGAGCAGGTCGCCGAAGCGGCCGCCCCTGATGGCAGGGTCGTCGACCGCCAGGCCGACCTCCTGCGGGACTAGCACCGGGCCGGTGAAGCCCATGCCGCGCCAGGCGGCGGCGAAGCGCCGGATGAAGTCGGCGCGGCAGCCCGCCACCAGGATCGACGTGCTCTTCGGGTAGGTCAGCACCTGGTCGCACACGAACGGCAGCGTGTGGCGCAGATCGTAGGTCAGGTCGTCGAACAGGTGCCATTCGACGCTGGTGTTGGTGAACGGCACGGTCGCCGGCTCGATCGCCTGCGAAAGGCCCGCGACGTAGCGCTCGTAGGCGGTGTCGCGGTCGAGCCGCAGCTCCTCGATCCTGGCGTCTGGCCAGCCCCAGGTCTCGGCCTGCTCTGGGATGTAGGGCGACGAGACGTTCCAGATGTACTTGTCGTGGCTGTTCATCGTCGTCTTGCGGCCCTTGTTGTTGGCCGCCGCCACGCGCGTGTGGTCGCAGTGATAGCCGAACGCCTTGTCCATCAGCGTGTCGACCCGGCCGCGATAGAGCGCCATCCGCGCCGCCAGGTTGGAATCGCAGTGCCAGCCCAGGATCATCGACTCGTCGAAGCCGTGGACGGCGAACATGTCCTCGCGCAGCACCGCCTGGAAGTCGCCGAGCGCGTCGTACTTCATCGGCATGAAGTTGTGCACCACCTGGTTCAGGTGGAACCGCACCGACCAGTCGCGCAGCTTGGCGAGGTTGCCGGCGGCGTCCTTCCGGTCGAACGCGGCCTCCCACAGCATCTCGGGAATCTCGAACCGCGGGATCTGGTAGAAGCCGTCGGGCAGCGCGCCGAGGATCTCGCTCAGCGATTCGCCCTCGGTGCGCGGCACCAGCAGCATGTCGGTGTTGGTATAGAGGATCCACCGGTTCCTCGGATTGGACCGCCGCAGCGCCACGTTGCGCGACTGCGATTCGAGCGCGACCAGGTGGGTCCTGGACTTCAGGTGCACATGCTGCTCGGGACGGACCCGCAGGATGCGCATGTGCTGCCTGGCCTTGTCGGTCAGCGTGTCGGCGATCGCCTCGGGAAAGGTCGGGTGGTCGTCGGGCGTGTTGTAGTCGACGAACAGGATCTCGTCGTCCGGATCGGACATCACCTCGGCCAGCGCGTTGAAGCTGATCGCGGCGCGCTTGTGGAGGTTGTAGCCGTGAGTGTCGTTGCGGCCGTAGATGATGACGGAGAACATCGGCTCTGTCCTATCGGTTATCGGCCGAGCTGGTTGCGGGCGGCGGCGTACTCGATCATCGAGGGCGGCGCGATCTCGACCACTTCCTTGAAGCGCTCGAGCTGGAACAGCGCCTCGACGCGCCGGCCTTCGGTGGTGGCCGCGGCCAGCACGGTCTCGGCCGTGGCCTTGCCGGCATGCAGCGCGAACAACGGCGCGGGCCATCCGCCGGGCGGCACCTCGACCGGGTCGAACGGCCGGTCGAGCCGCTTCAGCGCGGTCAGGCGGTAGAGTCGCCAATAGGGATCGTCCGGCGACTTCCCGATCGCGCGCTCGAGCTCGGGCAACGCCTCGGCCCAGGCGCCGAGCCGCAGCGCCACGCACGCGCGGGCGGCCGGCTGGTGCTCGGGCAGCGCCGCGAGCTGCCGGCGCCAGTCGACATTGGCCTTGTCGATCCGCCCGAGGGCGGCGTAGGCGACCGCGCGACCGCTCAGCACCTCGGGCGCCCGCGGAACCGCCTTGAGCGACGCGCTGAACGCGTCGACCGCCGAGCGGTAGCGGCCCATTGCCGACAGCGCCTCGCCCTTCAGCGCCAGCAGCGCCGGATCCTTGTCCTTGATCTTCAGCGCCCGCTCATAGGCCTTCAGCGCCTCGGCCGGCCGGCCGTGCGCCATCAGGGCGTTGCCCACTGCCGAGTGCGGATAGGAGCCGGTCTTGATCCGTTCGAGCGCCAGCTCGTAGGACTCGATCTCGAAGGTCAACCGGCCCTGCTGGCGCCAGATGTAGCTGCGGTCCGGCGCACCGGTGCGCTCGGCCGCCCACAGTCGCCGCGCCTCGGCATAGTCGGGTCGCGCCGCCTCGGCGTGACCCAGCATATCGAGGCACTCGGCGCGCGAAGCCCGGGCCTCGGCATAGTCGGGCAGCAGCTCGATCGCCCGGTCGAAGTCCTTCACCGCAGCCTCGATCCCGCCGGCGCGCATGCGATAGCGGCCGCGGCGGAACAAAGCCTGGCCCTGCCGTTCGGGGTCGGGATCGTCGATGCCGGGGAAGTCCGGAGCGTTCGCCTTCCGCAAAAGGCCAACGCCCGCCAACGCGGATTTCAGAAAACCTTGCTTTGCCAATAAGTTCCTCGGGCCTGGGCGGGGTGTCCCGCTAAACCACCTGTTCCGATGCGTCAAGCGCGGCCCGGGAGCACGATTGGGGGTACATCTGCATGGTGGACGCGATCACTCCGCCACGAGGCCTTTCATCTTGGCATGGCGATGGCAGTTGCAGAGCCCGGCCTCGTGGAAGCGGTACATGTCGGCCCACAGGGTCATCGGGTTGGGCTTCTCGGCCGCGCCGTATTCGCGGTAGAGCGCCGCCACGTTCACGACGATGCGTTCGGAGTCGATCCAGTCGGCGTAGGGGTCGAGCGAGATCTGGGTCGCCGCCTCGTAGTAGCCGACGCCCGCGTCGTAGCGCTTGCGCGCCTCGCGATCGATGTATTCGAGGTAGCCCCTGAACCTCGCCACGCCCGCCTTGTCGGTGATCGGCCCGTGGCCCGGCACGACGATATCGACGTCCCAGCCGAGGATCGTGTCGCACGCCCTGATCCAGTTGCGGATCGGGCCCGCCCAGATCACCGGATGGCCGTTCATGAACAGCAGGTCGCCGGTGAAGACGATCCTCTCCTGCGGCAGATGGACCAGCAGGTCGCCGCGCGTATGCGCCGGCCCCGCCTCGACGAGCTGCACCTGCCTGGCTCCGACCTTGAGGTCGAGCGTGCCGGCGAAGGTGCGGGTCGGCGCGGTGTAGATCACGTCGTCCCACTCGAAGTGCCGGGCCATCATCTCGTAGAGGAATTTGCCGCCATCACCGAGCGTGGCGCGATTGCGGACCATCGCCGCCAGCGCCTCGGGCGGCCGCTCGAGCATCTCCTCGGCGCAGGCCCTGGTGGTGACGATCTCCGCCCCGCCCAGTAGCTGGTTGCCGAAAGTATGGTCGCCGTTCGAATGGGTGTTCACCAGCGTGCCGATCGATCTCGCCGCCGGCACGGCGTCGCGCATCGCCGCCAGCATCTCGCGTGTCAACTTGAGGTCGAACAGCGTGTCGACCAGCAGGCTCCTGTCGCCGTCGGCGATCAGCCCGGCATTGCTCCAGCCCCAGCCGCCGTCGGGCTGCAGGTAGGCATGGCAGCCATTGCCGATGTCGTGCAGCCCCTTGGTGAATTGCCACCTGGCCATGTCGATCCTCCCGGCGTGAGAGGACCACCTTACTGACGGCAAAGACCTCCGTCATCCCGAGCGGAGCCGCCCGCAGGGAGGTGCAGTCGAGGGACTGACGGAGAGGTGTTGTCGCGTCACTCCACGGTGACGGATTTCGCCAGATTGCGCGGCTGGTCGATGTCGGTGCCGCGCTGCAGGGCGACGTGATAGGCGAGCAGTTGCAGCGGGATGTTGAGCAGCAGCGGGTCGAGCTCGGGCTCGAGGGCCGGCACCTCGAAGAGGCCGTCGACGGCCGGCCGCTCGCCGGGATGAGTAATGGCGATCACCGGGCCGCCGCGCGCCCTGATCTCCTCCACCGTCGACAGGCTCTTCGAATAGAGATCGTCGCGCGGCAACACGATGACGGTCGGCGTCCCCGGCTCGATCAGCGCCAGCGGGCCATGCTTCAGCTCCGAGGCGGGATAGGCCTCGGCGTGGAGATAGCTGATCTCCTTGAGCTTGAGCGCGCCTTCCGACGCGATCGCGTGGCCGGCCGCGCGGCCGACGTAGAACGCATGCTCGACGCCCTGGAAGCGCCCGGCGAGCTTCGCGATCTCGGGCTCGCGCTCGAGAATGCCGGCGATGCGATCGGGCAGCGCCTGCAGCGCCGCCACCAGGCGCGCACCGTTCGCCACGGAAAGATCGCGCAGCCGGCCGAGATGAATGGCGAGCAGGGCCAGCGCGACCGCCGTGCAGGTGAAGGTCTTGGTCGAGACGACGGCGACCTCGGGCCCGGCATGCAGGTAGACGCCGCGACCGCATTCGCGGGCGATCGTGCTGCCGACCACGTTGACCACGCCCATGATGCGGCCGCCCTTGCGCTTGATCTCCTGCACGGCGGCCAGCGTGTCGAAGGTCTCGCCCGACTGGCTGACGGCGATGTAGAGCGTGTCGCGCTCGATCACGGCATTGCGGTAGCGGAACTCGGACGCCGGCTCGGCATCGGCCGGGATGCGCGCGAGCTGCTCGATCAGGTGCGCGCCGACTCGCCCCGACAGGTAGGCGGCACCGCAGCCGAGGATCTTCACCCGGCGGATGTCGAGCAGGTCGCGCGCCTCGAGCTCGATCCCGCCGAGATGCGTGGTGTGGAAGCGCGTGTCGAGCCGGCCGCTCAGGGTGCGGCGCACCGCGTCGGCCTGCTCGCCGATCTCCTTCCGCATGAAGTGGGTGAACTGCCCCTTGTCGAAGGCCTCGTCCTTCCACGGGATGGTCGAGGGCGTCTTGATCGTGGCGGCGCCGTCGAGCGTGCGCGTCTCGTAGCCGTCGGCGCGCACCGTCGCGATCTCGCCATCGTCGAGATGCACGACGCTCGCGGTGTGGCGCACGAGGGCGGCGGGATCGGACGCGAAGAACATCTCCTTGTCGCCGATCCCGAGCACGATCGGGCTGCCGTTGCGCGCCACCACCAGCGTGTCGGGCCGCTCGGCATCGATCACCGCCAGGCCGTAGGCGCCGACCACGCGGCGCAACGCCTCGGCCACCACCGTCTCGAGCGGCGAGCCGTCGTCGAGCAGCGCGATCAGGTGCGCCAGCACCTCGGTGTCGGTCTCCGACCTGAACACGACGCCGCGCTGGCCGAGTTGCGCCTTCAGCGCGGCCGCGTTCTCGACGATGCCGTTGTGCACGACCGCGTACCGGCCGCTCGTGTCGCTGTGGGGATGGGCGTTGAGGTCCGACGGCTCGCCGTGCGTCGCCCAGCGGGTGTGCGCGATGCCCTGCACGCCGCGGAACTTCTGCGGCTCCAGCGCCTCGAGCTCGCGGACCCTGCCCTTGCGCTTGGCGACCTTGAGCCTGCCCTTGTTGCCGACGGCGATGCCGGCGGAGTCGTAGCCGCGATATTCGAGCCGATGCAGGCCTTCGATCAGGATGGGCGCCGCCTGGCGCTTGCCGATGTAACCGACGATGCCGCACATGGGAGAGGTCCTAGCCGTAGACGATCCGGCGCAGTTGCCGCCGGGTGTAGGGCGGCGCCGCGAAGCGCCGGCGGGTGAGTTCCTGCTCGAGCCGCGCGAAGATCGCCTCGTTCGCCAGTCCCCGGCGCTGAAGCTCCAGGTGACGGCGGCGAACGAACGTCTCCGGCTGCTCGGCCAGGAACGACAACACCTCGTCGATCAACCGTTCGGCCTCGCGGCGCTCCAGGCGGGTGGTCCGCGCCAGGTACTCCATGAGGTCTTCCAATTCGCTCGGCCCGGCGTTGTCCACGCCACACTCCCTCGAATCGAGCCCGAATGGAAAGATTTTGCCCGAATTCGGGCAAGAACACCACGATTGAGCACCTGGCCGCCAACCGTCTATACGGGTCTCGCCATGACGGTCACACAAGCGGTTTGCCTGGTCGGCGGGCGCGGAACGCGGCTGGGAATGCTGACGGACAGCACCCCCAAGCCCCTGCTGGAGGTCGGCGGGCGGCCGTTCCTGGACTACCTCGTCCACGAGGCCCGGCGGTTCGGGCTCAGCCGCCTGACCCTGCTGAGCGGCTACCAGTCCGGGGAGATCGAGCGGCACTACGACGGCAAGCGCTTCGGTCAACTCGCGGTCGAGGTCGTGCCCGAGCCGGAACCGGCCGGCACCGCGGGCGCCCTGGTCAACGCCGCCGGCCGCCTGGACGAGACGTTCTTCCTGCTGAACGGCGATTCCTACTTCGACTTCAACTGGCTCTCGCTCGCGACGGCGAACGGCGACTGGACGATGCATGCGGCCCTCGCGAGCGGCATCGAGGGCAGCCGATATGGGCGCGTGCGCCTCGACCGGGGCCGGGTGCGCGGCTTCCAGGAGAAGGGCCAGGGGAGTTCCACCGGCGACGAGCCGATCAACGCCGGCATCTACCTGGTGAAGCGCCAGGTGATCGACCTGATCAAGTCGGTGCCCTGCTCGCTCGAGCGCGAGATCCTGCCGGGGCTTGCCGAACGGGGGCAACTGCTCGGCACGGCGGCGCGCGGCTCGTTCATCGACATCGGCATCCCGGAGGACTTCGCGCGGGCACAGGAGCTGCTGCCGTCCTTCATGCAGCGGCCGGCGGCGTTCCTCGACCGCGACGGCATCCTCAACCGCGACGACGGCTACGTGCACAAGGCCGAGGACATCGTCTGGATCGACGGCGCGATGGACGCCGTGCGCTGGCTGAACGAGCAGGGCTTCTACGTCTTCGTCATCACCAACCAGGGCGGGGTGGCGCACGGCTACTACGAGGAGCAGCACGTGCACGACCTGCACGACTGGATGCAGCAGGAGATGCAGCGCCACGGTGCGCACATCGACGCCTTCGAGCACTGCCCGTTCCATCCCGAAGGCGTGGTCGAGCGCTATCGGCAGGATTCGGAGTTCCGCAAGCCGCAGCCCGGCATGATCCTGAAGCTGCAGCGCGAATGGACGACCGATCCCGAGCGCTCGTTCGTGGTCGGCGACCGCGACAGCGACGTCGAGGCTGCGATCGCCGCCGGCGTCGCGGGCTACAAGTTCGAGGGCGGGAACCTGTGGAAATTCCTCCGCGAGCGGGTCTCATTACGGGCAATGGCCCCCCGATAGCGGCCCCGTTTGCCCACGAATCGTGAAAGCCATTGCCCATAATAGGTGGTCCGAAGCGCGCATCGTAAAATGCGCACATGACCAAACAGTATCGCCTCTCAGGATTGCCTCGCTGCCGACCGGAATGGACGCCGGCCAAGCGCCTCGCCCACTACACGAAGGTCGATCCGACATCGGGCTGTCACATCTGGCAGGGCTCAGTGAGCAAAGAGGGCTACGGCCAATTGAACGTCGGCGGCCGCAAGTTCCGCGCGCATCGCTTCGCTTGGATCATTCGTTACGGGCCAATTCGAAAAGGCCTGTACGTCTGCCATCGATGCGACGAACCGCGCTGCTGCAACGCGGATCACATGTTCCTCGGAACCCATGCCGAGAACATGGCGGATTTGAAGGCCAAGAACCGCTGGCGCTGGCGCATCCCGATGGAGCGGCTGCCGACCGATAGGTCCCCGAGGGACCTGGCGCCGATCGAGATCATCATCGGTGGACGCCGCTACGTCGGCCAGGCGACGGTGCGGCCCTATGTTCCGATCGATGGCCGCCGGCGCCGGCGCGCCTGATCGGGGCCCGATCAGGGGACGCGGACGCTTTGCAGCTCCCAGCTTGCGGGGTTGCTCGACAGGGTGCGGCCGCTCGGCGTGACGACCTCGAAGCTGGCGCTGTACTTGGCGGCGGATTCCAGCGACGGGCAGTACCACCAGCGGCGCTCCCAGCGGCCCTGCCCGCTCGGCTCGGTCCACAGCAGGACGTAGCAGGCGAGCCGGCCGACCGGCACCTCGACCGTCTCGTACTTCTCGACGGTCACCGTCGCGGCGACGCCGGCGCCCGGCCGGGCGAGAGTCACGGTCTTGCCGACCTGCAGCGGCAGCAGCGATGTCAGCACGTCGGCATTGCCCTGCACGACCGGCGAGGCGGCGCTGAAGGCGCCCAGCATCAGGTCGACCTGCTGGCCGCCGTTGAGGTTGGCGAAGCGGCAGAACGGCGGCGTTGCGCCGGCCAGCGCCTGGATGCTGCTGGAATCCGTGAAGGTGTAGACGGTCCCCGGAGCCGGACAGGTCGGCTTGGTCGGCGCGGCCGGAGGCGGCGTTTGTGCCCAGCCGGCGGCGCCGGTGAGCGCGAGGCCGAGCCCCAGCAGGATGACGCCGAACCGATGGGTCATTTCGCGGCCTTCCAGCCCGCCGGGCAGGCGTTGCCGGTCACGCGAATGCGCGAGCCGTCGGCCGCCGAGCATTCCAGTTGCGGGCCCGGTGTGGGCGTCGGCGGCGGGGCGGGAGGTACCACGACCGGAGTCGGCACGGCCGGCCGGCTGGGCCGCGGGCCGGCATTGCTCGCGGGCTGGTGGGGCGGCACGTAGTCCGGCGGCGCCGCCTCGACCGGCACGCTGCTGGCGGGCGGTAACGCCAGGCTGACCTGACCCTCG
>JAFEFF010000097.1 GCA_018240745.1 Pseudomonadota bacterium
CCGCGCACCAAACTGCCGAGGATGCCGGCGTTGCGGCCGCTGCCGAAAATCGCCTTCGACGCTTCGCGCACGGCGATATTGGTCGCGGTGCGCGCGGCCGACTTGATGATGGTCGTCTCGAGCGAATCGCTGCGACCTCCGCTCTTCGGCACCGGCGACGAGGGCCGCTGCTGTGGCTGCGCCTCGCGCAGACGCGGTTCGGGTTTGGCCTTCGTCGGCTCCTCCGCCGGCTCGGACGGCGCACTGCCCCAGGGTCCACCGGTCGGCGTGGGCGGCGGCGCATCGTACTGGCCGCGGCGGCGCGGCGGCGGCGTCGAGGTCTCCTCATGCTGCACCTGGCCGCCGCCGGCGCGGCCCATCAGCACCTCGTAGGCCGAATCGCGATCGACCACCTGGTCGTACTTGCCGGCGAGCGGGCTCGCCTTGATGACGGCCGCGCGCTCGGCATCGGTCGCCGCACCGATGCGGCCGCGCGGCGGGGCGACGAAGCAGCGCTCGACCGGGGTCGGAACGCCCTTGGCGTCGAGGAAGGAGACCAGCGCCTCGCCGACGCCGAGCTCGACGATCGCCTCGGCCGCGGAGAACTTCTTGTTCGGCCGGAAGGTCTCGGCCGCGGTCTTGACCGCCTTCTGGTCCTTCGGCGTGAAGGCGCGCAGCGCGTGCTGCACGCGGTTGCTGAGCTGGCCCAGCACCGTGTCCGGCACGTCGGCCGGACTCTGGCTGACGAAATAGACGCCGACGCCCTTGGAGCGGATCAGGCGCACCACCTGCTCGATCTTGTCGAGCAATGCCTTGGGCGCGTCGTCGAACAACAGATGCGCCTCGTCGAAGAAGAACACGAACTTTGGCTTCTCGAGATCGCCCACCTCGGGCATCACCTGGAACAGCTCGGACAGGAGCCACAGCAGGAAGGTGCTGTAGAGCTTGGGGCTCTCCATCAGCTTGTCGGCCGCCAGCACGTTGATCACGCCGAAGCCCGAGGCATCGGTGCGGATCATGTCCTTGAGGTCGAGCGCCGGCTCGCCGAAGAAGCGCTCGCCGCCCTGTTGCTGCAGCGTGAGCAGCGCGCGCTGGATGGTTCCGATCGACTGCCTGGAGACGTTGCCGTACTTCGTCGTGAGGGTGCCGGCATTCTCGGCGGTCCATTGCAGCACCGCCTGCAGGTCCTTGAAATCGAGGATCAGCAGGCCCTGCTCGTCGGCCACCTTGAAGACGATGTTGAGCACGCCTTCCTGCGTTTCGTTGAGCTGCAGCAGGCGCGCCATCAGGACGGGCCCGATCTCGCTCACCGTCGTGCGCACCGGATGGCCCTTGGCGCCGAACAGGTCCCAGAAGACCGTCGGGAAGGCGCGGCCGGCGTAGCCCTCGATCTTGAGCTGCTTCGCCCGCTCGACCGCATGCGGGTTGGTGCCGCCGGCCTGGCTCACGCCGGACAGGTCGCCCTTCACGTCGGCCATGAAGACCGGCACGCCATAGGCCGAGAAGCCCTCGGCCAGGGTCTGCAGCGAAACCGTCTTGCCGGTGCCGGTGGCGCCGGCGATCAGGCCGTGGCGGTTGCCGTACTTGAGCAGCAGGTACTGGTCGCTCTCGCCAGCGCCCACGAAGATCGAGGTGTCGTCAGTCATGCCGGCAAGATTATGATGGCGCATGCCTGCCCGCCTAGCCCTTGCCGTGATCGGCGACGAGATTGGTCCTTCGATCGCCGAAATGTTGTCGTTCTGCGACGAGAACGACGTACGCCGCCTCGACATGCGCACGGTCGACGGCCGCAATCTGCTCGGCATGACGCTCGAGGAGGTCGACGCGATCGGCCGCCAGCTCAAGGCCGCGGGCGTCAGCGTGCCGACCTTCGTGTCACCGGTGCTGAAATGGCCCGCGCCCGGCAAGGCGCCGTCGGACGGCAAGGTCGACTTCGCCTTCGATCCCTCGACCTGCCCGACCGACGATCCGCTGGCGCATGCCTTCGACGTCGCGACGGTGCTGGGTGCGTCGAAAATTCGCGTGTTCACCTTCCTGCGCTATCCGGGCTTCAGGCCGGACGATCTCCTGGCGCCGGTGGGCCGGCTGGTCGATCTGGCCGATCGCCACGACACCACCGTCGAGATCGAGAACGAGCCGGTCTGCAACATCGGCTCGATGACGGAGCTCACCGGCTACTTCGCCTCGCTCGGTGAGCCCTCGCCGTGGCTGCGGCCGCTGGTCGATATCGGCAATAGCTGGTCGATGGGCGAGCCGCCGTCGGACGACGATTTCGAGACGCTCGGGCCGATGGTCGACCTGATCCATCTCAAGGATCGCGACTTCGAGGCCAGGCGCACCGTGCCGCTCGGCGACGGCAAGGTGCCGTGGGCACGCGAGCTGACGCGCCTGCTGGCGCACGTCACCGTTCCCGAGGTCGTTGCCAGCATGGAGACCCACTGCCCGCAGGACGGTCGAAATGCCACAGCCAGGTCGGTGGCTGCCCTGAGAAGAATTGCCGGCGAGATCGGCGTGGAAGTCGTTTAAGTGTCATCCCGAGCGTAGCGAGGGATCCTTCCTGATCCAGAAAAGATCCCTCGCTGCGCTCGGGATGACAGGATCACCGATGGCCCGCTTCTCCTTCGTCACCGTCGATGTCTTCACCGACCGCCGCTTTGGCGGCAATCCGCTCGCGGTTTTCCCGGACGCGCGCGGCATGAGCGACGGCGACATGCAGGCGCTCGCCTCGGAGTTCAATCTCAGCGAGACGACTTTCGTGCTGCCCCCGGCGGATCCGGGGAACACCGCGCGGGTGCGCATCTTCAACCGCCGCGCCGAGATGCCGTTCGCCGGCCATCCCAATGTCGGCACCGGCTGGGTGCTGGCGCAACAGGGCCGCGCGAAGGACGGCAAGCTCCGCTTCGAGGAGATTGCCGGCCTGGTCGAGATCGAGGTCGGCGACTGGATCACCATCGCCGCGCCGCAGCCGCTGTCGCTCGGACCGGAGATGCCGGTCGAGCTTGCGGCGGCCTGCGCCGGCCTCGAGCCGGGCGAGGTGCTGACCCGGGCGCACCGGCCGGTCTCGGCGTCGGTCGGCAATTCGTTCGTGATCGCGGAGGTGACCGGCGAGGCGCTGACCCGCGCCACGCCCGACATCGGCCGGTTTCGCGAAGCCGCGAAGAGCTACACGGCGATGGGCCCCAATCGCCTGCCGCTCTACCTCTACGCCCATGACGGCGCGCGCATCCGCACCCGCATGTTCTCGCCATTGTCCGGCACGGTCGAAGACGCCGCCACCGGCAGCGCGGCGACCCCGCTCGCGGCGCTGCTGCTGTCGCTCACGAACGAGACCGAGGCGCGCCACGAGCTCGTGCAGGGCGTCGAGATGGGCCGGCCCAGCCGGCTGCTCTGCTCCGCCCATCGCGCAGCCGACGGCATCCGCGCCAAGGTCGGCGGCCGCTGCGTGCCGGTGCTGGAAGGAACGGTCGAGCTTTAGTCAGCTCGCCGCCGGCGTCACCATGAACCCCGCGCGCGGGAAGTGGACGATGACGTCGCCCACCTTCTCGTCGCTGCGGATGATCGAGATGCGCTCGTTGGTCAGACCGACCAGCGTACCGGTCACCGGCACCTTGCCGGTGTCGTCGGGCGTGATGCTGATCTTCTGACCGGCCTTCAGCCCGCTGGGATCGCTGTCGTCGACCTTGCCCGGCTCGGGCGTCGCCGCCCTGGCGACGGCGAGCGCGTCGGCCGCGCTCATCTCGGTCGGCTTGCCGCTGCCGAACGCCTTCATGCGCTGCGACCAGTCGACGATCTTCGGCAAACGGTCGAGCGGCGACGGCGTGTTGCCGACGCCCATGCGGGCCTGCAGGAACCACACCGGATTGTAGAGCGCGCAGTCGGCCAGGCTGGGCACGCCGCCCAGCAGGAACGGCCGGCCGTCGCGCAGCATCTGCTCGGCGATCGAAAGCTGGGCGTAGGTCTGCTCACGCGCGAAGGGCTGCCCGGCCTTCAGCCGATCGCTGTCGAACGGCCGGCCGGAGAATTCGGTGCGGTCCTTCTTGAAGGCTTCGGGCAACTGGTCGCCGATCGCCCCCATCACCACGCCGACCGCCGACCAGAAGATGTTGCGGTCGATCCACATCGCCAGTGCGCGCGCTTCCCCCTCCTGCCCGACCGGCAGCAAGGCCGGCTTGGCGTGGCGGCGCTCGATCTCGAGCATGATGAGCTGGGTATCGCAGTAGATGTCGGCGCCGATCTGCAGCACCGGCGTCCTGCGATAGCCGCCGGTCAGCGGCATCAGGTCGGGCTTCGGCATGACGTTGGGGATCACGACCGACTTCCAGGCGAGCTGCTTGATGCCGAAGGCGACGCGCACCTTCTCGGAGAACGGCGAGTTGGGATAGTGGTGCAGGATCAGATCAGGCATCGAAAGGCTCCCAACATCTTTGAATTGTCGCCAGCGCGACCGCCAGGACGAACCCCAATTCGCCCGACGGCGAGCCGCCACGCCCGAGCATAGAGGCGGCTGCGCTGCGCCACCACCGCGGCCAGCGCGAGCGCCTGGCGGTCAGGCGTCATCCGCGCAGGGCCTTGATGTTGGCCGCATAGTTCGACGGCCCGCCGGCGAACACGGCAGTGCCCGCGACCAGGGCGTCGGCGCCGGCCTTCAGGCACTGCTTCGCCGTCTGCGGATTGACGCCGCCATCGACCTCGAGATCGATCGGCTTGCCCAGCGCGTCGATCGCCTTGCGCAGCGCGGCGATCTTGGCGAGTTGCGATTCGATGAAGGCCTGGCCGCCGAAGCCCGGATTGACGCTCATCACCAGCACCAGGTCGAGATCGGCCATCACGTACTCGATCGCGCCGAGCGGGGTTGCCGGATCGAGCACGCAGCCCGCGCGCTTGCCGTGATGCTTGATGAGCTGGATGGTGCGATGAAGGTGCGGTCCCGACTCCGGATGGACCGACAGGGTGTCGGCGCCGGCTTCGACGAACGCCGGGATCAACGGATCGACCGGCGTCACCATCAGGTGGACATCGAACAGTTTCCGGGTGTGCTTGCGCAGCGCCTTCACCACCATCGGCCCGATCGTCAGGTTGGGCACGAAATGGTTGTCCATCACGTCGACGTGGATCCAGTCGGCGCCGGCGGCATCGACCGCCTCGACCTCCGCGCCCAGGGCGGAGAAGTCGGCGCTCAGGATCGACGGCGCGATACGGACGGGCTTCTGCGGCATGCGATCAGGCCCTCTCCGTCGGGCACAAGGGAAGCATTGCACTCACGTTCCGGGGCGGGTCGGCGCGTCCCAGCCCTTGCGGCGGAACGGGTGGGTGGGGAAAGCGCCGAGCATCTTCAGCTCATCGGAGAAGAAACGCAGCTCCTCCAGCGCAAGCTGCAGGCCGCGCTGGTCGGGATGCCCCTCGACCTCGGCGTAGAACTGCGCCTGCTCGAAATGCGCACCGCTGAGATAGCTTTCGAGCTTGACGATGTTGACGCCGTTGGTCGCGAAGCCGCCGAGCGCCTTGTAGAGCGCGGCCGGTACGCTCTTCACCCGGAACAGGAACGCGGTCATGCAGCGCACGGTTCGCCAGTCGGGCCTCGCCTCCTCGCGCGAGAAGACCAGCATGCGGGTGGTGTTGTGGTCGGCGTCCTCGATGTTTCTGGCCAGCACCTTCAGGCCATAGATGCGCGCGGCGAGCGAGGAGGCGATGGCGCCGACGCTCCTGTCGCCCTCCTCGGCGATCTCGCGCGCGGCGCCTGCCGTATCGGCATGGACCAGCGGCTGGATGCCGTGCTTCTTCAAGAAGTTGCGGCACTGCGACAGCGCCTGGACATGGCTCTTCGCGGTCTTGACGTCCTTCAGCGCCACGCCCGGCAGGGCCACCAGGCAATGCTCGACCCGCTGGAAGTGCTCGGCGACGATCTTGAGCCTGGTGTGCGGCAGCAGGCTGTGCAGGTCGGCGACGCGGCCCGCCACCGAGTTCTCGACCGGGATGATGGCAAGCTCCGCCTTGCCCGCCTGGACCGCCCCCATGGCCGCGTCGAAGGTCGGACAGGGCAGCGTCGTCATGTACGGAAAGGCGGCATGGCAGGCCATGTCCGAGTTCGCCCCCGGCTCGCCCTGGTAGGCGATCGTGTTGCTGGCCCGGCTGCCCGCGCGCGGCTTTGCCATCTGTGAATGTCCCCCTGGGCGTGCTTTCTTACCCGCCCAATCCGCCCGGCAAAACCTGAAAAACCTCGCTAAATCCGGGACTTGCGACGTTCCGCCGCGCGATCCCGCGGGCACGATCGAATACTACTGACCGGGCTTCGGCCGTGCTACAGCAACGTCCGAAAAAGATTCGGGGCGAGATTTCGATGGCGTCTTTCAACACGATGGCGGGTTGCTTCCTGGCCTCCGCGCTGTTCGCGATGGTGGTCGGCAAGGTGTCGAACGCGCTCGTGAGCGTGCATGAGCCGGAGAAGCCGGCGATCGCCCTGGCCGAGGCGGCGCCCGAGACCGCCGCGGCCGCCGAGAAGCCGCCCGAGCTGCCGCCGATCGGGCCCAAGCTCAAGGACGCCAACGTCCAGCACGGCGAGCAGATCTTCAAGCAGCAGTGCTTCACCTGCCACACCGTCGACAAGGGCGGCGCGAACAAGGTCGGCCCGAACCAGTGGAACCTGGTCGGCCGCAAGAAGGCGAGCGAGGAAGGCTTCAGCTACTCCGCGGCCCTGCAGAAGCTGGGCGGCACGTGGAGCTACGAAGACATCAACCACATGATCTTCAAGCCGCAGTCGTTCGCGCGCGGCACCAAGATGGCGTTCGCCGGCCTGCCCAAGGAGCAGGATCGCGCCGACGTCATCGCCTACCTGCGCACGATGCACGACGACCCGAAGCCGCCGCTGCCGTAGGACTTCACCTTCCCCGTCATCCCGAGCGAAGCCGCGCAGCGCGGCGCAGTCGAGGGACCTGTTCGGGAGCTGGCTGCCACATGACGAGGTCCCTCCACTTCGCCCCGCTTCGCGGGGCTCCGGTCGGGATGACGGAGTTGGCATGACCGTTCCATCCAACTTCATCGCTCTCGCCCACCGCCTCGCCGACGCGGCGCGGCCGATTTCGGCGCGCTATTTCCGGACGCCGGTGCCGGTCGACGACAAGAGCGACGCCAGCCCCGTGACGATCGCCGACCGCGAGGCCGAGGCGGCGATGCGGACGATCCTCTCCGAGGAAGCGCCGGAGCATGGCGTGTATGGCGAGGAGCATGGCGTCGAGCGCGCCGATGCCGAGTATGTCTGGGTGCTCGACCCGATCGACGGCACGCGCGCCTTCATCACCGGCCTGCCGATCTGGGGCACGCTGATCGCGCTGCTGCACAGGGGCGTGCCGGTGCTGGGCGTGATCGACCAGCCGATCCTGAAGGAGCGCTGGCTCGGCGCAACCGGCCGGCAATCGACGCTCAACGGCCAGCCGATCAGGGTGCGCGCCTGCCCGAGCCTCGACCGTGCGTACATGTACTCGACCTCGCCGATCATGTTCTCGGGCGACGTCTCGCGGAAGCACGCGGCGCTCGCCGACGCGGTGAAGCTGTTCCGCTGGGGCGGCGATTGCTACGCCTACGGCCTGCTGGCCGCGGGCCATGTCGACCTGGTGGTCGAGAATTCGCTCAAGCTCTACGACTTCGCCGCCCTGGTGCCGGTGATCAAGGGCGCGGGCGGGCTCGCCACCGACTGGCGCGGCCGCGAGCTCGACATGACCTCCGACGGCTCGATCCTGGCGGCCGGCGACCCGGCCGTGCATCGCGCCGCCGCGCGCATCCTCTCGTAGTCGGTTTGTTCAGCGGCGGGCGAAGTCGGTCGCGATCGTACGAACGAGCTGGGCCTCGTCGAGCGGCTTGCCGAGCCGCGGCGCGGCGGCGAAGTCGCGCGGGATGATGTCGCCGTCGTCGTAGCCGGTCAGGAAGACGAACGGCACGTGGCGCTGCTTCAGCGCGCTGGCGATGGGAAAGCAGAATTCGCCATCGAGATTGACGTCGAGCAGCGCGCCGTCGACCGGCGTGCCCTCCTCGACCAGCTTCAGCCCGGGACCGAGCCGCCCCACCGGCCCGACCACCTCGGCGCCATGCTGCGTCAGCAGGTCGGACACGTGCTCGGCGATCAGATAGCTGTCCTCGACCACCAGCACCTTCAGGCCGGTAAGCGTGTCGTGCGGCTGGGGCATGACTGCCTCCTCGCTAGGGGCGCTGCACATTCTGGGCGGCGGGAAACTCGATCGTCCAACGCAGGCCGCCCGGCGCGGTCTCCCGCTCGGCCTTGCCCTGCATCTCGTATTCGATGCTGCGCGTGATGAAGTTCAGCCCGAATCCGGGCGTGATGTCCCGCGGCACCTCGCGGCCGCCCGACTCGGTCCAGACCAGCTCGACGCGGCCGCCCTGCATCGGGCCGACCAGTTGCCAGGTGACGTCGAGGCGACCGGAGGGCTGTGACAGCGCGCCGTACTTCGTCGCGTTGGTGGCGAGCTCGTAGATCACCATGCCGAGCGTCGCCGCCGCATTTGGCGTCAGCACCACCTCCGGGCCGTGTGCGCTGAACGCGCCCGGCTCGAACGACACCAGGCTGCGCAACGTGCTCGCGACCAGCTCGCCGATCGGCGCGCCGGCCCAGTTGCTGCGCGACAGGAGCTCGTGCGTGCGGGCCATGCCGCGCAGCCGGCCCTGGAACGCCTGGACGAACTCGGCCGGCGAGATGTCGGACCTGAGGGTGCGGCCGGCCAGCGCGCTGATCGTGGCGATGATGTTCTTGACCCGATGCTGCAGCTCGTAGAGCAGCACCTGCTGGCGCGCCTCGGCGCTCTTGCGCTCGGATATGTCGACGATCGCCGCGATCGCGCCGCGCACCTTGCCGCCCTCCTCGAACAGCGGCGTCGAGGTCATCATGACGTCACGCCGCTCGCCGTCGCCGCGCAGCAACTGACCCTCGAAGTTGGCCACCGGCTGGCCGGTGCGGATGGCGAGGTGCAGCGGATGCTCGTCCGCTCCGAGCTCGCGGTCGCCCTGGAACAGGCGGACCGCGCGGCTGAGCCGCCGCGGGCCGGTTGCATCGCCGCGCGTGCCGTCGCCCAGGAGCTGGGCGCCGTAGCGGTTGACCTGCACCTCGTCGGGCTGGCCGCCCTCGCGCAGGATCAGGATGCCGACCGGCACGACGTCGAGCAGCGTCTCGAGGTTCGAGATGCGCTCGCGCAGGTCGCGGGTCAGCTCGTCGATCCGCGCCTCGGCGGCGCTCATCCTGGTGACGTCGACGAAGGTGATGACGACGCCCGCGATCACGTTGTCGACCGTGCGGTAGGGCATCATGCGCATGACGTAGCGCTGGCCGTTGTCGGTGCTCTCGATCTGCCGCTCGATGGTGGCGAGCGTGCGCATCACCCGCTCGGCATCCTCCTGCACGGTGTCGGCCTGGAAGCGGGCGCGCACATGGGTGATCGGCCGGCCGGTGTCGCTCTCGACCAGCCGGAACACGTCCTTGGCCGCCGGGGTGAAGTTCTTGACGGTGAGGTTGCGGTCGAGGAACACCGTGGCGATCTGCGTGCTCTCGAGCAGGTTGGCGATGTCGGAGTTGGCGCGGCTGAGCTCCTCGACACGCGCGTTCAGCTCGGCATTGACGGTCTGCAGCTCCTCGTTGATCG
>JAFEFF010000098.1 GCA_018240745.1 Pseudomonadota bacterium
CCTTGCGGTGCGCAGCGGCAAGCGGGTCGTCGTCACCGACGTGGCGAGCGACGAACGGTTCGCCTCGATGCGCGACATCGCCCGCGCGTCCGGCTTCAGGGCCGTGCAGTCGACGCCGGTGGTCGACGGCGCCGGCGCACTGCTGGCGATGATCTCGATCCACTTCCGCGCGCCGCGCCAGCCGCAGCCGCAGGAACTGCGCCGGCTCGATCTCTACGCCCGCACGATCGGCGACTTCATCCAGCGCTGCCGCTTCGAGCGGGAACGCGACGGGCTGGTCGGCGAGCTCAATCATCGCGTCAACAACACCCTGGCGACCGTCCTTTCGATCGCCAGCCTGTCCTTCCAGGGACAGCCGCCGGGCGGGGGCTGGCGCGCATTCGATGGCCGCATCAGGGCGCTGGCCCGCACGCACCGCCGGCTGACGGCGAACCGGTGGGCCGGCGCCTCGCTGCGCGAGCTGGTGCGCGACGAGATCAAGCCCTACGCCGACGACGCTCTGCGCAACGTCGATATCCTCGGGCCCGACGTGTCGCTCGGCCCCAAGGCCGCCGTGACCCTGTGCCTGGCGCTGCACGAGCTCGCGACCAACGCCGCCCGGCACGGCGCCCTGTCCAGCCGGGCCGGCCGGGTCTCGGTCGAATGGTGCCTGACCGCCGATGGCGACCTGTCGCTGGAATGGAGGGAGAGCGGCGGCCCTGCGGTCGGCCCGCCCGCACACTCGGGGTTCGGGCGCCTGCTGCTCGAGCGCGGCGTCGCGGCCGACCTCGACGCAACGGTCGGCCTCGACTTCGCGCCCGGCGGCGTCCGCTACACCGTCGCGATTCCCCAGAGAGCCTTTGCCACGACCGCGGCGCCCAACCGCGCCCCGCCGCCTCCCGCCTTGCGAGTGATGATCGTCGAGGACGACTTTCTCCTCGCCCACGTCCTGTCGCAGGATGTTCAGGCCTTCGGGTTTCGGACCCTGGGCCCCTTCCTGCACCTGCAGGACGCCCTGCAGGCGGCCGACGACCTCGAGTTCGACGTCGCCCTGCTGGACATCAACCTCAATGGCGAGACGAGCTTTCCGGTGGCGGAGAAGCTCGCGGCGATGGGCAGGCCGTTCGTCTTCCTGACGGGCTACAACGACATGGCGCTTCCGCCCCAGCTTCGCTCGGCGCCGCTGCTCATCAAGCCCTACGACGAGGAGGTGCTGCGGCGCACCCTGTCGGACGTCGTGCGGATCGCGGCGCCCGGCGACGGCGATGGTCTTCGTTCACGCTGAGAGCACCTGGCTCGACACCGGCGCCGTCACGACGGGCTCTGTCAGCCCTTCTGCTCCGCGACCTTGCCCAACCGGATGCCGAGCCGCTCCATGTGGCCGGCAATGTCCGGCTTGATCGCCAGCGCGCGCACGGCGTCGTCGTCCCCGCCGCGCCGGTCGCCCTTCATGAGCCTGGCGGCGGCCCTGCCGTAGAGCGCGTACGGATCGTCCGGCCGCTTGGCCAATACCCGCTCGTAGTCGGCGATCGCCTCGTCGTTGCGTCCCAGCTTCAGGTTGACGAAGCCGCGCGATCCGAATGTCGCCAGGCGTCCCGGATGGATCGCGACGGCCTGGTTGCAATCGGCCAATGCGTCCGCGAGCCGGCCGAGGACGGCCTTCGCGAAGCAGCGATTGCTCAGGGGGATGGCCCGCCCGGGCTCGAGCTCGAGCGCGCGATCGAAGTCCTGTATGGCGAGCTCGTATTCCCCGAGGGCCGTTCGCGTGGTCCCGCGGGCGTTGAAGACCGCCGCATCCTGCGGATTGTGCGCCAGGGCCTCGGAATAATCCTTCAACGCCAGGTCGTACTGCTCCAGGTCGTCGTAGGCGTCGCCGCGATTCTTGAACGCCATGGCGAGGTCGTTCCGGTCGCCGACCTTGTCGGCGATGAGCGTCGAGCAGGCGGCGATCACCCTTTCGGGAACCGCGCCCTGAAAGCACTCGCGGTACGACTCGCCGTAGTCGGAGGCCTGGGCCCGGCCGTCAGCGACGGCGAGGAGGCCGGCGCAGGCCAGCGCGAGGAGGGGATGGCGGAGGTGGCGCATGGAAACACCCGCTCGCAGTGAGCCATGGTAGCGCAAAAGTGCCCTTGAGCCACATCAAACGCCATCTCCAGGGTGCCCTCCCGTCGTCTCGCGCATCCCCTCCCCCGTCTTCGGGGGAGGTGGCGCGGTAATCCGCGACGGAGGGGGGCATGACCCCTCCGTCAGCGTAAGACGCTGACACCTCCCCCGAAGACGGGGGAGGGCATGCGCTTGTC
Organism: Pseudomonadota bacterium; assembly: GCA_018240745.1. Lineage (GTDB taxonomy): Bacteria > Pseudomonadota > Alphaproteobacteria > Reyranellales > Reyranellaceae > Reyranella. The sequence continues at coordinate 2,280 of JAFEFF010000098.1, forward strand.
GAGACGATGGGTAGGGCATAGGCGATAGTCCTGCGGCGGAGGCTGTGGCATTGGTTCGTCGTTCCTCAGGGGGACGACATCATCATGTGGCGCAAGACCTTTGGCCTGCTGGTTCCGGCTCTCTTGTGCGTCCTGACCTTTTACCTCTACCTGGCGTTGCTTCGCGGTTAGCGGCTGTGGAGCGTTAGCGTACGGTTTCGACAAATCCGATTGTCGATGGCCCGCTCGCATGCTGCTGTTCCGTGATGCGCTGCTACTTCATCCGGGCAGGCCATATCGAGGCCAACATACCGCTGACCGACGGCTCCGACGAAGCCCTGATCGAGGAGGCCACGGCTGCCTTCAAGAAGGCCGGCAGGGACCGTTACGACGGCTTCGAGGTGTGGCGGCGTGACCGCTGCCTCTACCGCTTCCCGGCGAACCTTGCCGCGCTTTCTTCGCCTTCCCGGGTTTGAAAAAGGCGTGGCCGTGCGGGCGGCCAAGCGTCGCCGACCGAAAGAGGTGGCGCGACGCGGGAATCGCGATAGCATTCGGGCTCTACGGATGGCGGCCCGCGATGAACAGCCCTGTCGACGTGTTCGTTACCGAAAGCAATGTCGAGATGTACCTGTCCAGGGCCTACGAATGCCTGGACGCCCGGCAGCGGGACCTGCTGCTGCGGCTTCTCGTACAGGAAGAAGACCGAATGGGCAGCAGCCGCGAGCACCTGGAGAACGGCGCGCGTCGCGTGGAGGATTGCAGGGAACGGATCAAGCGCCAGCGCGAGCTCGTCGGCTCCTTGCAGCAGAATGAGAACCGGATTCGCGCGGAATTCATGCTCGGCACATTCGAGCAGATACTGGTCCTGATGGAGCGGCATCAGCGGTTTCTCGCCGAGCGCTTCCAAAACGCCCGTCTCTAGCGTCTTCTCATGCTCTTTTGGACCGCGGGCCTCCAGGCCCGCATCATGATTCATGAGCGGGCTGGAAGCCCGCGGTCCGGAAGATCATGACGCGCTACTGGAATGACGCGCCGGGCGGCTCGCCGGCGGACGGGAAATCCATGGTGCAGACGGTGCCGTCCGGCGCGTGGACGAGCTCGACCGAGCCGCTGATGTCGTGCGCCACCGCCTGGGTGATCAATGCCGTGCCGAGGCCCTCGCGCGCCGGCGCCGCGACCGGCGGGCCGAGCATCTCCTGCCAGCGCAGTTTCACGCGCCCTCGCCCGCCCTCCTGGTAGAGCGCCCAGCCGATCTTGACGCGGCCGGCGGGCGACGAAAGGGCGCCGTACTTCGTGGCGTTGGTGCAAAGCTCGTGCAGGGCGAGAACGAGCGCGACGGCGGCCTTGGCCGGGATGCGCACCGCCGGCCCGCCGAGGTCGAATTGCAGCGACGCGCCGACATGCGGGGCGATCGCCTTGTCGACGATCTCGCCCAAGTCCGCGCTGTCCCAGCTTTCCGTCGTCAGCAGGTCGCTCGAAAGCGCCAGCGCCTTCAGCCGCCCATAGAAGCCGGCGGTGACCTCGCGCGGCGCGTAGGCCGCCATCGTCAGCTCGGCGATCGACTGCACCAGGGTCAGCATGTTCCGCATGCGGTGGTTCAGCTCGCGGATGATCATGGTCTTCTGCGCGTCGGTCTCGGCGAGGGCGGCGCGGTCGCGCGTCAGATCGTCGTGCGCCCGTTCCAGCGCGCGGTTGACTTCGTTCAGCTCGCTCACGCGCGAGGGCGGCGCCCGCAGCGATTGGTTGCGGCCGAGGGCGAGCGCCGCGGTCTCCGTATCCGCGAGCGCGCGGGTGAGGCCGCGCGACATCGACCAGGCGAGGGCGACGCCGGCCAGCGCGGTCAGCAGCACCGTGCCGGCAAGCCATGCGGCGGCGCTCAGGAGCTGGCGATCGACCTTCTCCGCCGAGACGTTGACCGCCGCGCCCCATCCGGACAGACCCGACGTCGCGACCGCCTGCAGGACCCGCTGGCCGTCGAGGTTGGTGGCGCGGAACACCGTGCGCGGCCGGCCCTGCCCGCGCAGCTCGGCGGGAATCAGGGAACCGAGGAAGCGATCGAGATACCGCGAGCGGGCGATGACGGTGCCGTTGGCGTCCCACACCGTCGCCACCCAGTCGGGTTCGAGGTGAAGGCTCGTCAGGATGCCGGCGATATCTTCCGGCAGCAGACCGAGACTGAGGACGTAGGCCGGCCGCTCGCCGCGAAGCACCGGCACCGACACGTTCAGCACCGGCCGGCGAACCACCTTGCTGGTGAAGAGATTGGAGAACACCGGCCGGCCGGTCTCGGCGATCCGGCGCAGCGTATCGGGGTCGCCGGTCGTCTGCGGTTCCTGCCCGTAGGGGACATAGGTGTTGACGATCTGGCGCCCGGCCATGTCCACCAGCACGACGTAGCTGCGCCCCTGCAGGGCGTTGGTCGCCTGCGCATGGAAGGCGCGCCAGTCCTCCTCCTGCAGGAAGCTCGAGGTCGCGAGCGTATTGAGCAGCGTCACATGGCGTTCGAGGTCGCGCTCGAGACTGTCCACCAGTTGGTTCAGCTCCTGGACCACGCGGCGCTCGGTCGACAACCGCTCCTGCCGGATCGAGGAGAACACGAAGCCCGACAGCGCGGCGAGGAGGGGAAGGGCGAGGCAAAGCCCGAAGACCGCCAGATGCGTCCGCGCCGGGAAGGCCCGCCGGCCCGCAGGCGCGGAGGCTGGCCTGGTATTTGTCATGGCGAGAGCGCACGCATGATGCAGGCTCCCGAGGCGTCACCCGGCGATGGCAATACCGCCGCGTGTGCGACGAACCGTGGAACCCGCACGACGAGTTCGTTCATGGACTGAGCGTTCCCCGCACGACGGCACTATGGCACGCCGC
>JAFEFF010000099.1 GCA_018240745.1 Pseudomonadota bacterium
AGAATGCGCCGTATCTCGACGGGCTGCTGAAGGGCGCGGTCGCCTACTATCAGGACTTCGTGAAGAGCACGAAGAAGTTCCGGCTCCCGACGGCGGCCGAGCGGCCGGCGCTGCAGGACCTGGCCGAGACGCTTCGGAAGATTCCCGAGAGCGAGAGCGCCGAGCTCATCCAGAACGAGGTGTACGAGGTCGGCAAGCGCCACTTCGCCAAGGAAGAGCTGCGCCAGTGGTTCCAGACCCTCTACGAGGTGCTGCTGGGCAGCAGGCAGGGGCCGCGCATGGGCGCCTTCATCAAGCTCTACGGCCGCGACAACGTCGTGCGTCTGATCGAGCGCGCCCTGGCGGGCGAGGACCTGAGTCAGGCGGCCTGAAATCTTGCTCTGCGGTAGCGGGGCTCTCCGGAAGGTGACAAGCGCGTGGAACCGTTTCACCCTTAATCTCGTAGAAACCGGAGTGACTATCGACCTGCGACAGAGACCCGCCCCCTTGCCATTCGTCCGTGGCTGGCTGCGGGACCCCGTTGGCGTCGGGCTGCCGTTCCCGAGCAGCCCCTCGACGGCGCGCCGCCTGGCCGAGGCAGCGCTGGAATCGTCGAGCTGCAGCGGCCCCGTCCTGGAACTCGGCGCCGGCACCGGTGCCGTCACGGCGGCGCTGATCGACGCGGGCTGCCCGGTCCATCGCATCGTTGCGGTGGAGCGCGACCCCGAGTTGTGCCGCGCGCTGGAGCACCGCTTTCCCGGCCTGGCCGTGCTCGAGGGCGACGCCCTCGAACTGGGGGCGCTGCTCGCAGCCGCGAAGCTGTCGTCCATGGCCGTGACGATCAGCGGCCTGCCGATGCGTGCGATTCCGGTCGAAGCCGCGACGCGCTGCTATGGCGATGCGTTCGACGCCATGCCGCCTGACGGCGCGATCATCCAGTACACGTACGGCCTGCGACCGCCGGTCGATCCGCGGGCCATGGCGACGAAGGTCGAGGCGACCTTCGTCGGCCGCGAGTGGCGCAATATTCCGCCGATGGGAATGTGGCGCTATCGGCTTGCCCGCTGATACCTTCGTCGGATGAGTGAACGGCAGCGGATGGGCGGGTGAGCAGGCACGGCATCGGCGCGGAGCTGCGCCGGCTGGAGGATGCGCGGCTGCTGACCGGAGGCGGCTGCTACTCCGACGATTTCACCCTGCCGAACCAGGCGCGCTCCCATGTCCTGCGCTCGCCGCATCCGCATGCGCGCATCGTCTCGATCGACACCGCGCGCGCAGCGACGATGCCGGGCGTGCTGCTGATCCTGACGGGCGCCGACGTGATCGCCGACGGGCTGAGGCCGGTGCCGCATATCCCGACGGCGATGAGCCCGCCGGACATCGCGCTCTACAACCTCGACGGCTCGGAGCTGATGCTCGAGCGGCCGATGATCCTGGCGACCGGGACGGTGCGCCATGTCGGCGAGGCGGTGGCATTCGTCGTCGCCGAGACGGTGGCGCAGGCGAAGGATGCGGCCGAGGCCATCGAGGTCGTTTACGGGACGCTGGATCCGATCTCCGACATCGCGGTCGATGCCCGCGTCGGCAATCCGCCGGCGACCCGCGCGGGCTTCGCCGAGGCCGAGCACGTGGTGCGGCTGGAGACGCATATCCAGCGCGTGACCGGCGTGCCGATGGAGCCGCGCTCCGCGCTCGGTGCGTACGATCCGGCGAGCGGGCGCTACACGCTCTACGCCGGCGGCGGCGCGGTCGTGCGGCCGAAGAAGGAGCTGGCGATCATCCTCGGCATCGAGCCCGAGCAGGTGCGGGTGATCGCCAGGGAGGTCGGCGGCAACTTCGGCACGCGCAACTATCTCTATCCGGAGTTCGTGCTGGTCGCCTGGGCGGCGAAGAAGATCGGCCGCCCGGTCAAATGGACCTGCGAGCGCGGCGAGGCGTTCCTCAGCGACTATGCGGGGCGCGACCTGAAGGTCGAGGTCGAGCTCGCGGTCTCGGCCGACGGCCGCTTCCTTGGCCTGCATTCGACCAACACCAGCAATGTCGGCGCCTACACCGCCTCCTACATCCCGCTGACCAAGGGCACGCAGCTGATGACCAGCCTGTACCGGCTGCCGGCGGTGGCGCGGGCGCGGGCGGTGCTGAGCAACACCGTCTGCACCGCGCCCTATCGCAGCGCCGGCCGGCCGGAGACCATGTTCGTGATCGAGCGGCTGATCGACATGGCCGCACGCGCGACCGGCATCGATCGCGTCGAGCTGCGCCGCCGCAACCTGATCACCGTGCTGCCGCATCGCAACACCTTCGGCATCACCTACGACAGCGGCGACTACCCCGGTACGCTCGACCAGGTGCTGAAGCTCGCCGACTGGAACGGTTACGCCGAGCGGCAGAAGCGGTCGGCGGCGCACGGGCTGAGGCGCGGCCTCGGGTTGGCCGGCTATGTCGAATCGCAGAGCGGCGCGCCCTTGGAGCGGGCCGAAGTGACGGTGCGCGGCGACGGCACAGTCGAGGTCGTGATCGGCACCTTGTCGTCGGGGCAGGGGCACGCCACCAGCTTCGCGCAGCTCGTCGAGGAATGGCTCGGCATCCCGGCTGCCGACGTCAAGGTCGACACCAGCGACAGCGATCGCGTGGGCGTCGGCGGCGGCTCGCACTCCGGCCGCTCGATGCGCCAGGCCGGGACCACCATCCACAAGGCGTCGCAGGGCATCGTTGCCAAAGGCATCAAGCTCGCGGCCGAGCAGCTCGAGGCGAGCGAAGCCGACATTGCCTTTGCCGACGGCCGCTTCACCGTCAAGGGCACCGACCGCAGCGTCGGGCTGGTCGAGCTTGCCGCCAGGCACGGGCCGATCGCGGATGCCGGCGACGTCAACAGCCGCGTCGGCTCCTATCCCTACGGCTGGCATGTCTGCGAGGTCGAGATCGATCCCGAAACCGGCGTGGTGCGGATCGACCGCTACACCACGATCGACGATGTCGGCCGCGCCGTGAATCCGATGATCCTCGACGGCCAGACCCATGGCGGCATCGTCCAGGGCGCGGGCCAGGCGCTGATGGAGCAGATGGTCTACGACGACGGCCAGCTCATGACCGGCTCGTTCATGGACTACGCCCTGCCGCGCGCCGACGATGTCCCGAGTTTCGTCACGGCACTGTCCGAAGTGCCCTCGACCACCCATCCGCTGGGCTTCCGCGGCGGCGGCGAAGGCGGCATCACCCCGGCGCTGGGCGTGATCGTGAATGCCGTGGTCGATGCCCTGGCCGAGTACGGCGTCTCGCACATCGAGATGCCCTGCACCCCGGAGCGTGTATGGCGGGCGATCCAGAATGCAAGCTCTCCCCCATCGTCGAAGAAGGTGGCGCGGTAATCCGCGACGGAAAGGTCATGGCTGGGAGCGCGCCACGGAGTGGCGCGGTTCCAGCGGGTCTTGCCAATTAGATAATTAGCATCCTATCTTTCGGTCGTGACGCCCGACCGGCATACCGAATTCGGCCTTCTCGTCGCCCGCCTGTCGCGCCGGTTGCGGCAGGCCGTCGATGCCGAGATGCGCCTGATCGGCCTGACCGAGGCGACCTGGCGGCCGCTGATCTACCTCCGCTCGCTGGGCGACGGTGTGCGCCAGAAGGAGCTGGCGACCGCGATGTCGATCGAGGGGCCGTCGCTGGTGCGCCTGCTCGACAGCCTGGAGCGCCGCGGCTTCATCGAGCGGCGCGAGGACGAAAATGACCGCCGCGCCCGTGGCATCCATTTGACCCGCGCCGGCCGCGACCTGGCCGTGCGTGCGGCGCGAATCGGCAACGACCTGCAGAAGCGCCTGATGGGCAGCGTGCCGGCCGCCGACCTCGAAATCTGCGAGCGTGTGCTCGAAACCCTCGAGCGTGAACTCGAAGAGCCGCAGCAAGCGGCCGCGAAGTCCGGTGAAGAACCGTCGAAACGGAGGAAGCGATGAATCAGATCGTCGTGAACGAGCCGAACCGCTGGCGGCTCGAAACGCCCGGCGCCGACTGGCCGCGCAGCGCCCGCCCCGATGCGGCGAAGAAGTACTTCATGGTCTCGGCCGACGGCCATGCCAACGAGCCGGCCAACCTGTGGGTCGAGCGCATCGAGCCGCAGTACAGGGAACGCCTGCCGCGCGTCATCACCGACAAGGACGGGGTGCAATGGCGCGTCAGCGAAGGCCATCGTCCCGACCGCCTGCGCCTGTCGACGCTCGAAGGCGAGGACATGGCACGCAACAAGGCGGGCGCCGAGCCGCTCGGCCGTCTCGCCGACCACGATCTCGACGGCATCGATGTCGAGCTGATCTTCCCCAACAAGGGCCTCGCCATGTGGGCCACGCCCGACCCGCAGTTCGCGATGGCGCAGTGTCGCGTCTGGAACACCTGGGCGTGGGAGCAGTTCGGCAGCCACCAGGACCGCATGATCCCGGCCGGCGCGCTCGCCACCGCCGACCTCGAAGGCTCGATCGCCGAGGTGCGGCGGCTGGCCAGGCTGGGCTTCAAGTGCCTGACGCTGCCGTGCAAGCCGATCTGGGGTTCGCACGACAGCGCCCACGTGAACTACAACCTGCCGCACTTCGATCCGTTGTGGGCGGCGATCACCGAGGCCAACCTGCCGATCACCTTCCATGTCTCGACCGGCCGCGATCCGCGCGCCGCGCGCGGCAATGGCGGCGCGGTGGTGAATTACGTCTCGCATTCGCTGTCGCCGACCATCGAGCCGGTGGCGAACCTGTGTGCCTCGGGCGTGCTCGAACGCTTTCCCGGGCTGCGCTTCGCCACCATCGAGGCCGGCATCGGCTGGGTGCCGTGGCTGCTCGATGCGATGGACGAGGCCTACAAGAAGCATCACTTCTGGGTGCGGCCCAAGCTCAAGCACCT
>JAFEFF010000009.1 GCA_018240745.1 Pseudomonadota bacterium
GTGGCGCTCAAGCTCATGAGCGCCACTGGAGTGGCGCGGTTCGGTGATCATGAGCGGGCGGGACGCCCGCGGTCCGGCAAGACTAAGACCGCTCGCGGATGTCGGAGAATTTGATCTTCGGGCTCTTCTCGGCGATGTAGCCCAGCTCCCAGGCGTTGCGCGCCAGGAACACCGGCGAGCCGTCGCGGTCCTCGGACATGCCGCCGCGATTGGCTGACATGAACGCCTCGAGGTCGGCCTTGCTCTCGGCGGAAATCCAGCGCGCCGTCTCGAACGGCGCCGGCTCGAGGTCGATATTCACGTTGTACTCGGCCTCGACCCGGGTCTTCAGCACGTCGAGCTGCAACTCGCCGACGACGCCCACGATGTTGTCGCCGCCGATCACGCGGCGAAACACCTGGGTCACGCCCTCCTCCGCCAGATCGTCGAGCGCGCGCTTGAGCTGCTTGGACTTCATCGGGTCCTCGAGCCGCACGCGGCGCAGGATCTCCGGCGCGAAGTTGGGGATGCCGGTGATCTTGATCGTCTCGCCCTCGGTCAGCGTGTCGCCGACCCGCAGCACGCCGTGATTGGGCACGCCGATGATGTCGCCCGGCCACGCCTCGTCGACGATCTCGCGCTCGCGGGCGAAGAACAGGATCGGCGAGTTGACCGACAGCGTCTTGCCGGTGCCCATCTGCGTCAGCTTCATGCCGCGGCGGAACCTGCCGCTGCACAGCCGCAGGAAGGCGATCCGGTCGCGATGGTTGGGGTCCATGTTGGCCTGGACCTTGAACACGAAGCCCGAGACCCTGGGCTCGGTCGGCTCGATCGCCCGCGGTTCGGCCGGCTGCGGGCGCGGCGGCGGGGCCCAGGCGGCCAGCGCGTCGAGCAGCTCCTTCACGCCGAAATTGTTGTAGGCGCTGCCAAAGAACACCGGCGTGAGGTGCCCGGCGCGATAGGCATCCAGATCGAACGACGGATAGCCCATGCGCACCAGCGCGACTTCCTCGGCCAGCCGCTCGTCCTCGATCTCGTAGTTCTCGATCACCTCGCCGATGCGGCTGCGGTCGGTATTGTCGAACACCAGCATGCGGCTGTTGGCGAGATCGTAGGTGCCCTTGAAGGCCGAGCCCGAGCCGGTCGGCCAGGTCATCGGCGCCACGTCGAGCGCCAGCGTCGAGGCGATCTCGTCCAGCAGCTCGATCGGATCCCTGGCCTCGCGATCCATCTTGTTGATGAAGGTGACGATCGGCACGTCGCGCAGGCGGCAGATCTCGAACAGCTTGCGGGTGCGCGCCTCGATGCCCTTGGCGGCGTCGATCACCATCACCGCCGAATCGACGGCGGTCAGGGTGCGATAGGTGTCCTCCGAGAAGTCCTCGTGGCCCGGCGTGTCGAGCAGGTTGAAGACCGCGCCGCCATACTCGAAGTGCATCACCGAGGTGGTGACCGAGATGCCGCGCTGCTGCTCGATCTTCATCCAGTCCGAGCGCGCCCGTCGCGCCTCGCCGCGCGCCTTCACGGCCCCCGCAACGTGGATCGCGCCGCCGAACAGCAGCAGCTTCTCGGTCAGCGTCGTCTTGCCCGCGTCCGGATGCGAGATGATGGCGAATGTGCGGCGCAGCCCGGCGGGATGACCGGCCAGGGCAGCGTCGGACGCAAGAGAAGAGACCGTATCGGGCACGTCTTTGGGGTTCCTGGGAGGCCGGGCGTGGGTAGCCGACGCGCCCTGCGGCGTCAACGCTCCTGCCGTCCCAGGCTCCCCGTACGACCCGAGTATGGCCCGAGCGGCTAGCTGCGCGGCGGCAGCGTGATCTGGGCGTCCCTCAGCGCTCTTTCAAGCTCGCTGGTGTCGCTCGCGTCGCCGGCACGGCACTTGGCCGCGGCCACGTTGGCGGCGGCGTTGGTCGACTGCATGCCGCCGCTCTTGCCGCTCTTGTTCAGGTAGTCGTCGTAGCGAGCGACGAGCTCATGGCAATATTGAAGATCGGTCGGCGCAGAGGCCTGCTGCGTTCCCGGCGCTTGACCTGTGGAGCATGGAACGCCGACGTAAGCCATCTTGTCGGTGGACCAGCTCTCGGTCCCACAGTTGCTTGCCGACGACGTACTGCCCTGGCCTCCGGCGCACGGAACACCGACATACGCCATCTTGTCGGTGGACCAGCTCTCCGGTCCGCAGTTGCTCGTCGACGACTTGGCAGTCTGGGCGTGGGCCAATGAGGCCACCCCTGCAAAGACGATCACTGACAGTATGAGTGTGCGAGTCATGGTGGAGATCCTTTCTACTCCCCCAATTCTCCCCATAGTCATTGGACGCTTCGCTCCTGACACTGTCCTGACCCCGGCCTGACACCAGCCTGACACACAGGCCTTTTTTCGATTAGAACCTGCGTATCGACAGGCTGCCCCGGGGCTCCACTACCCTTGACACGGGCTCGACCCGCTGGACGCACTCGTGCAGCGGGCGCCAGCCGCCGTCGGGGTTCTGGACGTTGCAGCATCACGCGCTCCGAGCCGGCCCGTCGAGCCGGAAACCCGTTCAGCCGCCGAGCTCTTCCTTCAGCATCTCGAGCTCCAGCCACTCGGTCTCGGCGGCGTCGAGCTCGGCCTGTGCCGCGGCGAGCCGGCTCGACCTGGCGGCGAAGGTACCGGGATCGCGGCTATAGAGCGTTGCGTCGGTCAGCGCCTCGTTGAGGTGCGCGATCTCTGCCTGCAGCGCCTCGATCTTCTTCGGCAACTCGGCGAGGGCGCGCTCGCGCTTGTAGCCCAGCCGCTGCTTCTGCTCCCGAACCGGCGCGGGGGCCGTGTCCTTGCGCGGCGCGGGCGCGACCCGGACCGCCTCGCGCGGCGGCCGTTGCAGGAGGTAGTCGCTGTAGCCGCCGGCGTACTCGACGGCGGTGCCGTCGCCTTCGAGGGCGATGGTCGAGGTCACGAGGCGGTCGAGGAAGTCGCGGTCGTGGCTGACCAGCAGCACGGTGCCGTCGTAGTCGCCGAGCGCCTCCTGCAGGAGGTCGAGCGTGTCGGCGTCGAGGTCGTTGGTCGGCTCGTCGAGCACGAGCAGGTTCGACGGCGCGGCCAGCGCCTTGGCGAGCAGCAGGCGGTTGCGCTCGCCGCCCGACAGAGTGCGGACGGGCTGGCGCGCCTGCTCGTCCTTGAACAGGTACTCGCGCAGGTAGGTCATGACGTGGCGCGGTTGGCCGCGCACCAGCACGTGGTCGCCGCGCTCGGCCAGGATCTCCCACGGCGTCTTGTCGGGATCGAGCGCCGTGCGGCGCTGGTCGATCACCACCGGGATCAGGTTGGCGCCGAGCTTCACCGAGCCGGTGTCGGGTTCGAGCTCGCCGATCAGCATGCGCAGCAGGGTCGTCTTGCCGGCGCCGTTGGGACCGATCAGGCCGACGCGGTCCTTGCGGAAGATGCGCGTCGAGAAGTCCTTCACGACCACCTTGTCCCCGAAACGCTTGGAGATGTTGCGCGCGTTGATCATCAGCGCACCGGATTGCTGCGCCTCGCCGACCTCGATGGTCGCGCGGCCGACCGGGCCGATCTGCTGGCGGCGCTGCTTGCGCAGCTCGGCCAATGCGCGCAGCCGGCCCTCGTTGCGGGTGCGCCGCGCGCGGATCGATTTGCCGGCCCATTCGGTCTCGCGCTCGATCAACCGGTCGAGCTTGTGCCGCTCGGTCGCCTCGCGCTCGAGGATGTCGGTCGACCATTGCTCGAACGCGTCGTAGCCCCGGTCGAGCCGCCGCACGATACCGCGATCGAGCCACAGCACGGCGCGCGTGAGGTTGCCGAGGAAGCGGCGGTCGTGGCTCACCAGCACGTAGGCGCCGCGCCACGTCGAGAGCTTGGCCTCCAGCCATTCGATGGTCGGCAGATCGAGATGATTGGTCGGCTCGTCGAGCAGCATGACATCGGGCTCGGCCACCAGCACCATCGCCAGCGCAGCACGGCGCGCCTCACCGCCCGACAGCTCCGAGGGCGCACGATGGCCGTCGAGCCTGACCTCGTCGAGGATCGCCTCGACCCGGTAGTCGGCGCGGCCGTGATGACTGTCGTGCAGGGCGGCGGCGACGTAGTCCGCCACCGTGGCGTGGCCGGCGAAATCGGGCTCCTGCGGCAGTGTCGCCACCGTGGTGCCGGGCTGCACGAAGCGCGTGCCGCCGTCGAAGATCGGCGCCCCTGCCAGGATGCGCAGCAGCGTCGACTTGCCGGCGCCGTTGCGGCCGACCAGCGACAGCCGCTCGCCCGGTTCGATCGACAGGTCGACGCCGTCCAGGATGGTCTCGCCGCCGAGATGGAAGCGGATTCCGGAAAGGGTCAGGAGCGGTGCTGCGGCCATGTCTCTACCTGAGGGGAGCGGGCTGTTTGGCCGAAGCTGTCCACAGGGGCAAGGATAACTATGCCGCTAAATTGGGCGGGCAATGCTCCAGGTCGCGGGGGACCCCAAGCGCATCGGTCGCGCCATCAAGCGCCTGCACGGCGCCCTCAAGGGTGTTCCTGCGCGCGGCGTGCGCCTCACCTGGCGCGGCGGCGAGCTGCGCACGACCATCCACTGGGCACGCGACGACGCCTTCTGGTGGGCGGTCGAGCCCCGCCACCAGCGCGACGCGCTGGTGCTCGGCCACGCACCCGATCCGCCGGCGCGGCGCGAGAGCATCACCTGCTGTTTCAACCTGCCGCGAAATGGAGCGGACCGGAAGGTCGCCGGCATCATCGCGACCGACGATCGCGGCGCGTTCTACCTCGCCCACTCCGGCCGCCTCAGCAAGTCGGGCTTCCGCGAGTTCCTGGGCGACGGTGTGTGGCGCACGGTGCAATGGCCGGACGGCGAGGAGACCGAGGCGCTGATCATCGCCCCGCTCGCCAGCCCGCGGCTGACGCGCCTGCTCGGCCGCTTCGTCGGGGCGGTGCGGCGCTTCAAGGAAGGCGAGACCCCACCGAGCCAGCCGACACTCTGCGTCGAGCCCTCGGTGCACGCCTCGGCCGGCGCCGCCTGTGACCGCTCGCTGGTCGACCTGTCGTTGCATGAGGAACTCAGCAAGCGCGGCTTGTTCGGCGGTGCGGTCGACCTCTTCTCGCTGCGCGGCGAGCGCCCGCAGCCCCTGTTCGCGCTGATCGCCGACAGCCAGCCCGAGGAGCTGGCGCTTGCGGTCGGCTCGCTGTCGCTGGCCGCGGCGCGCGGCGGCCGGGACGTGCGGCCGATCCTGGTCGCGCCGGCCGAGCTGGCCGAGCAGGAGGGCTCGCTCGACTCCCTCCCCTTCGCCTGCGTCCGCTACCGCTGGCGCGGCGGGCGCGCGGTGTTCGACGGCCTCGACGACGCGCTGGCATAATCCGTCCATGGTGATGGGTCTCAACACCGGCCTGTGGGTGATGGCGCAGGTGCGAATCTGCGATCGCGCCTTCATTCCGGCGACCGTCGTGCGGCGCGGCGATCCCGACGCCGGCACGGTGCTGCTGAAGCTGAACCGTTTCGAGAACGGCGTGACGGTGTTCGCCCAGACCAGCAGCTCGGGCGACGAGCCGGCGTGGAGCCGCGGCACCGGCCCCTCGCCGGTGAGCGAGGCCGAGGCCGACGCCTATATCGAGCGGCAGGTGAAATACGACCCCGACGTCTGGGTCCTCGAGATCGAGGACCGCCGGGGCCAGTATCAGATGCACGGCAAGATCGTCGGTTAGCGTCTTTTGCTGGGCGCGCGCCACTTCGGTGGCGCGTCTTCGCGTGCTTCAAACGTCCCATGACGCGTCACCGGAGTGACGCGCCCCCAGCAAAAGATCACGATGGCGGCAGCACCGTCATCGGGTCGATGGTCTTGGCGCCGCCGCGGCGTACCTCGAAGTGCACCCGGGGACTCGCGGCGCCGCCGGAGGAGCCGGCGCGGGCGATCGTCTGGCCCTTCTTGACGGTGTCGCCCTTCTTGACCAGCAGCGATTCGTTGTTGCCGTAGGCGGTGATGTAGCCGGCCGTGTGCTCGATCAGCAGCAGGTTGCCGAGGTGGGGCACGCCGTCACCCGCATAGACCACCTTGCCGCCGTCGGCGGCTTTGACCGGTGCGCCGTTGTCGGCGGCGATGTCGATGCCGTCGCTCTTCTGGCCGCCATTGTCGCCGTAGGGCGTGAGGATCTTGCCGTGCACGGGCCACTGGAAGCGCGGTGTCGGGCCGGGCGGGGGCGCCTTCTCGACATGGCTGCCGAGCGGCGTCGGCTCGCCCGTGGCGGCAGGGCCCGGCGCGGCCGAGGCAATCCTGCTTTCCCGATTGTTCTCCCGGACGCTCTCCCTGGCACCCGGCGGCGGGGCGAGAGTCTCCTTCTTCACCGGACCGGGCGGGCCGCTCGGCGGGCCGCTCTGGATGCCGGGCGCGGCGGACGCCGTCTCGATCACCTCGCTGGGCGCCACATACTTGGCGCCCGGCACCGCCAGCGACTGGCCGGGGCGCAGTGAATAGGGCGCCTGCAGCTTGTTGCGCTCGACGATGGTCTGGGTGCTGACGCCGTAGCGGCTGGCGATGCTGTCGACCGTGTCCTTGTCCTTGACGACGTAGGTCGGCACGGCATCGGGACCGGCGGCGGAGCCGGGATACTCCATGGTGCCTTCACGGGCGCCATAGAGGACGTTGTCCATGGACGTACACGCGCCGAGCGCAGCCGTCAGCGTCGCCGTTATGGTCAGCGATCGCGTCCAGCCGGCCCATCGCGAGGGGAAGCGAGGGGCTCTTTTCATGACGACATAGTACTGCATCGCGATTCCGGCGGGAATCCGGTCGGCAATGATTTTTCCCGACCCCGACCGTGTCCCCGCGAGCGCTACCAGCGCAGCAGGCGCCGACCGAGCAACGCGCCGACCGACGTCACGATCAGCGTCGCCAGCGTGTACCAGGTGGCGACGAACAGCGGCGAGTCGTCGAAACAATGGAAGGCGTAGAGGGTCGCGCCGGAGAGCGCCGCCATCAGGCCCGCAGCCGCTCCCGCGAGAACCGGCGAAGCCGGCGCGGCCCGGCGCAGCGTCCACAGCACCGCCGCCAGCGGCGCCAGCGACAGGATCGGCACCATCGGCAGGCAGATCAGCGAATTGCTGCCGATCAGCCGCTGACGCCACGCCGCCTCCGGAACCAGCGCCAGCTCGACCGTGACGGCGGCGACGATCAGGGCCAGCAGCGGCAGGAGGCGCCGCAGCGGATGCCGCGGCATGTCGGGCCGCGCGCAATCGCGGCAGACCCCGAACGCCAGGACCAGCCCCAGCAGGGCCGTGGCGATCTTGAGGTCGAAGCGCCAGGTCTCCAGCGCCGGCCGGATGTCGGGCCGAATGCCAAGCGTCAGGAAGAACACGACGAGCGAGAGCGCAATGCCGGCGGCGAGCGCCAAACCGAGCGAGCGGCCGATCGGATTCGTCCCGGCTGCACCGTCGGCAACCAACGCCTCGACGAGCTGGTCGGTGTTCATGGCTGCTCCCGGCGATAGAAAGCGGCGAGCGCCTTGAGCGCGCGATGTAATGCGACCCGCACCGCCCCTTCGCTCATGCCGAGCCGCGTGGCCACATCGGCGGCGCTGTGCCCCTCGAGCGAGATCTCCTGCACGATCGTGCGCTGGCGATCCGGCAGACTTGCGAGCATCCGGCGCGAGTCGATCGCAGCCGGCGCCTCGACCTCGACGGCAAGCTCGGGTGCGTTCGACCATTCGTCGATGTCGAGGTGATCGTGGAAGCCGCGGCGGCGCAGGTGGTCGGCAAGCTTGTGGCGGGCGATGGCGCGCAGCCACGGCCCGAGCGGCCGCGACGGATCCCAGGTCTCACGCTTCAGATGCACCGCGAGCAATGCTTCCTGCACGATATCCTCACTCTCCGCCGGACCGCGCCCAGCCGATGCCAGGCCGCGCCGTACGACGGCCCTGAGCCAGATCGCGATCTGGCCGAGCAGCCGGCGATAGGCCTCTTCGTCGCCCTGCCGCGCCAGCCGCATCAGGGCGGAAAGATCGTCCGGTCCGGCCAACGCAGCGGGTCCTTCACGTATTCGTGTCCGAGGGCCCGAACATTACAGGCCCGTTTCCCGGGGAACCCGAAATATTTTTGTCGAGGGCAGCGTAACGCCGCCCGCGCTCCTGGCGAATACCCCGAAGCGAGCGCGATGCTCGCTCCATCAGGAGGCTGCTCATGACCAAGCGCACATTGATCACCACCGCCGCCGCGATCTTCGCCGCCGGCACGTTCGTCACCGCCGCTCATGCCGATGGCGGCGTGAAGTGCCACGGCACCAACGCCTGCAAGGGCCAGAGCGCGTGCAAGAGCGCGACCAATGCCTGCAAGGGCCTGAATGCCTGCAAGGGCCAGGGCTTCACCGAGACCAAGGATGCGGTCAGCTGCACGAACCAGGGCGGCAAGGTGATGTAAGGCGACAGCCCGGCGGGCCGCCGATGCCGGCGCCCGCCGGACGCTTCTTCCGGAGTTGGATACATGAATGCGTTCGCGACCGTCTTCTACGACTGGTCCCGCGTGGTCGCGGGTTACTTCGGCTGGGCGGGGCCGCTCGCCGTGCGCATCGTCGTCGGCTGGGTGTTCCTGTGGTCGGGCTGGACCAAGCTGCACATCCTGCCGCGCATGGTCGAGAACTTCCGGGACTGGGGTATTCCCCATCCGGACATCCTCGCGCCCTTCGTGTCGGGCATGGAGTTCGTCGGCGGAGGGTTGCTGCTGGTCGGGCTGCTGACCCGCTTCATCGCCGTGCCGATGATGATCATCATGGTGGTGGCGATCGCCTCGGCCAAATGGGCCGATGTCGATTCGCTCGAGACGCTGCTCGGCTTCGACGAGGTCTCCTACCTGGTGATGTTCGCCTGGCTCGGCATCGCCGGTCCCGGCCCCGTCTCGCTCGACCACCTCGCCCTGCGCGGCCTGCGGCCCAGCCGCAAACCGGCGGAGTACGGCGCCTGAGTCGTTCCCCGCGGCCTAGCCCTGGCCGAGCACGGGCAGCGCGCCGATCACCAGCGGCACGAAGCGGACCGGCATCAGGGTGTCGCGCTGCAGGCCGTTCTCGCTCTTGATGATGCGCTCGAGCACCTGCGAGGTCGGATCGCGGCCGACCGGCACCACGAGGATGCCGCCGACCGCGAGCTGGTCGATCAGCGCCTGCGGCCGCTCCTCGGCGGCGGCAGTGACGATGATGCGATCGAACGGCGCCTGACTCGGCCAGCCCTTGCTGCCGTCGCCGACGTCGCACACCACATTATAGATGCCGAGGTCGACCAGCCGCCGCTCGGCCTCCCTGGAAAGCGGCTTGAAGCGTTCGATCGAGTAGACGCGGCGGGCGAGCTTGGCCAGCACCGCCGCCTGGTAGCCCGAGCCGGTGCCGATCTCGAGCACCTTCATGCGCGGGCCGACGCGCAGCGCCTCGGTCATCGAAGCCACCACCAGCGGCTGGCTGATGGTTTGGCCGAACGAAATAGGCAGCGCGGTGTTGTCCCACGCGCGCTCGGCGAACGGCGGCGCCACGAAACGCTCGCGATCGACCGCGGCGATCGCTTCGAGCACCTTCTCGTCGGTGATGCCCGATTGCCGCAACTCCGCGATCAGGCGCTGCACGGCGGGGACGTTCATCGCACCCGCATCCTGCCCTAGGCGTCGGCGAATTGCGCGGCGAGCTTGCGCCGCGTCGCCTCGTGCGTGAGGTCGAGATGCAGCGGCGTCACCGAGATGTGGCCGTTGCGCACGGCATGCAGGTCCGACTCTTCGTCGACCTGGTGCTCGCCCGGTGAATAGCCGATCCAGTAGTAGGCGCCGCCGCGCGGATCGGTGCGCTCGATCACCGTCCCGCCGAAGGCGCGCACGCCCTGGCGCGTCACCTTGATGCCTTTGACGGATGCCGCCACGACGTCGGGAAAATTCACGTTCACGAACACGTTGCGCGGCCAGTCCATCTCCAGGATGCGGCGCGCCACGTCGGCGCCGTGGTGCACGGCAGTGCCCCATTTCACCGAGTGGGGATGGCTGAAGGCCTGGCTGAAGGCGATCGACGGGATGCCGAGCAGGCAGCCCTCCATCGCCCCGGCGATGGTGCCCGAATAGGTCACGTCGTCAGCCATGTTGGTGCCGCGGTTGACGCCCGACAGCACGATGTCGGGCTTGCGATCCTTCAGCAGATGCTTGACGGCGAACAGCACGCAGTCGGTCGGCGTGCCCTCGATCGCATACTTGGTCTCGCTGACATCCCGGGCGCGGATCGGGTTGATGATCGACAGCGAGTGGCCGGCGCCGCTCTGGTTGAACTCCGGCGCCACCACCCACACGTCGCTCGACAGCTGGGTCGCGATCTCGATCAGCGCCTCCAGCCCGGGAGCGTGGATGCCGTCGTCGTTGGTGACCAGGATGCGGGCACGCGCGAGATCTTTGATCTTCACTTCGACCTTTTCACCTGGCAGGACCGGGAATCGTCGCGTGCCCGCCCATGTAGGAACGCAGCGCCTCGGGGATCGTCACGGAGCCGTCCTCGTTCTGGTAATTCTCCAGGATGGCGATCAGCGTCCGGCCGACGGCGAGGCCCGAGCCGTTCAGCGTATGCACGAAGCGCGTACCCTTGCCTTCCTTCGGGCGGTAGCGCGCATTCATGCGGCGTGCCTGGTAGTCGCCGCAGTTGGAGCAGCTCGAGATCTCGCGATAGCGCCCCTGCCCCGGCAGCCAGACCTCGATGTCGAAGGTCTTGCGCGAGGCCGGCCCCATGTCGCCGCCGCACAGGATGATGGTGCGATACGGAATCTCCAGCCGCTTCAGCACCTGCTCGGCGCGCGCCGTCATCCGCTCGTGCTCGGCGGCGGACTGCTCGGGCGTGGTGATGGAGACCAGCTCGACCTTGGGGAACTGGTGCATGCGGATCATGCCGCGTGTGTCCTTGCCGGCCGCGCCCGCCTCGGAGCGGAAGCACGGCGTGAAGGCGGTATAGCGCAGCGGCAGCACCTTCTCGTCCAGCACGGTGTCGTTGGCGAGATTGGTCAGAGGCAGCTCGGCCGTCGGCACCAGCCAGAAGCCGTTGTCGGTGTGGAACATGTCCTCGGCGAAGCGCGGCAGCTGGCCGACGCCGTAGGCGGCGTTGTCCCGCACCAGCAGCGGCGGACTGACCTCGGTGTAGCCGCCCTCCTCCGAGGTGTGCAGGTCGAGCATGAACTGCGCGATCGCCCGCTCCAGCCGCGCCAGCCTGCCCTTCATGAACACGAAGCGCGCGCCGGAGATCCTGGCGGCGGAGGCGAAGTCCATCTCGCCGTTGGCCTCGCCCAGGGCCACGTGATCCTTCGGCGCGAATGGGAAATTGCGCTGGCTGCCGTGACGACGGATCTCGACATTGCCGGTCTCGTCGGTGCCGTCCGGCACGTCGTCGAACGGCAGGTTGGGCAGCACCTCGAGACGGCGAGTCAGCTCGGCATCGAGCTCGGCGGCCAGCGCCTCGCTCCTCTTCAGGGTCTCGTCGAGCGCCGCGACCTCGGCCATGGCGGCGTCGGCATTGTCGCCCTTGCGCTTGGCGATCCCGATCTGCTGGCTGAGCTGCTTGCGCCTGG
This sequence comes from Pseudomonadota bacterium, assembly GCA_018240745.1. GTDB lineage: Bacteria > Pseudomonadota > Alphaproteobacteria > Reyranellales > Reyranellaceae > Reyranella. The sequence goes on from JAFEFF010000009.1 coordinate 11,518, forward strand.
CCTGGATGCTTTCGGCCTCGGTGATGGCGGCGCGGCGGCGCTTGTCGATCTCGAGGATCTCGGCCGACAGCGGCGCCAGATTGCGCTTCTTCAGGCCTGAATCGAACGCGGCGGGGTTCTCGCGGATGAAGCGGATGTCATGCATGGCTAGCTGCCCGAAGACTCTTCTTCTTCGGCCTTCTTGTCCTCTTCCTCGCGCTTCTTCTCGATCCAGGAGCCGATCAGGATGCTGATCTCGTAGAAGCCGAGCAGCGGCAGGGCCAGTGCGATCTGACTGATCACGTCGGGCGGCGCCAGCACGGCCGCGACCACGAAGCAAACGACGATGGCATAGCGGCGCTTCGAGCGCAGCCCATCGGCGGTGACGATGCCGACCCGCACCAGCAGGATCAGCAGCACCGGCATCTCGAAGGCGAAGCCGAACGCGAAGACGAGCTGCAGCACGCGCTCGAGGTAGTCGGACGCGCGCAGGTTCTTCTCGATGTCCGCCGGTGCGTACTGTGTCAGCATGAAGTTGATCACGTACGGCATGACCACGTAGTACATGACCGCGCAGCCGGCATAGAACATGAACGGCGTGGCGACCAGGAACGGCAGGAAGGCGCGCTTCTCCTGGCGATAGAGCCCGGGCGCGACGAACATCCAGATCTGGCTGGCGATGAGCGGGAAGCCGACGATCAGCGACACGAACGCCGAGAGCTTCACCGTGACGAAGAAGAACTCGAAGATGTCGAGGACCTGCAGCCTGTAGCCGTCGTGCAGGGCGGGCTGGATCAGGAAGGAGAAGATCGGCTTGGCGAAGTAGAAGGTGACCACGAAGACCGCGGCAAAGCTCAGCAGCGCATAGATCAGCCGCTTGCGCAGCTCGATCAGATGATCGAGCAACGGCATCGGCTTGTCGTCTTCGGGTCCGTCGTGCGCCTGGGTCAAGGGAAGGTGGTCTCGGTCAGGCGCGGGTTATGCCGCCCTTTGGCCGGCAATTCAAAGCGCTAATTGCCTATTCGGCCGCGGCTTTGGCGGGTTTTTCCCTGGTCTGCGGCGCTTCGGACACAGCGGGTGCAGTCTCGGGCGCTGCAGTTTCGGAAGGCATCGCCTCGGGGACTTCAGAAGGCATCGCCTCGGCGACCGTCGTCGTTTCCGCCGGCGTGGATTCGGCCGCAGGCTCGGCCGCGATCTGCGGCGCCGATTCGGGCTCGGCCAGCGGATTGTCGAAGCTGGACTTGGCCTCGTTGAAGGCTTTCTCGCCTTCGGCCATGCCCTCCTGGATGTGCTCGCGGATCTGCTGCGTCGGGTCGAGCGACTTCAGGTCGAGGCCATCGCCCGTGTCCGCGAGTTGCTTCTTCACGTCCTCGAGCTCGGTCTGGCGAATCATCTCGTCGACATGGCCACGGAACTCCGACGCCATGCCGCGCATCTGGGCCATCCATCTGCCCCAGGTGCGCAACAGGCCAGGCAGTTCCTTGGGACCAATGACGACGAGCGCCACGATCGCAATGACCAGCAGTTCAGGACTGTCGATACCGAACATGGAACGGCGACGCTCGAGGCAGCGTCGTCAGACCTTGGCGGTGCTGTCCTGGCGCGCCTGGTTGGGCGAGGCGGTCGAGGTCTGAGCCTCGATCGGCTTGGCCGAATCGCCCGGCTGGCCCTGCGCCGCGTTCTGCTCGGCATTGTCGCCGCCGACGCCCTTCTTGAAGGCCGACAGGCCCTTGCCGAAGTCGCCCATCAGCGACGAAATCTTGCCGCGACCGCCGAACAGCAACAGCACGACTGCCAGCACGATCAGCCAATGCAGCGGACTCATTGAACCCATGTGAATGCTCCCGAAAACCGTAGTGGTTCGCCCTTGACCAATTATGGCATCCGCGCCGAAGCCCCGGCAACCTGTCGAATCAAGGCCTTATTGCGGCCTATGACGCCGAGTCAGCTTCCCTGCTCTTCGGCCGTCAATGGTTCGTCGGCCTCGTCCTCAGTGGGCTCGAGCGGCAGATCGGGCTCCTCCGGTCTGAATATGGGAGGCTGGGCCCGCGGGTCCAAGAGGCCGGCGGCCTTCATTTCTTCGTGGCCCGGGAGGTCGTCCAGCGACGGCAGGCCGAAGTGCTCCAGGAAGAAGTCGGTGGTGCCCCAGGTGACCGGCTTGCCGGGCGCCCGGCGGCGGCCCATCGGCTTGATCCAGTTCTGCTCGAACAGCAGGTCCAGGGTGCCCTTGCTGAGCCCCACGCCGCGTACCTGCTCGATCTCGGCGCGGGTCACCGGTTGGTGGTAGGCGATGATGGCCAGGGTCTCGATCGCCGCACGCGACAGTTTGCGTGTCACCGGTCGTTCGATCTTCAGTTTCTCGGAAAGATCAGGCGCCGTGCGGAAAGCATAGCCGCCCGCGACCTTGACGAGATTCACGCCACGATTGGCATAAATCTCGGCGAGATCGGCCAGCAGGCGCGCCACGTCGGCGTCGTTCGGCAGGCGATCGGCCAGCTCCTTCTCGTCGAGCGCCTGGGTGCCGGCGAAGACCAGCGCCTCCAGAAGGCGAAGATGCTGGGCATGGTCGGGTGACACGACGTCGGTGACAGGCGCGGCCGGCGCGGCGACTGTCTCAACCGGCACCTCGACCGGCTCAGCCGTCAACTCCTCGACTTCGCCTTCTTCCAGATCCTCCTCGGATTCCTCGTCCTCGTCGTCCGAATCGTCGTCGTCATCGTCGTCGCCGGAATCGTCATCGTCCGAGCCGTCATCGTCATCCGACATCTCGTCGTTGTCCGAGTCCTTGGCATCCTCGACCTCGGTTTTCTCCTTCGCGGCCGAGAGGCCGGCCGCCGCCAGAAGCGCGATCAGCCCTTCGAGGTCTTCGACGGGAATGGTTTGGGGTGCTGACATGATGGACGTCACCGCGGTTCGGTACGTTTACGCAGTTGAATGGGGCCAAAGCGCTCGGTCTGGCGCAGCTCGATCTGTCCGTCCTTGGCGAGCTGCAGGCCGGCGACGAACGTCGACGCGATCGCCGAGCGGCGGCGCGTCGGGTCGGTCAGGCCCGCCGGAAGGAACGCCTCGAGTGTCTGCCAGTCGATCGCGATGCCCAGCATGCGGCCCAGCCGCTCCGCCGCCTCCTCGACCGAGAAGAACTGCATCGGCTCGATCTGGTAGGTGTCGGCGTCCTTGGGCCGCACCTGGTGGCCGTAGGCCTGCAGCAGGTCGTAGAGCTTCACGTCCCAGATGGCGCGGCGCACGACCACCACGCCTTCCGGCATGCCGCGCGAGAAGATGTCCTTGCCGAGCTGCGGCCGCGCCATCAGGCGCACGCCCGCCTCCTGCATCGCCTCCAGCCGGCGCAGCTGCCATTGCAGGGCGTCGGCCATCTCCTGACCCGACGGCTCCTCGCCGGCCGGCGGCTCGGGCAACAGCAGGCGGGACTTGAGATAGGCGAGCCACGCCGCCATCACGAGGTAGTCGGCGGCGAGCTCGAGCCGCATGCGTCGCGCCTGCGCCACGTGGGCGAGGTACTGATCGACCAGCGCCACCATCGAGATGCGCAGGAGATCGACCTTCTGGTCGCGGGCGAGCGTCAGCAGCAGGTCGAGCGGACCTTCGAACCCCTCGAGATTGACGATCAGCTCGCCCTCGCCCGGCGCGATCACGTCGGGTCCCCCCGCCGTAAACTTGTCGGCGGCAAATCCGTCAGCAGGCGGTGACGCGTTTGGATCGCTCATATGAGGACCGGTTTAATCCAGCGGGTCCGCCCGTCGCCACTGGATTCCCGGCTGCCTTATCCCCATTCGGGCAGCAATTCTGTGAGCCTTTCCCGGGTCTCGCGCGCGGCCTGCGGGGAACGGTGGCGGGCGACGGTCCGGCGACCGTCCTCGAACCGCCGGACAGCGTCCCGGGTCATCGCGCCGGCGTTGGCCGCGACCTCGAGCATCTCGGCCGGTTCGCCATTGCAGTGGAGCGCGATGTCGCAGCCCGCCGCCAGTACCTTCGCCGCCCGTTCGCCGAGCGTGCCGCCCAGCGCCTGCATGGAGAGGTCGTCGGACAGCAGCAGGCCGTCGAATCCGATATGCCCGCGCACGACGTCCTTCACGCCCCGTGCCGAAACGGTCAGGACGGCGTCGGGATCGACCGCCTCGTAGACCACATGCGCAGTCATTGCCCATGGCAGGTCGCTCAGCAGCTTGAACGGCAGGAAGTCCGTGCGCTCCAGCGTGGCGCGCGACTCGGTCACGGTCGGCGCCGCATGGTGCGAATCGACCATCGCCCGGCCGTGACCGGGGATGTGCTTGATGACCGGCATCACGCCCTCGGCCATAAGGCCTTCGGCGGCGGCGCGGCCGATCGCGGCGACTGCCTCGGGCTGCTCGGCATAGGCGCGGTCGCCGATCACCGAGTGTGCCCGGGGCAAAGCGATGTCGAGCACCGGCAGACAATCGACATCGCAACCGACCGAGGCGACATCGAGCGCAAGCAGCCGCGAATTGAGCCGCGCCGCTTCGAGCCCGGCCTGGCGGTCACGCGCATAAAGGTCGCCCAGCACCCGGCCCGGCGGCGCCTTGCGCCAGTGCGGCGGCTTCAGCCGCGCGACTCGGCCACCCTCCTGGTCGATCAGCACCGGCGCCTCGGCGCGGGCGACGCACGAGCGCAGTTCGTCGGTCAGCCGGCGCGTCTGCCCGGGCGTCTCGATATTGCGCGCGAAGAGGATGAAGCCCAGTGGATCGGCATCGCGAAAGAACGCGCGCTCATCGGCGCTGAGGGTCGTGCCCGCGCAGCCGAAAATCACCGCCTGCATCGGATCCAACCCCGTCCCATTCTGATGAGGAGGTGCCCTCGTCTTACGAGGGCGGAGGGGTCATGGGCGACCCCCTGCTCGTAGCTCATGATCCCTCCGTCGGCGTGAGACGCCGACACCTCCCCAGAAGACTGGGGAGGGCGTTTTAGCGCGCCGGCGGGACGACGACGCAGTCGGTTCTGCGGCTCTTGAGCGTGCCGCAAATGGTCTGCGCCTGCTTCTCGTCGAGCGGGCCCGCCTGCACGCGGTACCAGGTGCCCTTCTCGCCGAGATCGACCTTGGTCGGCTGCATGCGCAGGTTGGCCAGCACGTCGCCGTGCGCCGCCTGCAGCTTGGCCCAGGTCGACTTGGCGACCTCCTCGCTCTTGGCGGAGGCGAGCTGCACGCGCCAGCCCCCGGTCGAGCCGGACAGCCCCTCGATCAGGCTGGCGATGGACGTGCCACCTTCATTGGCCGGCGGCGTGGTGGTCGGCGCCTGGGTCACGGTCGGCGCATTGGGCGGCGGAGTCGGCGCCGCCGGAGTCGCGGCGTCGGGCGTCTGAGCCGGGGCCGCCCCATTGCCGTTGGCCGTCTGGATCGGCGTCGGTGTCTTGGTCGCCTCCGGCTCCTTGGGCGCCATCGGCAATGGCATGCCGCCCGGCGGCAGCTTTGGTGTGACCGGGCCGGGCAGCAGCTTCTCGGGCTGGACCGGCACGGCGCCGGGGGAGATCCGGTTGTAGACCTCCTTGTCCTGGTCGGGCGGGATCAGGCCGCCGGCGTTTTCGGGCTTGACCCGGGTCGGCGTGGTCGGCGCCTGGACCACCAGGGGCTCGAGCCCCTGGCCGCCCGCCCGGACGTCCTGGTTGTGCGCCCACCACACCACCGAGCCGAAGCTGGCGATGGCGGCGAACGACACCATGAACGTCAGGATGGTGCCACGGCGGCGATTGACCTTGGTCAGCAGCGAATCCCGCGGCGGTGGCGGGATCGAATCGGGTTCGTACGCGACGGGCCGCGCCTGCGGCTCCAGCCGCATGGTCGCCACCGACTCGTTCGGTCGGTAGATCTTTGGACCGTCGCCGGAGGGGGGCCGGCGGATGTGCATCGTGTCCTTATCTCATTTCTTCGACGGGCGTGACGCCGAAGACCTTGAGACCTGATCCTATCACAATTCCCACGGCCTGTACCAATGCGAGGCGCGCCCGCGTGAGCTCGGCATTGCCCTCGACGATGAAGCGCAGCGACGGCTCGTCCCGGCCGCGGTTCCAGTGGGCGTGGAAGGCGGCGGCGAGGTCGTAGAGATAAAAGGCGATGCGATGGGGCTCGTGCGCCGCGGCGGCGGCCTCGACCTGGCGCGGCCATTGGGCGATCTGGTGCACCAACATGCGTTCGCCGGCATCGTCCAGATGGTCGAGAGGGGTGCTGTCCAACCCATCGACCCCGATGCCGGCGACGCTCGCCTGCCGCATGACACTGCGACTGCGTGCATGGGCATACTGGACATACCACACTGGGTTGTCGCGTGACTGTTCTGTGGCCTTTGCCAGATCGAAGTCGAAGGGGGCGTCGTTCTTGCGGGTCAGCATGGTGAACCGCACGACGTCCGGGCCGACCTCGTCGAGCAGGTCGCGCAATGTAACGAACGTACCCGCCCGCTTGGACATGCGCACGAGTTCGCCGTTGCGCATCACGCGCACGAGCTGGCAGAGCTTTACGTCGAGCTCGCCCTGCCCCCCGGTGATGGCCCTGACCGCGGCCTTCATGCGCTTCACGTAGCCGCCATGGTCCGCGCCCCAGATGTCGATCATGTCGGCGAAGCCGCGACGGAACTTGTCGTGATGGTAGGCGATGTCGTTGGCGAAGTAGGTCCACGAGCCGTCCGACTTCCTGAGCGGCCGGTCGACCTCGTCGCCGAACTTCGTCGCCCGGAACAGGGTCTGCTCGCGATCCTCCCAGTCGTCGGGCTTCTGGCCCTTGGGCGGCTCGAGCCGGCCGGTATAGATCAGGCCCTGACGCGACAGCTCCTGGAAGGCCCGGTCGACCGCGCCCGCCTCGACCAGCGCCCGCTCCGACGAATAGACCTCGATATCGACGTCCATGGTCTCGAGGTCGGCCTTGATCTCGGCCATCAGGAACTCGATGGCGAAGGCGCGCATGATCGGCAGCCAGTCCGCCTCGGGCTTGTCGATCCAGCGCGCGCCGTCGCGCCTGGCGAGCGCCGCGCCGACCTCCTTCAGGTACTCGCCGGGATAGAGGCCCTCCGGGATCGTGCCGATGTGCTCGCCCAGCGCCTGCTTGTAGCGCAGGAAGGTCGAGCGCCCGAGCGTATCGACCTGCGCGCCGGCATCGTTGATGTAGTACTCCTTGGTGACGGCGTAGCCCGCTTTCGCAAGCAGGTTGGCGAGCGCATCGCCGACCACCGCGCCGCGCGCGTGCGCGACGTGCAATGGGCCGGTCGGGTTGGCCGATACGTATTCGACGTTCACCTTCCTGCCGCCGCCCATCGTCGAATCGCCGTACGCCACGCCGTCCTTCAGGCACTCGCGCAGCCGCTCGAGCCAGAACGTGTCGGTGAGCTTGAGGTTGATGAAGCCCGGCCCCGCGACCGCGCCGTCGACCACGTCGGGATTGGCCTTGAGCCGCGGCAGCAGCGCGTCGGCAATGTCGCGCGGCTTCTTCTTCGCGGCCTTGGCCAGCACCATGGCGGCATTCGTCGCAATGTCGCCGTGCGCGGCATCGCGCGGCGGCTCGGCGGTGATGGCGGAGAAATCGAGCCCGGCGGGCAATTCGCCGGCCGCCTGCATCGCGCCGAGCGCGGCCTCGATCACCTCTATGAAATGGCGGTAGGCGTTCATGGGGCGCGGGTATTGCCTAATCCGGCGGGTTTGTCATCTGGCCGGACTCTCGAGGCCCCTTCGCCGAAAACCTTCGAGCCGCGGTTTCTTTGCGTCAGTCGCGGCCTCGCCTGCAATCGGGCTATCATCGCCTGTCACAACAGGGCGGACCGAATGCCTACTCTGCAGAATCGCCACATCGTCATCACCGGCGGAACAGGGGCCCTCGGCTCGGCCGTCGCCAGGGCCCTGGTCGAGGCCGGTGCGCTTTGCCACGTGCCGGCGATCGAGACCAGCGTGCCGGCCGATCGTTTCCCGAAGAGCGGTGTCTCGGTCACCACCCACATCGACCTGTCCGACGAGGCGGCCGTCGAGGGCTTCTACGCCAGGCTGCCGCCGCTGCATGGCGTGGTGAACATCGCCGGCGGCTTCGCCTGGGCGCCGATCGCCGACAGTCCGCTCAAGGTGCTGCAACAGCAGTTGTCGATGAACCTGGTGTCGTGCGCGCTGAGTTGCCGGGCAGCGGTCGCCAACTTCCGCAACGGCGGCCGCGGCGGGCACATCGTCAACATCACGGCGCGGCCGGCGCTCAATCCGCGCCAGGGCGCCAACATGACGGCCTATACCGCGTCGAAGGCCGCGGTCGCCGCCTTCACCGTGGCGCTCGCCGAGGAGCTCAAGGGCGACGACATCTCGGTGATTGCGCTCGCCCCCTCGACCATCGACACGCCGGCCAACCGCAAGGACATGCCCAAGGCCGACCATGCGAGCTGGGTGAAGCCCAGCGCGATCGCCGAGCTGATCGTGGCCCATCTCGGCCTCAGCGAGACGATCAACTCGGGCGCGCTGATCCCGGTCTACGGCAAGGCGTGAGGCAGGGTGCGCGCGGCCTGCCTGTGGAACCAGCGCGCCGCGATGGCCGTCACCACCAGGGTGATCGGGACGCCGAGAGCGATCATCACCATCGTACGCGGATCCGACGTCACTGCCAGGAGCGGCGCCAAGGCGGCGCCGAGGTTTCGGGTACAGGCGCCGAGGCTGACGACGCTGCGCTGGTCGGGCTTCAGGCCGCGGCTCAGCAGGTACGATCCGACCGTCGCTCCAACGGCATAGACGAGCTGGCTGAGGATGGCGTAGCTGCCGATCGCCTCGACGAAGCCGCGCCAGTAGAGGATCACGATGGCCGCCAGCATGGCGAGGGTGGCGAGATCGGCCAGTCGCTTGACCCATCGGTGCAGGCGCTCGGCGAACACCGGCGCCTGCGCCTTGATGGCAAGTCCCGCGACCAGCGGCAGAAGCAGAAGCAGGAGCAGCGGCTTGGCGACTGTCCAGGCGCTGACCGCCAGGCCAGGCTCCAGGATCGGCAGCGCAATCGGCATGAAGATCACCGTGCCGACGGCCGCAATCAGCATGAAGCTGGCGGCGTAGGCCAGATCTCCGCCAGCCCGGCGCACCATCATGGGCAGGAAGGGAGCAGCAGGCGCCAGGCCGATCAGATCGAGCCCGAGCGCGTAGGGCTCGGCCATCGGTATGGCCCGAGCCAGAGCCCAGGCGAAGGCGGGGCCCAGCAGCCAGTCGAGCGACAGGACCACCACCACGAAGCGCAGGTTGCCGAGCGGCGCCAGCGCCGCTCGGAAGTCGAGCTCGAGCCCGATGGCGGCAAGGTTGCAGACCATGAAGCCGACGATGCAGACGGGCAACGCCGCGGCTGCGAGGGACGGCAGCCACGCCATCGGCTACCGCGAGGCCGAGCCGAGACCCTGCAGGTCCGGCACCCTGGCAAGAGCGAGATCCCGCGGCGCCATGTGAAGCTGCTCGAGCGCCCAATCGAGCAGCTCCAGCTCCTCGCGCAATGCCGGCACCCGGGCTTCCGGCAGCGTGCGCATCAGGTTCTCCAGCATGGCCCGTAGCCGGCGCGCGACCTGGAAGTTCGAGGCGCCGTAGAGACGGATTTCGCGGCAGGCAAGTGCGACGAAGTCCTCCCAGTTGGGTGTCCTCAGGACCAGCCGTATCGCACCGCCGGCGTCGCGGATGACATCGTCATGGAGATGACGCCGGCCGACCGCCCGCAGCAACCGATGCAACTGGTCGATCGCGAGCACTGCGGTGGTGGGGTCGTTGATCGCGCTCGACAGGGCCTTGATGGCGACGTCGACGATGACGCGGAAGGCGAAGGTGGCGTCCTGCTCGAGGGTGCGCTCCGGCCCGAACGCCACGGCCGCACGCAGCACCTCGTCATCAACCTCGGCTGCACCCGCGTGGAGCCGGAAGATCGGCTCGCCCACGGCCACGAAGTCGCCGACCCGGTGGGTGAATTCGATGATGCCGTCAGCCCGCGCGGCTTCGCGGCTCAGCCGCCGGAGATCGACCGCCAGGACGATTCCCGAGGTACCCCTGTGCTGGACCTCGCGGCTGGCCGGGCCCAGGGCCGGCAAGGGCGGGGATGGCGTGTGGATGCCCTCGATCGGCGCGGGATAGACCTGCTCCAGCACTGCGAGCCCCGCTTCGCCGATGCGCCAGACGATGCTGACCGGCCGCAGCAAGCGGGCGGCATAGTCGATCAGATAGAGGAAGGCCGCGATCGAGACACCCGTCAGAACCAGGGCGGCCGTGAGCAGCAGGTAGGGAACGGTGTCATGGGTGCGGACGAGGACGCCGACATTGAACGCCATGGTCAGCACGAACAGGGCCACGATCAGGCGGATCGGATTGTCGCGCAGAAGAGTGGTGGCGATGATGCGCGGCGTCAGTTGGGCGCTCGCCACCTGGATCGCCACCAGCAGCGAGCTGAAGGTGAAGACGATGAAGGACAGCATCGCCGCAATGAAGACCTCGAGGCCGCTTTGCGCGACCTCGGGCGACAGCGTCCAGTGCCACGTCCAACCGAGCCAGTCGTCGAGGCGGCCCAGCGCGCGGATCAGGATCAGGGAAACGACGTAGCCCGCCAGCGGCGCGATCCACATCGACGACCGCAGGTAGCTCCACAGAGCGTATCGTCGACTCCACTGCACGGTCGCCGTTACCCTCGCCTCAGGACCCGATGACAGCCTTGATGCGGCCCTGCCGGACGGCCTTGACGAAGGCTCGATGGTCGCGCTGGGTCTGGTCCGCATATTCCTGGGCGAATTCCTGCATGGCGTCGTCGAATGCCGAGCCGGATCCCATGTAGCCCGCGATCATGGCGGCGTCGCCCGAGCGTGCATGCGCCCGCGCCAGTGCCCAGGCGCATACCCGGCCGTAGGCCCTGAGGTCCGCCGCGTCGAAGTCCTCGATGATGGCGCTGGTCTTCATGTCGCGCAGTTGGCGCACGTAGTAGTCGCGCCCGTTGGCGCCGCGGCCCCAACCGAGGAAGAGGTCGCTGGCCGACTGCATCAGCCGCTGTCCGGCCACCACGCGCTGGCCGTGATGCGCATGCTCGCTCTTGCCGACATAGGGCTCGAGAACGGAAGTTCCGGCCTCCTTGACCTGCAGAAAGAGCGGATCGTCGCTCGAGGCCATGAACAGGGCGATCGCGCACTGCGTCCCGACGCTGCCGACACCCACCACCTTCATCGCCAGATCGCAGAATGCAAAGCGGTCGAACAGGACGCGCACATGCTCGGCCAGCGAGGCGCGGTAGCTCTCGAAGCCCTCCCGGTAGCGCGATTGCAGGCCAGGCGCGGTCTCCGCGGTGGGATGGAAGATCAGCGGCGGATCGTCGGCGATGGTCGGCGCCGTGCCGCGATGCTCGACGAACTTGGGGAACAGGAATTCCGGCGTGTTCTTCTCGCGCACCTTCTTCAGCCGTTCCTCGACTCGCTGGCGCGTCTCTTCGGTTTCCATCTCCTGCAGGAACCGCTCGACGTCGATGGCGTCGTACCAGACGTCGAGGGCGCGCATCGCGCCATAGTCCGCCATGCGCTCGCGATAGGAACGCGCGGTGGCAGCGACCGCGCGCGCGGTATCACTCTCGGCCAGGCGGATATGGCGGCCCGCGAGGACCACGCTCGCCACCAGCCGCTTGAGATCCCATTCCCAGGGGCCCGGCAGGGTTTCGTCGAAGTCGTTGATGTCGAAGATGACCCGGCGCTCCGGAGTGGCAAATCCTCCGAAGTTCAACAGGTGCGCATCGCCGCAGGCCTGCACCTTGATGCCCGACACCGGCATGGTGGCGAGATCGGCCGCCATGACACACGTCGAGCCGCGGTAGAAGGCGAACGGCGAAGCCATCATGCGGCCGTAGCGGATCGGGATGAGATCGGGTTGGCGGCCGGTATTGGAGTCGTTCAGCAGGTCGATCGGATCGCGCCGATCCTTGGGGGCTTCCCAGTGGCTTTGAGCGCCGCGCGGCACGACCTCGCGCAGCGCCTTGCCTTCGGTCCGGCGCTCATCGGCCGAGCGGTACTGCGGCTCGCCCGCACTGCCGGTCTCGGCTCGTTCCGGCTGGGTGGCAATCGTCCCCTGGTCCACTGGTTGGCTCCCGTCTTCCTGGTAACATCACCACACGGCGCGCACTGGAACCTTGATGCAAGTCAACGGCGGCCCGTCGGGGCTGTCAGTTGGCCGGGACGGTGACCACGGGAGGCGCCGATCGGACGCCGACGTCGGAAATCGAGAACAGCAGCATCACCGCGCCGAAAATCGACTTGGAGCGGAAATCGGTGTCGGCGATCCAGAACCAGCGGCCCTTGTAGGGAACGGCGACGTAGGCATCCGCAGGCGGTGCCGGACCGCTCAAGATGTTGAGAAGGGGCGCGCTCCCCTCCTCCTGCCGGGCGGTGCTCCCTCCGGGCGCGGCGCGGCCGGCGACGATGTCGGCCTCGGGGACCTGCGCCAGCAGGCCGAGCTCCAGCATGATCTGGAGCATCGACCGCGTGGTCAGCGAGATCTCGTCGCCCTTGCCCGGGCCGCCGCCGTAGTACACCGGGTAGCTTCGGGTATGGCCCGACAGCCGCAGGATGGATCGCAGCTCGTCGATCTTCGCGGCGATCTCGGCCGACGGAACGGCCGGCGGAAAACTGACGACCGAGGACTCCGCGCTGTCCTTGCCGCGCTCGATGCGGATCTGGAAGGCGTTGGCGAGCTGCAGCTCATAGAGAAGCTGGCCAAGCCGCTCGAAGCGCGGATCGGCCGGGCGCTTCAGGCCCGGGCGGCGCGATTCATTGGCGATGCCGTTGATGGAATCGACGGCGATCTCCATCACGACGGTGGCCGAGTAGCCCGACTGCAGGAGGAACAGCACGGCGCTCGGCGGGATCGGGCTCATCAGCTTCTTGATGAAATCGGTGCCGGTGAGCGGCGCATACATCACGGTCGGCCGGTCGATGTAGGTACCCGAGGCGCCCGCCGTGCCGGCCACCGCTGCAGGGCCGCCGACGGCCGTGGTTATGTAATTCTGGGCGGCGACGCCGGCGCTGATGGTCGTCTGCACCTGGTAGCCCGCGATCACCTGGCCGACTTCGAGGAAGACCGGGAAGTCGGCGTAGCGCAGCTTCACGATGTTGAGCAGGGTTTGCTGCTTCCACGAATCGCCGATCGCCGCGCCGTAGTCGCTGCGGTCGCGCGGCACCGTGGCCGGGCCGATGCTGGTGCACCCGCCCATGACGGCAAGCGCGGCTGCGGCAAGCCCGATCGCACCGGCCCGGGTCATCGCGATGCCGCGCCGTCCGGATTTGTGCGCCTCCCCATTCGTCGTCCAGTCCCCCCACGGCACCTATGAGTCGGCAGCGCTCCGCGTTGCGCTCGGTCGCTTGGCGGACCCGGAAATGCCAGCCAACGCAGCATGATCCAGGATGGCAACGCCACCATTTTTTTCGATGGCGATGATCTTCTGCTGCTCAAATCCGGTGAGGGCGCGGCTTACCGTCTCGATCCGCATTCCGAGATAGTCCGCAACGTCCGCCCTTCGCATCGGCAATGCGCCCGGGAGGAACGGCATATGCCGCGCCTCGAAGGCGACGGTCATGTCACAAAGGAACTTCGCTACCCTGGCCCTGGTTGCGAGTTGCCCAAGCGAGGCCATGTGCAATCCGGTTTCCGTCGTCACGGTCGACAATTCCCTTCGCGTCGCTTCGGCGACGTCGGTATCGTGCTGAACGAGGGCGTCGAAGCGTTGGCGCGGAAAGCTGCAGACCACCACTTCGGTGATCGCCTCTCCATCGAAGGAGTATCGCCCGTTGGCGGCCAGATAGCCGCAGATGTCGCCTGGGAGAGCAAATCTCACGATTTGGCGCTGTCCACTCTCGAGCGAGCGCGAGATCGCGACCATCCCGGACCGCACTTTGAAGATCGGTCCCAGTTCCCCATCGGCCCTGAACAGAAATTCGCGCTCCGACCATCGCCGCCGAGAGCCGGCATGGAAGAGATTGGACAGCCGCTGCCCTTCGAGAACGCCGCAGACGTTGGTCGCTCGTCCTGCGCATGTGGCACACGGCAACGAAGCATCGATCTGCTCGACGCTCTGCGTCGGTGGTCGCTCGAGCAAAGCGGGCGCAATCTTGTGCTCGGGTCCACCGGGCTGATTTCGCGACTGATATTTCATGCAACCTGACGCTTGCTCTGCCCCAGACGGGCGTGCGTTGACCTGTATCAAGAGAAATCTCCGGGAGAAAGCCTCCCTCACGACCACAAATCGAACAGCCGCTTGTGCTCGTCGAGGGCGAAGCGGTCGGTCATGCCGGCGATGTAGTCGGCGACGATGCGGGCGCGGGCGGCGCGTTCCGCCGCCTCGGCGCGCTCGCGCCACGGGGGCGGCAGGCAGTTGGGCTCGGCGAACAGCAGACCGAACAGGTCCATCACCACGCGGCGCGCCTTGGAATGCGAGCGGTTGAGCAGCCAGTGCTCGTACATGCGCGTATAGAGAAACTTCTTCACCGTGCGATCGGTCGCCGTCATCGGCTCGGAGAAGGCGACGACCGACCGGCCGAGCGCGCGGATGTCGGCCACCGACTTCGGCTCGGCCTCGGCGAGGCGGCGGCGGGTCTCGGCCAGCACGTCCTCGACCATGGCGTTGATCATGCGCCGGATCGCCTCGTGGATCAGCCGCGGCTGGGCAATCCCGGGATACTGCCGCTCGACCTTGACGAACATCTCGCCGACCAGCGGCAGGCGACGCAGGTCGGCGATCTCGAACAGCCCGGCCCGCAGGCCGTCGTCGATGTCGTGGTTGTTGTAGGCAATGTCGTCGCTCAGCGCTGCGACCTGCGCCTCCGGCCCGGCATAGCCCTCGAGCTCGAGGTCGTGGTCGCGGCAGTACTCGACGATGGCGGCCGGCAGATCGGTCAGCACGCGGCCATCCTTGAGCAGTGGGCCATTGTGCTTGACCGCGCCCTCGAGGGTCTCCCACGTGAGGTTCAGCCCGTTGAACTCTGCATAGCGCTCCTCCAGCTTGGTCAGGATGCGCAGGGTCTGGGCATTGTGGTCGAAGCCGCCGAACGGCTTCATCGCCGCGTGCAGCGCCTCTTCGCCCGCATGGCCGAACGGCGTGTGACCGAGATCGTGCGCCAGCGCCACCGCCTCGCCGAGATCCTCGTCGAGCCGAAGCGTGCGGCAGATCGTGCGGGCGATCTGCGCCACCTCGAGCGAATGGGTCAGCCGCGTCCGGTAGTGGTCGCCCTCGTGATAGACGAAGACCTGCGTCTTGTGCTTCAGCCGCCGGAATGCGGTCGAATGGATGATCCGGTCGCGGTCGCGCTGGAACGGGCTGCGGGTCGGGTCCTCCCGCTCGGCATGCAGGCGGCCGCGGGCCTCCCAGGGGAGCGTCGCGTAGGGCGCAAGCGGTTGAGGGCGCCAGGACTCTTCGGCCATCCCTCGTGTGTCTAGCCTGTCCCCGTTGCGGCAACAACCTCGTGGGTGCCGTCCCAGATCATGTCGCCGGCCACGTAGACGATGATCAGGAAGCCGATCCACGCCAGCCAATGGTGACGGTCGAGGAGGCGGGCGATGAAGCTCGACGCCACCGCCATCAGGATCACCGACAGGAGCAAGCCGAACCACAGCACCGCCAGATGGTCGCGCGCCGCGCCCGCCACCGCGAGCACGTTGTCGAGCGACATCGACACGTCGGCGGCGATGATCTGGATCATCGCCTGGCGCATCGTCTTGGGCGGCGCATGCGCGGCCTCCTCGACCTCGCTCGACCCGTGCCTCGCCTTCAGCCGCAGCTCGCGATACATGCGCCAGGCGACCCACATCAGCAGCAGGCCGCCCGCCAGCGTGAGGCCGATGACCTGCAGAAGCTGGGTGGTGATGCCCGCGAAGACAAGCCGCAGCACGGTAGCGCCGGTGACGCCCCAGAAGATGATGCCCCTGCGATTCTCGGCCGGCAGGCCGGCCACCGCCATGCCGATGATGATCGCGTTGTCGCCGGACATCACGAGGTCGATCAGCACGACCTGGAGGAAGGCCGCCACGACAGTCTGGTCGAGACCCAGCGCGTCCATCAATCCTCCGGCAGTGAGGGCCGTCTATTTGACGAGCGTGACCGGCGTCTGGGCATGGGCGATGACGTCTTGCGCCACCGAGCCCAGCAGGACGCCGGCCAGGCCGGTATGTCCGCGCGTGCCGATCACCACCAGGCCGACCCCGAGCTTGCGGGTGTAGTCGCGCACGACTTCGCCGGTGCGGCCAACGCCGATATGCACCTTGGCATCGACCGACGCCTTCTTCGCCAGCGCGATCGCGGAGGCCAGGCTCTTGTTGCCCTCCTCGCGCCGCCAGGAATCGATCTGGTCGCGGCTGATGAAGGTGGAGATCGCCCCGCCCAGATTTGGCTGCACGTTGAGAAGGTGAAGCTCGGCCGACAGGCCGGCGGCGACCAGGTCGAGCGCATGCTGCACCGCGCGGTCGGAATTTGCGGAGCCGTCGACCGGCACCAGGATCGCCTTCATCTTGGGCATTTCGTCAATCCTTCGGCTGCGACGCTTTTTCTCGGGCCAGGTCGACCGGCTCGGCGTGCGCCCGCTGCCTGGCGCGGTACTGCAGGGCATAGCCGAGCGCCACGGTGATCGCCGCGCCGCCGATCTCGAAGATGATCCGGGCGTTGGGCAGAATGGCAGCGAGCTTCTCGGCATAGGCCGGATCGGTGGCCAGCACCTCGCCGGCGATCCAGCCGAGCAGGCCGCCGCCGGCGATGACGATGATCGGGAATCGGTTGAGCAGCATCATGATCAGCGTGGCGCCGAAGATGATCAACGGGATGCTGATCAGCAGCCCGAGCACGATCAGGACGACATCCCCCTTGGCTGCCGCGGCGATGGCGATGGCATTGTCGAGGCTCATCACGGCGTCGGCGATGATGATGGTGCGCACCGCTCCCCATAGCGAGCCCGCGGACTTGACGCCGTCCGCGCCCTCCTCCTCGCCCTGCACCAGCTTGACGCCGATCCACAGCAGCAGCAGGCCGCCGACCAGCTTGAGGTAGCCGATCTTCAGCAGTTGATCGACGATCAGCACGAAGACGATGCGCAGCACGATCGCGCCCGCGCTGCCGATCATGATGGCCGGCTTCTGATGCTTCTTCTGGAGGTTGCGGCAGGCCAGCGCAATGACGAGCGCGTTGTCGCCGGACAGCAGGATGTTCACCAGGATGATCTGGAGAAGACCGCTCCAAAAGGCCGGTGTCAGCTCGATTGCCATGCCGCCGCGGCCCCTACCGTGCTATTCGTACAACTCGTCTTCATTGCGTCGGCCGATGGTGTTAGTGCAGGCCTTCGCAAGGGGCAAGCCAAACCGGACACGGAGAGACGAAATCGCATGGCGGCCAGCACCGGCTACAACAAGATGTTCCCGGTCTCGTGGACGGAACTGCACCGTGATGCGCGCGCGCTCGCGTGGCGGCTGGTCGAGCTCGGGCCATTCAAGGGGCTGGTGGCGATCACCCGCGGCGGGTTGGTGCCGGCGGCGATCATCGCCCGCGAGCTGAACCTGCGCCTGATCGACACCGTATGCAGCTCGACCTACGATCGCATGGCGCGCGGTGCGAAGGTCGAGATCCTGAAGGGCACCGCGGCGGAGCAGGAAGGCGGCGCCGGCTGGCTGATCGTCGACGACCTGGTCGATACCGGCGTCACGGCCAAGGCCGTTCGCGCACTGCTGCCGAAGGCCCATTTCGCCACGGTCTATGCGAAACCCGCCGGCCGCCCCGCAGTCGACACCTTCATCACCGAGGTGAGTCAGGACACCTGGATCCTCTTCCCTTGGGACCAGGAGGCGGTGATGGCCAAGACGATCGCGGAACTGAAGGCGGGACAGTAATTTGTCATCCCGAGCGCAGCGAGGGATCCTTGTCATGGAACGCGAAAGATCCCTCGCTACGCTCGGGATGACAGCGCGCGCAATCAAATAGGTACGTTGATGCAAAACCTCTGGTCCGCCTCCGACGCCAAGGCCGCGATCGCCGCTCATGCCAGGAAGGGCATCGGCGAGGACCTCGCATTGCGCGTCTACACCACGCGGCTGCTGGGTGGGGAGCCGAAGCTGGTGCTGCATGGCGGCGGCAACACTTCGGTGAAGACGCGCATGCCGGACATCACCGGCCGGACGATCGACGTGCTGTGCGTCAAGGGAAGCGGCTGGGACATGGGCACGATCGAGGCGCCCGGCCTGCCCGCCGTCAGGCTGGCGCCGCTCAAGGAGCTGCACGGTCTCCAGGCGCTGAGCGACGAGGACATGGTCAATGTTCAGCGCAGCAACCTGCTCGACAGCAAGTCGCCCAACCCGTCGGTCGAGACGCTGCTGCACGCCTTCCTGCCGCACAAGTTCATCGACCACACGCATTCGAACGCCGTCCTGGCGCTGACCGACCAGCCCGACGGGGCGGAGCTCGCGGCCGATCTCTACGGCAAGCGGGCGGCGCTGGTGCCCTACGTCATGCCGGGCTTTGCGCTCGCCAAGAAATGCAGCGAGGTCAGCCGGGCCAATCCGGATGTCGAAGGCCTGATCCTGCTCAAGCACGGCATCTTCACCATGGGCGAGACGGCGGAAGAAGCCTACGTCCGCATGATCGACCTCGTGACGATGGCCGAGCAGCGGATCGCCAAGGCCACGCGCACGATCTTCCCTGGCGCCGATTTGCCGGCGAAGATCGCGAGGGCGGCGGAGATTGCCCCCATCCTGCGCGGCCTGATGTCGATCCCGAGCAGGACCGGCGGCCGCGAAGCGGCGCAGCGCTTCGTGTTCGAGTTCCGCACCGGACCGGAGATCCTGGCCTTCGTGAATGGCAAGGACATCGCGCGCTACAGCCAGCGGGGTCCGGTGACGCCTGACCACGCGATCCGCACCAAGAACCTGCCGTTCATTGCGCCGGCGCCGGAAGCGGGCAAGCTCGACGCGTTCAGGAAGGACACCAAGGCCGCGCTGGACAAGTTCGCGGCCGACTACCACGCCTATTTCACACGCTACAACGGCAAGCAGATCGTCGCAAAGAAGGAGCTCGATCCCGTCCCGCGCGTGGTGCTGGTGCCGGGCGTCGGCCTGTTCGGCGTCGGCAATACCTCGAAGGACGCCAAGATCGCGGCCGACCTCGCCGAGACCACCGTCGCGGTGATCGCCGATGCCGAGCGGCTCGGCACCTACCAGTGCATCCCCGAGCCGGACATCTTCGACATCGAGTATTGGTCGCTCGAGCAGGCCAAGCTCGGAGCCGCAGCGGAGAAGCCTCTCGCACGGCGCATCGCCGTCGTCACCGGCGGCGCCTCGGGCATCGGCGCCGCGACGGCAGCGGCATTCGCAAGGGAAGGCGCCGAGGTCGTGGTGATCGATCGCGACGTCTCCAAAGTGAAAGGCTTCGCGTTGGCCTGCGACGTCACCGATTCCTCACAGGTGGGCGCGGCGTTCGACAGGATCGCGGCGACCTACGGCGGCGTCGATATCGTCGTGTCCAACGCCGGCGCGGCCTGGCAGGGCAAGATCGGCGACGTCGACGACGCCACGCTGCGCAAGAGCTTCGAGCTCAATTTCTGGGCGCACCAGAGCGTGGCGCAGAACGCCGTCCGCATCCTGCGTGCGCAAGGCTTGGGGGGCTGCCTGCTGTTCAATACCTCGAAGCAGGCGGTGAACCCGGGGCCCGATTTCGGCCCGTACGGACTCCCGAAAGCCGCGACCCTGTTCCTGATGCGCCAGTATGCGCTCGACCATGGCGCCGACGGCATCCGGTCCAACGCCGTCAACGCCGACCGCATCCGCTCGGGCCTGCTGACCGACGAGATGATCGCCCAGCGCTCCAGGGCGCGCGGCCTCAGCGAGGCCGACTACATGGGCGGCAACCTGCTCGGCCTCGAGGTGACGGCCGAGGACGTGGCGCAGTGCTTCGTCTCGCTCGCCAAGGCGCCCAAGACGACCGGTGCCGTGCTGACGGTGGACGGCGGCAATATCGCGGCTGCGCTGCGCTGACCGCTGATAAAGCACCGCTGCTTTTGCGGCTTCGCGGCGTTATTATTGTCGGCAGAGTCCGACCATGGAATTCCCCGTCACCCTCGTGAAGCTTGCCGGATCGGTCGCCCTCCTCCTGTGGGGAGTGCACATGGTCGGCACCGGCGTGCAGCGCGCTTTCGGTGCGCGGCTGCGCAGCTTCCTGGGCGGCGCCCTGCGCAACCGGTTCAAGGCCTTCCTCGCCGGCATGGGCGTCACGGCGGCGTTGCAGAGCAGCACCGCCACCGGTCTCATGGTCACCGGCTTCACCGCGAGCGGTCTGATCGACCTCGCCCCGGCGCTCGCCGTCATGCTGGGCGCCAATGTCGGCACGACCCTGATCGTGCAGGTCCTGTCGTTCGACGTGGCCGAGATCGCGCCCGCCTTCATCCTGGTCGGCGTGTTGCTGTTCCGCCGCGCCTCGGCCGGCCCGCGCGACTTCGGGCGCGTGCTGATCGGGCTCGGCCTGATGCTGATGGCCCTCGAGCAGTTCATCGCCCTGCTGCGGCCCTACGAGGACGTGCCGAGCCTGCGCCTGCTGCTGGGCGCCATCGCCACCCAGCCGCTGCTCGACGTGCTGCTGGCCGCAGCCGTCACCTGGGCCGCGCATTCGAGCGTCGCGGTCGTGCTGGTCGTGATGTCGTTCGCGGCCCAGGGGCTGGTCCCGCCTTTCGCTGCCTTCGCCCTGGTGCTGGGCGCCAATCTCGGCACCGCCATAAACCCGCTGCTGGAAGGCAGCGCCGGCGACGACCCGGCCGCGCGACGGCTGCCGATCGGCAATCTCCTGAATCGGCTGATCGGCGTCGTCGTCGCGCTCGCCGCCCTGCCCTGGCTCAGCCGCCTGATGGTGACCGTCGAGCCGGACAATGCGCGCGCCGTCGCCAACTTCCACACCGCCTTCAACCTCGCGCTGGCCCTGATCTTCTTCCCGCTGCTCGATCCCTACGCCCGGCTGCTGAAGCGCTGGCTGCCGATCAAGCTCGACCAGACCGATCCCGGCCGGCCGATCTATCTCGATCCGGCGGCGCGCGAGACGCCGGTGCTGGCGCTGGGCGGCGCCTCTCGCGAGGCGCTGCGCATGGCCGACGTACTGGAGAGCATGCTGGTCGGCCTGCGCGACACGTTCGAACGGAGCGACCGCCGCCAGATCGGCCAGACCAAGCGCATCGACGACGTCCTCGACAAGCTGAACACCGCGATCAAGGCCTATGTCACCGCGCTCGATGGCGACGCGTTGAGCGACGCCGACATCCGCCGCGCGCGAGAAATCCTGGCCTTCGCCACCAATATCGAGCAGGCCGGCGACATCGTCGCCCGCAACCTGCTCGGCATCGCCAACCGGCTGGACAAGCGCGGCCTCGCCTTCTCGGAGTCGGGCCGGGCCGAGCTGCTGTCGATGATCGACCGGCTGATCGCGAACATCCGCACCGCCGCCTCGCTGTTCATGTCCGGCGACGAGCGCGCCGCCCGCCTGTTGGCGAGCGAGAAGGAGGTGTTCCGCTCCCTGCAGGCGGCCTCGATGGATGCCCATTTCGACCGCCTGCGCTCGCGCCGGTCCGACACGACCGAGACCAGTTCGCTGCATCTCGATGCGCTGCGCGACCTCAAGATCGTCAACAACCACATCGTGGCGGCAGCCGCCTATCCGGTGCTCGAGAGCAAGGGCGAGCTCCTGCCCTCGCGGCTGCGCCAGACCGATTGAGGAAGCGTGCATGGCAGCGATCGAGGTCCGGCCCCTGACCAAGCACATCGGTGCGCGCATGACCGGCGTCGATCTCCGCGAGCCGCTCATGCCCGACCAGGTCGCGGCGGTCGAGCGGGCGATGGACGCACATGCCGTCCTCGTGCTTCCCGGCCAGGACATCACCGACGAGCAGCAGCTCGCCTTCACACGGAACTTCGGCCCGCTCGAGGAGGGCGCCAACTCCGGCGCCCGCGACGCCGAGCTCCGCCTGCCCGTGGTGTTCGCCGACGTCTCCAACCTCGACAAGGAGGGCCGCATCGCCGCGCGCGACAACAAGAAGCGCATGGCGGCGCTGGGCAATCGGCTGTGGCACTCCGATGCGTCGTTCCGCGCCACCCCGGCCCGCTACTCGATCCTGAGCGGCCGCGTGGTGACGACCGACGGCGGCAACACCGAGTTCGCCGACATGCGCGCCGCCTACGATGCGCTCGACGACGCGACGAAGGCCGAGATCGAAGATCTGGTGTGCGAGCACTCGCTGATCTACTCGCGCGGCCAGCTCGGCTTCAGCGACTTCTTGCCGGATGAGCGGGTGGCCATGACGCCGGTGCGCCAGCGGCTGGTGCGTACCCATCCGGTCACCGGCCGCAAGTCGCTGTTCCTCGCCGCCCATATCGGCACCATCGTCGGCTGGCCGCAGCCCGAGGCGATGGCCTTCATCCGCGACCTGATGGAGCACGCGACCCAGCCGCAGTTCGTCTATGTCCATCGCTGGGCGCAGCACGACCTCGTCATGTGGGACAACCGCACGACCATGCACCGCGTGCGTCGCTTCGACGATCTCCACGTCGTGCGCGACATGCGCCGCACGACGACACGCAGCGAAGGCCCGACGGCGCCGCAGCCATGACAGACTTCCTCCCTTTCGCGGAGTCCGCGAAGGGGAGGTGCCCGCGTCTTCGCGGGCGGAGGGGTCGTGGGCCGCAGTGCAGCTCCAGTGACTCATGACCCCTCCGTCGGCGTAAGACGCCGACACCTCCCCTTGGCGGAATCCGCCAAGGGGAGAAAGAAAGACGTAAAGGCTTGACCATCTTCAGGCCGAGGCGTATCGGCGCAGCGCCCCTGCCGCCGCCGACGCGAGGATGAAACACGTCATGGACAGCCACCCATCATGCGCCGCAACGATCCGGCTCGCCCGGGTCAGCCGCCGCTGGGCCTGGCCGGCGAGGGGCTGACCCCCAACCTCTACGACCTCGCGATCTTCATCCTGATCGCGGCCGCCTTTGCGATCCTCGCCCATGGCGCACGGCAGATCGCCGCCCCGGCCGAGCGGCTGGTCGGCCAGCCGATCGTCCTCGACCCGATGAACCTGCCCGAATACGCGCTGCGCACCACGCTGCGGATGTTCGCGGCGATCGTCGCCTCGCTGATGTTCACCTTCGTGGTCGCCGCCCTGGCCGCCAAGAGCCGCAAGGCCGAGCTGGTGATCCTGCCGGCGCTCGACATCCTGCAGTCGGTGCCGGTGCTGGGCTTCCTGACCTTCACCGTCACCTACTTCCTGCGGCTGTTCCCGGGCAGCGAGCTGGGCGCCGAGTGCGCGGCGATCTTCGCCATCTTCACCAGCCAGGCCTGGAACATGGCGTTCAGCTTCTACCAGTCGCTGCGTACCGTGCCGCGCGACCTGATCGAGGTCAGCCAACACTTCCGGCTATCGCCCTGGCTCACCTTCTGGCGGCTCGAGGCGCCGTTCGCCGCCCCCGGGCTGATCTGGAACACGATGATGTCGATGTCGGGCGGCTGGTTCTTCGTCGTCGCGTCCGAGGCGATCACCGTGGGCGACACGACGATAAAGCTGCCGGGCATCGGCTCGTGGCTTGCCGTGGCGATCGACGAGAAGGATATCGGCGCCGTCGTGCTGGCGGTGGCCGCCATGGCGGTCGTGATCCTGCTCTACGACCAGCTGGTGTTCCGGCCGATCGTCGCCTGGGCCGACAAGTTCCGCTTCGAGCAGACCGCCGCGCGCGAACGGCCGCAGTCATGGGTCTACGACCTGTGGCGCCGCGCCCGCCTGATCCGCCGCACGGCGCAGGCCATGGGCTGGCTGGGCGGCTTCGTCGAGCGCCTCGTGCCGCGACCCGCTGCGCCGCCGGTTGTCGTGCGCTCCTCTACCGCCCGCCGGTTCGACCTCGCCTGGATCGTCCTGGTGCTGGCGATCGTCGCCTACGCGCTGTGGCGGATCGTGGTGTTCACCCGCCAGTCCCTCGACCTGCACGACGTGTTGGTCGCGGTCGAGATGGGTTTGCTGACCTTCGCCCGCGTGGTCGTGCTGATCGCGCTCGCCAGCCTGATCTGGGTGCCCGCCGGAGTGTGGATCGGGCTTCGGCCCTGGGCGGCGGCCAAGGTGCAGCCGGTGGCGCAATTCCTTGCCGCCTTTCCAGCCAACGTGCTGTTCCCGATCGCCGTGGTGGTGATCGTCCATTGGCATCTCCATCCCGACATCTGGCTCAGCCCACTGATGGTGCTGGGCACCCAGTGGTACATCCTGTTCAACGTGATCGCCGGCGCCTCGGCCTTCCCGACCGATCTGCGCGAGGCCTCGACCCTGTTCCGGCTGCGCCACGGGCAGTGGTGGCGCCAGGTGATCATTCCCGGGATCCTGCCCTACTACGTGACCGGCGCGCTGACCGCGGCCGGCGGCTCGTGGAACGCCAGCATCGTCGCCGAGGTGGCGAGCTGGGGCGACACCCGGCTGCGCGCCGCGGGTCTCGGTTCCTATATCGCGGACGCCACGGCCGCGGGCGACTATGCCCGCGTCGTGCTCGGCATCGGCGTGATGTCGGTGATGGTCGTGTCGTGCAATCGCCTGCTGTGGCGGCCGCTCTATCGCCTGGCCGAACGGCGCTACCGCCTGGACTGAGAGGACCGCCATGGACACCGTCCTGCCCTCGACCACGAACGACCTGCTGGTCGCCGACCACGTCCGCAAGCTCTATCCCAAGGGCAGCGGCGAGGACCTGCTGGTGCTCGACGACGTCACCCTTACGCTGCGCACCAACGAGATCGTCTCGCTGCTCGGCCGTTCGGGTTCCGGCAAGTCGTCGCTGCTGCGCATCATTGCCGGTCTGATGCCGGCCAGCAGCGGCACGGTATCGATCGCCGGCCGGCCAGTGCAGGGACCGGCGCCGGAAGTCGCGATGGTGTTCCAGACCTTCGCCCTCTTTCCCTGGCTCACCGTGCTGGAGAATGTCGAGATCGGCCTCGAGGCGCAGCGGGTCGCCCCGGCCGAGCGCCACAAGCGCGCGCTGGCGGCGATCGACCTGATCGGCCTCGACGGCTACGAGAGCGCCTACCCGAAGGAGCTGTCCGGCGGCATGCGCCAACGCGTCGGCCTTGCGCGCGCGCTGGTCGTGCATCCGCGGCTGCTGCTGATGGACGAGGCCTTCTCGGCGCTCGACGTGCTGACGGCCGAGACGCTGCGCACCGACCTGCTCGACCTGTGGTGCGAAGGCCGCATGCCGATCTCCTCGATCCTGCTGGTGACGCACAACATCGAGGAGGCGGTGCTGATGTCCGACCGAATCCTGGTGCTGGCCTCCAATCCGGGCCGCATCTCGGCCGAAATCAACGTCACGCTGCCGCAGCCCCGCAATCGCCTCGACCCGGCGTTCCGCGCACTGGTCGACGACATCTATGCGCGCATGACGGCGCGCACGCCGGGCAAGACGGTGCAGGGCATGTTCCCCGGCACCGGCATCTCCCTGGAGCTGCGGCGCGTATCGCCAAACCTGCTGGCCGGCCTCATGGAGCAGGTCGCCGCAGAGCCTCATCACGGCAAGGCCGACCTGCCGGCCCTGGCGGGGCCGCTGCAAATGGAGATCGACGACCTGTTCCCGGTCGCGGAAACGCTTCAGCTCCTGCGCTTCGCCGAGGTGGCGGAGGGCGACATCAGGCTGACCGACGCTGGCCGTCGGTTCGTCGACCTCGATCCCGACGGCCGCAAGCGGCTATTCTCCCAGCACGTGTTGGCCTACGTGCCGCTCGCCGGCCACATCAAGCGCGTGCTCGACGAGCGCGGCAGCCACGCCGCGCCCGCCAGCCGCTTCAAGGACGAACTCGAGGACCACATGCCGGTCCTGTCCGCCGAGCAGACCCTCAAGACCGTGACCTCGTGGGCGCGCTACGGCGAGATCTTCGCCTACGACGAGGACACCGGCGTCTTCAGCCTCGACAATCCGGCGTAAGGCGTTGCGTGTTAGGACTCATTTCCAATGAGAGACTACGGCGGCACGGCCGCGCCGGCCCTGGCGATCGCCTTCAGGTCGGCGTTGACGAAGGAGCAGGAAAATGGCCCCGCCTGCTTGCCCAACAGCTCGCCGAAATCGACGCGTGCGCCGAGGTCGCCGAAGGTCCAGCGCGCCTGGTCGCGCAGCACCCAGACGAAGACGCGGAGCGTGCGGCCGGCCGAAGGCACCGGATCCAACACATCCGGTCCGATGATCTCGCGCATGACCTCGGGCCACAGGCCGAGCTCGAAGTCACGGTCGACCCACGGCCGTTCGGTCGCCCAGTCCCTGGCAAAGGCTGCACCGCGTTCCTTGTCGTTGGCGAACTGACGCCAGCAGGCGTTGGCCGCCGCTCCCAGGCTCACCAGGTCGTCCGGCGAGAGCAGCGTCCAGCGCGTGGCGTCGACATTGACCGAGTCGTGGAAGGAATAGCGGGCCGAGATCAGCCGGTCGGAACGATAGAGCGATTCGATGGCGAACTTGTCGCGCGGCCGTTCCGCGACTTCGCGGCGGATCCACTCGTTGTAGCGCCATTCGGCCGGACCATCCGGCCTGGCAAACTCGGCCCAGGTCGCCGCAGGCGCCCCGTCCGCGCGTGACACCAGCTTGAGATCACCGCACCCGGCACCCTGGCTGATCGACACCTCGCCCTGCCGGATCGCGATGCAGTCCGCTGCGTGGACAAATCCCGGACACAAGACGACAAGAAGAAAGCCGACGAGCCCCCTGACCCTCATGCGCTCCCTCGATCTTTTGCGTCGCTCTACGGCGTGCCCCTCGATTTCACCAGTTTCGACGAGCCGATTGCGCGAGGCAATGCCAAGGGTAGACTTGCGACAAAGCATCCCGAGGAAACGCCATGACTCTTCCCCGCCGCCGCGTCGGCAAGACGCCGCTCGAAGTCACCACGCTCGGCCTGGGCGGCGCACCAATGGGCGGGTTCCGGGCGACGATCTCGGATGCCGAGGCAATCGAACTCACCAACGTCGCCTACGACCTGGGCGTCCGCTACTTCGACACCTCGCCGTTCTACGGCTACGGGCGGAGCGAATTGCGCATGGGGGCAGCGTTGCGCGAGAAGCCGCGCGACGACTACGTCCTGTCGACCAAGATCGGCCGCATCATGCACGCCATGAAGCCGGGCGAGAAACCGCCGGCCGACTTCCGCGCCAACGGCCTGCCCGGCTTCGCGCCGGTGTTCGACTATACCTACGACGGCGTGATGCGCTCGCTCGAGCACTCGTACTTCCGGCTCGGCATCTCGCGCATCGATATCGCGTTGGTGCATGACGTCGACTTCTGGACGATCAAGGATCGCGCCATCCTCGACCAGCGCTTCAAGACGGTGATGGACTCGGGCTTCAAGGCGCTCGACGAGCTGCGCCGCGCCGGCGTCATCGGCGCGATCGGCGTCGGCATCAACGAGAGCGACACCTCGCTGCGTTTCATCCAGGCCGGCGACTTCGACTGCATGCTGCTGGCCGGCCGCTACACCCTGCTCGAGCAGGGCGGGCTCGAGGCCTTCCTGCCCGAGTGCGTGAAGCGCGGCGTGTCGGTGATCCTCGGCGGGCCGTACAACTCCGGCATCCTGACCGGCGGCGTGAAGGACGACACCACTCACGACTACGCCCAGGCGCCGCCCCACCTGATCGAGAAGGCGCGCAGGATCGAGGCGGTATGCAAGCGCCACGGCGTCGAGCTCGGCGCGGCGGCGATGCAGTTCCCGCTGTTCCATCCGGCGCTGTGCGCGGTGATTCCCGGCGCGCTCGCTGCGAGCGAGGTGAAGCAGAACGTCGAGCGCCTGTCGGTGAAGATCCCGACCGAGCTGTGGAGCGAGCTGAAGCGCGAGAAGCTGCTCGACCCGAACGCGCCGACGCCGAATTGAGCGCATTCATATGCGCTGGCGGGCGGCAGCGCCTTCTGAGGCGCGAGAGCCCGCACCGTGCCGAAAGGACAAGAACGCGCCACTGGAGTGGCGCGTCCCCAGCGAAAGAGGAGTACCGCCCGTGAAGATCATCGACGCGCAAGTCCACATCTGGCGCCAGACCGTGACGCCGCCGACCGGCAAGCACCGCAAGGTCAGCGAAGTCAGCGCCGCGCAGATGCTGAGGGAGATGGACGAGGCGGGGGTCGATGCCGCTCTGATCCATCCGCCGATGAGCTGGGACCCGACCTCGCAGGACATGGCGCTGGAGGCGGCGCGGAAATATCCCGACCGCTTCGCCGTGATGGGCCAGTTCGATCCCAAGGATCCGGGCAACAAGGCCCTGATCCCGACCTGGCGCCGGCAGCCCGGAATGATGGGCCTGCGCTGGGCGCTGCTGCAACCGGCCGAGCAGAAGCTGCTGCACGAGGGCGCGCTCGACTGGATCTGGCCGGAGGCGGAGAAGGCGGGCCTCGCCGTCGCCATGATGGGCGGCATCTTCCTCGAGGAGTTCCGCCGCATCGCCGAGCGTTACCCCGGCCTCAAGCTGATCCTCGACCATTGCGGCCTCAACCGGCTCGGCCAGGATGCCGAGGCCTTCATCCATCTCGACGAGATGACGGCGCTCGCGAAGCTGCCCAACGTCGCGGTCAAGATGACCGGTGCGCCGCACTATTCGACGCAACCCTATCCGTTCAGGAACATCCAGGACGGGCTGCACCGCATCTTCGACGCGTACGGGCCCGACCGGCTGTTCTGGGGCACCGACATCACCCGCATGCCCTGCACCTATCGCCAGTGCGTGACCTTCTTCACCGAGGAGCTGCCGTGGCTGAAGGGCCAGGACCAGGAGAAGGTGATGGGCCGCGCGCTCTGCAAATGGATCGGCTGGGACTACAAGTTCGGCTGATCGTCACGCCCGCGGACGGTCGTTCAACCGCGCTCCTCATCCTTGAGCAGCTGCTCGATGGTGCGCCGGTTGGCCCCGCTCAGGGTGTCCGATCCGAGAAGCCTGCGATAGTGCGCGATGTTCTGCTGGCGGATGAAGGCATCGACGGTAATTTGCGGCGGTGACGCTCGGGGCAGGCGCGGCGCGACCCCTTCGGCCCGCTCGACAAGCTCGCGCGCCCGCTCCGCCTTGCCGAGTCTATCGTCTGCGGCGGCGAGCGCGTGTATCGCACCGGCGTAGAGCTGCGCCATCTCCACGACCAGGGCGACCAGCAGGAAGCCCGCCGCGATCAGGCCGAAGAGACGGCCTGCATAGAAGCCGAGGTCGAACCGGCTGGCGCCCAGGATCGCCGACAGGCCGATGTCGAACAGCCAGACCCACATCACCAGCATCAGCCAGAGATCGACCACGCGGAGCGCGCGCTGCCACAACATGCCGAGCGCCGCGAGAGTCAGCAGCCAGACCGCCGGGCTGAAGCCCTTGGTGACCAATAACGAGTAGTTGTTGCCCCGCATCACGACCGGCAGAAGATCGTGACCGGCGGTCGTAAGCAGGGTCAACCCGGCCACGAGCAGGAGCACGACGGCAACGGCCAACGCGGCAGCCGTGCTCGGCCTCGCCATCCACCGTCTCATCGCCGCATCGCGGTCGCGCAACAAGGCGTAGCCGATGACGAACAGCGGGAAGCCGCCGTGCCAGAAAATATAGAGCCACGCGGTGGTCTGTGGACCACTTCCCATCAATCCCTGGGAGCTGAAGGCGCCCGGGAAGCTCAGGGTGTGCGACACGATCATCAGGGCGTCGAACAGGTAGCCCGCCGCCAGCACGAGCAGGCTGAGCGAGCGCAGCCGCAGGCATTGGTCGATCAGCAGCGCCGCAGTGATGAGGTCGATGAAGAACAACGCCGCCTGATAGGCGGGAATGAACGCCGGTATGCGCGGCAAGGGCGTGCGCACGAACGGTGCGACGCCGAGAAAGATCATCAGGCACAGCAGGCCGATGACGATGGCGATCTTCTTCTGAAAGGGAGTCGCCCGCGCCGTCGCCAGCGCGACGCTGAATCGATCTGCGAAGCCCTCGCCCCTCATCTTGCGTTCGATGCCGTAACCGCCCGATGGGAAGATGGGGTGAGCATGGGCAGAGTCAACGGCCGGTTGGGGAGATCGGATGGTCCGCGAATATCATTCGCACCGATCTCCGCCCGCTCGACGAACGCACGCCGGCCCGGGACATCGGGACCGCGCAACTCCGCCCGAAGACCGAGGATGTAGGCGATGATGTCCGCCGCCTGCTCGGACGTCAGCTTGAACATCGGCATTCCGGCATGCGGGGTCGTGAACGCCACGCTCAAGGCCATGCTCGTCATGCCGGGCGTTCGCGCCAGTTCCTGGAAGGTCGGCGCATGCGCATTGGGCGACCGGGGCTCTTCGGGAAGGACGGCGTGGCATTCGGCACAAACCTGCTGTGCCAATCGTCGGCCATTTTGCACGTCCGCAGCCTGCGTGCGGGCCGCGGCAAGAGTCGCCGCCACCAGCAGGCCCGACAGCGCGACGACCATCTTCATGCGCCGCTCTCGCTGGCGCGGCTGGCGGAAAGATCGGCCAGCTCGTTGAAGGCCGCCCGATCCTTGATCTTCACGTGCTGTCGGTTGCGCACCTCGATGACGCCGCGGACCGTGAGCTTCTTGAAGCCGCGGCTCACGGCGGCGAGCGACATGCCGACGAACTCGGCGATCTCGGTCCGATCCATCGGCAGATGGATCTCGTTGATCGGCTCGCCGCGGCCGGCCTGGAGGTCTTCCAGGAGCTGCAGGAACATCGCCAGCTTGGGCAGCGCTTCCCGACTGGCGACGAGAAAGGCATGTCGCTGCGCCTGGCGCAGTTCCTGGCAGAGCTTGCAGATCACGTGGAACTCCAGGCCGGCGTCCCTGCGCAGATGGCTCTGGAGCTTTGCCGTCGGCAACTGATAGGCCGTTACCGGCGTCACTGCCTCCGCCGAGTTGACGTATCGTCCATCATCGGAAAGGCCGAGAAGGTCGCCGGCGAACAGGAACGCATGGATGTGGTCGCTGCCGTTGGCCTCGGCCGAGAAGGCTTTCACGACACCGGAGATGATATTGTAGATCGCATCGACAGGCTCACCTGCCCGGTAGATGCTTTCGCCCTTCGCGCATCGGACGACCGAGGCGATCACCGCGAGCCGCGCCCGTTCATCGTCGCTCAGAAGCTGGCGGACAGCACCTTCGGGCCGCCTGGACACGCTCCAGGGATGGGCGGCGCGGATCGCCGGACCCTTCCGCCCGACGGACGCCTTGATGTCAGGGACGTTGCGATTCATTGGCAAGCGGCTCCGTTGGCGATGAAGCCTAGCCGACAAAATCTTCGACGAGTTTGATCGGGATCAACTTTTTGTGGGGTTGCGAGGTTGGTCCCGGCGCCAACCGACGCTACCTGTTGCCCCATTGTGCAAGACTTGGTCATGTCGACTTCAGCCCGCGAGATCCATGAGCTCAACATCCGCCATTACCGGAAACTGCTCGAAACCGAGACCGACCCGAACCGGCGGCGGATAATCATCTCGCTCCTGCAAGAGGAAGAAGCGACTTTGGCCAGGCTGGATCGGCCGATCAACCGTCGCCCATCTCCGCCCAATCGCGCCAATGAGAAGGATTGACCTCGACCCGCTCGCCTTCGCTGTTGAACCATCCCGACCCCGTGCGACGACAGGGAAAGGCGAGCGCATGCACCTCGCCTTCCTCGATCACGCTGAGCTGAAGGTCGCGATCGAAGGGCGCACTGGCTATCGGTTGCCATTTTCCCATGCACAAAATTTATCGCGCGGCCGCGGCGCGCTGATTGATGCACATCAATCAGCGCCAGACTTGCCTAGCGCGCCGCTACTACCGGTCCGCACACTTCACCAGCGGGGAACTTCTCGGTCTTGAGCACGACGTACCAGCGGCCGGCTTCGAGATCGGCAGCCTGCCGCTCTGTCAGGGTTGCCTCGCCGGGATGCGGGTTGCCTTCGAGCGGAAGGTTTATCGGCACGATCGACGAATCGGTGCCCTCGATGTCTGGGCCACGAAATTCAGCCCAGGTGATCGGGCCGGACAGACCGCGATAGTCGAGGCTCCAGGTCAGGATGCGGCGTGACGGCGAGTAACTCGCAGTCAGGCTGGCCCATCCCGGGCTGTCGCCCTTTAGCACGGCGGTGAAGTGCGGCTTGTTCTCGACCGGATCGCCCGGATAGAAATTGCCGCAGCCCGCGAGCAGCAGCGCCGCGACCAGAAGCGAAACGACTCTCATCCGCTCAAGCCTTGTGATGCACCTTGGCGCGAGCGTAGACCGGGGTTGCGATCCCCTCCAGTCGCGCCTTGAGTTGCAACGCGAGGAAGCGCGAATAGTGCCGCGACTGGGCGAGGTTGCCGCCATGGAACCACAGCCCTTCCTGCGCAGTCGGCTTCCACATGTTGCGCAATTCGCCTTCCCACGGGCCGGGATCCTTGGCCGTGCCGGAGCCGAGGCCCCACACCTTGCCGACCCTGTCGGCGACCTCGGCTGAGATCAGCGCCGCCGCCCACTGGTTCATCGAGCCGTAGCCGGTCGCATAGACGATGAGGTCGGCCGGCAGCGCCGTGCCGTCCTTCAGCACCACGCCCGTCTCGGTCAGCCGGTCGATCTCCGCCGTCCGGAGCTTGATCTCACCGTCCGAGATCAGGTCGGATGCGCCGACATCGATGTAGTAGCCCGAGCCGCGGCGCATATACATCGTGCCGATGCCGCTCTCGTCCTCGCCGAAAGTGAGCTTGAAGCCCGCTTTCTCCAGTCGTGCATAGAAGTCGGCATCCTCCTGGCGGATGCGGGCCGTGGTCGGCTGCGACGCCGCCGGCTGCAGCGCATAGGGCAGCGACGCGACCGTGAAGTCGGCCTTCTCCGTGGTGATGCCCTTCGCGAGCGCCTCCTCCGAATAGAGCGGCCGGTTGCGCGCCAGCGACTCCGACCGCATCACCAGGGTCGGCGAGCGCTGCAGCATGGTGACGTCGGCGCGGTGCTCCCACAGGTCGGCGGCGATGTCGTGCGCCGAGTTGTTCGAGCCGACGACGATGCAGCGCTTGCCCGCCCAGCCCTCGCCGCCGCCATGCGCGCTCGAATGGTGCTGCTTGCCCTTGAACTTGTCCGCGCCCGGAAACTTCGGGATCTCCGGGAAGCCCGACATGCCGGTGGCGAGCACGAGGTGCTTGGGCCGCACGGTCAGCGTCTTGCCGTTGCGCTCGACCTCGGCCGCCCATTCGCGCTTCTGCCCGTCCCAGGTCGCACGCCGGCACGGCGAGGACGACCAGTAGTCGAGCTCCATGATCTTCGTGTAGGACTCGAGCCAGTCGCCCATCTTGTCCTTGGGCGTGTAGATCGGCCAATGGTCGGGGAACGGCAGGTACGGCAGATGGTCGTACCAGACCGGATCGTGCAGGCAGAGCGACTTGTAGCGCTTGCGCCAGGCGTCGCCCGGTCGCTCGTGGGCATCGACGACCAGCGCCGGCACACCGATCCGTTTCAGCCGCGCCGCCAGCCCGATGCCGCCCTGCCCGCCGCCGACGATCAGCACGAACGGCTGGCGCGTGACGCCGAGCTCGTCGGCATCGGCGCGGCGGCGGTCGCCCCAGGTGACGCGGTCCCTGAACGCGCCATGGTCGGTGCCGAACGGCCGCGTCGGGCCGGCCTGCTCCTCGAACCCCTTCAGCTCGATCAGCGCGGTGAAGAGCGTCGTCGCCTTGCCGTCTTTCAGCCGGACATGGCCGCGGCCGCGCCCCACGGCGGTCTCGAAGGTGAACCAGCCCTCGTCCGCGCCTGGTGCCAGGGAATCTGGCAGGAAAAAGGACGGCTTCACGTCGGCCAGCCGCGCCTTCAGCATGCCCTCGATCGCCGGCCGCCCTTCGAAGGTGACGATGTTCCAGGTGAAGGCGACGAGGTCGCGCCAGTAGCTCTCGTCGATGAACTGCAGGCCGGCCGCGTCGGCGTCGCCGCGCTCGAGAGCCGACGCGAATTGCGCCAGCCAGGATTGGTACTCGCTCACACCTGTTGGTAACGCGCGGCAATCCCCGTCGCAACGTGCTAGGACCATCCGACGGAATGCCACGGCTGATCCTGATCACAACGCTGGCGATGCTGGCGTTCGCCGGCAACTCGCTGCTGTGCCGTGTGGCGTTGCGCGACACGGCGATCGATGCCGCGAGCTTCACCGCGATCCGGCTCGCCGCGGGCGCGCTCGTGCTCGCGGTGATCGTGCGCGCCCGTGGTAGCCGGCCGACCGAGGCCGGAAGCTGGGCCGGCGCAGCCTGCCTGTTCGGCTATGCCGCCGCCTTCTCCTTCGCCTACCGCCAGCTCTCGGCCGCGACCGGCGCGATCCTGCTGTTCGGCGCGGTGCAGACAGCGATGCTGTCGTGGGGCTTCTTCATCGGCGAGCGCCTGCGCCGCCTGCAGATCGCGGGCCTGCTCGTCGCAGTCGCCGGCCTGGTCTACATGCTGCTACCGGGCTTGAGCGCTCCGCCCCTTCTGGGCGCCGCCTTCATGATCGCAGCCGGCATTTCCTGGGCCGCCTACTCCCTGCTCGGCCGCGGGACCAAGGATCCGACCAAGGCGACCGCCGGCAACTTCCTCCGTGCGGTGCCGTTCGCGGCCGCCCTCTTCCTCGCCCACCAGACCAGCACGTCGGTCGACCAGACCGGCGCGCTCTACGCGGCGATCTCCGGCGCCATCACTTCCGGGCTCGGTTACGTCTTGTGGTACGCGGCGCTGCCGGCGCTTACGGCAGCATCGGCCGCAGTGATCCAGCTCAGCGTGCCGGCGATTGCGGCGGCGGGAGGGGTGATCCTGCTCGCCGAGCCGCTGTCGAGCCGCCTAGTGATCGCATCGGCCACGATCATGGGTGGTATCGCGCTGACGATCTTGCGTCCTCGCACCTGACGGGCGGATGATCGAGTTCCTGGAGGAACGGCCCATGAAATACGACGTCATTTCCGCCGATGGCCATGTCGACCTGATCTGGCTGCCCCCCGACCTCTTCACCAAGAACGCCTCGGCCCAGTTCAAGGACCGCATGCCCCATGTCGTCGAAGGCCCCAAGGGCCCCGAATGGGTGAGCGCCAAGGGCGCAAAGTTCGGGCTGATGAACGGCATGGGCTCGGCCGGCCGCGAATACGTCCCGGGCGTGATCCATCGCTCCGACCGCATGGCCTCCACCGGCCTGTACGACGACGGCAAGAAGGGCATCCGCCGCCTCACCGACGTCGAGCTGCGACTGAAGGACCAGGACCGCGACGGCGTGCAGGCCGAGATCCTGTACGGCGTGCTGGGCTCGAGCGGCCGCCTCAACGACCCGGAAGCCGCGCTGGAGATGCTGCGCATCTACAACGACTGGCTTCACGACTTCTGCAAGCAGGCGCCCGACCGGCTGATCGGCCTGGCCAACATCCCGAACTACAACATGGAGGAATCGGTCGCCGAGGCGATGCGCAACGCCAAGCGCGGGGTGCGCGGCCTCGACATCGCCAACCGGCCCGACATGGTGCCGCTGTGGGACGAGCACTGGGAGCCCTTATGGAAGTTCTCCCACGAGACCGGCATCCCGCTGCACTTCCATACCATCGGCGGCCGCTCGCCGGACTACACCAAGTTCCCGCAGCACGTGGTGCGTCGCATCCAGGCGGTGCACATCACCGGCTTCCAGATGCACATGAGCACCATGCTCATGGGGTTGATGTTCTCCGGCGCGCCGGAGCGCTATCCCAACATGAAGGTGGTGATCGGCGAGGCGGGCATCGGCTGGATCCCCTACGTCCTGCAGCACATGGACCTCGAATGGGAGGACCAGTTCCAGGATCTCGACCTCAAGATGAAGCCCAGCGAGTACTGGTACCGCCAGTTCTACGCCACCTACCAGACCGACCCGGTCGGCGTGGAGCTGCTCCACCATCTCGGCGAGGACAACGTGATGTGGGGTTCCGACTTCCCGCATCCCGACGGCATCTGGCCCGACAGCCAGGAGTTCCTCAACAAGGAACTCACGACCGTCTCGCCCGAGGCGCGGCGCAAGGTCACCCGCGACAATGCCATGAAGCTCTACCGGCTGGGCAACTGACGCCGAGCCGGCCTACGCCGCCTTCTTCGGCGGGCGAGCATCCTTGCGCAACTTGTCGATGCCCAGCATTTTCATGACGGCGCGCTCGTAGATGGGCGCGCTGGTGCCGTTGCGGACCTTGCGCAGGAAGTACTTCTCGAAGCCAACCTTGGCGGCGTGCACCCAGTAGCCGCGGCCCGACCAGTTGACGTTGCGCGGCGGGATCTGCGGCAGGGCGACGAAGGCCACGCCGTCATTGCCGAAATCGGCCAGGCACACCGCATTCCAGGTCGGCTCGCGCTCGGGAGCCTTGCCGGCGACCAGAGCGGCAATGTTGTGCGCGACCGCGGTGACCATGGATTCGATCATGTAACCGGTCTTGGGCACCCCGACCGGCACCGGCGTCTGCTCATACGGCGGGATGGCGATGCAGACGCCGACGGCGAACACGTTCTTGTAGGTCGGATTACGCTGATGCGCGTCCACGACCACGAAGCCGCGCGGGTTGGCCAAGCCCGGCAATCCCTTGCCGTCCTCGCCCATCAGGCAGGGCACGCCCCGGAATGCAGGAATGAACATCGCCAGCCTGGCCGGCAGGCGGTGCTGGGGCCCCGGCTTTCCGTCGGCTCCGATCTCGGTGCAGGCGACGGCGTCGCTGTCGATCTGGTCGACCCGGGCATTGGTCAGCCACTTGATGTCGCGCTCGCGCAGCTCCGACTCGAGCAGGCTCTTGGTGTCGCCGACGCCGCCCAGGCCGAGATGGCCGATATAGGGTTCGGAGGTAACGAAGGTGATCGGCACCTTGTCGCGAATCTTCCGCCGGCGGAGGTCGGTATTGACCATCATGGCGAACTCGTAGGCCGGCCCGAAGCATGAGGCTCCCTGGACGGCGCCGATCACGATCGGGCCCGGATTTTCGCAGAAGCGCTCCCACCGCTCCGCCGCCTTCTCGGCATGATCGACGTGACAGATCGAGACGGTGTTGGCCTGCGGCCCCAGCCCGGGAATCTCGTCGAAGGCCAGGGCCGGGCCGGTTGCGATCACGAGATAGTCGTAGGACAGCCGGCGGCCGTCGTTGAGTTCAATGGCATTTTCCGCGGGCAACAGCCGGCGTGCGCCGGCGGCGTCGAAGCCGATGCCGTACTTCGCCAGCGTCCCGGGCAGGTGGACCTTGATGTCCGCCGGCTTGCGCCAGCCGAGCGCGACCCAGGGATTCGACGGCACGAACTGGAACCATTCCGAATCGGAGACGACGGTGATGTCCGCCTGTCGCCCGACCGTCTCGCGCAGCTCGTAAGCCATCGAGATGCCGCCAATGCCGGCTCCGAGCACGATGATCCTGGGCATCGCTTCCTCCTGCTCGCCAATGTTGCCAGTTCACGCCGCGCACGCTCCGGCCGCCTTGATGTGCATCAAGGTCGGCCTTCGGCGCGCCGGCATCCTCTTCCGATGTCAGGAAAAGGCACAGCCTTCCTTCAGGCCGAGACGCTTGAAG
The DNA here is from genome assembly GCA_018240745.1 of Pseudomonadota bacterium. Classification (GTDB taxonomy): domain Bacteria; phylum Pseudomonadota; class Alphaproteobacteria; order Reyranellales; family Reyranellaceae; genus Reyranella. Next base: position 48,940 of record JAFEFF010000009.1, read on the forward strand.
ATGATCGCGGCGGGGCAGAAACCCGTGAACGCGGACTGCAGCATGTTGGCGCCGACGAAGGCGGTGAGCAGCAGCCAGTAGGGGTTGTGGAGCTGGCTGAGTGCCAGGCTCACCAGGATCATCAGGCCGGCCAGGGCCATGACGGCACGATCGATGGACATGACAGTCTCCTCTCAACGGCGCCGGCTGCGACGCGCAGGCCGGCAATAGACGTCGTACAGAACGTCGATGAGCCGCTTCACGCCCTGGTTGGCGAGCGCGTAGTAGATGGTCTGCGACTCGCGCCGCGTCTTCACCACCCTGGCCTCGCGCAGCCTGGCGAGGTGCTGCGACAACGCCGACTGGCTGAGGCCGACGACGGCCTCGAGCTCGCCGACGGTGCGCTCGCCTTTCACCAGTTCGCACAGCACCACCAGTCGCCGGTCGTTGGCCATCGATTTCAGCAAATCGGCGGCCTCGTGCGCCTTGGACTTCACGGCTTCAACATTCATGGTTGCTAAATTAGGAACTGCTCATATATTCGTCAAGGCCGACGCCGCCCGAAGGAAATCAGGAATGAGTCGCATCGCCGCCATCGCCGCCTCCGCGCTGCTCGCCGGCCTCTGCCTGCCCGCGGCGGCCCAGCAGGCGGTCGCGCTGAAGCAGGTCGAGGACCGCAAGGCCGTGATCGCCACGGTCGAGCCGGTGCGCGAGCTCGTCGCGCGCTCGCGGATCGCCGGCACCATCACCACGCTCGCGGTCCGCGAGGGCGACCGGGTTGCCGCCGGCGACCGGATCGCCCTGGTGGTCGACCCCAAGCTGGCGCTGCAGATCAAGGCCCTCGACTCGCGCATGCAGGCGCAGAGCGCCGCGCGCGAGCAGGCGGAGATCGACTACGGCCGCCTGCAGCAGCTCCGGGCGTCGGGGACCGTCTCGCAGGCGCAGCTCGACCAGGCCCGGACCCGGCTCGAGGCCGCCGAGCGTACCCTGCAGGCGCTGCGCTCGGACCGCGAGGTCGTCGAGCAGCAGTCGGTGGAAGGCGCCGTGCTGGCGCCCGGCGCCGGCCGCGTGCTCAAGGTGCCGGTTTCGCTCGGCAGCGTCGTCCTGTCGGGCGAGACGATCGCCACCCTGGCGGCCGACAACTACATCCTGCGGCTGCAGCTGCCGGAGCGCCACGCCCGCTTCCTGAAGCCGGGCGACACCATCCTGGTCGGCGCGCGCGGCCTGCAGCAGCAGGAGCAGGAGACGCTGCGCCACGGCACGGTGCGGCTGGTCTATCCGCAGATCGACCAGGGCCGGGTCATCGCCGATGCCGAGGTCGAGGGCCTCGGCGACTACTTCGTCGGCGAGCGCACCCTTGTCTATGTCGCGACCGGTACGCGCGAGGCATTGGTCGTGCCGGCCAGCTACGTCTACCGCCGCTTCGGCGTCACCTATCTGAAGCTCAAGGACGGACGGGAGGTCGTCGTGCAGGTCGGCCTGCCGGTGGCCGGCGGCATCGAGATCCTCGCCGGCGTGAAGCAGGGCGACGAGGTCGTGGCCCCATGAAGCTCGGCATTTCGGGCTGGCTGACGCGGGCGTCGATCCGCTCGCCGCTGACGCCGCTCTTCCTCGTCGCCGCCCTGATGGTGGGGGCGCTGGCATTGCTCGGCTTGCCGCGCGAGGAGGAGCCGCAGATCAGCGTGCCGATGGTCGACATCCTGGTCACCGCCAACGGCTACAAGGCGGGTGACGCGATAGAGCTCATCACCAAGCCGCTCGAGGACATCGTCAAGGGCATCGACGGTGTGGAGCATGTCTACTCCTTCACCCAGGACGATTCGGTATTGGTGACCGCGCGGTTCTTCGTCGGCACCGACCAGGATACCGCCCTGCTGCGCATCCACGAGAAGATCCGCGCCAACATCGCCGATCTGCCCAAGGGCATCCCGGAGCCGCTGATCATCGGCCGCGGCATCAACGACGTGGCGATCGTCACCCTCACTCTCGAACCGAAGCCGAATGCCAAGGCGGTGTGGACCGACAACGGGCTGTACCAGATCGCCGACGAGCTCCGGCACGAGCTGGTCAAGGTCGACGATGTCGGGCTGACCTACATCGTCGGCGGCAGCCCCAACCAGATCCGGGTCGAGCCCGATCCCGAGCGCCTTGCGCTCTACGGCATCACGCTCAACCAGCTGGTCGACAAGCTCGGCAGCGCCAACCGGTCGTTCCTGGTCGGCGCCTTCCGTCAGCTCGACCGCAACGTCCCGGTGGTCGCCGGCCAGACGCTGCAGGGCGTGCCCGACATCGGCCTGCTGCTCCTGACGGCGCGCGACGGCCGCCCGGTCTACGTGAAGGACGTCGCCAAGGTGATCGTCGGTGCCGCCGAGCCCGGCCAGCACACCTGGACGCTGACACGCGCTGCGAATGGCGAGCTCGAGCAACGGCCCATGGTCACGGTCGCCTTCGCCAAGCGCCGCGGCGCCAATGCGGTGGTCGTCGCCGACCACCTTCTGGAGCGGCTGAAGACGGTCGAGGGACGCCTGGTGCCGAACGACGTGGTGGTTACGGTGAGCCGCAACTACGGCGAGACGGCGACCGAGAAGGCCGACGAGCTGCTGTTCCATCTCGGCCTGGCGACGGTGTCGATCGTCCTGCTGATCACCCTCACCGTCGGCTGGCGCGAGGGCCTCGTCGTGCTGGTCGTCATCCCGACCACGATCCTGCTGACGCTCTTCGCCTCGTGGCTGATGGGCTACACGATCAACCGGGTCAGCCTGTTCGCCCTGATCTTCTCGATCGGCATCCTGGTCGACGACGCCATCGTCGTGGTCGAGAACATCGTCCGGCACTGGCAGGCGCGCCGTAGCGCAAGCCTGGACGAAAGCGCCGTCGAGGCGGTGGCCGAAGTCGGCAACCCGACCATCGTCGCCACCCTCACCATCATCGTGGCGCTGCTGCCGATGATGTTCGTCAGCGGGCTGATGGGCCCGTACATGAGCCCGATCCCGGCCAATGCCTCGATGGCGATGGTCTTCTCCTTCTTCGTCGCCGTGGTCATCACGCCGTGGCTGCTGCTGCGCATCGCCGTCCGGCATTTTCAGGCGGCGCCAGCCGGCCACGGCCATGAGGAGGTGGGCGCCATGGGGCGCTTTTACCTCAGGGTCGCCCGGCCGCTGCTGACCGGCCGGCGCAATGCCAAGCTTTTCCTGGCGGCGGTGACGGCCGCGACGATCGCGGTCTGCGTCCTGTTCGCCACCCGCGACGTCACGGTCAAGCTCCTGCCGTTCGACAACAAGTCGGAGCTGCAGGTGGTCGTCGACCTGCCGCAGGGCTCGACCCTGGAGGACACCGAGCGCTTCCTCATGGATGCCGCCCGCCGCCTGAAGGACCTGCCCGAGATGACGTCGATGCAGCTCTATGCCGGCACCGCCGCGCCGTTCAACTTCAACGGGCTGGTGCGGCACTACTATCTGCGCCGCGCACCCGAGCAGGGCGACCTGCAGATCAACCTGCAGGCCAAGGGCGAACGCAGCCGCGCCAGCCATGCCATCGCCCTCGACGTACGCCAGCGGCTCAACTCGCTGCCCCAGCCGCCCGGCACGACGCTCCGGGTCGTCGAGGTGCCGCCGGGCCCGCCGGTGCTGGCGACGCTGCTCGCCGAGGTCTACGGCTCCGACGACACGGCGCGCCGCGAGGCTGCCCTCAAGGTGCGCGACGCCTTCAAGAAGGTACCGTTCGTCGTCGATGTCGACGACACGCTCCACCAGCCGGCGGAACGGCTGCGCTTCTCGATCAACCAGGAGAACCTGGAGTTCTACGGCGTCGACGAGCAGGCGGTGTACGACACCATCGCCGCGATCATCGGCGGCGTGAAGGTCGGCTACTCGCAGCGCGGCCACGGCGCCAAGCCGATCGACATCACCGTCAAGCTGCCGCGCAGCGCCGAATGGCTGGGCGAGCGGATTCTCTCGACACCGCTGCCCGCCGGCGGCACGCGCCGGGTGGGCGCGAATGTCGAGCTCGGCGACGTGGTCACGGTCAAGCGCGAGCCCGCGTCCTACACCCTGTTCCGCCGCGACGGCCGGTTCGCCGAGATGGTCCAGGCCGAGGTCGCCGGCCGCTTCGAGGCGCCGATCTACGGCATGCTCGCGGTCGAGGACGAGATCGCGAAGATGGACTGGGGCAAGCCGGGCGGCCTGCCGATCCACTACCACGGCCAACCGACCGACGAGTCGCATCCGGCGCTGCTGTGGGACGGCGAGTGGGAGGTGACCTACGTCACCTTCCGCGACATGGGGGCGGCCTTCATGGTGGCGATCCTCGGCATCTACCTGCTGGTGGTCGCGCAGTTCGGGTCCTACCGTCTGCCGCTGGTCATCCTCACCCCGGTTCCGCTGACCCTGATCGGCATCGTGCTCGGGCACTGGCTGCTGGGGGCGCCCTTCACGGCCACCTCCATGATCGGCTTCATCGCACTGGCCGGCATCATCGTGCGCAACTCGATCCTGCTGGTCGACTTCATCCAGCGTCGCCGGCGGGAGGGTGCCGCGCTGCGCGTGGCGCTGCTGGAAGCGGGCGCCATCCGCTTCAAGCCGATCTTCCTGACGGCTGCGGCGGCGATGATCGGTGCGGCCTTCATCATCACCGACCCGATCTTCCAGGGCCTCGCCATCTCGCTGGTTTTCGGGCTGGCCTCCTCGACGGCGCTGACGCTGCTGGTGATCCCCGCGATCTATGTCTGGCTGCGGGACGACGGCCGGCCCGGCCCGGCAGCTACAGCGCCCTGATCTCGGCGACCTGGCGGGCCAGGCCGATCTTGCGGCTGCAGGCCGGCCACTGGGCGTGGGCGTCGCGCTCGAAGATCATGTACCTGGCGAGCGACGAGGCCTGGCCATAGTCGTTGGCCAGGGCGATGGCTTCCTGCGTGGAGATCGTCCGGCCGTCCCGCTCCTTTACGTAGGCGATCACCGTGCGGGGCTCGAACTGCAGGCGGCCGACGTAGCGGCTGCCGGTGCCGCGCTGGCCGCTCTCGCAATCGGCGAGCTGGCTGATCGCGGCAACCTTGCGCTGCTCGATCAACTGCGCGCGGTCGGCCTGCGGAGGGGCGTGCCTGGCACAGGCAGCGAGGGAGAGGAGCGTCGCGAGGACCAGCAGGCGATGGCGCATGCCGGCTGGAAACCATGCGGCTCCAGCCGGGGCAAAGGACCAAATTGTGCGCGAAGCCTGCGCCTACTGCGCCGCCTGAATCTGGGCGACCTGGTTGGCGAGGCCGATTTTGCGGGCGCAGAGCGGCCAATCGTTGGTGCGGCCCTGCTCGAAGATCATGTACTTGGCGAGCTCCTTGGCCTGCTCGTAGTCGTGCGCCAGCTCCTTGGCCTCGTTGAAGCTGAGGACGCGGCCGTCACGCTGCTGGATGTAGGTCATGACCGTGCGCGGCATGAACTGGAAGCGGCCGACGAACGCGCCGCGGCCGCCATAGATCGGCCGCTCCGACTCGCCGGCGCCGCCGCTTTCGCAAGTCGCGAGCTCGCGCATGATCTCATCCTTGCGCTGGTTGAGGGCCGCCGCCTTCGCTTCGGCGACGGACATGACCGGCCCCGGCAGGGTCTTGTGCGAGGCGGTTTGCTGGACGCAGGCCCCCAAGGCCAGCGACGAAAGCCCGAAGGCGAGCACTGTTGCTTTCATGCAACAGTCCCCTAACGGACCTTTTGGGGGTCTGTAAACCCCAATTATCCACAACGTCTGTGAGCTTCCGCACGATGCATGAGGAATTTTGGCGGCGAAACGGGGCCTTTACCCAGAGGCCGGGTGGACCTTTTTCCAATGCTCGGCGATCTGCCGGCGCGTCGCGACCCACACTTTCGGCTTCGACGCGACGTAGTCGAGGAAGCGCGCCAGCGTCATCGCCCGGCTCGGCCGTCCACCCAGCCGGCAGTGGATGCCGACCGACATCATCTTCGGGCTGCGCGCGCCTTCGGCGTAGAGCATGTCGAAGGAGTCCTTCATCGCCTGCAGCCAGCCGTCGGCGATACCGAAGCCCGGCGCCACCGCGAACTTCATGTCGTTCACCTCGAGGGTGTACGGCACCATCAGGAACGGCTTGTCTCCCTGATCCGTCGGCACCCGGACCCAGTAGGGCAGGTCGTCGTTGTAGGAATCGCCCGAATAGAGGAACCCGCCATGCTTCACGACGGCTTCCAGCGTGTGCTTGCCGAAGCGACCGGTATACCAGCCGACCGGCGCCACGCCCGCCGAGTCGGTGATCGCCTTCACCGCCCTGGCCATGTGGTCGAGCTCCTGCTCGAGGGTGAAGTCCCGGTAGTCGATCCAGCGATAGCCGTGGCTCGCCACCTCGTGGCCCGCCTCGGCCATCGCCCGGCCGGCGGCGGGGTTCAGCTCGAGCGCCCGGCCGACTGCCCAGGAGGTGAACTTCATCCCGCGCTCGTCGAAGATCCTGAGGATGCGCCAGAAGCCCGCCCGGCTGCCGTACTCGTACATCGACTCGGTCGAGAGATCGCGCTCGCCCACCCAGGGGGCGCCGCCCGGGGTCTCGGTCAGGAACACCTCCGACGCCGGATCGCCGTTCAGGACCGTGTTCTCGCCGCCCTCCTCGTAGTTCAGCACGAAGCTCACGGCGACCCGGGCCTCGGCCGGCCACTGCGGATCGGGCGGGTTCGGCCCGTAGCCGATCAGGTTCCGCTCGCGATAGTCATGCATGGCGCTCACTCCCCTGCCTTTGGGTGCTATAGGGCTAGCATGAGCGGGGCCAAATCCGTCAACCAGCAGCGTCTGTGGCAGCGCCACGCCGACATGGCGAAGCTCGGCGGCACGCCCAGAGGCGGCGTCAACCGCCAGGCGCTGTCGCCCGAGGACGCCGCCGCCCGCAACCAGCTCGCCGGCTGGGCCAGGGCGCGCGGCTTCAGCGTCTTCACCGACGCCATCGGCAATCTGTTCGTGCGCCGGGAAGGAACCGATCCGGCCGCCCCGCCGGTCCTGAGCGGCAGCCACATGGACAGCCAGCCGACCGGCGGCCGGTTCGACGGCATGTACGGCGTGCTGGCCGCCTTCGAGGCGCTGGAGGCGCTCGAGGATGCCGGGATAAAGACCAGGCGCCCGGTGATGGCGGTCGCCTGGACCAACGAGGAGGGCTCGCGCTTCCAGCCGGGCGCGATGGGCTCGGCGGTGTTCGCCGGCACCTACAGGCTGGACGACATGCTGGCCCAGAAGGACTGGAAGGGCGTCGTATTGAAGGACGCGCTGGCCGACACGCTGAAGGCCGCGCCGGCGCCGATGCGCGACGGCCCGCCCGGCTTCAGCGTCGATTCCTATGTCGAGGCGCATATCGAGCAGGGGCCGCGGCTGGAGAACGAGGGCAAGACCATCGGCGTGGTCACCGCGATCCAGGGCAGCCGGCGCTACATCGTCACCATCGAGGGCGAGGAGGCGCATGCCGGCACCACGCCCCGCGCCGCCCGCAAGGACGCCTACGCTGCCGCGACCCGGCTGGCCGCCGCCATGTACGAGGCGACCACCGACGAGGCCGACACGCTGCGCTTCACGATCGGCCGGGTCGAGGTCTCGCCCGGCTCGCCCAACACCGTGCCGGGCAAGGTGACCTTCACCATCGACATGCGCCATCCGCGCAACGAGGTCCTGGAGGCGCACGAGGCCAAGCTCCGCGCCATCGTCGCCGGCAAGGCCGCCCCCTGCCCGGCCGTGATCGAGCGGGTGACCAACGTGGCGCCGACCGACTTCGACCCCGGGGTGATCGGCCTGGTGCGGGACAAGGCCCGGGCGCTCGGCCTGTCCAACATGGACATGCCCTCGGGCGCCGGCCACGACGCCATGCACATCGCCAAACTCTGCCCCGCCGGCATGATCTTCGTGCCCTGCGAGCGCGGCATCAGCCATAACGAGATCGAGAACGCGACGCCCCAGGACCTCGCCGCCGGCACGCAGGTGCTGGTCGAGGTGCTGGAGGCGTTGGCGAATCGTTGAGGCCGTCCCCCTCCCTGCCCTCCCCCTTCGGGGGAGGGTAAGACCCTGAGGCTCCCTCCCCCGCAGGGGGAGGGTTGGGGAGGGGGACGATCCAGGAAAGCTGCCCATGAAAAAAGACCTCGTTTCCATCCTCTCCGACCTGATCGCGATCCCGAGCCCCTACCCGCCGGGGACGTCGGTCGAGATCTGCGCCTATGCGGCGAAGCGGCTGAAGAAGGCCGGCTACAAGGTCGAGATCGCCAGCCACAAGAAGGGCGTCGACAACGTGGTCGCCCGCATGAAGGCGCCCGGAAAGCCGGGGGCCAGAGGCCCGGTGATCGCCTTCAATGCCCATGTCGACACGGTGGGCGTCGGCGAGCGGGCCAACTGGAAGAGCGATCCCTACAAGGCCCTCGTGAAGGGCGGGCTGGTCTACGGGCTGGGCGCCGGCAACTGCAAGGGCAGCATGGCGGTGCAGCTCTGGCTCGCCGAGGAGATCGCCCGGCGCGGCGGCCCGCGGAAGGGCGAGCTGATCTTCACCTTCGTCGCCGACGAGGAGAACCTCGGGCCCGAGGGCATGGAATACCTGCGCAAGTCGGGCAAGGTGCGGCCGGACGCGCTGATCCTCGGCGCGCAGACCGAGAACAACCTGATCGTCGCCGAGCGCGGCGTGATGTGGGCGAAGATCACGACCAAAGGCAAGGCGGCCCATGCCGGCAACCCGTCTGCGGGCGACAACGCCATCCTGCGCATGATGCGGCTCTGCGGCGCGCTGCAGTCCTATTACGACAAGGCGCTCCCCAAACGAACCTCGGGGGCGATGCGCTCGACGGTCAACATCGGCATGTTCCATGGCGGCCACAACACCAACGTCGTGCCGTCGGCCTGCACGGTCGAGATCGACCGCCGCCTGCTGCCCGACGAGAAGGTGAAGGACGCCTTCGTCGAGCTGAAGAAGGTGATCGACGGCGTCGGCGAGCCGAAGAGCCTCTACACGGTCGAGTTCCTGACCGGCACCAACGGCTTCTTCGCTAAAGAGAACGGCCAAACTGTCGTTGCGTTCGAGGCGGCGGTCAAGAACCGCACCGGCCACCCGGTGAAGTTCCTCAACGCCACCGGCGTCTCGGACGGCCGCTACTACGCCGACGACGGCATCGAGATCATCAACTTCGGCCCCGGCTCGGGCGCGCAAGGCCACGCCGCCAACGAGAGCGTGCCGATCGCCGAGATGGTCGAGGCGGCCGGGATCCAGCTCGAGGTGGTGCAGCGGCTGCTGTTCTAGAGTCCCGAAGAGGGCACGAGCGTGCGGGAGCCTTCGGCCTGGCTCAGGCCAGGCGCTCGCGCTCCGGCAGGAGTCCACGAGAGTCCACTTCGGTGTGGACCGGTCGGACGCCGATGGAATCGGCATTTCCGGCCCGGAGTCCACGAATCCACCGACATTCCATCCCCGCGAAAAACACCCATCCTTCCCCTCCATCCCGACATCCTCCAAAACTGTTCTTGACGTTAATTGACGTCAATCTTATATGGAACGGATGCAGAACTCAACGGGAGTTTCCATCCTCACCGCAGCCCCCGAATGGGCTCAAGGTGACGGAGTCACCGTCTCGATTGTTTCAATCGTGTCTTTGGCCCGTTACACGGACCCTGCTTGGTCACACCCCGAACCGGGCGGCGGATGGCAAGCTCGCGCCCATGATTCAGTTCGACCAACTCCTCATCACCATGGTCGCGTGCCTGGTGGCGGCCCAGCTCCTGAGCGCGGCCTGACCGGCCCATCACACGGCTACATCGTCGGCAGCCCGCTCATCTTCTCGGTGACCTGGAACGCCGCGAGGCCGACCAGGGCCGCGATCAGCGTGTATTCGAGGGCGGTGGCGCCGCCTTCGCACTTCATCAGGCGATAAAAAATCGACAGCACGGCAATCTCCTCAGGAACGAGGGTCGCCGCTGAAACGGCGACAGCGCCGAAAATTGCGCTGGGAGGAGTCTAGGCCGGGGGATAGGGGGAGGCGGAAGGGCGCAAGCGTTTCAATTGTCTCCCGGGGCCAGCCCCCTCCCCAACCCTCCCCCTTCGGGGGAGGGAGACATGATCACCTCCCCCGAAGGGGGAGGCCGGGAGGGGGATGGCCAAACCGCACATCGGTCCTGCGGCATTCCCCCTCCCTGCCCTCCCCCTGCGGGGGAGGGTATTTTGAGGCCATGCAGTACGACGCGATCATCATCGGAGCGGGGATCTCCGGCCTCTACCAGCTCCATTGCCTGCGAAAGCTCGGAATGAGAGTCCGGGTGTTCGAATCGGGGACCGGCGTCGGCGGGACCTGGTACTGGAACCGCTATCCCGGCGCGCGGTTCGATTCGGAGAGCTATTCCTACGGCTACTCGTTCAGCCAGGAGCTGCTCGACGAATGGGACTGGACCGAGCATTTCTCGCCGCAGCCCAAGACGCTCGAATACCTGAACTTCGTCGCCGACAAGCTCGACCTGCGCCGCGACATCACCTTCTCGGCCCGCGTGACCGCCGCCCACTGGCACGAGCCGACGCGCGACTGGCACGTCACGCTGGAGGACGGCGGCACGCACAGCGCGCGCTTCCTGATCACCGCCGTCGGCCCCCTCTCCGCCCCGACGATGCCGAAGATCGAAGGCATCGACGACTTCAAGGGCCTCTCCTGCCACACCGCCCGTTTTCCCAAGGAGCCGATCGACTTCACCGGCAAGCGCGTCGCGGTGATCGGCACCGGGGCGACCGGCGTGCAGACCATCCAGGAGGTGGCGAAGACGGCCGGCACGCTGACGATCTTCCAGCGCACGCCGAACTGGTGCGCGCCGTTGCACAACGGGCCGATCTCCAAGGAGGAGATGGCGAAGATCCGCCCGCACTACCTGGAGATCTTCGCGCGCTGCCAGGAGACCTTCTCCTGCTTCCTGCACACGCCCGACCCGCGCGGCACCTTCGAGGTCACGCCGGAGGAGCGCGAGGCCAAGTGGGAGCAGCTCTACGGCTCCAAGGGCTTCGGCATGTGGCAGGGCAACTTCCGCGACA